>NZ_JBQFWY010000008.1:0-166465 GCF_056540565.1 Ruegeria sp. AM9
CACGTCAGTTTATCGCTTTTTTACGGCGCCTGATTAGCGGGTTTTGCCGGTGGCGTCTTGTGGCAATTCGCGGATGCGGGCTTTCCCGGGTGTTTGTGGCTGCGCTGCAATTTAAACGGGAAACTGCGCAGAGGCCCGACACCGTATGGCCACGGCCGCAGCGGCGGTGAACCTTGCCGCAAGCCGCTGAAAAACCGGGCTTTCCCGGCAAATCCGCGCGTTTTTTGCGGATGCGGCATTCTCAGGCCCAGACGGTTGTGTTAGCCTGCGCCCAAGACCCGTTTTAGGAGACTAACGATGATCAGAACAACACTTCTGATTCTGGCGCTTTCGGCCACCGGCGCCTATGCGCAGGACGCCTCCGGCACGACCGGCACAGATCAGAGCGATGAGGCCCGCGCCGCGCGCGACGCCGCCGCCCAGGAGGGCGTGACCGGCTTTGTCCCGCTCGTCGCCCCCGCACTCGGCGTCGCCGCAGCCGCCGCAGGCCTCGCAGCCGCAGGCGGCGGCGGTTCCTCAAACAGCACAACTACAACCAGCACCGTCAGCACAAACTAAAATCACCTAGACACAACGATAAAAACACGCCCCTCACAAAACGGAAAACGGGCGCGTTTTTTAGTTGTTGTAATACGTCTCGGCGTAGCTGCCGTACGAATACCCGTAATGCCGCGCACCGCGCACATTGATTTGACCAAGAATAAGACCGGTCAGGCGCTGATTGTCGGTTTGGAACAGGCGCATCGCTTCGGTCAGGTCCTGTTCGGATGTGTCATTCCATTTGACGGTCAACAGCACCGCATCCGCGTTGCGCGCAATCAGGCGCGCGTCCGACACCAGCAGGGTCGGCGGCGTGTCGATCAGGATGACGTCATATTGCTGGCGCATGTCTTCGAGGAACTGCCGGAACCGTTCCGACGCAAACAGGTCTGCCGCATTGGCCGAGGTCTTCTCGCCAGCCAGAATGTCACAGCCTAGCAGCGGGTCCTGAAAAATGGCCTCCTGCGCCGTTGCGTCCCCGGCCAGAACTGAAACAATCCCGTTCTGGGGCGCACCCAGTAATTGTGCCGTCATGGTCAGGCGCCGAATATCTCCCTCGACCAGCAGGACCTTTTTGCCGATCCCGACAAAATTCTGCGCCAGCGCCAGCGCGTTTGTCGTCTTGCCTTCGCCCGGCAAAGAAGAGGTGATCACCACAACCTGCGGCGGGCGGTCCACATTGGACAACATCAGCGAGGTGCGCAGGTTGCGCACCGCCTCGGCCGTGGCGGATGAGGGCTTTTCGGCGAGATACTCCAGCACCTTGCGGCGTCCGCGGGCGGGAAAGACGGGAATCTGACCCAGAACGCTGTATCCGGTCTTGCGCTCCAGCTCCTGCGCCGAGCGATAGCCTTTGCGTCGGGCCTCGGCCAGCAACACGATACCAGCCCCTAGCATCAGGCCCAAAATGGCCGAAAGGGCAAGGATCAGGGACTTTTTTGGCTCGGAAGGCTCGCCGGGTATCACGGCGCGCGACAATTGCCGGCTGTCCGCTTTCTGGATGCCTTCTTGCGCCGACGTCTCTTTCAGCCGGGCCAGGAAATATTCGTAGAGTAGCCGAACGGCTTCGGCCTCGCGGACCAGCTGCTGCAGCGTGATCAAATCCGCATTTTGCTGCGCGATCTTCTGGCCCAGTTCTTCGGCTGACAGCGTCAGCGCCTGAACCTGTTGCGTCGCCCGTTGGGCTTCGAGCGCGGTTCGCGCAACCAAGCGCTGGAAAGCGGTGTCAAAGGCGGCCTCACCGGTGTCGGAGCTGTCGATCTGGCCAAGCAGACGTTGCAGTTGCGGGTCCTGGCTGACCTCGGCCCGGGCCGCGCGGCTGTCGGCGGCGATCAAGGCCGCATACCGGGTTTGTGCCGCGGCGCGGGTCGCCTCGGCCGAGATGCTGCGTTCGCGCAGATCCTTTAGCTGCACTTCCTGCAATTGCAGCGCTTCGGGAGAGATCAGCGCGGTTGTCGAATTGAAGTCGTTGACCTTCGCTTCGGCGGTTTCCAGATCGATCTGCAACTCGGCCACACGATCGGTCAGCCAGGCGGTCGCCTGTTCGGTGGCCTCGAATTTCACTTCGATCTGGTTCAGGACGTAAAGCTCGACAATGGTGTCCGCGATCAGGGCCGATTTGCGCGCCGATTCCGTCTCGGCGGTCACTTCGAACACCAGGCTTTGCGGCACGTTGCGCACCGATACATTTTCGAGCAGCGCGGTAATCACATCGTCTCGGGTCTGCTGCTTGGCCAGATCCTCGGGGACCAGCCCCGCGTCGGGATTGGCGCCAAACAGGGATTGGATAAACTGCTTGACCCCTTCCAGCGCCGAGACGGGCACGAGCTCTTCGTTGAACTCCGGGTCCGAGACGAGGTCCAGCTTGTCGACAACCTTGCCCATCAGGCCGCGGGACCGCAGCACTTCAAGCTCGGAATTGACCTCGACGGTGTCACCGGCCAGGCCGCCCACGACGCTTTGCAGGTCGATCACGCTGGCCTGCTCGGTTTCCAGCATGACCACGGCAGAGGATTTGTAGATCGGGACGGCAGCGACAAAGGCATAGAAGGCTCCGACCAGAATGGCGAGGGTGGTGGTCAGGCCAATGATCCACTTGCCGCGCCACAGCGTTGCCACCAAGGCGCTCAGGTCGATGACGTCATCTTGCGGCGCGTCATTTGCCTGGGACCGGTTCGTTTTGAACTGCGCGTCCTGTATCGGAGACTGCTTCATATCAAATATACGATCCCAAATGCCAGACACACGCCAAACGCGTGTGCCGCTGCTCTCTACACGGTCACAAAGCAAGAATAAAGGTCCGTCGCCCGGTTACCGCCCGGTTCTGAGAAACACCGCCGAAGCGGTCAGAAAGATGATCCTGACGTCGCTGAGAAAGCTGCAGCGGGTCAGGTAGGCGGCATCCAGCGACACCCGCTCGGCGTAGCTGATATCGTTGCGCCCCGAGATCTGCCAAAGCCCGGTGATCCCCGGTTTCTGCGCCAGATAGGCCGAAGCGGAACTGCCGTATTTGACCAGTTCGATGGCCACAACAGGGCGCGGGCCGACAAAGCTCATCTCGCCTTTCAGCACGTTCCAGACTTGCGGCAGCTCGTCCAGGCTGGTCTTACGCAGGATGTGCCCCAGCCGGTTGATGCGCGGATCGTCGGTCAGTTTATGGTCGCGTTCCCACTCGGCCGCGGCGTCGGGATTGGCGCCCAGATAGGCATGCAGGCGCGTTTCGGCATCCACCACCATGCTGCGAATCTTCCAGCATTTGAACGGCTTGGCATTTTTTCCCACGCGGGTATGACCGAAAAATCCCGGACCGCCGTCAAGGCGTACGATGCACCAAAGCAGCGCAATGACCGGCGCAACGACCGGTAGAAGCAGCAAGGCAAACATGATGTCAAAGACCCGCTTGCCCAGACCCGGGTACAGGCCTGATGGTGCCGCATCCGGAGCTGGCTGATCCGCAGGCCTGTTTTGTGAAGCCGTGGAAGAGGCAAAATCCAACATCGCAAAATTACCCTGAGATCTGAGCGCAGCTGTTACCGCTTAAACAAGCAATCAAACGGCGTCCCGGATAAACCCGCGATGTAAAAAACTTAAGATGGAAAATATATCCTTGGGTGGATTTATTCTGCATCTGCACAATTGTTGCCCGGGTGCCGCAGTTTTCCGGCAAAAGTAAAACTCGCACTCCACCGAAATACAATCATTGGTTGAGTGATGCAAACCTAATTTGGACTTTCCGGCCCGGTGCCCAATGGCAAGGCTGTGACACGCGATCCCACGCCGTTGACGGTCGCAGGACGGGAGTGTCCAAAAATCGGTCAAAGGTGCTGCGACGTGATCGAACTTCCTGTGGAAGCGCATGAAAAAATTGACTGAACAGTAAAAAAATGCTGCCATCCCGCCACACAGGAGAGAGATATGACCAAAAGAACATTAACGCGCAGAGTGCTGCTGGCCGCGGTCGCAGCGGCATCAACATTGTATTCCGCCGGGCTGGCGGCAGCAGAAACAGTCAAGGTGGCGGCGATTTACACGTTGCCGGTGGAACAGCAATGGATCAGCCGCATCCACAAGGCCCTGAATACGGCGGCCGAGCGGGGCGACATTGAATATGTGTTCTCGGAAAACGTGGCCAACACAGACTATGAGCGCGTGATGCGCGAATATGCCGAGCAGGGCGCGCAGCTGATCGTGGGCGAGGTGTTCGGTCTGGAACGCGCCGCCCGCAAGGTGGCGAAGGACTATCCCGATACGGCGTTTCTGATGGGATCGTCCTTTGGCCCGGTGGCGCCCAATTTCTCGGTTTTCGACAACTGGATTCATGAACCGTCCTACCTGACCGGCATGGTGGCCGGCGCCGCGACGGAATCAAACGTGATCGGCATGGTCGGCGGTTACGCCATCCCCGAGGTCAACCGGTTGATGAACGCCTTCATGGACGGCGCACGCGAGGTGAACCCGGACGTCACCTTCCTCGTGACCTTTATCGACAGCTGGTATGACCCGCCCAAGGCCAAGGAAAGCGCCATCGCGATGATGGATGCGGGGGCGGACATCATGTATGCGGAACGCTTTGGCGTATCGGATGCGGCGGTTGAACGCGGCGTCAAGGCTGTGGGCAACGTCATCGACACGTCGGGCGACTATCCCGGCACGATCATGGCCTCGGCCCTGTGGCATATGGAGCCGACCATCGACAAGGCGATCGCCAATGTCGCCGGTGGTTCGTTCGAGGCCGCAGATTACGGCCAGTACAGTTTTATGGGCTATGGCGGCGGCTCGATGGTTCTGGATGAGGAACTGGTTCCGGCTGATGTGCTCGAAGCGGTGAACGCGCGCCAGGCAGAGATTCTGGACGGTCTGTTCCGCGTGAATGTCAACGATGACCGGCCGGTCTCGGACAATTGATGGCACTCGGGCCGGTCCCTGCGCCGGCCCGCTTTCCCCATGACCACAGTTCTCAAGCTCAACGGGCTGAGCAAGCATTTCGGCCCGGTCATCGCCAATGACGATGTCAGCCTGACCCTGAACAAGGGTGAGGTCCTAGCATTACTGGGTGAAAACGGCGCGGGAAAGACCACGCTGATGAATATGCTGTTTGGGCACTATTTGCCCGATTCAGGGTCTATTGAAGTCGCTGACGAGACGGGTGTTTTGCGACCGCTGCCGCTGGGCCATCCGCAGGTGGCACTGGCCGCAGGGGTCGGCATGGTGCACCAGCATTTCACACTGGCCGAGAATATCTCGGCTTTGGACAATATCACCCTGGGGGCCGAACCCCTGTTCGCCCTGCGCCGCAACCGGCGTGCAGCGCGGCGCAAGGTTGAACAGATCATCGCCCAAAGCGGCCTGACTGCGCCGCTGGATGCGCCGGTCGGACGGCTGTCGGTGGGGGAACGGCAGCGGGTCGAGATCCTCAAGGCGCTCTATCGGCAGGCGCGGATACTGGTGTTGGACGAACCCACCGCTGTACTGACCCCGCAAGAGGCCGACACCTTGTTCGAAAATATCCGCATGATGACGGCCGAGGGGCTGTCGGTCATCTTCATCAGCCACAAGCTGCGCGAGGTTCTTGCCTTTTCCGACCGCATTGCTGTTCTGCGCCATGGCCGGAAAGTGGGTGAGATGGCGACCTCGGAGGCGGATGAGAAATCCATCGCCCGGATGATGGTCGGGGCGGATACGCCGGACCTGGCAGGTGCCGCGATGACGCCAGGTGCACCGGTGCTGGCCCTGTCGGGCGTGTCGGTCGCAGGCCGATCCAACCGCGACACGCTTAACGGGGTTGATCTGACGGTGCACGCGCATGAAATCCTCGGGATTGCCGGGGTGTCGGGTAACGGGCAGAGCGGTTTGGCCAATGTAATTTCGGGCCTGGTGCGGCCAACAAAGGGTCTAATACAGGTGAATGGCGTCGAAATCGGCACCCCCAGCCCTGCTGCGATGGTGCGAGCGGGCGTTGGCCGTATTCCCGAAGATCGCCACCACGAAGGTATCGTCGGCGCAATGAGTGTGGCCGAGAACATGATCGTCGAGCGGCTGGATAATGGCGACGTGCAATCGCGGGGCCTGCTGCGACGCGAGGCAATTTCCGAAAACGCCGAACGACTGGCCAAGGCTTACGATGTGCGCGGGCCGGGTGTTGAGGCCCCCGCGCGGCTGTTGTCCGGGGGCAATATCCAAAAGCTCATTCTCGCGCGCGTGTTTGACCAGTCACCTGACCTGATCCTGGCCAACCAACCAACCCGCGGTCTGGACATGGGGGCCGCGGCCGAGGTCGGGCGGCGTTTGCTGGAGGCCCGCGAACGGGGTGCGGGGGTGGTGTTGATTTCTGAAGACCTCGACGAAATTCTGGGCCTTGCCGACCGGATCGTGGTCATCCGCGACGGAGAGTTGCACGAGGCCCCCAGCCGCGACCGGGAACAGATCGGTCTGATGATGGCGGGAGAACCGGCATGATCCGTATTGAGCCTCGCCAAACCCAGTCGCGCGCCTTTACCCTGGGCGTACCAATCCTGTCCGCCGTAATTGCTCTGGGCTTTGCTGCCATTCCCCTGCTGGCCGCCGGGGCCAACCCGATTACAGCCTATGTCGAGATGTTTCGCGGCGTGTTTGGCTCTGTTTTTGCCTTTTCCGAAGTGCTCACCCGCGCCACGCCGCTGATCTTCACCGGCCTTGCAGCGGCTTTGGCCTTTCGCGCCAAGCTGTGGAATATCGGGGCCGAGGGGCAGTTGTATCTCGGCGCTATGGCCGCTGTGGCGATCGGGTCCGGCGTGCTGGATGTGTCCGGTGTCCTGCTGTTGCCGCTGATTGTTATGCTGGGCGCGGTGGCGGGGGCTGCGGGGATGGTTGCGCCGACCTATCTGAAAACGCGATTTGGCGCGGATGAGGTGGTGACCACGCTGCTGCTGAACTTCATCATTCTGATCTTTGTGCAGATGATGCTTGAAGGGCCGTTGCAGGACCCGATGAGCCTGGGCTGGCCGCAATCGGCGCCGGTCCTGGATCAGGGGATGCTGCCGCCGTTGATGGATCGGATGCGGGTGCATTCGGGGCTGATTGTGGCCCTGATACTGGCCGGATTGGCCCAATTCATGCTGGCGCGCTCGGTCTGGGGGTTCCGGTTGCGGGCGGTGGGAGAGAACGCCGCCGCCGCGCGTCATGCGGGGATCAACGTGAACCGCTCGTTGTTTGGCGTGGCCATCCTGTCGGGCGGGCTGGCCGGTCTGGCGGGGGTCAGCGAGGTTGCGGGGCTCAAGGGCTATCTGACCGCCGACCTGTCGCCCGGCTTCGGCTATACCGGCATTGTCGTGGCGATGCTCGCGGGGTTGTCACCGGCGGGCGTGGTCATTGCGGCACTGTTCATCGCGTCCGTGTTTGTGGGCGCCGACAGTATGAGCCGCGCCATGGGCGTATCCTCGTTTCTGGCTGATCTGGTGGTTTCCGTTTCCCTGCTCTGCGTGTTGGTCGGCGGTTTTTTTGCCCGCTATCGCATCGTCCGTGCCAGCACCTCGAGGGTGGCGTCATGATGGACATTCTCAACATTCTGGTCAGCGAAAGCTTTTGGGCGGCCTCCCTGCGTATCGCAACACCTTTGATCTTTGGCGTGCTGGGCGCGCTGATCTGCGAACGGGCAGGGGTGCTGAACCTCGGCATCGAGGGGATTTTCGTCGTCGGTGCCATGTGTGGCTGGATGGCGGTCTGGCTGGGTGCGGGTCTGTGGGGCGGAGTGCTGGTTGCCGCGCTTGCCGGGGCGTTCTTCGGCCTGCTGCACGCGATCCTGACGGTGCCGCTGGGGCTGTCGCAACATGTCTCAGGATTGGGGATCACGCTGTTTGCCACCTCGGTCAGTTACTACACCTATCGTACCGCGCTGCCGAACGTATCCTCGCCGCCCCGGATCGAACCTTTCCAGCCGTTGGACTTGCCGGTTCTGTCCGAGTTGCCTTTTTTAGGGTCTGTATTGTTCCAGCAAACCGCCCTGACATGGCTGGCGCTGCTTCTGGTCGCGGTGGTCTGGTATGTGATGAACCGCACCGCGCTGGGTGTGGCGATCAAGGCCGTGGGCGACAACCCGGACAGTGTCGATGCGCAAGGATTATCGGTCTATGGGTTGCGGATCGGAGCGATCGTTGCGGGCTCGGCCCTGATGGCACTGGGTGGAGCTTTCCTGACCATGAGCGCCTTTGACGCCTTTTTCTTTGGCATGGTCAACGGGCGCGGCTGGGTCTGCATCGCGCTGGTGATCTTTGCCAGCTGGCGCCCCGGCAAGGCGTTGCTGGGGGCGCTGCTGTTTGGCGCCTTCGATGCGCTGCAGGTGCGGTTGCAGACCGAGATGGGGGCGCTGGTTCCCGGACAGGTGTTCCTGATGGCGCCCTATATCCTGTCGATCATCGCGCTTGTCGTTGCGGCGCGGTCGGCGGATTATCCGCGCGCATTGCTTACCCCCTGGTTCAAAGGCCAACGATAGGAGCCGCCATGTTCGATCTGATCGTCAAGAATGCCACCCTGCCCGATGGCCAGACCGGCGTGGACATCGCCTGCGCAGATGGCAGGATCGCCGCCATCGAGCCCGGGATCACCGCCGCAGCGGGTGAGGTGATCGACGCCGAGGGGCAGTTGGTTTCCCCTCCTTTTGTCGACCCGCATTTTCATATGGATGCGACTCTATCACTGGGTAATCCGCGGATGAATGTCTCGGGCACCTTGCTGGAAGGGATTGCCCTGTGGGGTGAGCTGAAGCCGATCCAGACGGTCGAGGATATCGTCGCCCGCGCCCTTCGCTATTGCGAACTGGCGGTGGCCAAGGGCATCGGCGCGATCCGCAGCCATGTGGATACCTGCGATGATGAACTCAAGGGCGTACAGGCGCTGTTGCAGGTGCGCGAGCAGGTGAAGGAGTATCTGGACCTGCAACTGGTCGCCTTCCCGCAGGACGGCGTATTGCGCGACCCGACCGCGATGCAGAACACCCTCCGCGCGCTGGATATGGGTGTGGATGTGGTGGGCGGCATCCCGCATTTCGAACGCACCATGGCCGACGGGGCGGAATCCGTGCGCCTGCTGTGTGAAATCGCGGCCGAGCGTGGGCTGATGGTCGATATGCATTGCGACGAAAGCGATGATCCACTCAGCCGCCATATCGAGACTCTGGCCTATGAAACCCAACGTTTGGGTCTGAATGGCCGGGTTGCGGGGTCGCATCTGACCTCAATGCATTCGATGGACAATTATTATGTCTCGAAGCTGATCCCGCTGATGGTCGAGGCCGGGGTGCACGCGATCCCGAACCCGTTGATCAACATCATGCTGCAGGGCCGTCACGACACCTATCCCAAACGTCGCGGCCAGACCCGTGTGCGCGAGCTGCGCGATGCCGGGATCACGGTTGGGTTCGGCTCGGATTGCATGATGGATCCGTGGTATTCGCTGGGCAAGGCCGACATGCTGGACGTGGCTTTCATGGGGTTGCATGTGGGGCAGCTGTCCAGCCGCGCCGATATGGCGTGGTGTTTCGATGCGGTCACCGAAAACTCGGCCCGGATCATGGGCTTGCAGGGGTATGGCGTCGCCAAGGGCTGTGCCGCCAATTTCGTGTTGATGCAGGCCACCGACCGGATCGAGGCGATCCGGCTGCGCGCCCACCGGTTGGCCGTGGTGCGCAAAGGTCGTGTGATCGCGCGGTCCAACCCGATGAGTTACGAGCTGACCCTGTCCGGGGAACGAAGTGTTCTGGACGAGACACGCAAGTGAAGTTTTCGGGCGCTTAGCCCGAAGGCCAAAAGGTCGAGTGCCCCGATCTCAGGCATATGGGCGGACATAAACATTAATTTCGTTAACTATTGCAGACTCAAAGGGGTCTGCTGTGCTAGGTCTGACTCTGAAGTAAGGGGGCTTCAGAGGGGCGACATGTCTCAGGACCTTAGGGACTGGCTGGGCGCGCTTGGACTTTCTGAATACGCGCAAGCCTTTTTGGATAACAAAATTGATTTCGCAATTCTGCCCGACCTGACGGGTGAAGACCTGATCGAAATCGGAGTGACCGCTGTCGGAGACCGCCGCAGGCTGCTGCGCGCGATTGCCGAGCTTGAGGCGGTCGAAGCCGTGCAGCCCTATGAACCTGACACCCCGCCCGAGCCCGCCAGGCGGCAGGTCACGGTAATGTTTGCCGATCTCACCGGCTTTACCCGCCTGACCAGCGAGTTGGACGCCGAGGACATGCACGCGCTGCTGAACGCGTTTTTTGCCAAGGTGGATCACGTGGTCGAGAAATTTGGCGGTCGGATCGACAAGCATATCGGTGACGCGGTCATGGCGGTGTTCGGCGCGCCGATTTCCCACACCAACGACACCGAACGCGCGGCCCGCGCGGCGCTGGAGATTCACGCGGTTCTGCCTAGCCTGAACCCGCCGGTGTCGTGCCATATCGGCATCGCCTCGGGGCAGGTGATCGCCAGCACAACCGGCAGTCAGGCGCATACGGAATACACGGTGACCGGCGATGGTGTGAATCTGGCTTCGCGCATCACCGACATGGCTGTGCCCGGCGAGACCTTTGTCTCACATGACATTCAGCGCGCGTTAGGGCCGCTTTTTGTCGGTGAGAGCATGGGCAAGAAGGACATCAAGGGCCTGAATGAACCGGTCGAGCTGTGGCGGCTGGACCGATTGGCACGCAACATCCGGTCGCGCCGGCACCGCTTTGTCGGGCGCGAGCGCGAGTTGTCGCTGTTCTCGGCCACATTCGACCGCTGCCAGCAGCATGGCAAGGGCGAGGTCCATATCGTTCTGGGGGAACCGGGGATCGGCAAGACCCACCTGTCCGAACAAGTGGCCGAGATGGCCGGTGGACTGAATTACTCGATCCACAATGGCGTGGTGATGGATTTTGGTGCGCGTGAGGGGCACTCGGCCATTCAATCCGTTGCCCGCAGTATTCTGGGCCTTGAGGCCGCCGATGACGCGGCGACCTGTGCCGCGATGGCGCAGGAGGCGGTGGCCAAGGGCTGGGTTTCGCCGTCGAACGCCACTCATCTGAACGCGCTGCTGGAACTGGAGCAAGACCCCGGACTGGCCGAGGTCTATGCGGTGATGGACAATGCCACCCGTCAGCGCGGACGGCGGCAGGTGATTGATGAGCTGATCGCCGCGCGCAGCCGTGATGCGCCCATGTTGATCCAGATCGAGGATATCCACTGGGCCGCACCGGATATCCTGACCGCCTGCGCCCATATCGCTGCGACCACGCGCGATCTGCCCTGCGTGCTGCTGATGACCAGCCGGGTCGAGGGTGATCCGATCAACCGCGACTGGCAGATGAGCACGGATGGTGCGCTGATCTCGAAACTGGAACTGGCGCCAATGGGCGAGGATCAGGCCCTGCAACTGGTCGAGGAGTTTACCGGCATCGACCCCGAGCTTTTGGACGCCTGTGTGCAGCGCGCCGGGGGTAATCCGCTGTTTCTGGAACAGCTCTTGCGCAATATCGATGTACTGAAACGCGAGTCCGTTCCCGGCAGCATACAGGGTATCGTGCAGTCACGGCTGGATGCGCTGGACCGGTCCAGCCGGGCGGCGATTCAGGCGGCTTCGGTATTGGGCCAGCGGTTCTCGCCCGAGGTGTTGAACTTTATTCTGGGCGAGGGGCATCTGGATGTATCTACCCTGATCCGCTCGGCCCTGATCCGTGAGGCCGGGACCGATCTGATGTTTGCTCATGCGCTGATCCGCGACGGATCTTACGCGACGCTGGTCAAATCCGAACGCGCGCGGCTGCATCGTCAGGCCGCGAAATGGTTCGAGGATCGTGATGCCACCCTGCGGGCGCAGCATCTGGACCGGGCAGGCGCGACGAACGCCGCCCAAGCCTATCTGGACGCCGCCGAAAACCTGATCCAGGCCTTCCAATTCGACGATGCCAGCCCGTTGATCGAACGGGCGCTGGAACTGCCCGCCCCGTCCGGGGTGCGGTTCGATCTGTTCTGTGCGCGGGGCGAAACACATCGCCTGCAGGGGTTGTCGGACGATGCCCTGCGCGAGTTCAAAGAGGCTGCCGATCTGGCCGAGACCGATGAACAGGTCAGCCGGGCCCATATCGGGCTGGCGCAGGCGGCGCGGCAGGCCAGCTTGTACAAGGACGCGCTGCAAAGCCTCGACACCGCCGAGGTTGCGGCCGAGCGGTGCGGGTCCGAGCGCGACATTGCCCAGATCAACTATGTGCGCGGCAATGTCTATTTCCCGTTGGGCCGGGTCGAGGATGCGCTGCAAAGCAACGAAAAGGCTCTAACACTGGCCAGAAAGCTGGAATCGGCCCGGTTGGAGGTTGGGGCACTCAGCGGGTTTGGCGATGCCAATTTCATGAACGCGACGATGCAGACCGCCACCGGGTTCTATACGCAAGCGGTCGAGCGGGCGCGCGAAAAGGGGCTGGTGCGCGATCTGGCGGCGAACCTGCACAACCTCAGCGTGGCGCGCAGCTATACCGGTGATGTGGCGCAGGGAAAGCGCGACGCGCAGGAGGCGATCGAGGTTTCGCAGAAGTACTTTGCCTTTGTGCCGGAATGTGTGGCGCAGACCTGTCTGGGTGTGGCGCACACCTTTTTGGGCGAACTGGATCAGGCGCTGGAGACCTTCACCGTTTCCGCCGAGATCGCCAACCGCGTGGGCGCCAAGCGGCTGGAGGCGCAGGCGCTGGAGCATCTGGCCCGCACGCAGGTCTATGCAGGGCAGTTGGAACAGGCGCGTGCGACCGGTGAGCACGCTGTTGAGATTGCGTTGGAACACGGTCGCAATTTTGTGGGGCCAAAGGCGCTGTCGGCGCTGGCCATGGCCGAAACAGACCCTAACAAACAGGATCAGCACCTGAAACTGGGTGCTCAGATCATTGCCGAGGGCTGCGTGGGCCATAGCCATCTGCATTTCTATCCCGATGCCAGCGCCGTCATGCTGGCGCGGCAGGAATGGGACAGGGCCACGGAATACGCGGATGCGCTGGCCAAGTTCACCGCTGATGAACCCCTGCCGATGGTCGATCTGTCGATTCAGCACGCAAAGGTTCTGGCCGCGTGCGGCGGCTGGGGCATTCCCATGTCCGCGCATGAAGACTTTGACGCACTGGGCGCGCGGTTCGCCGAGATGGGCGTCACGCAGTCCCTCGTCGGCAGCTGGACCACGCATGAGAGGGGCTGAATGAGCATCGAAAAGAAGGTTTGGTGGATTTCCGGCGCCCTGACCTTTGGTCTGGCAGTGCTGCTCTTCAGGCTTCTGGTCGCGCTGAACCATTTCGAAGGTGACCCGACGCAGCTGCCGGATCAGGCTTCGGTCGATGAGTATCTGCAAAAGCTGGGAAATGTGCCGGAATACCGGGTGAAGACCGGCATTTTCATCAAATCCTTCAGCTTTGTCGGCGCCAGCGACGTGCATGTCAGCGGCTATATCTGGCAGCATTACGAAGATGGCATTCATGATGCCATCAAACCCGCCGAGGGCGAGGTGGGGTTCATCCTGCCCGAGGCCACCGATGCAGCGAATGGCCTGATCGAAGAGGTCTATCGCATGGACCAGGACGGGTCTGAGCTGATCGGCTGGTATTTCGAACAGACCCTGCGGCAGAGCTTTGACTACACCAGCTATCCGTTCGACCACAAAACCGTCTGGGTGCGGTTCTGGCCCGGTGAGTTTGACGTGAATGTGGCTCTAATACCGGACTTTTCGGCCTATCCCGCCACCGGCCCCGAGGATATCTTTGGCATTGACCCCCGTATCGTCATGGGCACATGGGAGCGCGAAAACACCTATTTCGACTATCGCCAGTCCGATCTGGATACCACGCTGGGCATCGGAGAAAACGAGTTCCAGACCAACCAACCGGAACTGCACTACAACTTCGTCATCAAGCGGAACTTCGGGAATGCCTTCATCGTCCACATGATCCCGCTGATCGTGGTGACGATGCTGCTGTTCGGTGCCGTGATGACCGTCACCCGCCGTCCCAATCTGGTCGAACGGCATGATTTCAGCACCTCCAGCGTGATCGGCACCTGCTCGGTCCTGTTCTTCGTGATCCTGCTGGCCCATGTGCAACTGCGTGAAGGCTTTGCCGGATCGCCGGTGATCTACATGGAGTCGTTCTTTTTCCTGATGTATTTCCTGCTGCTGGCGGTCTCGATCAACACCTATCTGTTCGCGTCCGAGGCGGTGCCCTCGCTGCGGTTCATCCATTACAAGGACAACCTGTACCCCAAGGCCGCGTTCTGGCCCTTTGTCCTGCTGTGCATGGTGGCGATCACGGCTTACAACCTCAGCCTCAAGGCCGGGTCCGAGGATGAGGTCGTGATCGAAATCCAGAACTAGGCCGGTGGCTGATAGCCCGGCTTGGGCGTACCCGTGGCCATGTCCAGCGTGTATTCGGCAAAGACGTCAGACGTGCCCTGCTCCCATTGATCCAGGTATTTGGTCGGATGCGCGATCACATAGGTATAGGCAGGCTTTTTCACGCCGTTGATCAGCACGTTGATCCGTTTGCGCACATAGACGTTATCGGGCGCGTTGGGGCCGTGATAACCTTCCAGCTTGTCCAACTCTTTCATCCCCGAGGACGAGACGCGATAGACCTCGCCTTTCACCGCCTTGCCGCGGCCTTTCTGGTCGACCAGCGTAGCCATACGGTGCAGGAAGCCGCAATTGGGGTTGTCGCAATGCGGCTCGTGCGGGACGATCAGGGGCATTCGCTGGCGGGTTATGGCCTCGCCCACGAAATCGTCCAGCACCTCGGTATGGGCATCATGGTTGGGGAACCCTTTCTTGAGTGAGCCGTAGGTGAAATAGAGATAGGTTTTTTCCCGATCCTCGATCAGATCGCTTTCGTCCTCTTCCGCCAGCTCGGTCAGGGTGTGGGTGTTGGCCCAGTCGTCCAGCATCCCGACGATCTCTTCCGAGAGCTTGTGATCCCTGGTGTTGTTCGGGTTCTGCAGGAAGTGAATGCAGGAACTGGCGTCGATCCCGGCGGCCCCAAGCAGGATTTCCACCATCTCGACCGAGTTGTTCATCACCGCCACATGCAGGCTGGTAAAGCCGTGATCGTTGGTGGCGTTGACGTTGATGCCCCGGTCGATCAGCGCCTGCGCGGCCTCAAGGTCGGGCTTGCCCAGATCCATCCCATCGTCGTTCATCTCGCCTTCGCCACCGGCCGCGTAGTGCAGCAGCGTGTCGCCATTGCTGTCATCGACGATGTCGATCCCGGCCATGCCGGTGTCGATGGCCTGAAACACCCGGCCCCATTGCGCGATATCATCCGAGGCGGCGGCCTCTTGCGCCCATCTGCAGATATTGTGCTCCTGATCGGCCAGTTCTTCGAAGGCTTCGTCCAGCACCTCCATGATCTGGTCCGGGGTCGCCATCATGCCGATTCCCATCATGCCGTTCGACAGCCGCCCCTTGCGCGGGCCGACCAGATCGATGCCCAGATCACGCAGCTTTTCCACATTCCGCTGAGTGGTGACGTTGTTCCACATGTTGGTGTTGCAGGCGGGGCAGAGGATCGCCGGTTTGTTCCGGTATTGCCACGCCACAAAGACCGAGGTCAGCAGGTTGTCGGCAATCCCGTTGGCGATCTTGCCCATCGAGTTGCACGTCACCGGCGCCACGATCACGCAATCGGCCCAGTCGCACAGCGCCAGATGCGAGGCGCGCAGGGGCATTCCGAATTCGATATAGCGGAAGTTCCATTCGTCATCGTCACGGTAATAGTCATTGTGGGTGATGCATTTCTCGATCCGCTCGGTGCCGAAATCACGAAAGAATTTCTCGGCCGAAACCGAGGGGATCAGTTTCACGTTGTGACCGGCCGCGGTGATCCGCTCCACCAGTTCCGGCACCTTGTCCGCTGCCGAGGATCCGCAGGCACACAGCAGCACGTTGCGCTTTTCGGTGGGCGCATCGGTCAGCCCGCCCTTGGGATAGCCAAAGATGTTCTTGTCCAGGCTGGGGGATTCATGGCGCAGCAGAACCGGCAGCCCGGCCTCGCGCACGCGTTCCTGCAGATGCCCTTTCAGGATCATGTCGACAATATCGGTGCGTCGGCCCAGACATTCACCCTGAAAGAACAGGTAGGGTGCCTTTTCCTTGCCCGTCAGCACGTTCAGCTGCCGCCGCATCTTCATCACATTGGCGCCGTGGCCTTCGATGTCGATCAGCTTGACGCTGGTGATGCCGATATTGGCCAGAATACTGCGCAGCATGTAGGACCACGGGTCCTCATCCGCATAGAACATGACAATCGGGTGGCGCGCCACGATGCGGGCAACGTCGGTCGGGTCTTCGGGTGGCTCGTGTTCCTCGATCACCAGCATCGCCGGGTTCTTGAGGTCGCGCAGGCCGCGGAAGATATGCCCGCGCGGCGCCTGCCAGACCTGCGAGGTGGCGGGGCTCATATCCACCACCGTCACCAGATCATTTTCCTCGTCATAGGCGATGCAAAGGCACCAGAACTCTTCCAGCAGGGCGGTCTCGCGATACACGTTCTCGGGCGGGCGGATGACCTCGAACCCCAGAACCCTGTTGAAGTCGATATTGATCATCAGGTGCCGGTCCTGATCTTCGTTCAGGCTGCGCAGCTTGTCGCGGAACCAATCCTCGGGCGCTTTGTCCTCGGCGCCCCTGCGGGTGGAATAGCCGTGGAAGGTGCTGCCCAGATGCACGTCGGGCGACTGGCTGAGATAGCGCTGCGCCAGCGCGTGCATCTCTTTTGCGGTGGACACCCGGCTGAGCGCGTCGGTGAAATTGGTTTGCGTCGCAATCAGCAGCTTGTCTTCATCGACCTGCGCATCGCCCAGAATCGCAAGGCTTTCGGCCAGCACCCCCAGCGAGTTCATATTCGGGCTGGCCCGCCGGAACAGGTTGCGCCGTTTCTTGGGGTCCTTGGCCAAGTACTGCGTGCTGTCGACATAGTTGCAGTCCTGCTGCAGCGTCTGCAGGTTGGTCTTCACCGCCTCGCGCGCCGAGAACCGCAGGATACCCCGCGACCGCATCGAGGTTCCGTCGCGGTCCGACATCCCGGCCCAGATACGATCCACCGTAGTCACCCACAGCTTGCCGTATTTCTCGGGGTGCACATCCATCATATGCACCAGCCCGGTGCTGGGATTGCATTTGGCGATGATGGCGAAATGCCCTCCCGGCATATTCGGTTTGCCATGAGCCACGCCGACCTGGAAATTCGCCACCAGAATGTCGTTGTCGCCGCCCAGACGGTTGGATTCGTCAATCGCTTCCAACAGCAGCTCGACCGAGGTGGTGGCCTCATCCATGAAATAGGCCTGAACCTGTACCCGGTCGCGCAGACCCTGCGATTGGATAAAGGTACAGGCAACATCGTACAGCTCGCCCAGCGAAATACCGTCGTTGACGACAAATGAGGTCGGCAAGGCGCATTCGCGGAAGATGTCGTTCACCTCGCAACTGAACCCCAGCGCCGACATGCTCAGCGCCGCTGCCGTGACGCTGCAGCAATTGATCGGTTGCTGGAAGTTCTGCAGATGCACGCTGACCAGATCGCCGAACAGGGTGGCATAACAGGCCTCACGCACCTTGGTCGGAATTTCGAACCAGTGGTTGGAGGACAGATAAGCCAGTTTGGTGCCGGGCGTGGCCAGCGCCTCGAGGCTGACGGGGATGTCAAAAATCTCCAGATGTTCTTCATAGAAATAATCGCCGGTATCGGCAGTGGCCAGAACCGCACCGTCCTGCCGCAGCTGAACCTCGCCGCCTAGCACAACATACATGCCCTGCGAGGGCAGAACCGTTTCCTCGGCCACTTCGAAACATTCGAAATGCGGCCGGATGGCGGCCGGATCATCCGCAGGCAGGATGTCCTGTATCAACGCCCATTCGGGTTCGGTTGGAGTAAAGGAAATGGTGTTTTCAATCGGGTCCTTAGGCACGTCTGTTCCCCCCTGAACTTAGCCGTGAAACGCTTGAAAGAACCAACGCTGTGTCTTGTGCCCAAGTCAGGCCGCAGCGGTCACACGGAATTTCATGACCGGCCCGACGGGGCGTTCTGCGCTGGCCGGGCCGCGCGGACGCAGGAAATTGTGCGAACAAATAGGCCCAATTGGCTGTACCGTAGCTTATTTGGACACAAAAATCACGGATGTTGTTGATTTGACTATGCGAGTTTCCAAGGGTCTGGCCGTAAGCCAAACCACATGTCATGTCCTCCTTTCCCCGCCCCGAAGTCGCTGAGCCTTACGTGCTGGTTCCAGCGCCGCGTCGGCTCTGAGATGGCCGTATCTGGCATGGCGCGGATCGCCTGAGTCATTATGACGAAAGTATCGTCATAATGACGTAACTTTCGACGTTTTCGTCAAGATGCCCCCTGCGGATCGAACAACCCGCGCCCCATACTTTCAATAGACGAAAGAGGAGGCGCGTTTTGAGCTGGAATATTTGTGTCATAGGGGCAGGCAAGATCGGTCAAATGATTGCCAGCCTGCTGCAATCATCCCCCAATTACTCGGTCACCGTGGCGGACCGCGATCTGGCCGCATTGTCGGTGCTCAACAAGCAGGGCATTGCGACCCGGCAGATTGATGTGGGGGATGAGGCGCAGCTGGCGCAGGGGCTGGCCGGGTTCGATGCCGTCATCTCGGCGGCGCCGTTCTTTCTAACACCCAAAATAGCCAAAGCCGCCAAGACAGCGGGCGCGCATTACTTTGACCTGACCGAAGACGTCGCCGCCACCAACGCGGTGCGTGAGCTGGCCGAGGACAGCAAAACCGCCTTCATGCCGCAATGCGGTCTGGCGCCGGGTTTTGTTGGCATCGCCGGGGCGGCGCTGGCCTCGGAATTCGACGAGTTGGACAGCCTGCATATGCGCGTCGGCGCTCTGCCGCTCTATCCGACCAACGCACTGAAATACAATCTGACATGGTCCACCGACGGGTTGATCAACGAATACTGCAACCCGTGCGATGCCATCGTGAACGGCGAGCGCGTCAAGACCGCGCCGCTGGAAGATTATGAGGTGCTGGGCCATGACGGGGTGGAGTACGAATGCTTCAATACCTCGGGCGGGTTGGGCACGTTGCCGGAAACGCTTGAGGGCAAGGCACGGGCGGTCTCCTATCGCTCGATCCGTTATCCCGGCCATTGCGATATCCTGAAGCTGCTGCTCAAGGATCTGGGGCTGGAACGCCGCCGCGATCTGCTCAAGGACATTTTCGAGACCGCTCTGCCGCGCACCGATCAGGATGTGGTGCTGGTCTATTGCACTGCCAAGGGTATGATCGACGGTTCCCTGCGTGAGAAATCGCTGATCAACAAGAGCTTTGCCCGCACCATCAACGGCCAGGTCTGGAGCGCCATTCAGGTCACCACCGCCGCGGGCGTTCTGGGCGTGGTCGATCTGATGCGCACGGGATCTCTGCCCAGCACAGGGTTTGTCCGGCAGGAGCAGGTGGACCTGTCCGATTTCCTCAACACAGAATTTGGTCGGCTCTATCGCGCCGGTGACGTCACCCAACAGAACAAGGCGGCCTGAGATATGAAAGACATCGTTATGACTGCGCAAACCACACTGGCAAATCTGGACCTGACCGAGGCTGAGCTGACCGGCGGCACTCTGGCCGTGCGGTCCCCCATTGACGGCAGCCTGCTGGCCGAGGTGCACGAAACGCCTGCCGATGACATGGATGCGATCTTTGCCCGTTCCAAAGCGGCGTTCAAGGCATGGCGTACGGTCCCGGCCCCGCGCCGGGGTGAGTTGATCCGCCTGCTGGGCGAAGAACTGCGCGCCGCCAAGGACGATCTGGGCGCGCTGGTCAGCTGGGAGGCGGGCAAGATCACGTCCGAAGGTCTGGGCGAAGTGCAGGAGATGATCGATATCTGCGACTTTGCCGTGGGTCTGTCACGCCAGCTTTATGGTCTGACCATCGCCTCGGAACGCCCCGGTCACCGGATGATGGAGACTTGGCACCCTGCCGGTCCGGTGGGCGTAATCTCGGCCTTCAACTTCCCGGTTGCGGTCTGGTCGTGGAACGCTGCACTGGCGCTGGTCTGTGGCGACACGGTGATCTGGAAACCGTCCGAGAAAACCCCGCTGACCGCGATGGCCTGTCAGAAGATTTTCGAACGTGCGCTGGCCCGGTTTGGTGATGCGCCTGACCACCTGCTGCAAACCCTGATCGGCGGTGCCGCGCTGGGCGAGGCGCTGGTGGCCAGCGAGGACGTTCCGGTGATCTCGGCCACGGGCTCGACCCGCATGGGCCGCGCGGTGGCACCCATCGTGGCGCAGCGGTTCGGCAAGTGCATTCTTGAGCTGGGCGGCAACAATGCGATGATCGTTGGCCCCTCGGCCGATCTGGAAATGGCGGTGCGGGCGATTGTGTTCTCGGCCGTGGGCACCGCCGGTCAGCGCTGCACCACGCTGCGCCGTCTGATCGTGCACAAATCGATCCGCGCGGAACTGGTGAGCCGTCTGAAGAAAGCCTATGCCGGTCTGCCCATCGGCAACCCGCTGGTTGAGGGTACGTTGATCGGCCCGCTGGTGGACGAAGCCTCGGGTGCGGCCATGACGGCAGCGTTGAAAGCGGCGGAAGCTGAAGGTGGCACCGTATTTGGCGGCGACCGGGTGACTGAAGGCGTGCCCGAGGGTGTTTACATGCAGCCCGCCATCGTCGAGATGCCCAGCCAGACCGCCACTGTGAAGACCGAGACCTTTGCCCCGATCCTCTACGTGATGGAGTACGGTGATTTCGACGAGGCGATCGAGATTCAGAATGATGTGCCTCAGGGCTTGTCGTCCTGCGTGTTCACCCTGAATATGCGCGAGGCCGAGCAGTTCCTGACCGCAGCCGGGTCCGATTGTGGCATCGCAAACGTCAATATCGGCCCCTCGGGCGCTGAAATCGGTGGCGCTTTTGGCGGTGAAAAAGAAACCGGCGGCGGGCGAGAAAGCGGCTCGGACGCATGGAAGGCGTATATGCGGCGCCAGACCAACACCGTGAACTATTCACCCGAACTGCCGCTGGCACAAGGCGTCAAGTTCGATATCTGATCATACGGCCCGGCGGCAGCTACAGCGCCGCCGGGTCAGTCCGCAAACAGGTAGTCCAGCCGCATCACGGCTTGTGCGGTGTCTTTTGA
Source organism: Ruegeria sp. AM9 (assembly GCF_056540565.1). Lineage (NCBI taxonomy): Bacteria > Pseudomonadati > Pseudomonadota > Alphaproteobacteria > Rhodobacterales > Roseobacteraceae > Ruegeria > Ruegeria sp. AM9. Next base: position 21,178 of record NZ_JBQFWY010000008.1, read on the forward strand.
TACGCCCAGAAACTCGGCCACGGCAGCCTCGTTTTCGGCGCGCGGGCTAGTTTCCCGGATACGTAAATACCCGTCAAACCCGGCCGCCCGGATCAGCTCGGATTCATAGGCCATAGAATTTCGCAGCGTCGGCACCAGACGCGCGACCGTTTCGGTGGGGCTGTTTTCTCCGGCCAGACCCACCCGGCGGGCGTGACCGATCAGGTAGTCGTCGGAATATTCGCACTCGATCTCCAGAACATGGGTCCTGGCCTGATCGGCACAGAAATCCTCAATGATATCCAGATTGGCCGGATCGACGCAGATCACCAGCTTGTCAGTGCCGAAATGGTCGAACAACATCCGCACCACCGCGCGCCGGTGACGGGACCGTTTCAGCAGCGTCGTCTCGATCCCGCCGAGATCGGGCAGGGGAGTTTCTTCTTCGTTGAACAGGTATTCGACGCAGGGGATATCCGTCTCGGATATGATCTGATCGACCAACCGTTTGGCCACGTGCCATTTCTTGCAGGCGATCAGAAAAATCTCGCGCTCGGGGCCCAGCGTGTTGCCCGCCTCCCAGAACCGCTGCCCGAACCGGCGGCCAACGCGGCCCCGCCCGGTCAGGAAACCATAAAGGTTGCGGCCCTCATCCGAGATTTTGAATTCGACCCCTTCGCTGGCGTAAAGCGCACCCAGCCGCTCTTTCAGCTCATGCGCCTCGGGGCTGATCTTGCGGGCGAACAGGTAATCCTGCCCCAGCAGCATGTCATAGTGGTCGTTGTAGAAGGTCACCGGCATCCCGTAATCCGAGAACATCAGGAAGGTCGGGGTGCGGTTTTCGATCTCTTCCTTCGGGATCAGGTGGCGGACGAGGGTTTGGAAAAAGGTCTCATCCGGAATCCAGGTGGTCGCAAAAAAGCGCCTCACATCGGGGCGCTGTTGCAGAAAATCGAGGATCATCTCGACCGTGCGGCGGCGCAGGCACCACCACTGGCTGCCGATCATGACCTGAATATCCGCCGGGATGTCGCGGGTCAGGCCAAAGCGTTTCTGCAGATCATATGAGGTATAGAATCGTTTGCTCTGGGTGCGTTCGTTGAAGAAATGGCGATAGATCAGCCGGTCTTCCTTCATGCCGGTCTTGATCCAGTTGCTGGCAAAGAAATCGTGGCTTTCGACGAAATCCTTGTCGTTCTCGTCCAGAAACCAATGAGCGTATTCAGCAGTTTTGATCGCCATGCAATCGCCGGACAGCATGTAGAAATGCGTGGCGCGGGGAAAGGCATCGACGGCGGCCTGCAGCGCATTCAGCGTTGCCTGCACCAAAGACCATTCGCCCCAGCCGCATTTGATGCGCTTGGCGGCGAAAGCAACATTCGGATTGTCCTTCAGCGCGGTGCGAATGCGATCATAGGCCGCCGCACTGGCGCGCGCGTCAAAGTGAATGGCCATGCAATCGCCGGCGGCGGTCAGCTGCCCAGCCTGGGCAATGATCGCTTCGGGGTCTTTGTGGCACAAGAGAATATAGGCAATCCTTGCCATATCGTATCAGTGATGTCCGTTTTAGCCTGTTTGATCCGTGATACTGAGGATGAGCGATTGAATAAACAGAATATTTTTGATTGTTTGAGAACCAAAGCGGGCGCGTAGGGCAAATCTTGACCCGTTGAGGAGGCACTGCAGATGGGTTTTCCCGGTACATGGATGACCGAAAGTGAAAGCATGGTTTACCGTGTTGTGCCGAAATGTGCCTGCTCGACCATTGGGCAGATCATGTATTACTCGGATCACGGCCGGTTCTTTGATGGCGATATCCACGACGCAAAGGACGGGATGCACAAATGGGCGTTTGACCATAGCCAGGATCGCATCACCGGTAATATCCGCAGCCATGCCTCCTATTCCTTTACCTGCGTGCGCAATCCCTACACGCGGATTCTAAGCTCGTTCTTCGACAAGATCTGCGGCATTCAGCGGAATGGCAAACGCTATCGCGGCAATCTGGTTCCGACGCTGATCTACAATTACGGGATCGAGGTGGGCGGCGATGACGGCAAGGGTGAGTTCGACCAGATCGCCAGCTTCCGCCGCTTTCTTCTGTTCGCACGGGATACGATCCGCTGGCGCAGGCCAATGGATCCCGACATCCACTGGTCGGCAATGTCCGGTCATGTGTCGACCTTCATCGCAAATGGTGGACGGTATGACAGGGTTTTCTGGACCGAGAAGTTCAACGACGGGATGCAGGGTGTTCTGGACAATCTCGAAACACCGCACGCGGTAAATCTGGCAGACATCCCCCGGTTCAACGAATCCGAAGGTCACGGCCCCAAACGGGCATATCCGGTCGAGGATTATTTCGACGACCTGTCGATGCATCTGGTCTATGAAATCTACAAACAGGATTTCGAGCTGTTCAAATACGATTTCGAGAATCCGGCGAACAAGATGCCAATCGGGGAAATTGATCTGAATGAGGTTCACGCCAAACTCGGCGACTGACCGTGCTTCAGAACGCTCCCGCCCATCGTCAATGTCTCTGACGAGACATCTCCTCTGGTTGGGCCCGGCGCCGCGCTTTGCGCGGCGCCGGGCCCAAGACCGAACGTGGCATCGGCGCAGCCGATGGTGCGTTTCGGGCGCGGGAGCCTTTTGAGGTTGGAAGGAATCGGTTCCCGTTCAGGAACCGATTCTTATCGATCAGACCTGACGCACAGCACCTTTGGCGGCGCTGGTGGTCAGCTTGGCATAGGCCTTGAGCGCCGTGGACACCTTGCGTTTGCGCGGCTCAGCAGGTTCCCAGCCTATTTCGTCCTGTTCTTCCCGGCGCGCGGCCAGTTCTTCGTCAGACACGGCCAGATGGATCGTGCGGCTGGGGATATCGATCTCGATCTTGTCGCCTTGGCGCACCAGGCCGATCTCGCCGCCTTCCGCAGCCTCTGGCGAAACGTGGCCGATCGACAGGCCCGAGGTGCCGCCTGAGAAGCGACCGTCGGTCAGCAGCGCACACGCTTTGCCCAGACCTTTGGATTTCAGATACGAGGTCGGGTACAGCATCTCTTGCATCCCCGGACCGCCGCGCGGCCCTTCATAGCGGATCACCACCACGTCGCCTGCGGTCACCTTGCCGGTCAGGATGTCGTTGACCGCCTGATCCTGGCTTTCGCAGACATAGGCCGTGCCGGTGAAGGTCAGGCTGGCCGGATCGACGCCTGCGGTTTTCACGATACAGCCGTCGCGGGCGATATTGCCGAACAGAACCGCCAGACCGCCATCCTGGCTGAAAGCGTGTTCCTTGTTGCGGATCACGCCGTTTTCACGGTCGGTATCCAGCTCTTTATAGCGGTTCGACTGGCTGAACGCCTGTGTCGTACGAACACCGCCCGGCGCGGCCTTGAACAACTCCTGCGCCTTTGGGTTGTTGGCGACCTTAATGTCCCAATTGGCAATCGCCTCGCCCATGGTGCCGGAATGAACCGTGCTGCAATCTTCGTGCAGCAGGCCTGCACGACCAAGCTCGCCGAGGATCGAGAAGATGCCACCGGCGCGGTGGACGTCTTCCATGTGGACGTTCTCAGTGTTGGGCGCGACCTTGCACAGGCAGGGCACCTTGCGGCTGAGGCGATCCATGTCGGACATGGTGAAGTGCACCTCGCCCTCATGCGCGATGGCCAGCAGGTGCAGGACGGTGTTGGTCGATCCACCCATGGCGATATCCAGGCTCATGGCGTTTTCGAAGGCCTCGAACGTGGCAATCTCGCGCGGCAGGAAGCCTTTTTCGTTCAGGTCATAGTGGCGCTTGGTGATCTCGACGATACGGCGGCCGGCTTCAAGGAACAGCTCTTTGCGGTCGGCGTGGGTGGCCAGGGTCGAACCGTTGCCCGGCAGTGCCAGACCCAGCGCCTCGGCCAGACAGTTCATCGAGTTTGCCGTGAACATGCCCGAGCACGACCCGCAGGTGGGGCAGGCATTTTCCTCGATGTGCTTTACCTGCTCATCGGTGTAGTGATCATCGGCGGCGGCAACCATCGCGTCGACGAGGTCGATTTTCTTGACGTCCAGATCCTCGATGTCGATCTTGCCGGCCTCCATCGGACCACCCGAGACAAAAATCGCCGGGATGTTCAGGCGCATGGCGGCCATCAGCATGCCCGGAGTGATCTTGTCACAGTTCGAGATGCAGACCATCGCATCCGCACAGTGCGCGTTGACCATGTATTCCACCGAATCCGCGATCACTTCGCGCGAGGGCAGCGAATAAAGCATCCCGTCATGGCCCATGGCGATGCCGTCATCCACCGCGATGGTGTTGAATTCCTTGGCCACACCGCCTGCGGCCTCAACTTCGCGGGCAACCATCTGGCCCAGGTCCTTCAGGTGGACGTGGCCAGGAACGAACTGTGTGAACGAGTTGACGATGGCGATGATCGGCTTGCCGAAATCGCTCTCGGTCATGCCGGTGGCGCGCCACAGGCCACGGGCACCGGCCATGTTGCGGCCATGGGTGGAGGTTCTGGATCGGTACATTGGCATGATGCTGTTTCCCTTTTGCCCCGGTTGCGATATGCGGGATATGTGCGTTATAGCGCACGTACCACATGTGCGCTATAACGCACAAGGGGATTCGAAAGACGATTGATATGGCACCGGAAGACATAACGCTGAAACTACGGGATGTACGGGCGGCCTCGGGGCTGAGCCTGTCCAAGGTGGCCGAGATGACCGGCGTCAGCAAAGCCATGCTGGGCCAGATCGAGCGCGGCGAATCCAGCCCGACCATCGCGACGCTGTGGAAGATCGCCAAAGGGTTCCAGCTGCCCCTCAGTGCATTGATCGGACCGGCGGCGCTGCGCGACACGGCTACGCCGGACGTGTTCCGCACCGTGACGTTCCCCGGCAGTATCGAGGTCAAGATCGTCTTTCCCTTTGACCCGGCCCTGCGGGCCGAGACCTTTCATGTCGATCTTGCGCCGAACCAGAGCCACGAATCCGCTGCCCATGCTACCGGCGTGACCGAAGAGGTCTTTGTTCTGAACGGCTCGCTCGAGATTCTGCGCGATGGCGAATGGGTGCCGCTGCAGGCCGGACAGGGGCTGCGGTTTGCGGCGGACCTGCCGCATGGCTACCGCGCCGGTGATCAAGGGGCCGCTTTTTTGAACATGCACCATTATGCACAACTGGATGCGCTGGCCGCGATCGGCTGAACGCGAAACCAATACGCCCGAGGAACGACATGGCCGCTTTTCTTGAAACTCTGACGCTGGCGGATGCTGTTGGCTCGTTCGGTGCGCTGGTTGTTGTGGCTGCGTATTTCGCCACCCAGATGCGAATGATGAATTCGGACGATCTGGCGTTTCCGGTGCTGAACTTGGCGGGGTCCATCCTGATCGTCTATTCATTGCTTCAGAATTTCAATCTGGCCTCGATGTTGATCGAATCCTTCTGGATTCTGATCAGCATGATCGGGATTGTTCAGTTTTTCCGCCTCAGGCGCGCGCGTTAGGCGGACAACGCCCCATCCAGCCTTGAACCCTAATGCGAGCACGTATAGGGACAAAACAAGCTCGCTTTTGGGGAGGCTTTGATGCAGGAAGATCCGAAAACCCTCGTTTCAACCGAATGGCTTGCAGCCCACATCAAGGACCCGGATCTGCGGATTCTGGACGGGTCTTGGTATTTGCCGCAGCAAGGGCGGAACGCCAAGGCGGAATACGACGAGGCGCATATTCCCGGCGCGCGGTTCTTCGACATTGATGAGATTTCCGACCGGCGGTCGGACCTGCCGCACATGGCGCCCCCGGTCGAAAAGTTCATGTCGCGCCTGCGGGCGATGGGTGTGGGCGATGGCCATCAGGTTGTGGTTTATGACGGTGCCGGTCTGATGTCGGCCGCGCGGGTCTGGTGGCTGTTCCGCCTGATGGGGCAGGAAAACGTCGCCGTTCTGGACGGGGGTTTCCCGAAATGGCAGGCCGAGGGCCGCGAGATCGAGGATCTGCCCCCGGTGATCCGCGACCGACACATGACCGTGCGCGTGCAGAACCATCTGGTGCGCGACGTGACACAGGTGTCGGCGGCAACCAAACTGGCCGATCATGAGATCATCGATGCCCGCTCGGCCGCTCGCTTCGCCGGAGCCGAAGCAGAACCGCGCGAAGGATTGCGTTCGGGCCATATTCCGGGGTCGCGCAACGTACCTTTTGGCAACCTTCTGAACAAGAACGGCACCATGAAGTCGCCCGACGAATGCCGCGCCGTGTTCGAGGCCGCAGGCGTGGACCTGTCGAAACCGGCCATCACCTCTTGTGGGTCGGGCGTGACCGCCGCGATCCTCAGCCTCGCGCTCGAGCGCCTGGGCAAGAAAGATCACTCGCTTTATGACGGCTCCTGGGCTGAATGGGGTGCCTTCCCGACCCTGCCCGTCGCAACCGGAGAGACCTGATGTTCGAAAACCTCAAACCGCAGCCCGCCGACAAGATTCTGGCGCTGATGCAGATGTACCGCGAAGACCCGCGCGATCAGAAGATCGACCTGGGTGTGGGTGTCTACAAGAATGCCGAGGGCGTGACGCCCGTGATGCGCGCGGTCAAGGCGGCCGAAAAACGCATTCTCGAAGAGCAGGAAAGCAAGGCCTATACCGGTCTGGCTGGTGATCCGGCCTATGCCGATGCGATGATCGGTCTGATCCTCGGCAGCGCGGTCCCGCGCGGCAATATCGCGGCCGTGGCGACGCCGGGCGGCACCGGCGCGTGCCGGCAAGCGTTCGAGATGATCCGCATGGCCAACCCCTCGGCGCGCGTGTTCGTGTCGAACCCGACCTGGCCGAACCACCTGTCGATCCTCAGCTATCTGGGCATGGAGACGGTCCAGTACCGCTATTTTGACGGCGAAACCCGTGGCGTCGATTTCGACGGCATGGTCGAAGACCTGAAAACCACCAAAGCGGGCGACGTGGTGTTGCTGCACGGCTGCTGCCACAACCCCACCGGCGCCAACCTGAACATGGTGCAGTGGCAAGAGGTCGTGAACATCATCAACGAGCTTGGTCTCGTGGCGATGATCGACATTGCCTATCAGGGCTTTGGCGACGGTCTGGAAGAAGACGCGCAGGCGACCCGTCTGGTGGCCTCGTCGGTCAAGCGCTGCCTGATCGCGGCGTCGTGTTCCAAGAACTTCGGCGTTTACCGCGAACGTACCGGCCTGTTGATGGCGATCAGCGATGACGCGGCGCAGACGGCTCTGAATCAGGCCACTCTGGCCTTTCTGAACCGCCAGAACTACTCCTTCCCGCCGGACCACGGTGCGCGGGTTGTGACCACGATCCTGAACGACGACGCCCTGCGCGCCGACTGGGCGGCTGAGCTGGAAGAGGTCCGCCTGTCCATGCTGGGTCTGCGTCAGCAGCTGTCGGACGAGTTGCAGCGCCTGAGCGGGTCTGACCGTTTCGGGTTCATCGCCCAGCACCGCGGCATGTTCTCGCGTCTGGGTGCGGCACCGGAGCTGGTCGAAACGCTGCGCGCCGATCACGGCATCTATATGGTCGGCGACAGCCGCCTGAACATCGCCGGGCTGAATGCCGATACGGTGCCGATCCTGGCCAAGGCGATTGTAGACGTGGGCGTCTGACATATCGCTAAACCCAAAAAAGAAACCCGGGCGCAACCGCCCGGGTTTTTTGCTTTTATGCCCTTGGGCTTAGCCTTTGGAGAACTCGGGATACGCTTCCATACCCAGTTCGCCCATATCCAGGCCGTTGATCTCTTCTTCCTCACCAACCCGCAGGCCAACGGTGGCCTTGAGGATCGAGAACAGGATGAAGCTGACCACGAAGACGAAGATACCGATGGCAGCGAAGCCGATGATCTGAGTCACGAAGTTCGCGTCACCATTGGTCCAGGCCACGATGAAGGTGCCCCAGAAGCCTGCGATCAGGTGAACCGGGATGGCGCCGACCACGTCGTCGATCTTCATGCGGTCCAGCATCGGAACGGTCAGGACAACGATCACGCCACCAACTGCACCGATGATCAGCGCCTGGAACAGCGACGGGGCCAGCGGTTCGGCGGTGATCGAGACCAGACCGGCCAGCGCGCCGTTCAGCACCATGGTCAGGTCGACCTTGCCATACATCACCTGCGTCAGGATCAGCGCGGCAACGGCACCGGCAGCAGCGGCCATGTTGGTGTTGGCGAAGATGCGGCTGATGTCTGCGATGTCACCAATGGTGCCCATGGCCAGCTGCGAACCGCCGTTGAAGCCGAACCAACCCAGCCACAGGATGAAGGTACCCAAGGTTGCCAGCGCCAGGTTTGAGCCGGGGATCGGAACCACTTTGCCGTCTTTGTTGTATTTGCCGATACGCGGGCCCAGCACGATGGCACCGGCCAGTGCTGCGAAACCACCAGCGGCGTGCACCAGGGTCGAGCCGGCGAAGTCGCTGAAGCCCATCTCGGACAGCCAACCGCCGCCCCACTGCCAGGACGCTTCGATCGGGTAGATGATGCCGGTCAGGACGATCACGAAGGCGAAGAACGGCCACAGCTTGATCCGCTCGGCCACGGTGCCCGACACGATCGAGGCGGTGGTGGCGCAGAACATCAGCTGGAAGAAGAAGTCCGAGCCGACAGTTGCATAGGACAGATCGGCATTCACGCCGTCCAGACCCACTGCCTCAAGCGATGCAGGGGCGATTGCGCCCAGCACACCGGGGATCATCCAGCCATCGCCGGGATACATCAGGCCATAGCCGACCAGCCAGTACATGATGGCGGCGAACGAAAACAGGCCCATGTTCTTGACCAGCTGCATGGCGACGTTCTTGGAACGCACCAGGCCGGCTTCGAGCATGGCAAAGCCCGCGGCCATCCAGAACACCAGGAAACCGCCAACCAGGAACAGCAGCGAGGTCAGGATAAATTGCGTGTGCTGCGCGGTCTCGCCACTGGCGGCCTCTTGCGCAAGACCCATCTGCGGCAGCGCGACGATCGCGGCGGCAGGGATGAGAGATTTCATCAGGTTCATTGTCAGTCCTCGAATGTTTGTGAATGGAGGCGCCTTACAGCGCCTCTTCGTTCGTTTCCCCGGTCCGCACGCGCAGGGCCTGCTCGACATCGAGGACAAAAATCTTGCCGTCACCGATCTTGCCGGTCTTGGCGGTGTTGGTGATGGTTTCGACGATCTGGTCGGCCATCGTGGCGGGCACCACGATCTCGAGCTTGATCTTGGGTACGAAATTCACGGCGTATTCGGCGCCGCGATAAATCTCCGTGTGACCGGATTGCGAGCCGAAGCCCTTGATTTCGGTCACCATCATGCCGCGCACGCCCGCCTCGGTCAGTGCCTCGCGCACCTCCTCGAGCTTGAACGGCTTGATTGTCGCAATGATCAGTTTCACGTTCTTCCCCTCTGCTTCCCCGGTCTGTCCGGCTTGTTTGCACTTGCAGAAAAAAGCGCGCCTATGCCGTGTAAGGAACGGTTTGAGTGGCGAAAGGTTGGGGAAAACAGGGGTGAGGTGCACAATTTTTGCACAAATATCATCAAGTGATTAAAAATTGGGCACCCTGATGAGGGCCGCTTCCGGAAATTCAGACCTCTACTTCAACGGTCTGTCAGGGTATGGTGCCTCAAAATGATAACCGGGCAGAGTTTGAGCATGACTGAGTCCAGGCGCCGAAAGGCACCGCTTGTCGCGGACAAGAGATACCCGTCGAAAGGGCGCAAGCCCACGGCGACCAAGCGGGCTGCGAAGCCCGCGGGAAAGAAGGCGACCGCGCGCAAGACGACGACCCGCAAGACCGCTCGGAAGACGACACGCCGGAAATCCGGTGGCGGCGGAGGCGGTGGGTTTTTCCGTCGGCTGTTCCGCTGGATTTGGCGGTTGATCTGGGGGGTTACGTGGCGCGTGGGCGCCGTGGCCGCGTTGCTGCTGGCGCTGGCGGTGGGGGTTGTCTACACCTCGTTGCCCGATGTGGATGCGCTGCTGGATGGCCGGGCGCGGGGCTCGGTCACGTTGCTGGACCGCGATGGCAAGGTTTTTGCCTGGCGTGGCGATCAGTTCGGCGGGGTGATCACCGCCGATACCGTCTCATCGCATCTGAAGAACGCCGTGGTCGCCACCGAGGACAAGCGATTCTATCGCCATTTCGGCGTCAGTCCCCGGGGCGTCGCCAGTGCGGTCCGTATCAACCTCAGCGAAGGGCGCGGGCCGCTTTCGGGCCATGGCGGGTCGACCATTACGCAACAAACCGCCAAGCTGCTGTGCCTGGGCGTGCCGTATGTGCCCAGCGAGTGGGACTCCGAGGCCGCCTATGAGGCGGATTGCCGTCAGGGCTCGCTGTGGCGCAAGGCCAAGGAAGCGGTCTATTCGATGGCGATGGAGGTGAAATACTCCAAGGACGAAATCCTCACCATCTATCTGAACCGCGCCTTTCTGGGCGCAGGTGCCCGTGGGTTCGAGGCCGCAAGCCAGCGTTACTTTGGCATCTCTGCCGCCGAGGTGAACCCGGCGCAAGCGGCAATGCTGGCCGGTCTGCTGGTGGCGCCCACACGTTATGCGCCCACGAACAACCTGCAGCGCTCGCAGGATCGGGCGCAACTGGTGATCGGGTTGATGGAGGCGCAGGGCTATCTGACCACCGCACAGGCCAGCAGCGCCCGCAGCAACCCGGCGCAACTGTCCGAGGCCGCGGCGGCGCGGGCGGGCGGCTATTTTGCCGATTGGGTGATCACCGAGCTGCCCAGCTATTTCGGCACTGACACCACGGATGATGTGGTGATCCGCACCACGTTGGATCAAAGGCTGCAGAAATCGGCGGAAGAGGCGCTGAAATACATCTTCCAGGAAAAGGTGCGCGAAGGCTCCAAGGCACAGGCCGCGATTGTGGTGATGTCGGCGGATGGGGCTGTGCGGGCCATGGTCGGCGGGCGCAAGACACGGGTGTCGGGGGCGTTCAACCGCGCCACACAGGCGTTGCGCCAGACCGGATCGTCCTTCAAGCCCTTCGTCTATGCCACCGCGCTGGAGCTGGGTCATTCGCCGCTAGATACGGTGGTGGATGAACCCTATTGCGTCAACATCCCCGGGTCGGGTCAGTGGTGTCCCAAGAATTATACCCACAAGTTCTATGGCCGGGTGACGCTGGCGGATGCGCTGAAGAACTCGTTGAACATCCCGGCGGTGAAAGTGGCCGAATTTGTCGGGCTGGACAATGTGCGCACGGTGGCCAGTGAGTTCGGCATCGAAAGCAATCTGGCCGAAGGCCCGGCGCTGGCGCTGGGTGCATCGGAAAGCACGCTGATCGAGATGACCGGGGCCTATGCGGGTATCCTGAACGGTGGTTCGGCTGTGGAACCTTATGGCCTGTCCGAACTGAAACTGCTGGGTGACAACACGCCCCTGATCCAGACCAGCACGGGCATTGGTGAGCGTGTGATCAACGACAAGGCCGCCAAGCAGCTGACATGGATGATGGAACGCGTGGTGTCCGAAGGCACCGGCGGGCGCGCCAAGCTGCCCGGGTGGCAGGTGGCGGGCAAGACCGGCACCACGCAGGCCGCGCGGGATGCGTGGTTCATCGGCTTCACCGCCGATTACGTCGCGGGTGTCTGGATGGGCTATGACGACAACACGCCGCTGTCCGGCGTGACCGGCGGCGGCCTGCCTGCGGAGATCTGGAAAGAGACCATGCTGCGCGTGACCGAGGGGATGACGCCCACGCCGTTGCCGATGCTGGCCCCCGATCCGCCGGTGCAGACCGCGCAGCCGCGGCAACAGCGCAGCAGACAACAGACCGGTCTGGACAGGGCCATCAACAACCTGCTGAATAATATCTTCGGCAACTGAACCCACAAAAAAAGGCGGTGCACGGGCACCGCCTTTCCTTTTGGAATGTCGAGCCCGATCAGAGGCTTTCGTCCAGAGCTGCCAGAATTGCGTCGCCCATTTCGGTGGTCGAGACCGGCTCAACGCCTTCTTCGGCCAGCAGATCGCCGGTGCGGACGCCATCAGCCAGAACCTTCTCGATCGCGGCTTCCAGACGGTCGGCCTCAGCCCCCTGATCAAAGCTGTAGCGCAGCGCCATGGCAAAGCTGAGGATACAGGCAATCGGGTTGGCCTTGCCTTCGCCGGCGATGTCCGGGGCCGATCCGTGGACCGGTTCGTACATCGCCTTGGGGCGGCCATTGGCCATCGGGGCACCAAGGGACGCCGATGGCAGCATCCCCAGCGAGCCGGTCAGCATCGCGGCACAGTCAGACAGGATGTCGCCGAACAGGTTGTCGGTGACGATGACGTCGAACTGCTTGGGCGCGCGCACCAGCTGCATCGCGCCGTTGTCGGCATACATATGGGTCACTTCGACCTCGGGGTAGTCCTGCGCGACGCGATCCACGACCTCGCGCCAGAGGATACCGGCCTCCATCACGTTGGCCTTTTCCATCGAGCACAGTTTCTTGTTCCGGCGCATCGCCAGTTCAAAGGCCGAGCGCGCGGCGCGTTCGATCTCGGACTCGGTGTAACGCTGGGTGTTGACGCCCACGCGCTCGTTGCCTTCCTCAAAGATGCCGCGCGGCTCGCCGAAATAGACGCCCGAGGTCAGCTCACGCACGATCATGATGTCCAGACCGGCAACGATGTCTTTTTTCAGGGACGAGAAATCGGCCAGCGCGTCAAAGCACTGCGCCGGGCGCAGGTTCGAATACAGGTCCATTTCCTTGCGCAGGCGCAGCAAGCCGCGCTCGGGCTTTACGCTGAAATCCAGATCGTCGTATTTCGGGCCGCCCACGGCGCCCAGCAGAACCGCGTCGACCTCTAGCGCCTTGGCCATGGTTTCGTCCGACAGCGGCTTGCCATGCGCGTCATAGGCGGCACCGCCGACTAGATCCTCGCTCACGTCGAATTCCAGGCCACGGTTCGCACCGAACCAGTCGATCACGCGGCGCACTTCGGCCATGACTTCGGGGCCAATTCCGTCTCCGGGCAGGATGAGGAGCGAGGGGTTGGACATGAAGGATCTCCTTGCGTTTCGTCGCAATGGCCCTAGCGTCTGCGCCGCATCGGGTCAATGAGACGAACCGGCCTTTATGGGCCGGAAATCCGGTTTCCGGGCCGAAACCACCGCCCGGCCTGCGTTTTTCCGGTCAAAGACTGGCTTTCAACCCCTCGGCCAGCAGGTCCCAGACACGCCGGATTCGGGGTGTCTGGCGCATCGCCTGCGGCGCAGCCAGCCAGACCGGAAGCGGCGCAATCTCGATATTCAGGTCCAGCACTTCGACATCCGGGTCGGCCTCGGCCACCTGAACCTGTGAAAAGCCGATCCCGCACCCGGCCCGGACCAACTGCCAATAGGCGCTTTGCAGATCGCATCTGGTGCCAAAGCTGTCCTTGCTGACCGGCCAGCCGCGATCCCGCATCCGGGTGATGATATATTCGTTGGCATCAAAGCCGACCAGTTCATGGTCGAACAGATCCTCGGGGCGTTGCGGGTGCCCGGCGCGGTCCAGATAGGACCGGGCGGCACAGAGACACAGCTGCACGTCGCCCAGATAGCGCGAGATGATGTCCATCTGCTCGGGGCGGTACATGCGCACTGCGATATCGGCCTCGCGATACAGCAGGTTCTCGATGGCGTCCGTGGCGACCAGTTCCAGTTGAATGGCCGGTTCCTGTTGCCGGATCTGCGCCAGAATCGGGGGCAGCAGGTGGTGCGACGCAAAGACCGAAGCGGTAATGCGCACCGACCCTTCCAACTGCTGCGACTGCCCCGCCGCCGCCAAGCTGAACGATGTCATCGCCTTGTGCATCTGCTGCGCCATCGGCAACAACTGCGTGCCCACCTCGCTGAGTTTCAGGCCGCGCGCGTGGCGGTCGAACAGGGACACGCCCAGCTCATCCTCAAGCGCGTGGATCTGGCGGCCCAGCGTGGGCTGGCTGCGGTCCAGCTGCCGCGCCGCCGCCGACAACGAGCCGGTTTCGGCCACCGCCAGAAAGCTTTGAATCAGGGACCAGTCGGCGTGGGTGAGTGATTTATCCATTCATAAATGAATACACGTTCTGCATTTCCCGGCAATTGCTCGATTGATTTGAATTGGTAGTTTCGATTTGAAAGGAGTTTCCCATGACCCAATCCGTTCTCATCCTGGGTGCAACTGGCCGATTTGGACGAAACGCCATGGCTGCGTTTCGAAACGCGGGCTGGACCGTTCGCATCTTTGACCGCAGTACCGACAGCTTGGCGCAGGCTGCGCGGGGCGCGGATGTGATCGTCAACGCCTGGAATCCGCTTTATCCGGATTGGCAGGCACAGGTGCCGGAACTGAACCGGCGGGTCATTTCGGTCGCGCTGGACACCGGGGCAACGGTCCTCCTTCCGGGCAATGTCTATGTCTTCGGGGCCGACCTGCCGGGTCCGTGGTCTGCGGCTACGCCACATCTGGCCCAGAACCCTCTGGGTCGAGTTCGGGTCGAGATGGAGGAAGCTTACCGCGCCTCATCCGTGCGCACGATCATCCTGCGGGCCGGAGATTTTCTTGACACATGCGCGTCGGGGAACTGGTTTGACCGGGTGATGATCAAACCGCTGGCGCGGGGGCGTTTCGTCTATCCAGGCAATCCCGACATCGCCCATGCCTGGGCCTATTTGCCCGACCTTGCCCGCGCGGCGGTGGTCCTTGCCGAGATGCGCGAGAGGTTGCCCCGTTTTTGCGACGTGCCTTACGAGGGGTACACAGTGACCGGCGCTGAAATGGCGCAGGCGCTGTCGCGGGTCACCGGTCGGCACGTGTCTGTTCACCGGATGAACTGGCTGCCGATTCAGCTGGCTCGTCCCGTCTGGCGGTTGGCGCCTCATCTGCTTGAGATGCGGTACCTGTGGAATACGCCGCACAGTCTCGAAGATACGTTTTTCCAAGAACTGGTCGGGGATTTCAAGCGAACTGATCTGGACACCGCGCTGAAACGGGCGATCCCCGGTGCACTGCGACCGGATGGGGTTCTGGCCCCGGCCTGATCGCCGCTAGGGCGCGGTCACGTCCACCCAGACCAGCCGGTGCCTGCTGGCCTGTTCGGCGGCAGCGCGCAGGGGGGATTCCGATGCGGGCCAGAACACGCCCGCGTCTGTCACCCGCAGATCGGTTGACGGCAGCACGTAATCCACCCGCATCTCTCCCACCGCTTTCCATTCCACGGTAGTCAGCGCGCCCGACATGTCGGCGGGGTGCGGGTCTTGCAGACGGGGGTCCGCCAACAGTGCCCGGATCGCTTCCCGGCGCCCGTCGCCCCGTTCGGGGTCCTGATTGGCGTCCCCGGCGATCACAAACGGGCCTTCGGGCCTGCGCCCCAACTGGCCGTCCAGAACCGCGGACCAGAGGCGGATTTCATCGCGGTTGCGCAGCCCGTTGCGGTCTTCGGGGCCGTCAAACACCGGCGGGGCGGCGTGAAAGGTCAACAGATCCAGCGCTCCGATGGGGGTGTCCAGCGGCACGATCCAATGGGCCACGGCGGACAGGCGCTGGATGTTCTGCGCCTCTTCCGAGGGGAAACGGCCATCGTCCGTGACCGGCATCTGCGCACCGGGCAGATCGCGCCACAGCAGATCGGTAAACGCCTGCACGCCATCTACGTGGATCGGATAGCGCGACAACACCGCGAGCCCGCCCTGGCCGGTGAACCGGCCCCAGCCCTGCGCGTCCGCCGGGCCATGTGTCCGCCCATCTCCGTTCAGGTCCAAAGACGTTTCCAGCCCGGCATTGGGCCGTGCGGCGAAGTGGTGGGGATAGTCCAACCCCGCGGCGCGCAGCTGTTCCAGCAGTGCGGTCAGGGCCTCGGCGTTCAGATCCCAGTCGATGCCTTGCAAGGCGAGGATGTCCGGCTGCGTGGCCACCAACACCTCGACCACCGCCTGCACCTGTGAATCACCGCGCCGTATGTCACGCAGCAGCAGGCCCGGCCCGTCGCGGCTGAGTTCCGTGTTGTATGAGGCGATGCGGACTGTCTGCGCCTGAGCCATCACCGGCAACAGCAGCAACAGAAGGATGCGGATCATGCAGCCTGCGTGGACTCGGCGGTGGAGTAGGCGCGGCGCTTTTCGACGATCAGATTGGCGATGCGCAAGGTCGCCATGCCGCGCATGATCATGCTGGCGGGCAGGAAGGCCCAGGCGCTCATGGTCCAGATCAGGGTCTGAGGGTTGCTCAGCGAGATCGGGCTGGCATAGTCGGTCATCATCTTGATCAGAGCCGGGATCAGAAACGGCAGCAGCACCCCGATCGAGATGTTCAGCCGTCCGTCCCGTTGCAGGCGGGTGACAACGTCTCCGCCCTTGGTCGGGTCGAACAGGGGCAGGTTGGTCCAGACATTGAAGGCGCCGTTGCCCGTGGGCCAGCCGCGCAGCTTCACCACGTAGGCAAAGCTGGCAATGGTCACCAGCGCTGCGACATAGGCCACACTGGCGGCGATGCGCACCAGTTCGATCAGCGGTGCACTGGCATCTGGGGGCAGCATCAGCACCACCAGCCGGACCGGAGAATACGGGAAGTCGACCACATTGGCGACGCCCAGACCCATCGCATAGAAAATCGTGGTCAAACTGCTGGGCGCATAGGCGTTCTTGCAGATCAGTGTCAGGAACATGATCATCGACATCAGCCCGACAAAGCGCAAGCGGTTCATCGGCGGCGCGTCGCGGAATTCGATAAAGCTGGGAAAGGCCGAATTGTATTCGGCAAAGGTCAGAAAGAATGCGAGAATGGCGAGAAAGACGACAATCTCGGTCCCATTCGTTGACGATACGGGCAGGTACAACGCGGGGGTCAACACCATCAGTGCAACCAATAGTCCCCGAATCGCCGCCCCAGTTGTGCGCGCAATCACTATCCGAACCCTTTCAAACTGGATTAGTCGGTTCTTCGCCGACTTCACTTCCAACTTGTGCCCACCACTTGAAGTTGTGGCGGATGTCATAAGTCACCAATGTTCTTTTGGTGGGTGCCTGTCCCCGCCACATTGGCGATAAGCGACATTTCGCTCAAGCCAAGGCGCAGAAAACACGTGATTTCGGGCAAAATGATGGCGCAACTGGTGCGGGATTGCATCATTTTTGACGCAAATCCGACGTGTGTATCAACTTGATACCTAGATGTTGTGGTTTCCTGAATTTCAACCCCAAGAATGCGAACGGGGCCGCC
This sequence comes from Ruegeria sp. AM9, assembly GCF_056540565.1. NCBI lineage: Bacteria > Pseudomonadati > Pseudomonadota > Alphaproteobacteria > Rhodobacterales > Roseobacteraceae > Ruegeria > Ruegeria sp. AM9. The sequence continues at coordinate 38,338 of NZ_JBQFWY010000008.1, forward strand.
TTGGCGACCCCGTTAGGTTGAGTATCCACAGATTCGTTACAGAATCATACCCAGGGGCGGGCCTGGCTTGCGTGATCCTCGAACTTGTCGATGTGATGGTCTTTTTCCATCGTCAGGCCGATATCGTCCAGACCGTTCAGCAGGCAGTGCTTGCGGTGCGGGTCAATGTCGAATTCGATCACGACACCATCCGAAGTGGTGATCTGCTGATCTTCCAGATGCACGGTCATGCGGGCGTTTTCGCCCTTATGCGCGTCCTCCATCAGGATCGCGTGATGCTCTTCTTCGACCACGATGGGCAGGATGCCGTTCTTGAAGCAGTTGTTGAAGAAGATGTCGGCAAAGCTGGTCGAGATCACCACCTTGATGCCGAAATCCTTGATCGCCCAAGGCGCGTGTTCGCGCGATGAACCGCAACCGAAATTGTCGCCCGCGACCAGAATCTCGGTCTGGCGATAGGCGGGTTTGTTCAGAACGAAATCCTCGTTCTCACCGCCATGGTCGTGATAGCGCATCTCGTCAAACAGCACGACACCAAGGCCGGACCGTTTGATGGTTTTCAGGTGCACTTTCGGAATGATCATATCGGTATCGATATTGATCAGCGGCATCGGGGCGGCCACCCCGTGGACTTTTTCGAACTTTTCCATCTCTACACTCCTGCGGGAGAGGGCCGCGCCCGTGCCCCGCGTTTAAGCTTCTTTCGTTTCGCCTTTGGGTGCGTTCTTGACGAAGAACGCCATGAAGATCAGGCCGAACCCGTTGAACAGCATCTCGATGCCCAGCAGGATACCCAGCAGGCTCAGCAAAGCTGCCGGTTCTGCCGCCGCATATGACCAGATGATACCGGCCAGCACGATCGACAGGATGCCCGAAATCAGCGTGGGCCAGAAAAACTGCGTTCCTTTCATCTGGAACGACAGAAAGACCCGCGCGATGCCGCCCGCCATGAACAGGATCAGCATCACGGTCGCCAGCGTCAGCGTGCCCTGCAGCGGGTGATCCAGAAAGGACCAGCCCAGAAACAGCATGACCGCACCCATGATGAGCGACAGGATCTTGTTGCCGGTGCCTTCAACGGTGAAGCCACCCACAAGCTGCAACGCGCCCGAGATCAGCAGCAACACTCCGGTTACCACCGTCACGGCGACAGACGCCACAACCGGCGCGCCCAGTACGAAGATACCGAACGCGATGGACAGAAGCCCCAGCAGGAGCCATTTGACCCAGTCACTCATGTTTTCAATCCCTCAAATATCTAGATATGAGGGGACCTTACATCAATTCACGGACGTCTGTCAGCCGTCCTGTGATTGCCGCTGCGGCAGCCATTGCCGGGCTCAGCAGGTGGGTGCGTCCACCCCGCCCCTGACGGCCTTCGAAGTTGCGGTTCGAGGTCGCGGCACAGCGTTCCCCCGGTTGCAACTGGTCGGGGTTCATCGCCAGACACATCGAGCATCCCGCCAGACGCCATTCGAAACCGGCCTCTTTGAAGATGTCGGCCAGACCTTCCTCTTCGGCCTGAGCCCGCACCAGACCCGAGCCCGGCACGACCATGGCGCGCAGACCGTCCTTGATCTTTTTGCCCTTCAGAATCTCAGCCGCGGCGCGCAGGTCTTCGATGCGGCCATTGGTGCAGGACCCGATAAAGACGGTGTCGATTTCCACATCGCTCAGCTTTTGGCCTGCCTCCAGACCCATGTATTCGATCGAGCGGCGGGCCGCGTCGACCTTGCCGCCTTCGAAATCCGAAGGATGCGGCACGGTTGCGGTGATCGGCAGAACGTCCTCGGGGCTGGTGCCCCATGTGACGACCGGCGCGATGTCTTCGCCGCGCAGGGTGATGACCTTGTCGAAATGCGCGTCTTCGTCAGTAAACAGCGTTTTCCACCACGCCAGAGCCGCTTCCCACTGGGCACCTTTCGGCGCGTGCGGGCGGCCTTTGACATAGTCATAGGTGGTTTCGTCCGGCGCGATCAGGCCCGCGCGGGCGCCGCCTTCGATGGCCATGTTGCAGACGGTCATGCGGCCTTCCATCGACAGATCGCGGATCGCTTCACCGCAATATTCGATGACGTAGCCGGTGCCGCCGGCGGTGCCGGTCTCACCGATCACGGCCAGAGTGATATCCTTGGCGGTCACGCCCGGCTGCAGTTTGCCGGTGATTTCCACCTTCATGTTCTTGGATTTCTTCTGGATCAGGGTCTGGGTGGCCAGAACGTGCTCGACCTCGGACGTGCCGATGCCGTGCGCCAAAGCGCCAAACGCGCCGTGGGTGGCGGTGTGGCTGTCGCCGCAGACAACGGTCATGCCGGGCAGGGTCCAGCCCTGTTCGGGGCCAACGATGTGCACGATGCCCTGACGAACGTCATGCACAGGATAGTAGTGAATGCCGAAATCCTTGGCGTTCTTGTCCAGTGCTTCGACCTGAATGCGCGATTCCGGGTTTTCGATCCCGTTCACGCGGTCCGGCGTGGTGGGCACGTTGTGATCCGGTACCGCAATGGTTTTTTCCGGTGCGCGCACTTTGCGGCCCGCCATGCGCAGGCCTTCGAACGCCTGCGGGCTGGTGACTTCGTGCACCAGATGGCGGTCGATATACAGCAGGCAGGTGCCATCATCGGCCTCGTGGGCGACATGGGCATCCCAGATCTTGTCATAGAGTGTTTTGGGGGACATCGGTCCTCTCCCGTTTTTAAATGAGAAATAGCTGGCGAGTGGCTGGGCGCCGCTTATAGGCGGGCCAGAACCGTGCGGGCGGCCCCAAAGAACCGTTCACGCAGGCGCGTGCGGTCTTGCAGGTTTGGTGCTGGGGCCAGGGTGAGTCTCATGCGGACCAGATATATCGCGTCTGGCCGTCAATCAAGGTTCAATCCCCCCGACAGGCTTGCATCGTGCGGAAACGCTGTCCAAGCTGGGGTCATGAATCAGGACCTGATCCCCAGCTCGCTGTCGGACCTCTATGAAAACATGGTCGCGGGCTTTTCCGTGCAATTCGAAAACCTTGTCGAGCTGGTCGTCACGCCCGGCTGGCGTCAGCACCAGCTGGTCATCATTCTGGGCCTGTGGGCGCTGTCCTATATTCTGAAACTTGCGACACAAGGCCGATGGGAGGCCTGGGCCCGCGCCCGCGAAGGGTGGCCGAAATGGCGTTTGCGGGTTCTGATCCAGCTGATGCAGCGCCTGACGCTGGTTTATTTCGTGCTGCTGTCCTGGGTGCTGTACCTGTTGATGCAGCAGATCACATGGCCCTCGCGCAGTTACATCATCGGGGTTGTGGCAACCTTGGCGCTGGCATGGCTGGCAATTGCGCTGGTGGCGCGGCTGGTGCGCAACCGGACCCTGCGGCGCATCTTCAAATGGGCAATGTGGGTCTATGCAACGCTTGTGGCCCTGAATCTGACCGATGACGTGGCCGAGTTTCTGGACGGCGTGGCGATTTCCATCGGCGATCTGCACATCTCGGCGCTGGGTATTCTCAAGGCGACGTTGCTGATCGGTATCCTGCTGACGCTGGCCCGCGTCGGCACCCGCGCCGCCGAGCGGGGGCTGATGAGCAATGACGACATCACCCCGTCGATGCAGGTGCTGCTGGCCAAGGGCATTCAGGTGCTGTTGTATGGCGCGGTCTTTTTGGCCGCCATCCGCACGCTGGGGTTCGATCTGACCGGTATTGCGCTGCTGTCAGGTGCAATCGGTGTGGGGATCGGTTTCGGGCTGCAAAAGGTGGTGTCGAACCTGATTTCGGGGATCATCATCCTGATGGACCGGTCGATCAAACCGGGCGATGTGATCTCGTTGGGGGATACGTTCGGGTGGATCAACGCGCTGGGCGCGCGCTATGTCTCGGTGGTTACGCGGGACGGGCGGGAATACCTGATCCCGAACGAGGATCTGATTACCAATCAGGTGGTGAACTGGTCGCATTCCGACAAGTTCGTACGGTTGGATCTGGAATTTGGCACCAGCTATGACGACGACCCGCATCTTGTCCGCGCAACGGCCATAAAAGCGGTCAAAACCGTGACGCGGGTGCTGAGCGGCGGGTCCCATGAGCCGGTCTGCCATATCACCGGATTCGGCGACAGCAGTGTCGATTACGTCCTGCGGTTCTGGATCAGCGATCCGACCAAGGGGCTGACCAACATTCGCGGCAATGTTTACCTTGCCCTGTGGGATGCCTTTAAGGCCGAAAACATCTCGATCCCCTTCCCGCAGCGCGAGGTTCGGCTGTTGCCCGACAGCGCAGACGCGCAACAGGTCGCCAAAGAGTGACCGCCCGTGCGCCCCGCCCGGCGGCCTTTCATTGAAATGTTGCATTCCCCTTGTTACCTTATTAGTACCCCTGCGCCGGGGTTTGGCGGCGCGCAGCAAAGGAGGACTATGTCCTGTCTCTACATACCCAGGCGGGTTTGCCCGCCGATGACGGAGCCGGTGTAATGGCTCACTCTCAGTCAATCAGCGACAAGCTGCTTGAACGCATCCTTTCCTCACTTTCCGATGACAAGGCCGAAGACGTCGTGCAGATCAACCTGCAAGGTAAGTCTTCTGTTGCGGATCACATGGTGATTGCCTCGGGTCGGTCGACCCGTCAGGTCGCTGCCATGGCGGAAAAGCTGACGGATCGCATCAAGCAGGAATTCGGTTTCACCTCGAAGGTCGAAGGCAAGGATGCCGGTGACTGGGTGCTGATCGATACGGGCGACGTGATCGTCCATATCTTCCGCCCCGAAGTGCGTGAATTCTACCAGCTGGAAAAGATGTGGCTGCCTCAGGGCGGCAGCGCCTCAGCCAACTGAGGCGCCATCCCGACCTGTATTGAGAGGTCGGAGGCGAGAGAAATATGCGTATCAGCATAGTTGCGGTCGGGCGATTGCGTGCCGGACCGGAGAAAACCCTGCTTGACGATTACATGACCCGTTTCGACCGGACCGGCCGCGCGCTGGGCCTTGGTCCTGCACGGGTGATCGAGGTCGAAGACAAGAAAAACGCCGGCATGGGCGCAGAAGCTGCGCTGCTGCGCAAGGCCCTGCCCAAGGGCGCTGTGATTTGCACATTGGACGAGCGCGGACGGGTGATGTCGTCGCCGGATTTTGCCAAGAAGCTGGGCGGCTGGCGCGATGCCGGACGTCAGGATCTGGCGCTGATCATTGGCGGGGCTGACGGAATAGACCCTGATCTGCGCGCCGAGGCCGATTTTTCCATCTCATTCGGGTCGATGGTCTGGCCCCATATGCTGGTCCGTGTGATGCTGTCCGAGCAACTTTACCGGGCCGCAACCATCCTGTCGGGCGGCCCCTATCACCGGGTCTGACATGGCGCAGCTTCTGATCGTTTACCATTCCCGCACCGGCGGAGCCCGGCAGATGGCCGAAACAGCGGCTGAGGCCGCACGCGATGAAGCCGAGACTATTCTGAAACCCGCCGATCAGGCCGGGCCGGACGATCTGCTGCGCGCTGACGGCTATATCTTCTGCGCGCCCGAGAATCTGGCTGCAATTTCGGGTCTGATGAAGGAGTTTTTTGACCGCAGCTACTATCCGGTGCTGGGTCAGATCGAAGGGCGCCCCTATGCGCAGATGGTCTGCGCCGGGTCAGACGGTGAAAACGCAGCCCGCCAGATGGCCCGGATTGCCACCGGCTGGCGCCTGAAAGAGGTGCAGCCACCGCTGATCATCTGCACCAACGCGCAGACGCCCGAGGCGATCTTGGCAGAAAAGACCATCCCCGACGATCAGCTGGAAAAATGCCGCGAAATCGGCGCCGCCCTAGCTGCAGGTCTGAGCCTGGGCGTGTTCTGAGCCTCAGTTCAGATCGACTACCGTGGTGCCGTCGTTCCAGCCATCCACATTGCACCGCGCCTGAACCTGCACTTGCGTAGCACCCTCGGGGATCACGACACCACTGAGTGAGCGGGTAAAGGGCTGCTCGGTCTCATGCGGATGGTGCAGCACGCGCATCCCCAGCTCATTGCCGTCCATGTCCAATACGCGCCACCCGTCGGCGTAATGATCCCAGCCGGTATCCGGATGGCGGATCGTTACGTCGAATCGCCATGTATCGCCGCTCTGACGGGCCGAGACAGTCTCGATCACGGCGGGATCGGCAAAGGCGGGTGCGGCCAGAACGGCGCTGAGAATCAGATGTCGCATTAGGTGACCATACGGGGCGATGCGCGGCGGCGTCATCACGACTCTGTGTTGGGTGGCAGGGTCAACAGCACCGACCGGGAATGGGATGCGAATTCGCGCCGGTACAAAACGCCCAGAGTGATGACCGTGCCGAGTATCAGGGCGAGCGGGCCCAAAATCCACGCCAACGAAGCCAGCGCAAAATAGGTGACACGCAGGCCGCGATTGAAACTGCGCGCAGCGGTGACGCAAATCTCGGCCGCTTGCGCGGCACGGGGATAGGCTCGCGGGTCTTCGGGGTCGTTCGGGACTGCAGCCATCAGCACCGCGCAATAACCAAACAGCCGATGCGCCCAGACATATTTCAGGAACGCGTTGGCCAGAAACAGGATCACCACGAGAATCTTGATCTCCCACACCAGCGCCGGGGCGCTGCCGATGGCGAGATCGCTGGCGACCCCGGCCAGCCGTTCGGTATTTCCCAACAGCGCCAGCCCACCCCCGATGGCGATCATCGTGGTTGACGCAAAGAAAGTGCTGCCCTGCCGCATCGCCGCCACGACCTGCGCGTCAAACATCCGGGGCTGCCGCGTGACCATCTCGTGCATCCAGCTGCGCCGGAAGTCGTCCATCATCATCGCGACCGATTGCCGGTTTGGCGCGGGATGCTCGATCCGCCAGCCGATCCATTGCCACGTGCCCAGCAAGAGCAGCACGGCGGCATAATCCAGTGTTGAGAACAAAAGGGCGCGGTCGATCCAGGTCATGGCGGCGACAGTAGGGCCAGAGATCGGAACTTGCCAGACGAGTAAATTGGTAATATTATTTTACCAAACGGAGGATCAGCGATGGAAATGCCCCGGCCAAACCCCGAAATCCTGGCGCGCAAGCAGGCGGTGCTGTCGCGGCTGTTGCAGGTGCTGCCTGCGGACGCGGTGATTCATGACCCGGCTGAGACCCGCGCCTATGAATGTGACGCGCTGACCGCCTATCGCTGCCCGCCGATGCTGGCGGTGTTGCCGTCGACTACGCAAGAGGTCTCGGACGTGCTGCGCATCTGCCATGACGAGGGCGTGCCGGTGGTGCCGCGCGGCTCGGGCACATCGTTGGCGGGCGGGGCGCTGCCCACCGCGGATTGTGTCATTCTGGGCGTTGCCCGCATGAATGAGGTGCTGGAGACCGACTATGACAACCGCTTTATCCGCGTTCAGACCGGCCGCACCAACCTGAGCGTGACCGGCGCGGTGGAAGAAGGGGATTTTTTCTACGCGCCCGACCCGTCCTCGCAACTGGCCTGCGCGATTGCAGGGAATATCGCGATGAACTCGGGTGGGGCGCATTGCCTGAAATACGGCGTGACCACCAACAACCTGCTGGGCGTGAAAATGGTGATGATGGACGGTAGCGTGGTCGAGATCGGCGGCGCATATCTGGACGCGAGCGGGCTGGACCTGCTGGGCGTCATCTGTGGGTCCGAAGGGCAGTTGGGTGTGGTGACCGAGGCGACGCTGCGCATCCTGCGCAAGCCCGAGGGGGCGCGGCCGGTGCTGATGGGCTTCGATGACAACGAGGTCGCGGGGCAATGCGTGTCCGACATCATCAAGTCCGGCATCCTGCCGGTTGCGATTGAGTTCATGGACACGCTCTGCATTAGGGCTTGCGAGAACTTTGCCCATGCGGGCTATCCGGATTGCCACGCGCTGTTGATTGTCGAAGTCGAAGGGTCGGAAGCCGAGATCGACGATCAACTGTCGAAAATCATCGAGATCGCCAGGCGCCATAATCCGGTGGAGTTGCGCGAAAGCCAGTCGGCCGAGGAAAGCGCTAAGATCTGGCTGGGGCGCAAATCGGCGTTTGGTGCGATGGGTCAGATGAATGATTACATGTGCCTGGACGGAACGATCCCGGTGTCTTCGCTGCCTGAAGTCCTGCGTCGAATTGGAGAGTTGAGCGCGGAATACGGCCTGCCCGTAGGTAACGTATTCCATGCCGGCGACGGTAATATGCACCCGCTGATCCTGTTCGATGCGAACAAACCCGGCGATCTGGAGAAATGCGAGGCGTTTGGCGCCGATATCTTGAAGCTCTGTGTCGATGTGGGCGGTTGCCTGACCGGTGAGCACGGCGTGGGCATCGAAAAACGGGACCTGATGTCCCATCAATATGCGCCTGCGGACCTTGAGGCGCAGATGGCCGTCAAGGATGTGTTCGATCCCAAATGGCTGCTGAACCCCGCCAAGGTGTTTCCGCTGGAGGTATCCGATGCGCGGCGGATGGCTGCGGAGTGAGGGGCGCTGCCCCCGACGCGCGCTGCGCGTCTCCCCCGGAGTATTTTTAAAAAGATGAAGAGATATGAGAGCTGAGACAGAGGCCGAACTGGCCGAGATGGTGGCCGGGCTGACGGAACCGGTGCGAATTGTCGGCGGTGGCACGCGTGGGGTTGGTGGGCCGGAGGCCACGCTTGAGACCTCGGGGCTGAGCGGGATTACCCTCTATGAGCCGGGTGCGCTGACCCTTGTGGCCAAGGCAGGCACGCCCGTGGCCGAGATTGAGGCCGCCCTAGAGGCGGAAGGGCAGCAGCTGGCGTTTGAGCCGATGGATCATCGCGGGCTGCTGGACACCAATGGGGCGCCGACCATTGGCGGTGTGGTGGCCGCCAATATCTCGGGTCCGCGCCGCATTCAGGCCGGGGCCTGCCGCGATTTCCTGTTGGGCGTCCGCTATGTCGATGGCATGGGGCAGGTGATCAAGAATGGCGGTCGGGTGATGAAGAACGTGACCGGCTACGATCTGGTCAAGCTGATGGCAGGGTCGTGGGGCACGCTTGGGATTCTGACTGAGGTGTCGCTGAAGGTGCTGCCCAAGCCCGAGGCCGTTGCGACCCTTGCCGTGCATGTCGCGAATGCCGGCGATGCGGTTCAGGTCCTGTCTGCGGCGTTGAAATCCCCGTTCGAGGTCAGTGGGGCCGCCTACGACCCGCAAGACGGACAGGCGCTGTTGCGGGTTGAGGGGTTTTCGGATTCGGTGACCTACCGGACAGAACGCTTGAATTCCACGCTGTCGGTATTCGGTGAGATCACCGAGGCCTCGGACGCTGCCGATCTATGGCGAAATCTGCGCGATGTCGGGCCGTTTCACGGGCGCGAGGGCGACGTCTGGCGGATGTCGGTCAAACCAACCGATGCGCCCGATATCGTGACTCGGCTTGAGGCGGATCAAACCCTGCTGGATTGGGGCGGAGGCCTGATCTGGGCGCGTGCGCCCAAAGGCAGTGACCTGCGCGCACGGCTGGGCGGGTTCAGCGGCCATGCGACGCTGGTGCGCGCAGATGCCGAGACCGCTGGCGCGCTGGGCCAGTTTCAGCCTGAACCTGCTGATATTCAGGCTCTAACACAGGGTTTGAGGGCGCGTTTTGATCCACGCGGTGTCTTTAATCCGGGGCTGATGGGGTAGGCGGATGCAGACGACGTTCACCGAAAAACAACTGCAAGATCCCGCGATCCAGCGCTCGAACGAGATCCTGCGCAGCTGCGTGCATTGCGGGTTCTGCACGGCCACCTGTCCGACCTATCAGGTGCTGGGGGATGAGCTCGACAGCCCGCGCGGGCGCATCTACCTGATCAAGGACATGCTGGAAAACCAGCGTGTGCCGGACGAAAAGACCGTCAAGCACATCGACCGCTGCTTGTCCTGTCTGGCCTGCATGACGACCTGCCCTTCGGGTGTGCACTACATGCATCTGGTCGACCACGCACGGGAATATATCGAGGCCAATTACAAACGCCCTTTCACCGATCGCGCGCTGCGCTGGGTGCTGGCGCAGATTCTGCCCTATCCGATGCGGTTCCGCTGGGCGCTGATCGGGGCCAAGCTGGGCCGGCCGTTCCGGTTCCTGATGCCCGACGCCCGGCTGCGGGCGATGCTGGACATGGCGCCGAAACACATCCCTCCGGTCAGTCGCAATGACGACCCGCAGAGTTTTGCGCCCAAGGGGCCGCGTATCAAACGGGTGGCGCTGATGACGGGATGCGCGCAAAAGGCGCTGAACACCGATATCAACGACGCAACGATCCGCCTGCTGACGCGGTTGGGGTGTGAGGTCGTGGTGGCCGAAGGTGCCGGGTGCTGTGGTGCGCTGACTCATCACATGGGCAAGGTGCAGGATAGCCATAAAGCGGCGGAGGCCAATATCAGAGCTTGGACAACCGAGATGAATGGCGAAGGTCTGGACGCCATCGTCATCAACACCTCGGGCTGTGGCACCACCGTCAAGGATTACGGCCACATGTTCCGTAACGATCCACTGGCCGAAGATGCGGCGCGGGTGTCGGGCATTGCGATGGATATCAGCGAGCTGCTGGTGCAATTGGACCTGCCCGAAGGCACCGACAAGGGCTTGATCGTCGCCTACCACGCGGCCTGTTCCCTGCAGCACGGGCAAAAGATCAAATCCCACCCCAAGAACCTGCTGAAACGGGCAGGTTTCGTCGTGTTAGAGCCTGTTGACAGCCATCTGTGCTGTGGCAGCGCGGGAACGTATAACCTGATGCAGCCTGAAATCTCGGGCCAGTTGAAACAGCGCAAGGTCAGAACGCTTGAGGCGAAGAACCCCGATGTGATCGCTGCGGGCAATATCGGCTGCATGATGCAGATCGGATCAGGCACGGATGTGCCCGTTCTGCACACGGTCGAACTGTTGGACTGGGCGACCGGCGGTCCCAAGCCAAGGGGCCTGCAAACCGGTCAGACGCCCGAGGTTCCGATCCTCAGATAAGCGCGGATGATGCAGCGGTGCATCAGGTTCCGGGGGAAAGCGTATGCGACGCAACTGCCCTATTTTCGCCCCACCAGGGCCGTAGGAAGGTAAGCCAACAGCAACGCCGGAGAACCGCTTGCGAAACTGGATCAGGGCATTCGCGCTGGCATTGATGCCGATGGCCGCCATGGCGCAGGACAGCGGGCTGAAAAGCCTGGACACCACCGATGCCGGGCGGGCGTGGATGGCTGTGGGCCGTCTGGACATCAACGGTGCGGGGTTCTGTACCGGCACGCTGATCTCGCCGACTTTGGTCCTGACCGCCGCCCATTGCCTGTTCGACAAGGCGACGGGCCGGCGGATCGATCTGTCCGAGGTCGAGTTTCTGGCCGCGTGGCGTCTGGGCCGGGCCTCGGCTTACCGGGCGGCGCGGCAGGCGGTGATTCACCCGGACTACCGCTATAGCCGTGAAACCCCGACGGCGCGGCTGGCCAATGACATCGCCCTGATCGAGCTGTGGCAACCCATCCGCAATACCACCGTGATTCCCTTTGAAACCGGCGACCGGCCGCACCGGGGCGCCGAGGTGGGCGTGGTGTCCTATGCGCGGGACCGGGCCGAGGCACCCTCGCTGCAAGAGGTCTGCTCGGTCATGACCCGCCGGTCCGATGTGCTGGTGATGTCCTGCGATGTCGAGTTCGGATCGTCCGGCGCGCCGGTGTTTTCCTTTGACGGCGACCGCCCGCGCATCGTGTCGGTGGTGGCCGCCAAGGCGGAATTCAACGGTCAGCGGGTCTCGGTCGGCACAGCGGTCGAGGGGTCATTGCCTCTGTTGCAGGCCGAACTGTCGGCCGGTCGCGGATTTCTGGCCGATACACCCAATGGAGCGCGCAACAGGAATATTGGCGCGAGGTTCATCAAACCGTGACACGATTTCTTCTGAGCGCCCTGCTGGGCTTGTCGGTCCTAGCCACCGCGTCCCATGCCCAAAGCAGCAAGCGCGAGCTGACCGACCGCGAGGACCTGTTCGGCTGGGAAGCCATTGGCCGTCTGGACTTTGGCACGCGCGGATTTTGCACGGGTACGCTGATTGCGCAGGATCTGGTTCTGACCGCTGCCCATTGCGCGATCGACAAGAAGACGGGCAAGACCTATACCCCGGGCGAGGTGACGTTCCGGGCCGGTCTGAGCTATGGTAAGTCGCTGGCCGACCGCGACGTTGTTCAGATCGCGGTGCATCCGGATTACCTTAACCACCCCGAGCTTTCGGCCGCGTCCGTGCGGGCAGATGTTGCCCTGATGCGGCTGGAACAGCCCATTCCCTATTCCGTGGCCGATCCCTTTGTGCTGTTCAACGGCGGCGTGGCGGGAAAAGAGGTCAGTCTGGCCTCATACGGGCGCGGCCGGTCCGAGGCGATCACCCGCGAACGGTCTTGCAACATTCTGCAAAGACGGCAGGGGCTGATCACCTTCAACTGTGACATCACCTTTGGGTCGTCCGGGTCGGCGCTGCTGGCCCGGAACGGCCCCCGCTGGCAGATTCTGTCGGTTGTTTCCGCGGTCGGAACCGACGGGCGGCAAAAGGTCGGTTTCGGGATGGAACTGGCTGGAATCATTTCGGAACTCAAGTCCGATCTGCGCCGCGATGCACCCAAACCCAAGGCCGCGATCCGGCGGTTGCAGGTGGGGTCGGGTAAGTCAAATTCCGGTGCTAAATTCATCTCGTCCGGCGGGTCTTGAACTCGGTCAAAATGCTCCCCATGTGATTTGTACCGGGTCGCCGCAAACGGGGCCCGGCAGACTGAACCGCCCGTCCGAACGGAGGGCAAAACACAGATCGCTCAGACATGAGGATATGACATATGCGTACTTTTGATTTTGCACCGCTGCACCGCGCCACCATTGGGTTCGACCAGATCGCCGACATGATGGATCGCGTCCTGACCAATGACGTGGCTCAGCCCAGCTATCCGCCTTACAACATAGAAAAAACCGATGTCGATACCTATCGCATCTCGGTCGCTGTCGCCGGTTTTTCCGAACAGGACCTGTCGGTCGAAGTGAAGGAAAACGCGCTGATCGTTGCCGGCAAGAAAGCCGCCGAGGACAAAGATCGCAGCTACCTGCACCGTGGCATCGCCACCCGCGCGTTCGAGCGCCGTTTTGCCCTGGCCGATCACGTGCGCGTCACCGGCGCGAGCCATGAAAACGGCATGCTGAACATCGACCTGAAGCGCGAAGTGCCCGAGGCCCTGAAACCGCGCCGGATCGAGATTTCTTCGGCCAAGGCCATCGAAAAGGACGTGGTCGACGCCAAAGCCGTGAACTGAGGCCGTTGACCCCAAAGCGACAGTCCCGCCTCTCTGGACTGTCGCAGACTGCACGCCCCGCGCACCTCCAGGCGCGGGGCGTTGTTTTTATTTAGATGTATGTTCGCTTTGGGTAACAAAGCTCAAATTTCAAATTTAGTAGAGAAATTCACCTGACCTTATGGCTCAGGCGCGCGACCTACTCGAATTACACCTTCATCTACGTCGCGAACAAAGTACTGCACCAGATTTCCGCTTGGGCCAAACAGCAACGCCTTGCTTCCAAAAAGACCCGACCCGCCAAATCGGGCGGTGACGGTTTTTGTTTCAGGTCCGGGAATATCATTTGCCTCGGTGCGCTGCCCGCCTGCTTCGCAGCTGACATATGTGATCAGAGCCCGACCGGACGAGTCGACGGGGATATCCACCTTTGCCGGTGTCGCAAAGGATCTGTCAAAATCGGACCCGCGCACCGTACAGTTTGCTGTGATCTGTACTCCGGTGTCCTCTGCGCTGAAGGCAATCGCCCGTGTTTTGACGGCGGCTGGCGGTGAAGCGGCATCTACTGGTTTTGGTTCAGGAGAAGTCGGAGCGGATGTGGTGTTGCATGCGGCCAGTGCAAGGCAGCCAAAAAGAAAAAGAGAACGCATTATTTTACCCCGTTTCCAATGCTTTAGAGATGACTAAAAACGTTGTAGTCCCAGAGTTCAAGGTCGATTTTTGCCCGAACCGGAAACCGTTTTGCAACCAACAAAACCCCGCGTAGTTCGTACGCGGGGTTTTTCGCTCAAAGGACCGAAATTCAATTCCCGGCCGTCACCGACCCGATCGACCAGAACATCGTCTCGCCCGAGGCATCGTCGACGCCGTCATTGTCGGTCATCACGAACGCCTCGCCCGAGGGCAGGATGGCCAGACCTTCGATCTTGTCCAGGACATAGCCTCCGGTCGTGGTCAGGTCGGGCAGTAGGTCGCGGACCTCTTGCTTGCTGACCACGGGCAGCGGACCACCCAGTGCGGCTGGAGTCATCTCGGACAGCGGGATGCGGTAGATCTTCTTGGTCACCGCACGGTGGTCATGCTGGTTGTCGCGTTCGATGACGTAGACATGATCGCCGAAGGCCACGATTTCCGACAGGCCGACCCAACCGGTTTCCGGGTCCGCCTTGGGATAGTGCACGGCACCCCATTCCTTGGTGTCCAGATTATAGGCCACCAGTTTCACGTGGTTTTCCGGGTCGTCCTTCCATTCGCGCTGCACCGCCATCCACAGGGTGTCGCCCACCTTGGTGACGCCCTCAAAGCCAAAGCGTTTTTCGACCGCCATCAGTTCCGGCGGCAGGCCGATTTCTCCCTTGCGGTCTTTGATCAGACCATCGGCTGAGACATGGTAGATCGCGTGCGGGATGACGCGGTCGGTGCGGCCTTCGGAGGCGACATAAAAACCGCCGTTGCCGTCCAGCGTGATGCCCTCAAGATCCAGCTTCTGCGCCGGGTTGCCGTCTTGACGGTGAATGCGGATCACATCCACGATGCGGGCAGGCTGCTGGCTGGGGTCGATCTTGAAGATCGAGGGCTGGAAGCCGTAGAAGCTGTCGTTGACCGCGTAGATCATGCCGTCCTCACCTGCGACCAGACCGGACAGAGCGCCCCAGCCGATCAGTTCATCCGCGCCCTCCGAGGTCAGATGCGGGTAAGCGGCGGGGGCGTCCTGATACTCGAAGACTGAAACATGCGCGCGCGGGCCGCCATCTTCGATCAGGTCTTTTTCATTGGCCGAGATCAGCAGGTTACGTTCCGGGATCGCAACGTAACCTTCCGGGCCAACGCCCGAGGGCAGCAGCTGTTTCAGAACCGGGTTAGCCGGATCGGTGGCGTCATAGACCCCCACGACCGAGGCGCGCTCGGCGCCCACAAAAATCATCGGTGTGCCGCCAAAGGTCGCTGCGGTCACGCTTTCGGGCTCAACCCCTTTGCTGTCCGAGCGTTTGTCCGGATAGTGGCCGATCTGGATGATGGCTTTCTCGAACTCCGTGCCGTTTTCGTAAACAACCGTCCCGTCCTTGTGGAAGATCGTCCAACCGCGCGAACCGCCCTGGTAGTCGCCTTCGTTGGCTGTGGCGAAGTGATTGTCGTCGATCCATTTCACCGCATCAGGCTCGCGCAGGCGGCCCGGCTGGCTTTCGGTGAAGATCAGCGCGCCGCGCTCATCGGTGGCGTCGATGCCTTCCAGATCAACGCTTCCGGCCGAGAAATGGCTGATCACGGTGCCGTTCTTATCGACAACGGCGATGTGGTTGTTTTCCTGCAAGGTGACGACGGTTTCGCCCAGGCCGTTGATGTCCACAAATTCCGGTTCAGGATCGGTCGGCGCAACCTTGGCCAGACCGGTCAGCGCAGCCATCTTCATGCCCGCACAATCCAGCGCGCCGTCTTTCAGCGGTACCAGCGCTAGCGACCCGGCAGGCAGCTGCGGGATCACGCCGTCATTCAGGTCTTCGTCGCGTTCGTTTTCGATCGCGACGGCGACAAAGCTACCATCGGGGGCGATGGCGACGCTGTCGGGCTGACCGCCCAGATCGCAAGCACCGGTTTCCGCCTTGCCCGCAATATCGACCGAGATCAGCTTGCCCGACGGGGCGGTGTAACTATCGGAGGTGTTCACACCGACAAAAGCCGTCGCGCCGACAATCCCCACGGAGGTCGGCTCTCCGCCTACGGCCATTGCACCCAAGGGCGCCGGGTTTGCAGGGTTGGTGATGTCGATCATCCCGATCGCGCCCAGCGGGCTGTCGGTGTAAACCAGCGTCATGCCATCTGCGGTGGCCGCGATGATCTCGGGCGAGGTTTCGCGGTTTGTATCCGCCCCCTCGGCCATGTTCTTGACGACAGGAAAAGACGCAATTCGGTTGAAATTCATCTCTGCCACGGCCTGACCGGCGGTCAGGGCAAGGGCAGATGTCAGGCAGACAGCGCGCGACGACATCGGTGGATTTCCTCTCTCAGTTGGATGTGAGGGGGGATGGACCGGGATCGTTGCGGTGTCGTGACAGTTTGGCTTCAGTTTTGTGACAAACGCGGTCTCCGCCGGAATGGTGGCCGGTTGCGATCAGACCGACATGCAGATGTATTTCATCTCTAGGTAATCCTCCATGCCGTGATGGCTGCCTTCGCGGCCCAGACTGGATTGCTTGACGCCGGTGACGATGGTGGGCTGAAAGAAGGTGCCGTCCAGATCATGCGGCAGACCGCCGGTCAGAACGACGGCGCTTTTTTCGGTGGCATCGGAGATATGATTCTGCACTTTGGCCACGGCCTAATCACTGATCAGCGGGCAGGGTTGGTCACGGCAAAGGTGCCGTTGTCGCCATCCACCCTTTGGCCGCCGACATAGGCTTTGGTCACCAGCAGATCGGGGTTTTTCAGGATCGATTTCAGGTCGGTTGTTGCGTCCAGCATGGCTCGGCCTCCGGCAGGAATAGGGGTCACGGACACCTAATCAGGTGGGGCTGGAGTGCCTATGTCCACTGTGTCCTGCGGGTCATTCCAGAATTGACAAAAAAACCCGGCTTTGCGGATGTCCAACAGATCGCAATCGGCGGCATCATGGCGCTATCTTTTTTGTGATGAGTTTGCCAAAGTCTGGATGAATTTTGGACCCAGGGGGATGTAAATCATCGTAACATTCCCTATCTTATGGGTAATTAAAGAAAAAAAGGGGATAGCAGAGATGTCGAACCAGCAATTCGAAGCGTTGATTCAGGAAACGCAGACCAAAGTGCGGGAAAGCCAGTCGCAGATCGAGGGGCTGACGAGCCGGATCGAAGCCGCACGCGCCAAAATCGGCACGGCCGAGGCGGATATCGACATCGAAAACGCCACGCTTGAGGATGTGCACGCCCATACCGAGGTGATGAACGCCAACATCGCCGAGCTGATCATGGGGCTGGACGATGTCACCAACGCATTTTCCAAGGATTTCGACGAGATGCGCTCGAAAACCGGGTGGGAGTCGTTTGTCGGCATCTTCTCACGCGGCAAATCGGAATCGATGCGGCAGGAACGCATGCGCACCGCCAATATCGACGACAAGCTGCAGGACCTGATCGCCAAATCCGATGTGATCGTGAAACTGCTGGAAGGGCAGCTGTCGGTGCTGGAAGAACAGCGCGTGAAGGTCGAAGACAACCTGAGCGGCACGCTGGACGACCGCGAGGCCACCGTGGCCGAGCTGGAGGCGCTGCGCACTGAGATTCAAGGCATGGACCCGGCGATCATCACGCTGGAGAACAAGATCAGCGTCGAACAGGACGCCGCCGCACGGACCCAGCTGGAGACCGAACTGGCCGAGTTGAACAAGCAATACAACGCCAAGGTTCAGGAAGAGCAGGTCAAGCTGGCCAAGTCGCAAACACTTGAGCGCTATATCGAAAAGGGCAAGACCTGGGTCGATTCGCTACAGAACCAGGCGGCGACGCAGATGGTGCTGATCAACAAGCTGCAGACAGACACGCAGCAGCGCGTGGTGCTGTATGACGCCCTGACCAAATCGCTGAAAACCGCGCAGCAGCAGGACGTCGCCCACCGCATCAACGAGATCGGCGTACAGACGGATCAAGAGGCGCAAACCGCGATGGCCGCCATCGGCACCGCGACCAATCAGAAGATGGCCGACATGCTCGAGGCGCATGAGGACCACATGGTCTTTGCCCGCGACGTGCTGGAGAAAAAGGCCAAGGCGGATGAACGCTTTGCCCGCCGCTTTGCCTCGATTGTCGAGAAGCATGATAAGAACCTGTATGGGGGTTGAGAGCGTGCGTTACTCCGCACGAGACATCTCTCTAGCCGTGTTGGCAATTCTAACAGTGGCCCTCGCAGTTGCATTTGGTGTTGGACTGATTGCGGATATTCCAACGTTAAGTGTAATTGCGATTTGGACCCTGCTACCGAGCAAGCTTTTGATCTCGATTTTCGCGGCGCCAGCCGAAGAACTAGACCGGCATATTAGCTTTGGAGAAGCAGTTCTCACAAAAAAATTGTGGCAAAAGTACAGAAGAGAATGGGCTCTGCCCTTCGCAGGTATGTTCCTGGGAATTCCGTTGTTTTTGCAATGGGGGCTGCCTGCGAGCGGTATCGTTGGGCTCTATCTGTTTATTTTTGTAGCTCAACTTGAAGATTGCAGGACAAAAAATTTGTCGCTCACATATGCCCAATGACTGACCCCACCCAAGACCATGTTGGCCTGACCGACACCTTCGCCTCGCGCCGCTATTTCCGCAAATTCGAGGTGATCACCGTCCACCTCCTGCGCGTGGCCGCGACGATGGAGGCGGAGGGCGCGATCAGCAAACAAGAGGTGCGGATCGTGTCGCGCTACCTCTCGGGGCTGCTCTACACTTTCCGCGCGCTTTCGATGAAATACCTTCTGGTCGGGCGCGACACGGGGCGGTTCTTTGGCAGCCTCGCGATGGATAAGCGCGACAGCGGGTTTCCGGTGGCGGCTGAATTGCTAACCATGGCCAATGACGCGCAGCAGGCGCAGGTGCATCTGGCGAATATGCCCTCGGAAGATGATCTGAAAACCGACATGGTGCGGACGATCATTGGCGACCGGGACATCCCCACCAAGCTGCAATTCGCGCTGTCTCAAAGGCTCTATTACGAGGAGTTGCTGAAAGGTCAGCTGTTCTGGACCCGCAATGATCCTGAATGTCATTGGGTCGGGAATGAGGGCGACCGGCGCAAGTTCCTGATCCATTGGGCGGTTTATGACAGCCAGATCAACCTGCCGGTCATCTACCTGATGCAGCTGGAGGATAGCGGCAAAACGGCCTTGCCCAAGGACCAACGGCGATGGCCCGAGGTGCAGGCGCATCTCATGGCGCAATCTCTGGGCGGGCTGAAACTGGTGACCATCGCCAAGGGGTTCGATCAGGATTTCGACGACCTGCACCCAAAGCATCTGCGCCGCATCCACGTGGGGCCGATGTATTCCTCTGCCTATACCGAGCAATCCGGTCCGCTGCGGCAGGTGCTGGAGGACGCGCAGGCTCCGCAGGGGCAGGATTGGGCTTTGGCCTGGACCACCGAGGAGTTGGAAAGCGAAGAGGTGATCGAAGAACGCGCCGGGTGGTTCTCGACAGTTGAGCGTGAAGTGTTCGCTTTGGATCCGTTCGGCGGGCAGGGGGCCGAGACCGGGGCCACGCGTACCCAAAGGTCGATCATTCTGCCTCAGCGTCCGTTTCAGGTGCTGGCCGAGCGCAACCCGCCGGGCTTTGGTGACGTGCGCAAATTCGTGGTTAGCAAGACCGGGCAGGTGTTGCGCTACTAGTTTCGCCTCCCCTAACGGACCCATTCCGGGTCCTGCCGGACAACGGGACGAGAGTATTTTTGAAAAGATGAAGCAAGGGCGGTTATTGAGATGAGTTTGACGTCAGATCAGATGGAATTGCGCGAGGCGGATATTCGCAAACACTATCCGGCGGCGACTGCCTTGCTGAACGGATTTGAACATGCGCCGCGGATTGCCAAGGTGGTTGAGGCGGCGGTCGAGCGGTCGCCGGGGGTGTCGACGGGGCGGCGATTCCGGTCCACGACGCCGGGATTGGTGACGCGGCGCACTGCGCGGGCCGACGGGGTGCATCTGGTCGAGCGGATCGAGGCGTCGGATGACGGCGATGCGCTGGTCTCGCCACCGCAGGCCACGACGCAGCAGGCCGTTCGCCGCGCCATTGCCATCGCTCTGGCCGTGGCCGAGGCCTATGCTGAGCAGACGCCGCTGGCCGATCTGAAGCGCGCCAATCTGGCCGGGGATTTGCCTGCCGCCCGAAAGTCCGAGTTCTCGGAACTGCTGACGGCCGAGGCCCTGATCACATCGCACACATTCGGCAATGCACTGGCCTATCTGATGTCTTCGCATCTGGGTGAAACGACGGTGGACATAGGTGAGATCGAAGAGGTTCTGACCGACAATGGCCAACTCGCCCTGCACGGCGCGCTGTGGGAACTGGACCAGACGCTGGCCAAACACGCCCCCGATGATGCCCACCTGATCGCCGCCACCAGCGCCTATGCTGAGCAACTGGTGGACAAGGCTGCTCTGCGCGCCCAGTCCGCAGGTCATCTGGCCCCGTTTCAGAACGCTGCGTGGCATATTGAGGCCGATGATTTGACGATCCGGGGGTTTGAACCAGCCTCCAAAGCCAAATCCACCACCCTGACCATGACGTTCAAAAAACCGAACGAAGTGGTGGGCAACCATATCGCAAAGTATCAGGCGATGAAGCTGGCCAAGATGGTCATGGCCTATGATTTTGACCGGCGTCTCAACCCGTTCGCGGAACTCGGCGGGTTCATCTTTACCTTCATGGGCGACGGCAAACCGGGCACCGGCAAGACCACTCTGATCCAGATGATGGCCGGGCTGATCAATGATTACTGCCAGAACGCGGGCTACCCGTTCCGCTATCAGAACCTGAGCACCGACAATATCGACAGCTATCAGGGCAAGTCCGGCCAGAATGCCAAGGCCTTCATCAACACGATCATCGACCCCTCGGTCATCGGCTTCGGCACCATTGACGACATCGACCAACTGGCAGGCAAACGCGGCGACCGGCAGTCCTCGGCCGGACAACTGGAAATCACAGCCGTGCTGATGGAGAGCTTTGCCGGCGCCAACACCGTCGTGCGTGGCAACTGCACCTTTGGCATGTTTTCGAACTACCCCGAGAATGTCGACGACGCCCTGCGCCAGCGGGCGGGCGCGCGGTTCCTGGTGGACGGGCCGCAGACGCGCGAGGATTACATCGACATCCTGCACCTGCTGATGGGCCGCAACCACGACATCCCGCTGGGCGAGCACGAAGCCTATGCCGCGCAGGAAATCAAAAAAGCCGTCGCCGCCAGTTTCGAAAGCCACTCCCGCCCGCATGAGGACGCTCTGCTGCAGGTCTATGATCGGGTCTCCGGCGATATCGGCCAGATGGACACCATCGCCAAGCTGGGCACCTACCTCAAGGCGATTCAAGCCGCGGATGAACGCTTCACCGGCCGCGCGATCAAGAACATCACCGATGCGGTCAAGGTCCGCGCGATGGATTTCGAACTGCCCGACGAGTGGATGGAAAACCCCGACCTGTTCCTGTTCCGCGACTATGACACCAAGAAAGCCATGATTGAGGACCTGCGCCAGCCGATCACGGTGGACATGGTGATGCAGGAGATCAACCGCTACGCCGACAGCGAATTCCGCTATGCCGACAAGAGCGACGAGGTCGCCATCGAGAACGCGGTGCGCGAGATGGGTCGGATGGAAGAGGCCAAGCGGCGGTATCTGGAGGGGAAGGGGTGACCTATACTTCGTTGTTCGTAGCAGCCGCAGTAGGGTTGGTTGTGCCCTATGCGATTTGGTTTTTGGCACCAATTGTTAGAAAGTCAAAGGTTCTGCATGGCTTGGTGGCAGCCTTGTTGGTCCCGTTGGTGAACTTGCTGATTCTCGTTGTTTTGAATTCACTAGGTCTTGTATCGGTCGAGAGCATTCCACTCTGGCCGATGGCGATGTTCTCTTCAACCGCCTCGATTGGCGTAATCATTGTAGTAGTCGTAAGATTGCATATGCAGAAAGAGGCGTCATGAGCGTTTGGCATAAACGTCAAAAGGTCAACGCGGCGCAGCCGCGACGCGCCCGACCCGCCCCCCAGGGCGGGCGCGTTCCGCACCCACCCTCGGGCCGGGCGCATCGCTACCGTTGCGCGGGAAGGCAATAGCCATGATCCGCCTCATCGAAAAAGGTCTGATGTTCGGCAATCTCGTCCACATCTCCAGCCCGGCTCTGGTCGAGCGGTATAACCGCGCGCTGCAGCATCTGGCGGGCAAGACCACTCAGCTTTCGGATTTCCATGTCGATATCTCGGGCTATTCGCCGGAGGTGGGGATTGAGCTGGACGACCCGCTCTACCTCAACCCCAACGGGGTCAACCGGCAGTTTATCCTGCTGACGACCGAGCAAAAACGCGCGCCTCTGCTGAATGTCAAATTCTCGACCTCGCGCGATATCCTGCGCGAATTCATCGAGATGAACGAGGCGCAGCTGTTCGCCCTGACCGCCACCGATGCGGTGGCCGGAGAGCTGGTGAACTCGGTTTTCAAACTCACCACGCCTGCGGACCTGCTGAACCTGCGCAAGATCGAGATTGAGGCGGACACGGTCGGCGGCACCCTGCGTAAGGCCGAGCAGCTGGCGGGTATGGTCGAACGGTTCAAGACCGAAGAGGACGCCTGGTTCGATGATGTGCTGATCGCCAAGATGATCGAAACCGCCAAGGAAACCGGCGACGTCACCCGCAACCCGGTCCACCTGCGCCACACGGCGTTTGAGCAGCGCAACTTCTGGACGGCGCATTTCGGCGGGCTCTACCTGTTCCCCGATCTGGACTATCCGGCAGCGATCTGCATGGGGGACCGGCCCGATGACGTGCCGATAGACCACGTGTTTGATCCCACGCAGAGGCACCGGATCGCGGCCTTTCTCAACGACAACAATCTGGTCGAGACGATTATCGAGGCACGCGGCGTGAACTCGGCCGCTGTTTTGCAGCAGAAGATGGATTTTCTGACCGTCCACGCCGCCGCAGATGCGGGCGTCAATCTGACCGGGCTGGACCGCAGCGACATGCGCCGTCTGGCGCGAAACCACGCCGACCGCCTGCCCGAGGCTTTTCACGGCCTTGCCCAACTGCTGCGCTGGGCCAGCGATGGCGGGCCGTGGCCGCGCATCACCTCGGACCACCCGGCCTATTTCTACACCCTGCGCGCGGCGGATACGCCCAACCGCGATCTGGTGAACATGCTGCTGGCCGATCTGGCCCCGCTGGACCCGCGCCAGATGTTCATCTGCCATAAAGAGCTGTTCTACAGCACTTATTCCACCTGGCCCGAGGCTAAGAAGGCCTATGTTGCCGACTTCCTCGCGCGCGAGTATCAGGTGGACAAGGCAGGCGCCCGCGCCGCACTGTTCGGCCATGAACCGGACATGAGCGGCGATGATCAGGTCAGCGAGGCGGTGATCGCGCGGGTCGGGCCCTGGGGCGCGTTGAGGAGGGGTTGAGATGTTCGGAGCGATACGCCTGTTTCTGATCCTTTTCGTCATCCAGACGATCGCCTTTTTCGCGCTCTCGTTCTATTCGCGCGGTGTCCGGCGCCGTAAGCTGGAAACCTGGTGGGACGAAAAGGGCAAAACCGGCGACAAGGCCGCGTTTGTCGAACGTGGCCTGCACGTCTATGACAATTCTTTCCGGCGTAAACTGATCCTGGGTGTCTATATTGTGCCTTGGGTGGCGATTGGCGCGCTGATCTATATCGTGAACTACATGTGAGGGTTACGGCATGGCCTATTTGAAATGGGCGTTCATTATCATCTTCTGGGGCGCGATTGCCGTGATCCTGCAATATTCTCTGCCGCAGCGCGACATCGTGCGGATCGTCAACACCTATGAAGAGCGGCAGGATTTGAATGACTGGACCCGTATTTTCTGGTCCGAGCCGGACGATCAGTCGACCAGCCTGTCAAACCGCGACGTGCAGTTCATCCAGGCTGTGCGCGCCAATGGCAAGCCGATCGTCTACCGCAATGAGGACACAAGCTGGGGTTGGCCGCCCTACTTCAAATTCGACACCGCGAACCTGTATACCGAGGCCAATGATGCGATTTCGGACAAGGATGACCCGGAATGGATGGTCGTGACGCATTACGGGTGGCGGAATGAATTCATGTCGATCTTTCCCAACGCCGTTTCCATCAAACATGTGGAGGGGCCGGATGTCCGGATCATTCCTTGGTTCAACATCCTCTTTCTGACCGTCTTTTTCGCCATTATTTGGGCGATCTGGGTGCGCTGGCGCAGGTTCCGGCAGCGCCGCATCGACCCGATGCTCGAGAATGTCGAAGACAGTTTTTACGCGGCAGGCGATGCAATCGAGGAAAGGCGCACCGGATTCCGTCGCTGGCTGGACAGCTGGAAATCAAAGTGACGGTGGCGCCACAAGTCTGATCTGGCCATTCCTTTTTGGCCAGATCGGTTAGCGGACAACGAACTCGGCATGAAGCGCCCCGGCGGCCTTGATCGTTTTCAGAATGTCGATCATGTCACGGGGTGACACTCCAAGGGCATTCAGGCCAGCCACGACCTCGGACAGGGTTGTGGCCTCGGGAATTTCGGCCAGCCCGGTGCCTTCTTCCTCTTCGATGCCGGCGAAGGTGCGGGGGACGACCACCGTTTCACCGCGCGCAAACGGGTTGGGCTGGACTGCGATCGGCGATTCCTCGACCGTCAGAGTCAGATTGCCCTGTGATACCGCGACGCGCGAGATCCGAACCTCTTGCCCCATGACGATGGTGCCTGAACGCTGATCCACGACCACACGGGCCTTGGTTTCCGGTTCGACCAGGATGTTTTCAATCCGGCCCAACGCGTGCGCTGTCGAAATCGCCTGCGTTGCCGCGATGTTCAGCTCGACCGTGCCGGAATCGCGCATGATCGCCACCGCCCGGTTGAACTCGGTGTTGATCGCAACCTCAATCCGGCTGGCGGTGGTGAAATCGGGCTCGCGCAGGGCCAGCCGCATTTGCGTCAGGGTCGAGAGGTCAAAGTCGATCTCGCGTTCCACCCGCGCACCCGACGGGATTACGCCAGAGGTCGGAACCCCCTGTACGACCGAGGCAGCCTCGCCCTCGGCCACGGCGCCACCGGCCAGAATCGTACCCTGCGCCACCGCATAGATTTGCCCGTCAGCGGCATTCAGCGGAGTCATGATCAGGGTGCCACCCAAAAGGCTCTTGGAATCGCCGATGGCCGACACCGTAACGTCAATCTGCCCGCCCACGCGGGCAAAGGGCGGCAGGCTGGCGGTGACCAAAACGGCCGCCACGTTCTTAGGGCGAAAATCCTCTCCGTTCACGTTGACGCCCAGCCGTTCGAGGATGTTCGACATGATCTCTTCGGTGAAGGGCGAGTTGCGCAGCCCGTCGCCGGTGCCGTTCAGCCCGACGACGAGGCCATAGCCCACCAGATCGTTCCCGCGCACCCCGTCGAAATCCACAAGATCCTTCAGACGGATCGCACCGGCTGAGGCGATTCCGGGCAGCAGCATCAACAGAAAAGCAAGAAGTTTCATCTCAGGAAATTCACCAGCGACAGATTCGCGTTGCGAACGGTGACGGAATAAAGGCTCTCCAACTGGAATTGGACGGTTTGCAGCTGCGCCGCGGTTTCATACGGGTCCGCCGCGATCAGCTTGTTCCGGCTGTATTCCAGGCTGGTTTGCGCCGCACCGTTGCGCGTCGCGGCCTGTTCGATCCGCGCCTCGGCCGACCCCACCTGCGCGCGCAGGTTCACGACCTCGTTCTGGGTATTGGCCAGATCGACGCCCAATTGGGCAAACAACGCCGTGCGCTGATCGCGCGGCAGGTTCAGTGCGTCGTCCGACACCAACGCGGCAACCGCAATATCGCGCAACGCATCCTTGATCGCGGGATCCGTTGCCGTGATGGGGATACGGACACTTTCATTCTCTGAGATCTGCATCGCGGCCAGGGCATCGTCTGATCCCTGATAGATCACCGCGTCAAATCCAGCGGGGTCGTTGAACCAATCTTCTGCCGCCTGCCGGATGTCCGACACTGTGCTGTACCCGGTCAGCTCGGCCTCCAAAGCGGTCAACAGCGTGTCGGCTGAGGGCAGCGGGGATACATCCGTTGAGGTGCCGGAATACAGGCTGCGCCCACCGGCCCGCGTGTTCAGCGCCGAAATGATCGTGTCCAGTTCGTTTCGCGCCTGCACGGATGCGTTTTCATGGCTGACCGCCTGGTTCGAGGTGCCAAAAGACAGCAGGGACGCGGTGAATTCGCTGATAGAGGTATCAATTGTCGTCAGGCTCAATTGCATGGCGTCGGTGAACAGCCCGGCCTCGGCCGTGGATACCTTATACGCGTCCAGCCGTGACAGGCTGCGATCCAGATCCAGAAGGTGCGAGTAATCGCCATCCAAGCGCCCGGAGACATCCTGAACCTTACCTGTGGACATTTCATACGACAGGGTCTCGATCTGCGTTTTCAACTCGGTCGAGCGGGCCTTCAGCGTCATGCCCCGCGCCAGATCACCGATAGACGTCAAATTCATCATCACAACCTCAACAGAGTATTCATCAATTCATCCACCACCGAGATGACCCGGGCATTGGCGGCATAGGCCTGTTCGATCTGCATCAGGCGCTGCAGTTCCTGATCCGTATCGACGCCGTCTTCCGCCTCGATCCGAGCCATTTCCAATTGGGCGCTGTTGGCAGAGGTCTGGCGTTGGCTGGCCGTGTGGGCATTTGCGCCCGCTTTCGACGAAAGCGCCTCGGTCAGATCAGAGGCGCGCATCGCACCGGTGCCAAAAGGCGAACCGGCGACAGGGCGCGCGTCGCTGAGAATGGCGCCAAAGGCCTGTAGTTGTGTCGCATCGCCCGGATCGCCGGGGGCCGCCGCGCCCAGACCGTCGCGCAGCCGCCAGCTGTCGCCGCCATTGTCGGGATCGACAATCGCGTTCAGGCTGATCCGCGAGGCCAGCCCCGCCGGGGCCGTCGCATCGAACCGGTTACCGGCATCGGTGAACAGGCTCGCGTCGGTGGGCAGCGCGGTGGGGTCCAGACCGGGGGTTTCGAACCGTTCGATCAGGTCCCGGGCGACCGAATCCAGATTGGCCTGCGCTTCAACCGCCAATTCATCGCGGATCTGGAACTGCGCCATCAGCGCGCCGCCGCGTATCTGGGCGCTGTCGCCACTGGTGCGCACCGGATTGCCGTTCATTTCCAACCCTGACAGCAGGCCGTTGCCGACCGTCATGTGGGGCTTGGTGTCGCCGGTGGTGGTAAAAGAGAACTGCGCCGCGGTGCCTTCCAGCAGGATCAAGCCGCCATCGGAATACAGCGACACCTGATCGTTTGCCCGGGGCACCGCATTAACTGGCACCAATTCGTTGACCTGATCAATCAGAACCTGCCGTTGATCCAGCAAGGCTCCGATGTCACCGCCCGAGTGTTTGACCGAGGGAATTCTGGCATTCAGCTTTTCGATATCCCTGAGGGTCTGGTTCAGGCTGTCCACCTGCTTGCCAATTTTACGGTCCGCGTCCGACCGCATTTGCCGCACGCCTTCGGAGGCGGAATTGATCCTGTTGGCCAGATCGCGACCGGTGCGGGCGACCTGGTCCAACCGCTCGGACGAGTCGGGCAGGCTGGCCGCCGTGATCAGGCTGCTGTCGAAATCGGCCAGCCGGGCAGCGAGGGATGAACGATCATCGGCCGTTCCGACAAAGCCCTCGACCCCGGCGTGAAAGCTGGAAACTGCGGTTTGGTAGGCCAAATCCGCGTCGGTGGCGCGGCGATTCGCGGTCAGGACCGGGTCCTGGTTCCGAACCACACCGACCGTTCGCACCCCATGGCCCGAGATCGTATTTGTCGTCAGCTCCAGCGACCGGCGGGCAAAGCCGGGGGTCAGCGCGTTGGCGATGTTGTCCGACACAACCGACGTGCCCCGGCCCGCGGCCGTCAGACCGCTTACTGCGTTGTTGAACGCCGTCGTCATATTCATCGGACAGCCCCCCTTTCCGGATTAATACCCAAATCAGCGTTTGATGTTGGTGGTTTCCTGCAGCATCTCGTCGACCGTTTTGATCACCGTTGCGCTCGAGGAATAGGCGCGTTGGGTCTGAATCAGCGAGGTCAGCTCGGTCGCGATGTCGGTGGTCGATTCCTCGCGTGCGAAGGACACCAGATCGCCTGTCGGCCCTTCGCCTGCGTTCCACAGGAAAAAGGTGCCACTTTCACGGGACGGCGCGTAGGTCTGGCTGTCCAGCGCGGTCAATCCGTTGGGATTGGGCACATCCGCCAGAGGGATCTGGAACATGCGACGGCTGACACCGGTATCATAGAATGCATAGACATAGCCATTCTCATCCACCTGAACGCTAGTCATCGTGCCCACGGCCGATCCATCGCGCGTGATCGAAACCGGCGCGAACGTGTCGGACAGTTGCGTGATGCCATCGGCGTCGCCGATCTGGCCGATATTGACTTCCATCGGGCCACCGGCCACGTTCACCACAAGGCTGCCGGTGGTCGGGTCATAAGCCCCACCGGATACGGTCGTCACACTTGCCAGCGTGCCGCCAGCGGTACGGCTGTCCGTGAAGGTCAGAGTGTATTCCCCGATCACCGCCCCGCCAGACGCGGAATCCCTTAGGATCATGGTCCATTCATTGCTGCTGCCGGCTGCAGGCACGGTTGGCACCAGCTCGATATCGACGCTTTCGGATTTGCCCAGGTTGTCGAAATACTCAACCGACAGGGGCTGCGTATCACCCGGGGCGCCGGCGTCGGTTGCCGTTGCCGGAAGATTCATGCGCAGGTTCATCGCCGTGGTCGGAGAGCCGGACAGCTGGTTGACGCTCAGTTGGATGGGTTCCAGCGCCGCGGGAGTGTCCCGTGGCACCGCCGGAATCGTTCCGTCCGGATTTGCGCGCCAGCCCAGCAGGACAAGGCCGGATTCGGTGACCAGATACCCTTCTTCATTGGTGCGGAACGATCCGGTAGTGGTCAGCTGCATCTCATTCGAACCGCCCGCAATCTGCGAGCTGGGGCGCACCGGCAACATGCCCCGGCCCCGCACCGCCAGATCAGTCGAGTTGTTGGTGGTCACCAGCGACCCACGCTGGTCAATCAGGCGCTGACTGGTGGTTCTGACCCCACCCGCCGAATAGCTGCCGCCCTGGCCTGACGTGACCATCGAATGAAAATCTGTCTCGACCCGCTTGTAGCCGAAGGTCGAAGAGTTCGCGATGTTGTCCGAAATGGTGGCCAGCCGGTTGGCGTTGGCCTTCAAGGAGGCCACACCGGCATTCAGCGAGGAGGAAATCGTCATTGGCACGCCCTTCTGTTGCGTCAATCTTTGATGCAACAGCTAACGCACTGCCCCTTAACAGCGCGCTAACAGGTAAAATGCCGTCTATCCTGTGCTGCTCAGGTGTTGCGCAGAAAGATGATCTCGATCCTGTTGTTGCGCACGGCCATCGGGTTTTTGTCGGACAATTCCCGGTCGGCGTGACCGGTCACGCGATCCAGCCGCTTGGTCGTAAACCCCTTATCTTCAAGCAGTTGACGCACCATCTGCGCGCGCGAGGTCGAAATATCCCAGGACGGATCGCGCGCCAGAACCACGGGCGAGGCGCTGACATGGCCTTCAACCGCCACATCATTGGTCACCAGATCCGAAGACCGCGCCACCAGCAACGCCAGCGCCCGCATCATCGTTGTCGGCTCATCCGTACCCGATTCGAACAGCGGCTGATCCTCGGTATCGAACAGCTCGACCACCAGACCTTCGTCGGTGACGCGCGTGACGATGTGTTTCAGTACCTTGTCCGAGACCATGCTTTCCCCGGTATGCCCTAGCAACTGGGCCTCGAGCGTCGAGAAATCCTCGGAGGTTTCCTTGCCGCCATCGGGGTTCACCCCGATCGCGCCGCGCGCCTGCCGGGCGACCGTGGGGTGCCGTTTGGCCGCCCCCGAGCCATCCATCACCATAGTCTTTTCGGAAAACATGTTGTTGCCGCCAAAGGCCCCGTCCCCACCACCCGAGACCGGATTCACCGGAATCGTCGGCGAGAAGTAATCTGCCAGACCTTTGCGTTGTTTCTCAGTCGTTGCGTTCAGCAGCCACATCAACATGAAGAACGCCATCATGGCCGTGACAAAGTCGGCATATGCGACTTTCCACGCGCCACCGTGGTGACCATCGCCACCTGACACACGTTTCTTCTTGATGATGATTGGCGCCGCATTGGATTGCGCACCCATCTCCACCACCTTTTTTATCACCCGACTACAGGCGTAGCCGGGCAGGTCTTAAGGTGGGCTTAACACTTAAAACTGTCCGGACTTCTCTAACGCGGCAGGTTGGCGCTGGCCCGCCGCAGGATCAGTTGCAGCCGGTTGAAGCTGTTCTGGATGCCGTCGGGCTCGGCTTTGCCGAAGAACGCGTCCAGTTCCTCGTGCACCCGTACGGCCTGATCCAGCAACGGGTCTGCGCCCTCAGTATAGAGCCCGGCCTTGATCATCACCTCGGACTGTTCATAGCTGCCAACCAGTTTGCGGGTTTCCGAGATCATCTGGTTTTCTTCCGGTGTCGCCGCGCCCGGCAGGCTGCGCGAGACCGAACGGCTGAGATCGATGGCCGGGAATCGTCCGCGCTCGGCAATCTCACGGCTGAGCACAATATGCCCGTCCAACACCCCGCGCAGGATGTCAGCGACGGGTTCGTCCATATCCGACCCGGCGACCAGAACGCTGAACACGGCGGTAATGTCCCCCTGATCGGCGGTGCCGGGTCCGGCCCGTTCGCACAGCCCGGCAATCAGCGGCGTGACCGACGGGGGAAAGCCGCGCAGCGAGGCCGCCTCGCCCATTGCGACGGCGATCTCGCGATGCGCCTCGGCAAAGCGGGTCACCGAATCGGCCAGGAACAACACGTTCAGCCCCTGATCGCGCAAATATTCCGCCACAGACATGGCCGACCAGGCGCATCGCCTGCGGGCCAGCGCCGACTGGTCCGAGGTCGCCGCCACCACGACCGAGCGTTTCATCCCCTCGGCCCCCAGCGCCTGTTCGACGAATTCATTCACCTCGCGCCCGCGTTCGCCCACCAGCGCGACCACGACCGCATCCGCCTGCATCGATTTCGCCAATGCCGCCAGCAAAGTGGACTTGCCCACACCCGACCCGGCGAACAGGCCGATCCGCTGACCCTGCACCACCGGCAGCATGGTGTTGAGTATGGCCAGCCCGGTCTCCATCCGCGCGCCCAATGGTTTGCGCGCCACGGCTGGGGGCGGTGCGCGCATGATGTCCTGTTCCTGCGTACCCGACAGCAGGGGCTTTCCGTCCAGCGGTTTGCCGAACGGGTCGACCACCCGCCCCAACCAGTGCATTCCCGGTGCAAAAGCAGGTGTCTGGTCCAGAATCACCCGGTCGCCCAGACAGACCCCATCGGGCGCGGCGGTTGGCATCATGTGAATCACATCCGATTCGACATGCAGCACTTCACCCGGCAAATCCGGCCCGCTGCGCCGCCGCAGCGTCAGATGATCGCCGATCCGCGCCTGCCCCTCAAGCCCTTGTATTTCAATGACACCCCGCGCCACGCCGGACACGCGGCCCATATGGCGCACCGCCGACAGGCGGTCGAATTCGCATTTCAGAAGCATCGGGTCGAGATCGGACATCGTGGGTTCTCCAACGGGTTTCTGAAAACGCTTTCTAAAGGAATCGGGGTTAAGCCTTGATTGAAATTGATCGAGGGAGAAGCCCCGATGTTCTATGACCTGAACGTCTTTAAGACAGCGCACGCAATGGCAACTCATGCCGGGCAACGGCAGGCCGTCATCGCGCGCAACATTGCCAATGCGGATACGCCGGGCTACCAGCCCCGCGATATCGAGGCCTTTCAGAAAGCATTCGAAAATTCAGGCCGCGAGGTCGCCATGACGGCCACGCGGACCGGCCACCTGAACGGTGCTTCTGGCCCTCAGCCCTGGGCCGAATACGAAGTTGCGCCCTCGGGCGACCCCAACGGCAACGGCGTGTCTGTTGAGGAAGAGATGTTCAAAGCGGTCGAGGTCAAGCGCCAGCATGACCGTGCGCTGACCATCTACAAATCCTCGATGAACATCCTGCGCAGCAGTATTGGCCGGTCGTAAGGGGGCTGAGACATGAGTGATTTTTCCCATTCCCTTGCGGCTTCGACCAGCGCCCTGCGCGCCCAATCGGCGCGGCTGCGGCATGTGTCCGAAAATATCTCAAACGCGGACACACCCGGTTATCGCCGCAAGACTGTGCCGTTCGAGACGGTGCAGAAGGACGGGCGCGACGTGGTGCAGGCCGGGCGCGTCAAGCTGGACCGCCGCGATGGGTCGCGCATCTATGACCCCGGTCACCCGATGGCCGATGAAACCGGCCATTATCGCGGCTCGAATGTCGATTTGATGATCGAGATCGCCGACGCCCGCGAGGCGCAGCGAAGCTACGAAGCCAATCTCAAGATGTTCGACCAGACACGCCAGATGTCGTCGAGCCTGATGGAACTCCTCAGAAGATAAAAGGACACCAGAATGGATATCCGATCCCTGACCGCAGCCCAGAACTATGCCGTTGCGCGCCCGGCCACGCAGGCCGATCCCAACCACGCCGGACTGGCGCAGGGGCTGCGCAACACGTTTCAGGACTTTGCCGCAACGCTGAAACAGAGCGAGCAAGTGTCTCAGGTCGCCATGACCGGGCAGGCCGATCCGCACGCGCTGGTTCAGGCGCTGGCGCAGACCGAACTGGCCGTGGAAACGGCCGTGGTCGTGCGCGACAAGGTGGTCGAGGCCTATCAGGAAATCCTGCGGATGCCGGTCTGACGGGATGCTGAGCGAAGGTCTCTTCTATGACATCGTGCGTCAGGCGCTGTGGGTTGCGGTGATCACCTCGGTCCCGATCCTGGCGGTGGCGCTGGTGTCGGGCCTGATCGTCGGTCTGTTCCAGGCGCTGACCTCGGTGCAAGAGATGACGCTGACCTTCGTGCCCAAGCTGATCGCCATCGTCATCGTGTTCTGGATTTCGATGGGCTTCATGACCCAGACGCTGGTGACGTTCTTCACCACAACCCTCATCCCACTGATCGCAGGAGGTCGCTGATGGATACCGCCTATGTCACCCTGTCCCGCCAGTCCGGACTGATGAACGAAATGCGGCTGGTGGCGAACAACATCGCCAATGCCAACACCACCGGATACCGTGCGCAGGGCCTGGTGTTTTCCGAATTCGTCCAGGACATACCGGGCAACCCGTCCCTGTCGATGAGCCGGGCCGAGGCGCGCAATACCTCGCAGCAGCAGGGGGTGCTGACCGAAACAGGAGGCCAGTTCGATTTTGCCATCGAAGGCGACGGGTTTTTCATGATCGAAACTGCGTCAGGCAACCGTCTGACGCGGGCGGGCGCCTTTTCCCCAAGCGCCGAGGGAGATCTGGTCACGATGGATGGTCACCGGGTGCTGGACGTGAACGGCGCGCCTGTTTTCATCCCTCCGGACGCGGCTTCGATCGATGTGGGCAGTGACGGTACGCTCAGTATCGAAGGGCAATTGCTGGGGCAGATCGGCGTCTATAGGGTGGCCGATCCCAGCACGCTGGTGCGCGAGGGCAGCACGCAATTCCGCGCCGAGGGTGAGATTGAACCGGTGGAAAACCCGGTGGTTGTGCATCGTTTCCTCGAAGGGTCCAACGTCAACGCCGTTCATCAGGTGACCCGGCTGGTCGAAATCCAGCGCGCCTATGAGCTGGGGCAGAGCTTTCTGGAAACCGAAGACGAACGCGTGCGCGGGGCGCTGAAGGCGCTGATGCGCTGATTTGTGAAAAGGAGATTTTAACATGCGGGCTTTGAAAATCGCAGCGACGGGCATGACCGCGCAGCAGATGCGGGTCGAGACGATCTCGAACAACCTGGCGAACACGAACACCACCGGCTACAACGCGCGTCGGGCCGAGTTTGCGGATCTGCACTATCAGCAGATGGCGCGGGCTGGGACGGTGAACGCCAATGACGGAACGGTTTTGCCCACGGGCATTCAGCTGGGCCTGGGCGTGCGTCCGGCGGCCGTCACGGTGCAGCTGGCGCAAGGCGGGCTGTCGGCCACCGGCAACGATCTGGACGTTGCCATCGAAGGCCGCGGCTATCTTGAGGTGACGTTGACCAACGGCCAGTCCGGCTTTACCCGCGATGGCAGTCTGAAACGCTCAGCCGAGGGGCTGATCGTCACGTCGGACGGGTACGCGGTGGCGCCCGAGATCACTATTCCCGACGATGCACATTCGATCTCGATCAACGCCTCGGGCGAAATCTACGCCTATTTCGACGACGCGCCCGAGGGGCAATTGTTGGGGGAAATTACGCTGGCCAGCTTCTCGAACGCCAAGGGGCTCGAGGCGATCGGCAGCAACCTGTTCAAGGAAACCGAAGCGTCCGGCGCGCCGGTGGTCGGAACCCCGGGCGAAGACGGGCTGGGCACCTTGCGGCAGGGTTATCTTGAGGACAGTTCGGTCGATGCGATCCGCGAGGTGACCGAACTGATCGAGGCACAGCGCGGATATGAGATGAACGCCAAGGTCATTTCCGCCGTCGATCAGATGATGGGCGCGACAACGCAGGTGCGGTGATGCGGGTTCTGATCCTGATACTGGGGTTGCTGATGCCGGTGTTTGCGCAAGCTGACACCGTCGTGCCGACCCGCACCATCCGGGCCAAGGAAATCATCTCGGCCGCGGATCTTGAAATCAAGGCGCAGCAAATACCCGGAGCGGTGACTGACCCTGGTTTTCTGATCGGGCAAGAGGCTCGTGTCGCGCTTTATCCCGGGCGCCCGATTCACGCCGGGGATGTCGGTGCACCGGCGCTGGTCGAGCGCAACGATCTGGTTGTTCTGATCTTTGACCGCAAACCGCTGTCGATCACGGCAGAAGGCCGCGCGCTGGGGCGCGGGGCCGCCGGGGACCGCATCCGGGTCATGAACCTGTCCTCCCGCACGACCGTGACCGGTCTTATCCGGCCCGACGGCCAAATCGAGGTGAAATGATGTCAGCTCTTTCGAAATCTCTTTTGCTCGCGGTTCTTGCCGTGTCGGCCTGTGGCCGGGTGGATCATCTGGGAAAGCCACCCAGTTTCACCCCGAATGAGGACTCGCCCGAGCATGTCGCCATGTTGTGGCCGGGTCTGCCGCTGCACACACAACCGCAGCGCAATGTCGACCGGTCTTCGCTGTGGAGCGGCGGCCAGCAATCGCTGCTGGGCGATCAGCGGGCGATCAAGAAGGGTGACATTCTGACGGTCGTGATCGAGCTGGACGAGAAAGCCGAGTTTTCGAATGACACGGAACGCTCGCGCTCGGCTTCGGAAAGCCTAGGCATCGTTGGCCTGTTCGGTTTGCCGCAGCGCGCGGACAAACATTTACCGGACGGCGCATCGCTTGCTGACGCGGTCGAGATCGACTCGTCCTCAGAAAGTACGGGCGAGGGGTCGGTCAAACGCAAGGAAAAGCTGACCCTGCGCGTGGCCGCCACCGTGGTTGATGTGCTGCCGAACGGTGTGTTGTCGATCTCGGGCTCGCAGGAATTGCGCGTGAATTTCGAACTGCGTGAGCTGCTGGTCGCGGGCTATGTGCGGCCGCAGGACATCTCGCGCCAGAACGAGATCACCTATGACAAAATCGCCTCGGCCCGCGTGTCTTATGGCGGGCGCGGACAGATCACCGACGTGCAGCAGCCGCGATACGGCCAGCAGGTCCTTGACGCTGTGCTGCCGTATTAAGGAGCGGATGTGATGAAGAAATTGTTGCCCGTCATTTTTCTGCTGCTCGGTCTGGGGGCCGGTATCGGCGCTGGCGTCATGCTGTCACCTTCGGAATCGAAAGAGGCCGCAAAGCAGGAAAAATCGGAACCGAAGGCGGAAAAGCCAAAGGAGAAATCCACCAAAGCCAAAGGTGGTAAAGCGGGGGAAAAGGATAAGCCAAGCGACTATGAATACCTCAAGCTGACCAAGCAGTTCGTGGTGCCGGTGGTTGACTCCGAGCGTATCGACGCGCTGGTCACCATGTCGCTGAGCCTTGAGATCACCCCCGGCATGACCGAGGCTTTCTACGCAGTTGAGCCAAAGCTGCGCGACGGGTTCCTGCAGGTCATGTTCGACCACGCCAATACGGGCGGGTTTGATGGTGCCTTCACCGAGTCCGACAACCTGAAAGTGTTGCGCAAAGCCCTGCTGGAGACGGCGCGCCGTGATCTGGGGGATGACGTCTCGCAGGTTTTGATCATGAGTGTCAGCCGTCAGGATGTCTGATCCTGGTGGCGCAGCCCTAGCCGGTTAAACCGACAGTTTTTTGTTCTGCGCGCGTTTGAGCGCGTCTTTCTGTGCCGCCGACAGGTTTGCAACAGCCTGCTGGCGGCCAAATGCCGTGCGCAACGCCTCCATCGCCGTCAGCTTTTGTGCCCGCAGCCGGGCGAGCTCCATGTTCAACTGGCGACGCGTGGCCGATTCCCATCCATTCCACAGAACATCCGTGCCGGTGACGCGATACCCTTCGGCCGAGGCGCTGTCCTGCCGGGATTGCAGCACCTGAGCATCCAGCCGCGCCAGTTGCTGTAGCACCCTTGCTTCGGCTTCGATCAGCGGGCGGAGGGTGTTGTATTCCTTCTGGAACGCTGCCTCGGTGACTTTTTCGAGGTCTGAAAACCGGTCCTGCCTCATCTGATCTGCCCCTTGGCCCGCTTGCGCATCGCCTCGGCAAACCGGATCGCGGCGGCCACGGGGCGATAGTGTTCTTCGGCGATCTCCTGACCGATTTCGACGGCCGCATGAAGCGCACGTGCGGTGGGCGGATCGGAGTGAATGGGAACTCCAGATTCGGCGGCGCGTGCACGGATCGCGGCGGCCACTTCATCCACGCCCTTGGCCACGCAGACCGGCGCTGAGCCCGCCGTGCGTGCCCATTTCAGCGCCACCGCATAGTGGGTCGGGTTGACGATCACCACATCTGCCGAAGGCACATCAGACATCATCTGGTTTGTCGCGATGTCCTGCGCGCGCTGTCGGCGTTGCTGTTTCACGTGCGGATCGCCCTCGGCATCCTTGGTTTCGTCTTGGATTTCCATGCGCGACATCCGGTTCTTGCGCATGTGCTCGGCGTATTGCCACAGATAGTCCACGACCCCGATTGCCAGCGCTACTGCGATGACGATGAACAGAAAGCGAAACAGCAGGTTCATCATCAGCATCACCGAGGACCGCGCAGGGGCGGCGCTGGCCGACAGGATCTCGCTCAGATTCGCACGCAGGAACAGGGCTAGGCAGGTGCCGTAGATCACTAGTTTCACAAAGCTCTTGGTGAACTCGAACAGGCCGCCGCGCCCAAACTTGTTCTTGGCGTTCGATAGGATCGAGATGCGGGACAGCTTCGGTTTCAGCTTGCTGGGCGCAAAGATCAGCGCGCGCTGGGCGATCAGGCTGAGCAAAACGGCGCTGGCGGGCAGGGCGAACAGGATCGAGACCGACAGCAAGGCGGTTTTCAACATCCCGCCCACCGGGCTGGCCGCCGGACCGTCAGTCAACAAAGGGGCAAAGGTATCCGCTTGGTCGATCAGAACGACAAACAGGGTTCCCAAGTGCCGGACGCCGAACTGACCGGCTGCAAACAAAGCGATGAGAAACCCGGTATAGGCAGCCACAACGGACAGGTCATTGGATTTGGCGACCTCGCCCTTTTCCCGTGCTTTCTGCAGTTTCTGCGGCGTCGGCTCATAGGACTTGTCACTGTCGTCATCCGATCCGCTCATCGTGTGCCCTCAAGCGGGTTTAGCATGAAGGCGAACAGGGCGTCGGACCACACCGACAGGATCAGAGGGGTGCCCGCGAACAGCAGGAACAGCCCCGCAAAGGTGATGGCGGGGGCACCGACAAAGGCCACCATCAGCTGCGGCATCGCTCGGTTGATGACCCCGAGCGCGAGGTTGTAGATCAGCGAGGCGATGACAAACGGCATGGCCAGCGCAAAGGCCATGCCAAAGCTGCGCGCGATCTGCTGCACGCCCCATTGCGACAGGTCGGGTGCCATCGGTGCGTTGCCCATTGGAAACAAGGTGTAGCTGTGGATCAGAAACTGCGCGACGCGGATGTGCAGGCCCAGCAGCACCGCCAAGGCCAATCCCGCCAGGGTCAGCAGATATCCCATCGCAGGCACCGGGTCTGCCGCCGCACCGCCCAGAATCTGAGACAGCGAGGTCGCCTGAGCTGCGATCGACCCAGCCGTCTGCAGGGCCAGTACGAACAAGCGCAGGCCCAGACCCAGAACCACGCCGATCAGGGTCTCAACCACAATCATCCGCGCCAATGGAAACAGGTCAGGTGCGGTACCCGCAGCCTGAACTGCTGGCGCTACAATCAGTGTGAACGCCACCGCGATGCCAAGTTTGACGCGGGTCGGGATGCTGCGTTCGCCAAAGGCGGGCAGCAATGAGACCATGGCAGAGACGCGCAGAAAGACGGCAAACAGGTGCCACAAACCCTCGCCCAACTGGGACAAAAGCTCTGGCGGCAGCGCGATCACGCCGGCACCGTTCCCACCAGTGCGGGGCGTGCTTCGAGCCCGATTTCCTCGAAGGACAACACCGGGTTGGCAATGCCGCGCGCGTGCATGATGGTGCGCAGCAACCTGCGCCGCCGGGTCGAGGTGACCAGTGCCGGGAACAGCCCGTGATCGGCGGAATGCGCCACACTGTCGACCACGCCATCGGCCAGTTTGTTGAACAGGTTGGGCGGCAACGCAACGTCCAGCCCGGCATTCGGTGCGTCGATCTGGTAGGTGGCGAAGGTGTCCTCCCATTCCGGGGCCAGCTGAATCAAGGGAATCGAACCGTCCTCGCGTTTCATCTCAGCCACCAGTTGAAAGCCCAGTCGTTGCCGGACCAGTTCGCAGATGCCCTCGGGCTGGGTTGTGGTTAGGCGTGCCTCGGCCACGCTTTCCAGGATCAGGGCCATGTTGCGGATCGAGACGCGTTCGTCCAGCAGCAGCCGCAACACCGCGTGCAACGTGTCGATCGGCACCTTGTCGGGGATCAACTCGTCCAGCAGCTTGCGGTTGGCCTCGGCGCGGACCGGATCGCTGAGCCGCGTCATCTCGGACAGCAGGCGACGCAGGGATTTCAGCGTCAACAGGCGTGAGAAGTTCTGTTTAATGATCTCAAGCAGATGGGTCGCCAGAATCTCGGGCGGAGAGACGATGGTGGCCCCGCTCATTGCGGCGGCCTCGCGGTCCTTGGGCAGAATCCAGCGGGCCGGGGCGCCATAGACCGGTTCGGTCACGTCATTGCCTTCAGGCAGCATATCGCGGTCATCCTGCACCAGTGCCAACACCAGATCGGGGTTCAAGACACCGCGGGCCTGTTCGACGCCGTGCACCTTGACCACATAGGTACCCATGGGCAGATCGGCGCGGTCGGTCAGGCGGATATCGGGCAGGATCAGGCCAAAGCTTGAGGCCACATAGGTGCGCATATTGGCGATCCTCGCGTCCAGCCCGGTGCCGGGGTTCAAAACCATGCTGACCAGATCCGGGGCGAATTCCAGATGCACGTCGTCCAGATCCAGAATGTCGCCGATGGCCTGCGAAACGGGTGTTTCGTCCTGTGGCGCGGGGGCCAGTGCCGCCTCTTCCTCGGCCTTTTGTTTGCGGTGCACGTTGAAGGCAGCATAGCCCAGAACGCCCGCGCCCAGAATGAAGGGCAGGAAGGGCAGGCCGGGGACCAGTGCAAATAGAACCATCAGGATCGCAACCGTCCCCAGTGCCGCCGGATGCTTGCCCAGCTGCGAGAAAATTGCATTGTCGGTGGCGCCTTGCGTGCCGCCGCGGGCCAGCAGCAGGGCCGAGGCGATGGAGATGATCACAGCTGGGATTTGCGACACCAGCCCATCGCCGACGGTCAGGATGGCATAGGTCTCGAACGCCGCAGAAATCGGCATCCCGTGCACGATCACCCCCATGATCAGACCCATCACGAGGTTCAGAAGGGTGATCAGCAGACCGGCAACCGCATCCCCTTTGACGAATTTCGAGGCCCCGTCGAGTGAGCCGAAGAAGGTCGTCTCCTGCTGTTCCCTCTCGCGCCGTTCCTTGGCCTGCTGGTGGTCGATGGCCCCGGCGGACATGTCGCTGTCGATGGCCAGCTGCTTGCCGGGCATCCCGTCCAGAGCGAACCGCGCGCCGACCTCGGCCATACGCGCGGCACCTTTGGTAATGACCATAAAGTTCACGATCAGCAGCACGCCGAACACAACCAGCCCCAGAAAGATGCTGCCGCCCATGACGAAATCGGCAAAGCCCTCAATCACGTCCCCGGCGGCGTTGGGGCCGGTATGCCCCTGGCCAATGATCAGCTTGGTCGAAGATACGTTCAGCGACAGCCGCAGCATCAACGAGGCCAGCAGGATCGTCGGAAAGGACGAGAAATCCAGCGGCCGTTCGATAAACAGCGTCAGCGTGAAGATCAGGATCGCCAGCGCGAAGGACGCCGCCAGCCCCACATCCAGCACCCAGGCAGGCATCGGCAGGATCATCATCACGATGACCGTCATCAGCGCCAGCGCCAGCAGCACGGTCGGAGAGAACAGGGAACGGGCGTCGATCTTGGGCACGCAGGCCTCCTAGTTGAACGAGATAAAGGCGGTGGCGGTGCCCGAGGGCGGAACCAGTGACCCCAAAACGCTGCCGGATTGCGACAGGTTGACCGGGATCAGAGGGGTTGCGGCGGTGGTGAACGGGTCGCGCGACACCGCTTCCGAAGCGGCGGGACGGGTCTGGTCCAGCTGCGCCAGCACGGTTTGAAACCGGCCGGAATAGGCCTGGGCCAGGGATGGCGTCCGGGAATGATAGGCCCCGACGGCGGCGGGCCACGACCCAAGCTCGGCATAGAGGTCTTTCAGAAACCGCGCGGCGTAGGTGGCGTTTTCATCCGGATCGAACATGGCGTCGATGGACCGGAACGCCTTGCCGTGCCAGCGGTAGTTGATCTGGAAACAGCCGATGTCAAAGCTGCGCTTGCCCGCCTTGAAGATGTCGAAAACGTAGGATTTCGCCTCGAATTCCGAGGTGAACCAAAACCCCTGCCCCTCGAC
Source organism: Ruegeria sp. AM9 (assembly GCF_056540565.1). NCBI lineage: Bacteria > Pseudomonadati > Pseudomonadota > Alphaproteobacteria > Rhodobacterales > Roseobacteraceae > Ruegeria > Ruegeria sp. AM9. Next base: position 79,327 of record NZ_JBQFWY010000008.1, read on the forward strand.
ATTGATGGTCCAGGGCCAGGGTTCCAGCCGTCCGTCCCGCAGGCGCCCGGTCTCCACCCGTGCAATCGCGCGCAGCACGTTCAGCGGGACACCTTCGGACTGTGCGGCCCGTCGCGCGGCGGAATCACAAACCCCGGCGACACGGGCGTCGGGCATGGCAAAGCCCTGTTGCGCCACACATAGCGCAAGGAAACTCAGTCCAAAGATCAAACGATGGGGCATTCTGCCGGTCCGGGATTCTGATCAGTCCCGGCCAAGCTAATCCCGCTTGGGTTTACAGAGGGTTATCAGCCACCTAGTTCCGGTCGATCCGGCGACCGAAGACAACGCTGGTATTGGTACGCAGCACGCCGGGGATTTTGGCCAGTTCGTCGACCAGAATGTCCAGGTCTTCAATCCTCGGGGCCTCTGCCGACAACAGCAGGTCGAACTCGCCATTGATCGACAGGCACAGTTTCACCTCGGGATAGGCCTCAAGCCGGTTGATGATGCGTTTGGTTTCCTTTTGCTGCACTTCCAGCAGCACCACGACCTGAACGCGCGGGGCATCCTCGGAACTGTTCAGGATCACGGAATATCCGGCGATCACGCCGTTTTCCTCCATCCGGCGCATACGTTCATGCACGGTGGTTCGGGCCACGCCCAGCTTCGCGGCGATCTTCGAGGTCGTCTCGCGGGCGTTGTGCTGCAGGGCAGCGATGATGCGGCGGTCTAGCTGATCCATGATCCCCAAGGTGTAATGCACAGGGGCCGGGGGGCTCAAGACATGTCAGAGCGTTCTTTCGAAACGGCTTTCCGGTCCGGACGTGGCCAAATCAGGGTTGCAGGCACAAGTCCCGGCGATGCGACCAACGCCATGCAGACAAGTGTGATCGCCGCGCCAAACGTCGTCATCATCCAGCCCGCCAACGGATACAGCACCAGCCAGCAGGCATGGGACAGCGTGAACTGGGCGGCAAACACCGCCGGTCTGTCTTCGGGGCGGGCCGAGCGGGTCAGCAGGCGGCCCGAAGGTGTCAGCGTTGCGGAATAGCCGAACCCGATGCAGGCCCACAGCAATGCCAGCCCGGTCAGCGAGACCTGTGCAAAGGCGAAGGCGCCCGCTGCGATTCCCATGGTCAGGGTTCCGAGTGCGGCTCCGGACAGCATGACGCTGCGGTCTTTGTAGGTCTCCAGCAATTTGGGCAGGGTGAACGCGGCCAGCATCGACCCACCGCCGAACCCGGCCAGCGCGATGGCCACCGCGCTTTCGGACAGGCCCAGATCGGCACGGACGATGACCACGGTGTTGACGATGACCATCGCACTGAGCGCTGCTGCCGTCCATGTCAGGGCCAGCAAGCCACGAAGCCGCGGAGTGCGCAGATACAGGCGTATGCCGTAAGTTGTCCGGTCATAGATGCCCCGGCGTTGTGTGGGCTTGGGGGAAGGCAGGGCAACCGACACCACAAGCAGGGCCGAGGCGATGAACCCCAGCCCGGTGCCCCAGAACAGGCTGTCAAAGCTGACGATCAACAGCAGCGCGGCGGCCAGCATCGGGCTCAGCAGGCTTTCCAGATCATAGGCAAGCCGCGACAGCGACAGGGCCTTGGTATAGTCCTGCTCGTCCGTCAGCACGTCCGGAATGGTGGCTTGAAACGCAGGGGTGAACCCGGCCGAGGCCGATTGCAGCACGAAGATCAGCACATAGACCTGCCAGATCTCGGTCACGAAGGGCAGGCAGATCGCAACCAGCGCCCGCACCAGATCCAGCGCCACCAGCATCCGGCGGCGATCCAGCCGTTCGGCAAAGGCCGCCGCGAGGGGGGCGATGGTCACATAGGCCACCATCTTGATCGTCAGGGCCGTGCCTAGAACCATGCCCGCCGCATCTCCGGCCAGATCATAGGCCAGCAGCCCCAGCGCCACGGTCGCCAGCCCGGTGCCCGTCAGGGCAACCAGTTGCGCCGCCAGCAGGTGGCGATACGTTCGGTTTCGCAGAACACTCAGCATCGGCAGGTTGGACCTTTTGACCATTCGGACCCGCCCCAAAGCCTCTTGTGACCCGGAGCGTTGCGTCCGGAACCATTTTCCCGTCAATGCCTTCGGGGTCAAGAAATCCGCGCAACTTGGCCGCATTCCATTGATAGCGTTGAGTTTGGGAACCAAACCTCCTATCTCGGGGGCAATACCGGACAAAGGAAGACCCGCGTGGCGAACCATCTCTATAAAAACGACCTGCCGGACGGGTTGGATCTGGGCCCTGTTGTGGCCATTGACTGCGAAACCATGGGGCTGAACCCGCATCGCGACCGCCTGTGCGTGATCCAGATGTCGGGCGGCGACGGCAACAGCCATATCGTGCAGGTGGAAAAGGGCCAGACCGAGGCCCCGAACCTGTGCGCGATGCTGGAAAACCCAGACGTGCTGAAGCTGTTCCATTTCGGCCGGTTTGACATTGCCGCGATGTATCACACCTTTGGGGCACTGGCCGCGCCGGTCTATTGCACCAAGATCGCCAGCCGTCTGGTGCGCACCTATACCGACCGCCACGGCCTGAAGAACCTGTGCCAGGAGCTGATCGGCGTCGATATCTCGAAGCAGCAGCAGATGAGCGACTGGGGGGCCGAGACCCTGACCGCCGCGCAACTGGATTATGCGGCCTCGGACGTTCTCTACCTGCACCAGCTGCGCGATGCGCTGGACGGGCGTCTGGCCCGCGAGGGGCGCTCTGAGATGGCGCAGGCGTGTTTTGACTTCCTGCCGATGCGTGCGAAACTCGATCTCGCCGGTTGGCCCGAAACGGATATTTTTGCGCACTCATGACCGATACCGAAGCATTCCTGAAAACCGCCCGGCAGGTCGTCACCGACGAGGCCCGCGCGCTGGACGTTCTGGCCGACAGCCTGGACGAACATTTTGCCGAGGCCGTGCAGCTGATCCTGCAGGCGCCGGGCCGGATCATCATCAGCGGCATCGGCAAGTCGGGCCATATCGGCCACAAGATTGCAGCGACGCTGGCCAGCACCGGCACGCCGGCCTATTTCGTGCACCCGGCCGAGGCCAGTCACGGCGATCTGGGCATGGTGTCGAAGGGCGACGTGGTTCTGGCGATCTCGAATTCGGGCGAGGCGCCGGAACTGGTGAACCTGCTGGCCTTTACCCGCCGTTTCAGCATCCCGTTGATCGGACTGTCCAGCAAGCCGGAAAGCACGCTGATGAAACAGGCTGATGTGCATTTGCTGATCCCCTCGTTGGGTGAGGCTTGCGGCTTTGGCATGGTGCCGTCGATCTCGACCACGCTGACATTGGCGATGGGCGACGCGCTGGCCATTGCGCTGATGAAATATCGCGATTTCAAACCCGAGGATTTCCGCGCCTTCCACCCTGGCGGCAAGCTTGGGGCGCAACTGTCCACCGTGCGCGACCTGATGCACGCCGATCTGCCCGTGGTGCCCGTTGGCACCCCGATGAGCGAGGCGCTGCTGGTCATGAGCCAGAAGAGCTTTGGCGTCGTCGGCGTGACCGATGAGGCAGGCCGCCTGATGGGGATCGTGACTGATGGCGACTTGCGCCGGAACATGGACGGCTTGCTGAACAAAACCACCGAAGAGGTCATGACTCGCAACCCCCTGACCATTGCGCCCAACGCGATGGCGGAAGAGGCGGTGGCGATCATGAACGACCGCAAAATCACCTCTCTGTTCGTGGTTGATCCCGAAACGCAGGGTCCGGCGCAGGGGCTGCTGCATATCCACGACTGCCTGCGCGTCGGTTTGGGCTAGGTGGAGGGTCGCGCGGTGGACGGACATTCCCGCATGGTACAGTTCTTCAAGGTGGTGCTGCCGTTGGTGGCCATCCTGATGCTGTCCACCGTTTTCCTTTTGTCGCGCAGTATCGAAACCAATGTCAGCGTTCCGTTTACCCAGCAGGACATCGACGAACGCTTGGCCGATCAGGTGGTGACGCAGCCGAATTACCGCGGCACCACCCGCAAGGGCGAAGAGGTCCAGATCGAGGCAATCCGGGCAACGCAGGGGCGGGAAGGCTCGATTCCCACCGCGGCCGAATTCCGTGGCCGCATGAACCTGTCAAGCGGCGGTGTCATCACGCTGGATTCCAATTCCGGCATGATCCGCCCCGACAAAAACTCGGCCACCTTTGTCGGCGATGTCGTTATCACCTCGACCGACGGCACCGAAATCACCACCGACCTGCTGAACACCTCGCTGGATGAAATCCGGGGCGACGCGCCCGGTCAGGTCAACGGAACCGGGATCATCGGCAACTTCACCGCCGGCAGCATGAGCTTTGGTACGGAAAAAACCGACGGCCCCGTGCATATTCTTTTTACAGATGGCGTGAAGCTGATATACGAGCCTGAAAAAGCAGAAAGATAACCTGTGTTCCATTTCCGATTTGTTCCACTTTGCCTTTTATTGACCCTTGGCGCCTTTTCTGCGGCGGCGCAGGAGACTCAGGTTGCGTTTGGCGCGACCCAGGCCGACCCCAGCCTGCCGGTCGAGGTGACTTCGGAAAAGCTGAACGTCAACCAAGAGGACGGTTCGGCCGAGTTTCTGGGCAATGTGATCGTCATTCAGGGTGAAATGCGCCTGACCGCCGAACGGGTGCTGGTGATCTACAATCAGGATCGCTCGGGCATCGAACGGATGGAAGCGACCGAGGATGTGGTTCTGGTCAGCCCGCCGGATGCGGCCGAAGGCGACTGGGCCGAATACACCATCGATTCCGGCGTGATCGTGATGAAGGGCAACGTGCTGTTGAATCAGGGGCCCAGCACCATCAGCGGCGATCAGATGAATGCCGACCTGACCGCCGGAACAGCGACGATGACCGGCAACGTCAAAACCATTCTGCAGCAGGGCAACAACTGATGGCGCGCCCTGAACTGACCGTGGCCGAGGGCAATTCCGGTCTCAGGATCGAAAAGCTGCGGAAATCCTACCGCAAGAAGACCGTGATCCGGGATGTGTCGATGACGCTGGACCGGTCCGAGGTTGTGGCGCTGCTGGGTCCAAACGGGTCGGGCAAGACGACCACCTTCTATTCGGTTGCCGGGCTGGTCTTCCCCGAAGCGGGCACGGTCACCATCGACGGGCAGACGGTAACGACCCTGCCGATGTACCGCCGCGCGCGGCTTGGGATCGGCTATCTGCCGCAGGAAATGTCGATCTTTCGCGGCATGAGCGTCGAGGACAATATCGCCGCGGTTCTGGACATTACGGTGCGTCACGCCCACCGCCGCAAGGAGCGGCTGGAAGAGCTGCTTTCGGATTTCTCGATCGAGCATTTGCGCCGGGCACCTGCCTTGGCCCTGTCGGGCGGTGAGCGTCGCCGCGTCGAGATTGCCCGCTGTCTGGCGGCCGACCCGAAATATCTGCTTTTGGATGAACCCTTTGCAGGTGTTGACCCGATCAGTGTCGGCGATATCCGCCATCTGGTTGCGGACCTGAAAAAGCGCGGCATCGGCGTGCTGATCACCGACCATAACGTGCGGGAAACGCTGGAAATTGTGGATCGCGCCTATATCCTGCATGACGGGCAGGTCCTGATGTCCGGAACCCCGGACGAAGTGGTCGAAAATGAGAACGTCCGCCGCGTTTATCTGGGCGAAAATTTCCGGATTTCATGAGCTTGCGCAGAAATGCGCCGAATGCATGACGGAAATCACGTATATACACGTCTGTTTTGATTGACTCTTCCGCTGTCTCTTGCCTCAATTGGGCCATGGCATTTCTTCGGTTCCCGTCTGGATCACGATGCCCCTTCATCGAAGGGGGAACGGTGCGGCTACCGCGGGAAATGTCTCTACCCCCCACCCGATAACAACAAGCGCGTCGCGTCACGTGACGTCAGAATGGGTGTGAATTGTGAAGGAGATCACATGCGTTACCAAATCAGCGGAAAACAGATCGACATCGGCGAAGCACTTCAAACTCATGTGCAGACCGAACTGGGCGAGGTCGTGGGCAAATATGCCCAGCGTCCGACCGATGCCAATGTCGTCTTTTCCCGTTCTGCGCATGAATATGTATGCGAAACCACCGTACATCTTTCCACCGGCCTGACGGCGCAGGCCAAGGCCCATGCAACCGAAATCTACGCAGCGTTCGAGGCCTGCTGCGACAAGATGGAAACCCAATTGCGCCGCTACAAACGCCGCCTCAAGGATCACCACAAGGATCGGTCCGAGCCGGTTGAACTCTTTGGTGCTTCCTCATATATCCTCGCTTCTGACGAGTCCGAGTCGGCAGCGGAGCCGGAATCTCTGCAACCGATGATCGTGGCTGAGATGGAAACCAAGATTCCATCGCTGAGTGTTGGTGAAGCCGTTATGCAGATGGAATTGGCCGGCGCCCCGGTGCTGGTGTTCCGTAATGAAAACAAGGACGGATTGAACGTCGTATACCGCCGCGATGACGGCAATATCGGCTGGATCGATCCGTAACAGGCAAGAATAGCAAAGGCACGCCCCTGCACCGTGTGGGGGCTTCGCCATGGAGCGTGATCATGGAGCTTTCGAGCATACTGAAGCCCGAAGCAGTGCGTGTATTGTCCGCCGCATCCAGCAAGAAGCGGCTGTTTCAGGAAATCGCCGATGTGGCCGAAGCGACTCTGGGTCTTGAGGCCCAGATCGTTGTGGACGGGCTGCTGGAGCGGGAAAGCCTGGGGCCAACCGGTGTGGGCCATGGCGTGGCTCTGCCACATGCGCGCATGTCCGAGCTTGAGGCGGTTGCAGGCGTTTTCGTGATGTTGGAAAAGCCGATTGATTTTGGCTCGGTCGACCGCCAGCCGGTGGATATTGCGTTTGCGCTGTTCGCACCGGAAGAGGCCGGGGTGGATCATCTGAAAGCGTTGGCGCTGGTCTCGCGGACCCTGCGCGACACTTCGGTCTGCGCGAAATTGCGGGCCAATCCCGATCCGGTCAAACTGTATGCGATTCTGACCGAAGCACAGTCCATGCAAGCGGCCTAAGCCATTGTATTTACAAAAAAGCCCCCGGATTTCCGGGGGCTTTTTCGTTTTCGGACGGGGCTGCGGTTACCCGCCTGCGCCCATTTCCAGCGTCCACCAGATCTTGCCGCCGCCTTCCTGATGCCAGGCAAAGCCCATCTGCGTGGCCTTGGGGTCCATGATCACCGAGCGCGGGCCGGGTTCCTGCATCCAGGCGGCCAGAGTTTCGGTCTCGGTCTCATAGGTTTCCGAGATGGCCTCGCCAATATATGTCCCGTAATATCCGACGCGCTGGGCACGTTCCGGCGGGGACGATCCGTCCGAACCGAAATGCCAGGGGCGGTTTTGCCGGGCCATATCCTTGGAGTGGGTGGCGGCAGCAGCGTTGAGTTGCGAATTCAGCTGCACCGCCTGCAGACCCTGAGCCTGGCGCAGTGCATTGACCGAATCAAGCATACGGAACTGAAGTTTTTCGGGATTGCCCCGGATCTTGTAGACCGTCGGCAGCGGCCGCCCGTCCGATCCATATGTCGGCGTGCCGCCGGGAGTACATGCGGACAGCGCCACAAAGCAGGCAAATAGTAATGAAATGATACGCGTCATGATCGACCTGATGTTTGATTTAACCTAGGGCATAGCGCGACAGGCCGCCTTGGGCAAACGCACATTGGCCCGGTTCCGCGTGATTCTGCCGGTTTGATTTGCGACTGAAGCATTCTGGCCATAAAATACGCTGAAATTCAGACTGGCCTTAGAAAAGGACCGCCCGTCATGGTCAAAAAACACTATCTCGCGCCCTCCCGCCGGGGATTCCTGGCCGGAGCGTCGGCCCTGCTGGCCTCGCCCGCGGTTGCCCAATATATCCCCGGCGACCCGCTGCGCCCTGCGCCCGAGCCGGAACCGGATGTGCGCCGCAATATCTCGGGGTTCCGCGCGCTGGACTGGCAGCCCTATTTTTCCAACACCAATAACGGGGCCATTCTGGTCGATACCGTCTCGCGCGCGCTGCATTACTGGTCCGACGACCAGCGGGTATACAAACTATACCCCTCTTCCGTGCCACTGACCGAGGAGCTGACCCGCCGCGGTCGCACCAGCGTGGTCCGCAAGGTCGAAGGGCCAAGCTGGTCGCCAACGCCGTCGATGAAGAAGCGCAACCCGGAATGGCCGGATTATATCCCTCCGGGGCCGGATAACCCGTTGGGAACACACGCTTTGTATCTGGGCTGGAAGTATTATCGCATCCACGGCACCCACGATACGCGCAAAATCGGGCGCAGATCGTCTAACGGCTGCATCGGTCTTTTCAACGAGGATATCGCGGAATTGTTCTCAATGGCGCAGGTCGGCACGCAAGTGTTGCTTATTTGACGACATTTTCGCGCACGAACCCGCTTGCGGCGCAAGTTGCAATTGCATTCCAGTTGGATAGCTGATTAGAAAAAACGTACGAGGTAAGTCTTGGGTGTGCGGTTTCGCTATTTGGAACCGTGCAAATTCTGGAGGTTAATATGAAGAAACTCGTTCTCGCCGCTGCACTGACTGCTGCTGCATCGACCGCCTACGCTGGCAACCTGGAAGAGCCGGTTGTTGAAGCACCGGTTGTTGTCGAGGAAACTCAAGGTTCGTCGCAGGGCATCATCCTGCCGCTGATCCTGCTGGTCGTAGTTGCCGCAGCTGTTGCAGCAAGCTAATTTGACGAGCGTCATCTAGAGAAAAGGCGGTGGAGCAATCCACCGCCTTTTTTCATGTCTGCTTGACCGGGTCTGTTTGAAGGGGCCGGTCAGTCCAGCCAACCTTTCAGATTGTCTTCGATCACCTTGCCAAGGGCCGCGATGTGCGAATCATCGTCGTTGAGGCAGGGGATATAGGTAAAGCTTTTGCCGCCTGCCTCCTCGAAGCTTTCCCGAATCTCTTCGTTGATCTCTTCCAGCGTTTCAATGCAATCGGCGGAAAACGCCGGGGCAATCACGGCGATGTTCTTTTTGCCCTGCCTGGCCAGTTCGGCCACGTGATCGACCGTATAGGGCTTCAACCATTCCTCGGGGCCGAATCGGGACTGGAAGGTCGATACAAGCCGGTCGTCCGACCAACCCAGCCGTTCCTTCAGCAACCGCGAGGTTTTTGCGCATTGGCAGTGATAGGGGTCACCCTGCTGCAAATAGCGTTCCGGCATTCCGTGGTATGAAACGACCAGAATGTCGGGCTTTGTCTCCATCGCCGCATAGGCCTGTTCCACCGACCCGGCCAAAGCGTCGATATAGGCGGGTTCGTCGAAATAGGCGGGCACGGTGCGGGTGGCAGGCTGCCAGGCTTCCTCCATCAGGGCGCGGAAGAACTGGTCATTCGCAGTCGCTGTCGTGGCACCCGCGTATTGCGGATAAAGCGGGAAGAACAGGATGCGGTCGCAGCCTGCGGCGACCATCTCGCGTACCTTGGACTTGGTCGAGGGGTTGCCGTACCGCATACAGAAATCAACCAGAACACGGTCGCCATAGCGCGCCTGCATCGCATCGCGCAGCTTGGCGGTCTGGTCCTTTGTGATCGTCATCAGCGGGCTTTCGCCCTTGTCGTGGTTCCAGATCGACTTGTAGGCCTCGCCCGAGCTGAAGGGGCGTTTGGTCAGGATGATGCCCTGCAGGATCGGCTGCCATTTCCATTTCGGATAGTCGATGACGCGCTGATCCGAAAGAAACTCGTTCAGATAGCGGCGCATCGGCCAATAGCTGTAATCGTCCGGCGTGCCCAGATTGGCCAGCAGAATGCCGACGCGGCCCATCTTGACCTTGGGGTGGTCCGCGGGGGCATGGGATGGGCGAGTGGCGTCAAACATGTCGAGCTTCCTGAGATTTCTCTGTGCCAAGCTGAGATAACCGGAAAAACCGGGCCGTCAATCGGGCAGTTTGCCTTCTTTTGCACCCAGCGCATCGGCAAGGCGGGCTTGGGCCGATCCGGGGCGCAGGGGTTTCTGCTGGCTGTCGTCGGGCGACCAGCCGGTCAGGCAGATCAGCTCGAACGTGGCGGCCAGACGGCCCTGAGGGGTGGTGAAGTGGTCGGCATAGATCTGCTGCGCCCGGGCAAAGACCTGCCGTTTTGTCAGGTGTTTCACGCGGCCCGACAGGCTGTTGGTCTCGCCCATCGCCCGGAGATCGCGCATCAGGTGGGTCAGGTCGCGGTATTCCGCCGTCAGACGCGCGGTGTCGGCCACCGGCAGCGCAAGGCCCGCCCGTTGCAGCAAACCGCCCAGATCACGAAGCTCGGCCATCGGCGCGATGCGCGGGCTGAGGCCGCCTGCGATTTCGATCTCGGCCTGCCCAAGGGCGGCGCGCAACTCGTGCAGAGTTTCTCCGCCTAGACAGACCACCAGCAGCAGCCCATCGGGCCGCAGGGCGCGGTGGCATTGGATCAGCTGCCCGACCGGATCATTGGCCCAGTGCAGCGCCATAGCGTGAATCACCAGATCATGGGCGCCGGGCGTCAGGTCCAGCACCTCATCATCCGCAACAATCCGCGCCCCGGGCAACACACCCTGCCAAACCTGAGCAAACGGTGTCACCACTGCGGGCGCCGTAAAGGTTTTGTTAACCATGGAGAGCCGATCCTGCACCTCGTCCACGGCGGCATGGTGCAGAAACAGCGCGTCATCCTGCGCGCGGGCGCGGTGCCGGGTCAGGGTCCGGCGGTCGAACAGAGAGGGTGCGTTGGAGTCAGGCAGCTTCATAGGGCGCAATTATCGCATGTGGCAGCGGATTCAAACCGCTGTTCACCTGATCTATCCGCCGCGCTGTCTTGGATGCGGTGAACTGACCGAAGCGGATTTCGGTCTGTGTGGCCAATGTTGGCGCGATACGCCCTTTATCGGTGGGGTGGTGTGCGAAAGCTGTGGCGTGCCCCTGCCGGGCGAGGCGGACGGCCACCGGATCGAGTGTGACGACTGCATGAAAACGCCACGCCCCTGGCAGGACGGGCGCGCGGCGCTTTTGTATGACGGCAAGGCACGGTCTCTGATTCTGGCGTTGAAGCACGGGGACAGGCCGGAACTGGCAAAACCGGCGGCCCGCTGGATGGCGCAGGCCGGGCGGGATTTGTTCCGCGATGACATGCTGATTGCCCCGGTGCCGCTGCATTGGTCGCGGCTGTTGAAGCGGCGCTATAATCAATCGGCCTTGCTGGCGCAGCATCTGGGGCGGCAGAGCGGGCTGGACGTGTGCCCGGATTTGCTGCTGCGACGGGTGCGGACCCCGGTTCTGGATGGTAAAACCGCGGCGGAACGGGCTGAAACCCTGTCGGATGCCATTATAGCGCACCCAAAACGGGGTCAGCGGATGCAGGGGCGCGATGTCCTGCTGGTGGATGATGTGATGACCTCGGGTGCGACGCTGGCAGCCTGTGCGCGTGTCTGCCTTGCCGCCGGGGCAAATCATATTTTCGTGTTGGTACTGGCGCGCGTTGCCAAGGATGCCTAATTCGCTCAGGATTGCGCGAAACCTTAAGGGACGAAATATGAAGCCGGTTGAACTCTACACCTCGCCGCTATGCGGTTATTGCCACGCGGCCAAGCGGTTGCTGAAACAGAAAGGCGTCGAATTCAAAGAGATCGACGTGCTGTTGCACCCCAAACGCAAGCCCGAGATGATCCAGCGCGCGGGTGGCAAACGCACCGTGCCGCAGATTTTTATCGGCACCGAACACGTGGGCGGCTGCGACGACCTCTATGAGCTGGAGCGTCAGGGCAAGCTGGATCGCCTTCTGGCGGCCTGATGAAAACCGCGCTGCTGCAACTTTGCTCGTCGGATGATCCGGCCGAAAACCTGGCAACCGTGCGCGCCATGATGGCCGAGGCCGCCGGGCAGGGCGCGCGGTTCATCCTGACGCCCGAGGTGACGAACTGCGTGTCCACCAGCACGACACGGCAGCGCGAGGTGTTGCAGCACGAAGAAGATGACCAGACGCTGGCGGGCCTGCGGGATCAGGCCGCTGCGCTGGGCGTCTGGCTGCTGATCGGCTCATTGGGGATCAAAACCCATGATGCCGATGGGCGCTTTGCCAACCGATCCTTCCTGATCGACCCGCAGGGGCAGATCGTGGCGCGGTATGACAAGATCCACATGTTCGATGTGCAGGTCTCGGACGCCGAGACCTTCCGCGAATCCAAGAATTACCGCCCCGGTGATCGCGCGGTGCTGGCGCAGACCGATTTCGGACCGGTCGGCATGACCATCTGTTATGACCTCCGGTTCCCGCATCTCTATGCCGCTCTGGCACAGGCCGGGGCGCGTATCCTGACCGTTCCGGCGGCATTTTCGCCGGTGACCGGCGCGGCCCATTGGCAATCGCTGCTGCGCGCCCGGGCGATTGAAAACGGCTGTTGGGTGCTGGCCCCGGCGCAGACCGGGACCCATCCGAAAACCCGCGGCAAGACGCGCAATACTTACGGTCACAGCATGGTTGTGGCCCCGTGGGGCGAGGTCGTCATCGACGCAGGCATCGATCCGGGCATTCACATTTTCGATTTGGATGATAGTTCTGTGGCAGAGGCGCGTCGCCGCGTGCCTTCACTGACTCACGTGCGGCCTTTCGACGGGCCCTGACCCAGAACCGAGACATGACTGACGAACACAATGCCCTTGCGGTCACGCTGTTCAGCGAGATCCTGACCGCCGACCAGCTGTTGCGGAACCGGCTCAGCCGCGTGCTGCCCAAGGGCATGGAAATCTCGCATTTCTCGGTGCTGAACCATCTGGTTTTTGTCGGCGATGAGCGGACGCCTGCGCAGCTGGCCAGCACCTTCCACGTCACGCGCGGGGCGATGACCAACACCTTGGCCAAGCTGGAATGGGCCGGATACATCCACATCCGCCCCGACTGGGACGACGCCCGCCGCAAGATGGTCGCGATCAGCCCCGCCGGTCGCCGGGCGCGCGATCAGGCGATTTCCTCGATCGCGCCGCTGATCAACCGCGTGGTCGGAGAGCTGGGGCTGGAGCGCGTCCGCAGCACGCTGCCCGTGCTGCGGGATTTGCGGTTGCAGTTGGAAGGGGAGTAGAGGCGCTGCATCGACGACTCTAGGTTGAGGAAGTCAGGCTGCTCATCTACAACCCGACAATCTAATTGAAAACTGATGGGAACAAGTCAAAGTGAAGAACTATTTGATCGGTGGGTTAGTGTGCCTTGTTGTGGCTTTCATTGTCGGCTTCGAACCACTGCAATGAGTAGTTAACGAGGCAACGAACCAAGGTACACTGAAGGGTGTAGAATCTTGTATGTCCTATTCACATAGTGAGCTTCTTTCGGCGGAGGCTGTCAGAGCAACTTGCATCAGCGCTTTCCAGCGGCGTCTTTATCGGGGCGAATACGCGACAGGTCGTGCGGGGCCGAGTGTAAAAAGGGGGAGCGTCCGCTGGGGCGGCGTTCTTGAAAACAAGACCTATGATCATGTGACGACTTGGGTGCAGATTTCCGTCAGTGTTTTCGACGACAAGGGTGTAGAACAAGAGTATTCCGCTGAAACGTCAATCTGGATAGATCCTTTAGGCGAAACCGAATTCGAGGTAGAACTGCCCGACATCGAACCCGCGCAATTCGAGAGTATTGATTTCTGCGAACACGAAAATTCAACGCCATCCGCATGCATGGCTTGGAATGTAACCGATGTAATGGGGCTGTCGATTTGAGGTGGCGTAGGATGGGTTTCTAACCCATCATCAAATCCCGGAAACCACAGGTAAGATGGGTTGAAAACCCATCCTACCCCAGCTTCACACTCGCCGTTACATAATTCACGCTTAAGTCCCGGTCCGAGATCGACCAGCTCCACAGGATCGGGTTGAACACGAACCCCTTGCGGTCCACCGGGTCCAGCCCGGCCTGACGCAATAGGTCGAACAACTCATCCGGCGTGATGAACTTGTTCCATTCATGCGTGCCGCGCGGCAGCCAGCGCATGACGACCTCGGCCCCGAAGATGGCCATTGCATAGGATTTCGGGTTGCGGTTGATGGTCGAGCAGATCAGCAGGCCGCCCGGTCTCAGCAAGTGCTGCGACGCGGTCAAAAATCCCGCCGGGTCGGAGACGTGTTCGACCACCTCCATGTTCAGCACCACGTCGAATTGCTCGCCCGCGGCGGCCATGTCTTCGGCGGTAGTGTGGCGATAGTCGATCTCAAGCCCCGATTGCTCGGCATGGATGCGGGCGACGGGCAGGTTGCCTTCGGCGGCATCGGCGCCGACCACCGTGGCGCCAAGGCGGGCCATTGGTTCGCTCAGCAGGCCGCCACCGCAGCCGATATCCAGCAAGCGCAGGCCTTCGAACGGGCGCGGGACCTTCAGATCGCGGTCAAATTCGCCCGCAATCTGTTGTGTGATATAATCCAGACGGCACGGATTCAGCATGTGCAGGGGCTTGAATTTCCCATGAGGGTCCCACCACTCGGCCGCCATCGCTTCGAATTTTGCGATCTCGGAAGGGTCCACCGTGTTCGGATGCGCTTGCATTCCTGTCTCCGTATGCTCTTTTACGTTTAAGGACTATATAGGGCCATAATGGACAAGTACCCGGACCAAAAGCGCGCAGTTCAATATCTGTACCCGCCGATCGATCCCTTCGATCAGCGCATGGTCGATGTGGGCGATGGGCACCGTATCTATATGGAACAATGCGGCAATCCCAACGGCAAGCCGGTGGTTGTGCTGCATGGCGGGCCGGGCGGCGGCTGCAGTCCGGCGATGCGGCGGTATTTCGATCCTGCCGTCTTTCGGGTGATTCTGTTTGACCAACGCGGCTGTGGCCGGTCGCGGCCGCATGCGTCGGTGGCGGACAACACGACGTGGCACCTTGTCGCTGATATCGAACGGCTGCGGACCTTACTGGATATCGACGACTGGACGGTGTTCGGCGGCAGCTGGGGGGCGACGCTGGCGCTGATCTATGCGCAAACTCATCCCGACCGGGTCAACCGTCTGGTGCTGCGCGGCGTGTTTCTGGCCACCCAGGCCGAGCTGGATTGGTTCTATGGCGGCGGTGCAGGCAAGTTCTGGCCCGAGCCATGGGCGAAATTCACCGCCCTGCTGACCGAAGCGGAGCTGTCCGACACCATCGGGGCCTACAACAAGCGCCTGTTCTCGGGGGATCGTGCGACCGAGATTCTGTATGCGCGGGCGTGGTCGGCATGGGAAAACGCTCTGGCGTCGATCCACACCAATGGAATGACGGGGGAAAGCCCCGGCGAATATGCGCGCGCCTTTGCGCGGCTTGAGAATCACTATTTCATCAATGGCGCTTTCCTTGAGAAAGACGGGCAAATTCTGGATCAGATCGAGAAGATCGCCCATATCCCCGGCCATATCGTGCAGGGGCGCTATGACATGATCTGCCCACCGCAGGCCGCTTGGAAACTGGCCGAACGCTGGCCCAATGCGGACTTGAAGATGGTGCGTAATGCAGGTCACGCCTTGTCCGAACCCGGTATCAGCGCCGAGCTGGTTCGGATCATGGACCGTGTGGCCGAGGAGGTGGCATGACCCGGATTGACCGCCGTGCTCTGTTTGCCTCGGGTGCCGCTGCTGCGTTGCTGGCGGCCACCGGGGCCTCGTTGGCGGCCACGCCGAAGGCCGGTGGTACGCTGCGCCTTGCGGTTCCGCGCGATGACAGCCTTGAACAGGTGGCCCGCGGGTCCGTGCTCGACACCCTGACCGAGATTGCGCCCGATGGCACCCTGCGGGGTGAGCTGGCGGCCGGCTGGCAGACCGAATCCGACGCGCGGGTCTGGACCTTTGATCTGCGCGCTGACGTAACCTTCCACGATGGCGCGGCCTTGGATGTGGCCGATGTGGTCTCGGTACTGCGCGAGGTCGGAGAGGCCGAGGCGCTGACGCCCGACTCGGTGCGGCTGGAACTGGCCGAGGCCAATCCGGGCTTGCCTTTCCTGCTGGCCGACGGCCGCTTTGTCATCACGCGCGATGGGCAGGGTGTGACGCCTCTGAACGCTGCAAATGGTACCGGTTGTTACAAGGTAGAGCGCGCGGAAGATGACCGGCATTTTCTGGGGCGGCGTGTTCCGGATCACTACAAGACCGGTCAGGCGGGCTGGGTCGATGCGATAGAGATCATCGTGATCCCTGACCCGCGTGTCCGCGCCGAGGCGTTGCGGGATGGCTATGTGGATGTGGTGGCCTTTCCCGAAAGCGATGATCTGAAGGGTCGGCGCGGTCTGCGTTACCATCCCGGCGAATCGGATATGGCGCTGGCCGTGGCTGCGCATGTCGGTATGCCGCGTCAAATCGGCAGGGCTATGCTGGACGACGGGCGCATTGCCGAACGGTGGTGGCGGGCGTAAATCCGTTCACGAATCCCGTCGGGGGTTGCAGTTTCGACAAACCCTGCGTATATGCAGTTTCAACAGCGGCGCGTTGGACTTCTGGTCCAAGGCTCCACCGGAAAATTCGACGGGCCGCGCGCCCGTTTTTTTGTGCCCGGACAAAGGGTAGAGAACCTGATGACAAACGACCTGATAGCCAAAGCAGCGATCGACCGGCGACTGGCCGAGATCATCACCCCCGTGATCGAGGATCTGGGGTATGAGCTGGTCCGCATCCGCCTGATGAGCGGTAAGACCACCACGATGCAGATCATGGCCGACAAGCCCGATGGCGGCATCGAAGTGGATGACTGCGCCGAGATTTCCAACGCGGTCAGCGCCACGCTGGATGTCGAAGACCCGATTTTGGACGCCTATACGCTTGAGGTGTCCAGCCCTGGCATCGACCGGCCTTTGACCCGCCTCAAAGACTTTGAGGCGTTTGAGGGCTATGAGGCCAAGATCGAGACCGCCGAGCTGATCGACGGCCGCCGCCGTTTTAAGGGCGAACTGGCCGGGATCGAAGGGGAAGAGGTTCTGATCAACATCCCAGAGGGGGATGAGACGATCACCATCGGCCTGCAATTCGACTGGCTGAGCGATGCCAAGCTGGTCCTGACCGATGACCTGATCAAGGAAATGCTGCGCCAGCGCAAAGACGCCGGTGCCCTGAACGAAAACGCTTTCGACGAGATTGAGACCGAAGGGTCCGAAGAGGAGACGAACTGATGGCAATCACCTCAGCCAACCAGCTGGAGCTGCTGCAGACCGCCGAGGCCGTGGCCCGCGAAAAGATGATCGACCCCGGTCTGGTTGTCGAAGCGATGGAAGAATCGCTCGCCCGCGCCGCCAAGAGCCGTTACGGCGCCGAGATGGACATCCGCGTCAGCATCGACCGCAAGACCGGCAAGGCGACCTTTACCCGCGTCCGCACCGTGGTTGAGGATGAAGAGCTTGAGAACTATCAGGCCGAGATGACCGTCGAGCAGGCCAAGCAGTACATGGAAGCGCCCGAGGTTGGTGACGTCTTCGTTGAAGAAGTGCCGCCGGTGGAAATGGGGCGTATCGCTGCTCAGTCCGCCAAGCAGGTGATCCTGCAGAAGGTGCGCGAAGCTGAGCGTGACCGTCAGTACGAAGAGTTCAAAGATCGCGCGGGCACCATTATCAACGGTGCGGTCAAGCGCGAGGAATTCGGCAATGTCATCGTCGATCTGGGCGGTGCCGAGGCCGTCCTGCGCCGCAATGACAAGATCGGTCGCGAAAGCTATCGCCCGAATGACCGCGTGCGTGCGTACATCAAAGAGGTTCGCCGCGAGGTGCGTGGCCACCAGATCTTCCTGTCGCGCACTGCGCCGGAGTTCATGGCCGAGTTGTTCAAGATGGAAGTGCCGGAAATCTATGACGGCATCATTGAGGTCAAGGCCGTGGCCCGTGACCCCGGCTCGCGCGCCAAGATCGCCGTGATCTCGTATGACGGTTCGATTGATCCCGTCGGTGCCTGCGTCGGTATGCGCGGCAGCCGTGTGCAGGCGGTTGTGAACGAGTTGCAGGGCGAGAAAATCGACATCATCCCGTGGAACGAAGATCAGCCGACCTTCCTTGTGAACGCGCTGCAGCCTGCCGAGGTTTCCAAGGTGGTTCTGGACGAAGAAGCCGGCAAGATCGAAGTGGTGGTTCCCGAAGAGCAGCTGAGCCTCGCCATCGGCCGCCGCGGTCAGAACGTGCGTCTGGCCAGTCAACTGACCGGTCTGGACATTGATATCATGACAGAGGCCGAAGAATCGGCGCGCCGTCAGAAGGAATTCGAAGCCCGCACCAAACTGTTCATGGACAGCCTGGATTTGGACGAATTCTTCGCGCAGCTGCTGGTTTCCGAAGGCTTCACCAACCTTGAAGAAGTCGCTTACGTGGAAATCGACGAACTGCTGGTGATCGACGGCGTTGACGAAGGCACCGCGCAAGAACTGCAGACCCGCGCTCGCGAATTCCTGGAAGCACAGGCCAAAGCGGCGCTGGACAGCGCCCGTGCACTGGGTGCCGAGGACAGCCTTATTGAATTCGAAGGCCTGACACCCCAGATGGTAGAAGCTCTGGCAAAGGACGACGTGAAAACGCTGGAAGACTTTGCCACTTGCGCCGACTGGGAACTGGCCGGTGGCTGGACCACGGTCGACGGTGAGCGTATCAAGGATGATGGTGTGCTTGAGCCTTTCGGCGTGACGCTGGAAGAGGCGCAGGATCTGGTCATGACCGCGCGCATCATGCTGGGCTGGGTCGATCCGGCCGAGCTGGAGCAGGCCGAAGAAGACAGCGAAGTTGCTGAAGAGGAGGCCGAGGCCTGATCTCAGGGCCTCGGGTGGCGCACATGGGTCGCGGTGGCGTCCATAAGGATCGGTCCGAAGGACCTGAGCGCAAGTGCATCGCCACGGGCGAGATTCAGCCTAAATATGGCTTGATCCGCTTTGTGATGGGGCCGGACGGTCAGGTCTTTCCGGATGTCGCGGCGAAACTGCCGGGACGCGGGGTCTATGTGGCGGCGGATCGCGCCGCACTGGATAAGGCCGTGGGCAAGAAACTGTTCGCCCGCGGGTTCAAGGCGCAAGTAAGCGTGCCGCAGGACCTAGTGGACGAAGTCGAAAAGCAGGTTGCGCGTCGGGTGATCGAGTTGCTGAGCCTTGCGCGCAAGTCCGGTGACGCGGTCGCCGGGTACGAAAAAGTCAAGACGTGGCTGGACCGGGAAGAGGCCCAGGTGCTGATTCAGGCCATCGATGGATCGGGGCGCGGCAAGTCGAAACTCAGCACGCCGCACTTCGGAAAATACATCGGATGGCTCACGGCGGACGAGTTGGGACAGGCATTTGGTCGCCAAACGGTGATTCATGCGGCCTTGGCCTCTGGTGGACTCGCCAAACGTGTTGTAGAGGAAGCGCAGCGCCTGCGTGGCTTGCGCGAAACGGATGACGGCGGCAGGGGCCGCGCGGAAGGGTAAGAAGCTTTATGAGCGATAATGACGGCAAAAAGACATTGGGTCTTCGTGGCGGGGCACGCCCCGGAAATGTGAAACAGAGTTTCAGCCACGGACGTACCAAGAATGTCGTGGTGGAAACCAAACGCAAGCGCGTGGTGGTTCCCAAGCCGGGCGCCGGCAAACCGGGTGGCGGAGCAACGCCCTCGGGTGATCCGTCGCGCCGCCCTGCCGGGATTTCCGACGCGGAAATGGCCCGCCGGATGAAGGCATTGCAGGCCGCCAAAGCGCGCGAGGCCGAAGAGGCCGCCGCCCGTGAGGCCGCCGAAAAGGCGCGTGAAGAAGAACGCGCCCGCCGCCGTGCTGAGCAGGAAGCCAAGGAACGCGAACAGCGTGAGGCGGAAGAACGTGCAAAGGCCAAGGCCGAAGAGGAAGAGCGCAAGCGCAAAGAGGCAGAAGACGCTGCCAAACGCGCCGCAGCCGCCCCGGCCCCCGAAGAACCCAAAGCTGCCCGCAGCCCGGCCAGCAAACCGGCCCCCGCTGCGGCTCCGCGCAAGCAGGATCGCGAGCGTGAACAGCGTGGCCGTGGCAAGGGTCGTGACGACAACCGCCGGTCCGGCAAGCTGACACTGGGTCAGGCCACCGGTGGCGAAGGCAACCGCCAACGCTCGATGGCGTCGATGAAGCGCAAGCAAGAGCGTGCGCGTCAGAAAGCCATGGGCGGCCCGGTCGAGCGGGAAAAGGTGATCCGCGACGTTCAGCTGCCCGAGGCGATCATGGTCTCGGAACTGGCCAACCGTATGGCTGAGCGCGTGGCGGACGTTGTCAAATCGCTGATGCAGATGGGCATGATGGTCACACAGAACCAGACCATCGACGCCGACACCGCCGAGCTGATCATCGAAGAGTTTGGCCACAAGGTCACCCGCGTCTCTGATTCGGACGTCGAAGACGTCATCAAAGAGGTCGAAGACAGCGAAGACGATCTGCAGCCGCGTCCGCCGGTCATCACCATCATGGGTCACGTTGACCACGGTAAGACCTCGTTGCTGGACGCAATCCGCGACGCACGCGTTGTGGCGGGCGAAGCCGGTGGCATCACCCAGCATATCGGCGCCTATCAGGTGAAAACCGATGGCGGCACCACGCTGACCTTCCTGGATACGCCGGGCCACGCGGCGTTTACGTCGATGCGCTCGCGCGGGGCTCAGGTCACGGATATCGTGGTTCTGGTTGTTGCTGCCGACGACGCGGTGATGCCGCAGACGATTGAGGCGATCAACCACGCGAAAGCGGCCGGAGTGCCGATGATCGTGGCGATCAACAAGGTCGACAAGCCGGATGCCAACCCGGACAAGGTCCGCACCGATCTGCTGCAGCACGAAGTGATTGTCGAGAAAATGTCGGGTGAGGTTCAGGACGTCGAAGTGTCCGCCATCACCGGTCAGGGTCTCGATGAGCTGCTGGAAGCCATCGCACTGCAGGCCGAGATTCTGGAACTGAAAGCCAACCCCGACCGCGCCGCCCAGGGTGCCGTGATCGAGGCGCAGCTGGACGTGGGCCGCGGCCCCGTGGCCACCGTTCTGGTTCAGAACGGCACGCTGCATCAGGGCGACATCTTCGTTGTGGGTGAGCAGTACGGTAAGGTCCGTGCGCTGATCAACGACAAGGGTGAGCGCGTCAAGGAAGCTGGCCCCTCGGTTCCGGTTGAGGTTCTGGGTCTGAATGGCACGCCCGAGGCCGGCGATGTTCTGAACGTCACCGAAACCGAAGCGCAGGCCCGTGAGATCGCCGAATACCGCGAACAGGCCGCCAAGGACAAACGCGCCGCTGCTGGTGCCGCAACGACCCTTGAGCAGCTGATGCAGAAGGCCAAGGAGGACGAAAACGTCACCGAGCTGCCGATTCTGATGAAAGCGGACGTGCAGGGTTCGGCCGAGGCCATCGTTCAGGCGATGGAAAAGATCGGCAACGAAGAAGTGCGCGTGCGCGTGCTGCATTCGGGCGTGGGTGCGATCACCGAGACGGATGTCGGTCTGGCAGAAGCCTCAGGCGCGCCGATCTTTGGCTTCAACGTGCGTGCCAACGCATCGGCGCGGAACACGGCGAACCAGAAGGGTGTCGAGATCCGCTATTACTCGGTGATCTATGACCTCGTGGATGACGTGAAAGCCGCCGCCTCTGGCCTGCTGAGCGCCGAGATTCGCGAGAAGTTCATCGGTTACGCCGAGATCCGCGAAGTCTTCAAGGTCACTGGTGTTGGCAAGGTTGCTGGCTGTCTGGTCACCGAAGGCGTGGCGCGTCGTTCCGCAGGCGTCCGCCTGCTGCGCGACAACGTGGTGATCCACGAAGGCACGCTGAAGACGCTGAAGCGCTTCAAGGACGAAGTGGCCGAGGTTCAGTCGGGTCAGGAATGCGGTATGGCGTTTGAAAACTACGACGATATCCGCGCAGGCGACGTGATCGAAATCTTCGAGCGCGAAGAGGTCACCCGAACGCTGGATTGATCCGGTACGGAATAGAAAAAGAAAACAGCGGCCCCCTCGGGCCGCTTTTTTTGTCGGCTGTTAAATTCCTTTGTTCTTGTCCGCGAGTTTTGGCATCTCAGCAACACGTCGCGTCATGCAATCCTGACATGAACACGGGTTGAATTTGATTTAACACCGGCTGAGCGGACCCAGCTGCCTGAAACTGCTGTGGCGGAAATCTTCTGGAGATGCGGTTAAGAAGCCGGAAAAGCGCGCTTGCAAATTTGACATTTCGCCTAGGTCGTTTAAAATCGAGCTATTATTATATTCGACTAAAATCACAATCTATCGGTTATCTGGGGGTATAATATGAATATCCATCACAAGACAGAGTCTGATGACGCCGTTGAGCGTAGAGAAGTATTGGCCGCACTTATGAAGTACTCAGCCGCGGTGGGCGCTGCATCAACTGTAGCACTTTCAGCATCTGAAGTTGTCGCTAAGTCAGCGGCAAGCGGAAGGGTAAAAACTAAGTGTGATAATGGCTGGGGTAACGACGACGATTGCGTGCCCGGAAAATCATGGAATAACCAAGCAGAAAATGTCGGAGCAGACCCGGTTTCCAATCCTAACCCGGATAACACTGCGGACAGACCAGGAAACGGAAGCTAAAGTAACGACAATAGCAACTTCTGCAGAGACGCTCATACGAGCGGTCTAAGAAGACGGCGAACCCACTGCTGTGCCCGGTGGGTTTAGTCCGCACTCCAGCGGTCCAATAGGTGTGTGATTGGACCAAGAGTATGCGCGGATTGTTCTGGTCGACGGAAACCCGATTGAGGGAAACGAAATCCCAGTTAGCTGTGAGGATACCCTCCACCTAGTTGCAAAGGGCTGTGTTATCTACAAAAACACACTTGATTGACCTTTGAACAGGCGCCGCTTTGCGCTCAACGCAGGCATTCCTTATCTCACCAAAACGTTCAACTTGAAAATGATTACGTTGCTTCGTGAGGCAAAGGCCAAATCTGTCCAACGCCCAATACCCCCAACTATCGATACACGGGCAGAAATGTCCCCGGATGCATGATGATGTCGAAATGCTGCATCCCCTTTTTCAGATCGAAACTGACCGAATGCCCGCCCTTGCGCAGCAATTCGGCATAATCCCGGCTCTGGCGGATGAATTCGGGCGTATCTCGGTCCGCCACGGTCACGTGATAGCGCGGGCCGGGCCGGGGCAGGTGACGGATGGGAGAGAGGTCGTTCACCTCGACCGGGGTCAGTTGCAGCGGATCGTTGATGGGCGTCAGGCTGATCGGTTCCAGATCGTAGACGCCGCTGATCAGGATCACATCGCGTACCCGCACTCCGGCACGGGCCAGCGCATCGGCCGAACCCGCCATGACCATACTGACCAGATGTGCGCCGGCACTATGGCCGGACAGGGTGACGCGGGAGGGATCGAAACCCAGATTGAACGCGTTTGCCGCCAGCCAGAGCAGGGCGTTGCGGCATTCCTCGATCATGTCGCCGATGCGCGCATCCGGGGCGAGCGTGTAGTTCAGAGTGGCAAAGGACTGCTCGGCCGCGACCAGCGCCGGGGCCATCATCGCCGATTCGCTCTGGCTGAGGGCCTGCCAATAGCCACCGTGGATAAACACATGCAGCGGTGCGCCAGCGCCTTTTGCGGGAAAGAAGTCCAGCACCTGCGTTGGGCTATCGCCATAGGCTAGGTTCTCTTTCACCTTCATCTGCGCCCGGTACTGTGCGCTGAGCGCGGCGTAGCTGTCGATATAGGGGGTCAGGTCGCCGCCGATCATCGACCGGGGCGAATACTCCTGATCCAGTTCGTCCTGAGTGAAACCCCGGTACAGCATCGCCTACTCCTGCTCGGTATACATCAGTTCGGTGCGCATATCGTAGAGATCATGGAAAAAGCGCAAATCCAAGGCCTTGCGCAGAAAGGCCACGCCGCTGGAGCCGCCAGTGCCGGGTTGGTTGCCGATCACCCGCTCGACCGCGGTGACGTGATCGAAGCGCCAGCGCTGGAACAGGGATTCCACGTCCATCAGCTTTTCAGCCAGTGCATAGAGGTCCCAATACCTGTCCGTGTCACGATAAACCTGCGCCCAGATTTTCACCACACGGCTGTCGCCGGAATAGGGTTGTGCAAAGTCCCGTTCCAGCAGGTCCTGCGGCACGTCAAACCCCTGGCGCGCCAGCATGAACAGCACCTCGTCATACAAAGACGGTTTGGTCAGGGCGGCGTTCAGCATCTCCATGACGTCCGCGTCGTGCTCATGCACCTTCAGGGTCGAGGGATCCTTGTTGCCCAGAATGAACTCGATCTGGCGATAGCCATAGCTTTGGAACCCCGACGAATTCCCCAGCGCCTGCCGGAAGGTCATGTAATCTGCGGGTGTCATGGTCAGCAGGGTTTCCCATGCCGCGATCAACTGCCGCTGGATCGCCTTCACCCGGTCAAGGTTCTTCATCGCCGGGCCGAACGCGTCCTGTTGCAGGAAGTGGCGTGTCTCGACCAGTTGGTGGTGCATCAGTTTCAGCCATAGCTCGCTGACCTGATGGATGATGATGAACAGCATCTCATCGGGTTGGGCGGGGTCCTGAAAGGTCTTTTGCAGGTTCAGCAGAGTCTTGAGCTGTAGAAAATCGCCATAGCTCTTGCGATGGGTCTGCGCGAAATCGGTGACCAGAGAATCCTCGATCCCGCGTTCCAGATACCTGTCCTTGTCGCCCATATGCTCCTCCAAACGCCCGGGTTCTTCCCTGTTTAGGGTCAAAACCCGCGCGGTGCCAGAGCGTCAGGTCCAGTCCAGCACCACCTTGCCGGACTGACCCGATTTCATCGCGGCAAAGCCTTCGGCAAAATCGTCGACCTTCATCTGGTGCGTGATGACCCGGCTGACATCCAGACCGTTCTGCAACATGGCGATCATCTTGTACCAGGTCTCGAACATCTCGCGCCCATAGACGCCTTTGATTGTGATCGCCTTGAACACAATGCGTGACCAGTCGACCGGAGATTTCCCCGGCGGAATGCCCAGCAGGGCGATCTTGCCGCCCATCACCAACGCCTCGACCATCTGGTCCAGCGCGATTTGTGAACCCGACATTTCCAGGCCCACATCGAAGCCTTCTTTCATGCCCAGTTCGGTGATGACGTCCTGCAGTTCTTCTTTGGAGACATCGACGGTGCGCACGGTGGGTACAACGTGTTCGGCCAGTTTCAGGCGATCGGGGTTGATATCGGTGATCACCACATGCCGCGCGCCTGCATGACGTGCGACGGCGGCAGCCATGATGCCGATGGGGCCCGCGCCGGTGATCAGAACATCCTCGCCCAGCAGATCGAAGCTGAGCGCGGTGTGCACGGCGTTGCCCAGCGGGTCGAGGATGGCGCCGATCTCATCCGGCACATCATCGGGCAAGGGCACGACGTTGAAGGCGGGCAGTTTCAGGTACTGCGCAAAAGCCCCCTGTTCGTTCACGCCGATCCCGCGCGTGCCGGGGTCCAGATGGAACTTGCCCGCGCGGCTTTGACGGCTGTCGGTGGTGATCAGGTGACCTTCACCGGAACAACGCTGACCAATCTCAAGCCCGGTCACATTGCGCCCGAGTTCGACGATCTCTCCGGCGAATTCGTGCCCGGTGATCATCGGGATCGGCACCGTCGCGGCGGCCCACTCATCCCAGTTCCAAATATGGATATCTGTGCCGCAAATTCCGGTCTTGTTGACGCGGATCAGAACCTCTTCCGGGCCGATCTCGGGCACCGGGGCCTGGACCATCCACAGACCCTCTTCGGGTTTGGATTTCTCAAGTGCTTTCATGGTGTTGGGTCGCATGAGGTTACTCCCACAAATCGGTAGACAGGTATTTCAAACCGCTGTCACACATCACAATCGCAACGCAGCCGCCTTTTTCCGGCCCGCGCAACAGGTCGATGGCCGCAGCAAGGTTGGCACCCGCCGAAAAACCCGCGAAAATGCCTTCGGTGCGGGCCAGCAATCGCGCGCAGTCTCGTGCTGCGTCACCCGAAACCGACAGATGCCCGGCCAGTGTCGTTCCGTTCAGGTGGACCAGATCGCCCATGGCATAGCCGCCGCCCTGAATTGGGTGATCGGGGTTTCTGATGGCTTCTCCGGCGATGGCCCGCGCGCCTTCGGGTTCGACCGCGTAGCAGCGCACGCCCAGCGGGGTCAGGTATTCCGCCGCCCCGGCCAGAGTGCCGCCGGACCCTGCAAAGTCGCAAAACGCCGTCACCGACCCGCCGGACTGGTTCCAGATTTCTGGCCCCGTGCCGGTGGCATGGGCTTTGGGGTTGCCGGAATGACCGAACTGGTCGGCGCGAAACGCGTTGCGTTCGGCGGTGATGCGCTGCGCGGCTTCATCCACCAAGGTCAGATCGGCCCCCGAAACCTCGCCGGGTTTGCTGCCCTCGGCTTGCGGGACGATTACGACCTCAGCCCCCAAGGCCCGCATCATGCGCGCGCGTTCAACCGAGTTTCCGGCGCTCATGACCGCGACGAAAGGATGACCCAGAATGCCGCAGACAATCGCCAGACCTGTGCCCATATTGCCCGAGGTCAGTTCAACTACCGCCTGCCCCGGGGCCAATGTGCCATCGGCCCGGGCCAGTTCGATGATGGACTTCGCGGCCCGGTCCTTTTTCGAAAACCCCGGCAGCAGGTAGTCCAGCTTGGCCAGAATACGCCCGTCCAGATCAAGCTGCCGACATACGCGCGAAAGCTCGACAAGCGGCGTGTCTCCGATTGCGTCGATGACAGAGGGCAGGATCAAGAGATCACTCCCAGTTCCTTGCCCACCTTGCCAAACGCGGCCAGTGCGCGGTCCAGTTCATCCTTTGTTAGAGCCGCATTCATCTGCGTTCTGATCCGCGCCTGACCGCGCGGGACGACGGGGAAGAAAAAGCCCGAGACATAGACGCCCTCGTCAAACAATTTGGCGGCCATGTCCTGTGCCAGGGTCGCCTCACCCAGCATTACCGGGATGATCGGGTGTTCACCGGGCAGCAGGTCAAAACCCAGCTTTTCCAACCCCGCGCGCCAGTATTTCGCGTTGCCGAACAGTTGCGCGCGCAGCATGTCGCCCTCTTCGACCAGACGGATCGCTTCCAGACCGGCAGCGACGATAGAGGGTGGCAGCGAGTTCGAGAACAGATAGGGCCGCGCGCGCTGCCGCAGCAGGTCGATCACTGGCTGCGGCCCGGCGATATAACCGCCGATTGCCCCCCCAAGTGCCTTGCCCAGGGTGCCCGTCAGAATGTCCACGTCGACGCCGAAATGATCCGGCGTTCCGGCCCCGTTCGGCCCCATGAAGCCGGTGGCGTGGCAATCATCGACCATGACGATGGCGTCGTACTTGTCGGCCAGTTCGCGAATCTTCGGCAGGTTGGCCAGATAGCCATCCATCGAAAACACGCCATCGGTGGCGATCATGATATGCCGCGCGCCATCCTCGCGCGCCTGTTTCAGCCAGGCTTCCAGATCGTTCATGTCGTTGTTCATGTAGCGATAGCGTTTCGCCTTGCACAACCGCACCCCGTCGATGATCGAGGCGTGGTTCAGGCTGTCCGAAATGATGGCATCCTCAGGCCCCAACAAAGGCTCGAACAATCCGCCATTGGCATCGAAACACGCCGCGAACAGGATCGCGTCGTCCTTGTTCAGGAATTGCGCCAGCTTCTGTTCCAACTCGCGGTGAATGTCCTGCGTGCCGCAGATGAACCGGACCGAGGCCATGCCGAACCCTTTGGGCTCCATTGCGCCCTTGGCGGCGTCGATCAGCGCCGGGTGATCGGCCAGACCCAGATAGTTGTTGGCGCACAGGTTGATTACCTGCTTGTCGCCCACCGTGATCTCACCGCCCTGAGGCGAGGTGATCATTCGTTCGCGTTTATACAGACCCTCGGATTCGATCTGCGCGAGGGTGTCCGTGATATGGGACAGGAATGCATCTGCCATGGCGGTCTCCGTTTATGTGAGTCGCGTGTCTAACATAACGGATGTAGTTCCCAAATGGGGGAAATACAATATAAAAGATGAAAATCCGTAAAAACGGAAGGTTTGATTTCAGGCGTTCTTGACGATCAGGAACACGCGCGCCGGGCTGTCGGCCACAATCGAATGGGCCACATCCGCCGCATAGCGGGCCGTATCGCCCTGTTTCAGATCGCGGGACGCGGTGCCCGAGGTCACGCGGACTGCGCCCGCCAACACCGTCAGTTGTTCCCTTGCGCCGCGCGCGTGGGGCTGGCTCGTCAGGGCACCGCCCGCGTCGAATTCGATGTCGTAGGCCTCGTGCCCGCCGGCTTCTTCGGGCGGGGAGAGGATACGGATGCGGCAGTTCTGGCCCATATTGTCGATGCTGGGCACCTCGGCCTTGCGCAGCACCTCGATCTGGTCGGCGGTGTTGGCCTCTTCCAGCAGACCCGCGAAATCCACCTGCAGGGCGCGGGTTAGGTTCCACAGAGTCGAGATGGTCGGGCTGCTTTCGCCGCGTTCGATCTGGCTGACCATCGAGCGGGACACCCCGCTGAGATTGGCCACGGCTTCAAGCGACAGGCCCTTGGCCCGGCGCGCCTCTTTCAGGCGGGCGGGCAGGCGTGTCAGGATATCGTCAGTGTTGTCCGTCATGACGGAATTTCATGCGCCTTGCGGGGATGGATGTCAATTCCAACCGTGACGGGACGTCTCATAGGACAGGTCCATGCTGCAGGTGCATACTGCTGCCGAATCCCGGAGGAGACTGACATGACCGATATCGTATTGCTGGATGGTGCCCGCACCGCAATTGGAACCTTTGGCGGCGCTCTGGCGTCAACCGCGCCCATCGACCTGGCGACCGTTGCCACAGAGGCCGCGCTGGAGCGGTCGGGTGTCGAGGGTGCGCAGATCGGGCATGTGGTGTTTGGGCATGTGATCAACACCGAACCGCGTGACATGTACCTGTCGCGCGTTGCCGCGATGCAGGCGGGGATACCGAACGGGACGCCTGCGATGAATGTGAACCGGCTGTGTGGATCGGGCGCGCAGGCGATTGTTTCGGCGGTGCAGTCCCTGATGCTGGGCGACGCCGAGTTTGCCGTGGCAGGCGGGGC
Source organism: Ruegeria sp. AM9 (assembly GCF_056540565.1). NCBI lineage: Bacteria > Pseudomonadati > Pseudomonadota > Alphaproteobacteria > Rhodobacterales > Roseobacteraceae > Ruegeria > Ruegeria sp. AM9. The sequence continues at coordinate 108,214 of NZ_JBQFWY010000008.1, forward strand.
CGAGAGCATGTCGCGCAGCCCATACATCGTGCCGCAGGCGCGGTGGGGGGCGAAGATGGGCGATGTGTCCTCGTTGGACATGATGCTGGGCGCGCTGAACTGCCCCTTTGGCACCGGCCATATGGGCGTGACGGCTGAGAATGTCGCTGATGAGCATCAGATCAGCCGCGCGCAGATGGACGAGTTTGCGATCACCAGCCAGACCCGCGCGGCGGCGGCGATCGAGGCGGGGTATTTCGACAGCCAGATCGCGCCGGTTCAGGTCAAGGTCAAGCGGGACATGGTGGATTTCAAGGTCGATGAACACCCCAAGGCCACCACGGCCGAGGCGTTGGCCGGGTTGCGGCCGGTGTTCAAAAAAGACGGTCGTGTGACGGCGGGTAATGCTTCGGGCATCAATGACGGCGCGGCGGCGATGGTTTTTGCCACGGCGGAGGCGGCCGAGAAAGCCGGGTTGAAACCCAAAGCGCGCATTCTGGGTTATGCCCATGCCGGTGTACGCCCCGAGGTGATGGGCATCGGGCCGGTTCCGGCAGTGCGGAACCTGATGGACAAGACCGGCCTGTCGGTGGACGATTTCGATGTGATCGAAAGCAACGAAGCATTCGCGGCGCAGGCTCTGGCGGTGAATCAGGAGCTTAGCCTGGACGCGTCGAAGGTGAACCCGAATGGTGGGGCGATTGCTCTGGGTCATCCGGTCGGCGCGACCGGGGCGATCATCACGCTGAAGGCGCTGTATGAGCTGGAACGCACGGGTGGGTCCAAAGGGCTGATCACCATGTGTATCGGTGGCGGGCAGGGGATTGCCATCGCCATCGAGCGGCTCTGAGCCGAAGCCGAGGCAGGGGGGCTGTCTGCCCCCCATCGCGCCTTTGGCGCGAGTCCCCCCGAGGATATTTCTGGACAGATGAAGCGGGCGGGATGGTTTTAGCTGAGCGCGTTGAGCAGCAGAACCAGCGCGGCGCCAACTGCGGCACCGATACCGGCAGGCAGAGCCGCAGACCAAAGAGGTGAAATCTGAGGGTCGTCCTTCTGGGTCTGGGCGATCAGGGCGTTTTCGACCAACCCCGGCAGGCGGGGGCCGAAGCGGGCCAGAACCCAGGCGGTTTTGCCGAAATCACGCAGGGCGGCACGCGGGCCGATGGATTGCTTGATGTAATCCTCGACCACGGGGCGGGCGACCTCCCAGATGTTCGTGTGTGGGTCAAGTGAGCGTGCGACGCCCTCGACCACCACCATCGTACGTTGCAGCAGGATCAGTTCCGTCCGGGTTTCCATGCCGAACCGTTCGGTGACCTCGAACAGGTAGTTCAGCAGGCGCCCCATCGAGATATTCGAAGCGTCCATACCGAAGATCGGCTCGCCCACGGCGCGCAGGGCGCGGGCGAATTCGTCGACATCCCGATTGGCAGGGACGTAGCCGGCCTCGAAATGCACCTCGGCCACGCGTTTGTAGTCGCGGCGGATGAAGCCGAAGAGGATCTCGGCATAGACCCGGCGGGTGTATTCGTCGATATGGCCCATGATGCCATAGTCATAGGCGATGATATCGCCATTGGCGGCGACCTTCAGATTGCCCTGGTGCATGTCGGCGTGGAAGTAGCCGTCGCGCAGCGCGTGCAGCAGGAACAGGCGCAGGACGCGCTCGGCCAGATCGCGGCGGTTGTGTCCGGCGGCATCAAGCGCGTCGTTTTCACCCAGCGGAATACCGTCAGCCCAGCTGAGCGTCATCACCCGGCGGGCAGACAGGGACCAGACAACCGGCGGCAGCCAGAACCCCGCGTCATCCTTGGTGTTGGCGGCGTATTCCGAGGCGGCGGCGCTTTCCAGCCGCAGGTCCAGCTCGCCGCGCACGACGCCATCGAAATGTTCGATCACGTCCATCGGGCGCAGGCGGCGCGCACCGGGGGCGAACAGCTGGACGATGCGGGCGGCGAAGTAGAAAGCGTCCACATCCTTGCGGAACGCGCGTTCGATACCGGGGCGCAGAACCTTGACGGCGACATCCTCTCCGGTGCTGCTCAGCTTGGCCTTGTGGACCTGCGCAATCGAGGCCGCGGCGATGGGTTCGCTGAACTCCGAGAACACCTCCTCCACCGGCTGACCCAGTTCCTTGGACACTTCGGCCATGGCCTCGGCACGCGAAAAGGGCGGCAGCTTGTCTTGCAGCACGCGCAGCTGGGCGGCCAGTTCATTGCCGACCACGTCCGGGCGGGTCGAGAGCACCTGACCGAACTTGATATAGGCCGGGCCCAGCGCCGTCAGCGCCCGGGTCGCAGGTGGCATTTCGGGGTCACCCTTGTAGCCCAGCCACTGAAACGGTTTGCCCAGGGCATGGGCCACGAAACGCAGGGCGCGCGGTGCCTCGAAGGCGTCCAGTACCACGTTCATGGCGCCTGTACGTTCCAGCGTGGCGCCTGTGCGGATCAGGCGGATGATGTTGTGAGGGCCTCGCATGGATCAGATCTTCCAGCCGGAATGCAGCGCGGCGATACCCATGCTGAGGTTACGGTATTTGGCGTTTTCGAACCCGGCGGTACGGACCATGTTCAGGAACGTCTCCTGATCGGGGAACTTGCGGATCGACTCCACCAGATACTGATAGCTGTCGTAATCATTGGCGATCAGCTTGCCCATGCGCGGGATGACGTTGAAGCTGTAGAGGTCATATAGCTTTTGCAGCCCGTCATTGGGCAACTGGCTGAATTCCAGCACCATCAGGCGGCCACCGGGTTTCAGCACGCGGAATGCTTCGTTCAACGCCTCTTGCGGGCGGGTCACGTTCCGGATGCCGAATGAGATCGTGTAGACGTCGAACGTATTGTCCTCGAACGGCAGGGACATCGCGTCGCCCACCACCCAATTCAGGCTGTCGGACATCTGATCGGCCTCGGCGCGCTGGCGGCCTTCGACCAGCATCGGCTCGGTCAGGTCCAGCACGGTGGCATGGCCATAGCCCGCGCGTTTGAGAAAGCGGAATGAGATATCGCCGGTGCCCCCTGCCACGTCCAGCAGGCGTTGACCGGGGCGCGGTGCCAGCCAATCCATCATCGCGTCTTTCCAGACCCGGTGAATGCCCATCGACATGACATCGTTCATCACGTCGTATTTCGAGGCGACCGAGTTGAACACGCCCTGCACACGCCCGGCCTTGTCGGCCTCGCGCACGGTTTCGAATCCGAAATGAGTGGTCTTGTCGCTGTTGTCGGACATGAAAGGATGCCTTTGCCTGAGTTGCTCATCCTTATAGGCCGCGCAGCCGGGAAGACAATCGCGCGAAAAGGTAGCAGGGGGCGGCGAATCGACAGATGCGCCACAGATTTTCCTTAGTCGCAGCCTATGACGGGATCAGATATTCCTGACCTTCGGAGATGTCCTGTTGGCAAGCCTTCTTGCAGCTTTGCTGTCCATCGTTTTGGTCTTCCTGTTTTTCGGCTGGCGGGTCAGGGCTGTCTTTCGCACCGCGCAAAGGGTGTGGCGTGCCGATGGGCTGGGCGACAAGGTGGATGCGTTGGCCCGTCATTTTCCCAATGATCCTTTGGACGAGGCGATCTCGCGTGCGGGCAGTGAACGGCCTGCGCAGCAATCGCTGACGCGACTGACCTTTCGCACCACACCGGGTTTGCTGGTCCTGATCGCGATTGCGCTGTTCAATGCGCTCAACATCTGCTTTTTCCAGCCCGATCTGATGCCCGATGACGAGGTTTTCCCGGGTTTGGAGGCGGAAACAATACTATGGATCAAGCTGTCGCTGGTCGGGCTTGTCGTCTACACCCTGATCTATCATCTGGTGAACACGGTGACGATCGATGGGGCCGAATTGGTCACAACGGGTTGGCTGTTTCAACGGCGCTATTATGATTTGTCCGGGCTGACTAAAATCAGCCTCAGACATCACGGGACCTACGTGCTGCGTTTTTCGGATGGGAAGACGGCGCGGATTTTGAAATATGTTACCGGACATGATGAAATGGTGCAGGCATTTGAAAGCGCGCTGGCCGCAAATCAGGAGAGCACATGCCGGAACTTCCCGAAGTCGAAACGGTCCGCCGCGGGCTGACGCCTGCGATGGAGGGTGTGGTGATCGAACGGGCGGATGTGAACCGTCCCGATCTGCGCTGGCCCTTTCCCGACCGTATGGCGGAACGGCTGACCGGGCAGCGGGTCGACCGGCTGCGGCGGCGCTCGAAATACATTCTGGCCGATCTCAGCAGTGGGGAAACCTTGCTGATCCATCTGGGTATGTCCGGGCGGATGACGGTGTCGGGCGATCCGCTGGGACAGTTCGCGCATGACCACCCGATGCCCGAAAAGCATGACCACGTTGTGTTCCACATGGCCAATGGCGCGCGGGTGACCTTTAACGATCCGCGCCGGTTCGGCGCGATGGACCTGCTGCCGACCGCCACCGCCGAGGCGCACAAGCTGCTGTCGGTTCTGGGGCCGGAACCGCTGGGCAATGACTTTCACGAACAGCACCTGATTGAGGCGTTCCGTGGAAAAAACACCCCGGTCAAATCGGCGTTGCTGGATCAGGGAATCGTTGCCGGATTGGGCAATATCTATGTCTGCGAGGCGCTTTATCGCGCGGGCGTGTCGCCACGTCGCAAGGCCGGACAGATTTCTGAGGTGCGCGTCGCCGCATTGGTTCCGATCATCCGGCAGGTGCTGCAGGACGCCATCGAGGCAGGCGGATCATCGCTGCGCGATTTCCGTCAAGCCGATGGAGAACTTGGATATTTTCAGCACAGCTTTGATGTTTACGGGCGCGAAGGCGAACCCTGCCGCACCGAAGGCTGTGATGCGATGGTCAAAAGAATCACCCAGTCCGGTCGCTCATCCTTCTATTGCGCGCAATGCCAAAGATAACTTGATCCAGCTTCCTCGCGTGATAAGGAATCGTATCTGAACGGAACAACCGGAAGCTTACACCTCATGGCTTTTGAGACGATCATCGTCGAAATCGAAGACCACGTCGCACTTATCAAGCTCGACAGACCCGATGCACTGAACGCGCTGAACGCGCAGCTCACGCAAGAGCTCAGCTCGGCGCTTGAAGATGCGGACCAGAACGACAAGGTGCGCTGCATCGTCATCACCGGCTCGGACAAGGCCTTTGCAGCTGGGGCGGATATCAAGGAGATGTCCGAGATGAGCTTTGTCGACGTCTATGAATCCAACCTGTTCGGCGATTTCAACGACCGTATCTGTGCGATCCGCAAACCGATCATTGCTGCCGTTTCGGGCTATGCGCTGGGCGGCGGGTGCGAACTGGCGATGCTGTGCGATTTCATCATTGCCGCCGACACCGCCAAGTTCGGTCAGCCCGAGATCAATCTGGGTGTCATTGCCGGGTTGGGGGGCACGCAGCGCCTGACCCGCTTTGTCGGCAAGTCCAAAGCGATGGACATGAACCTGACCGGTCGTTTCATGGACGCCGAAGAGGCTGAACGCGCCGGTTTGGTCAGCCGGGTGGTTCCGGCCAAAAAGCTTGTGGAAGAAGCGATCGGTGCGGCCCAGAAGATTGCCGAGAAATCGCAGCTCAGCACGATGGCCGCCAAAGAGGCCGTCAACCGCAGCTATGAGGTTACGCTGAGCGAAGGCCTGTTGTTCGAACGCCGTGTCTTTCATTCCATGTTCGCAACCGAAGACCAGAAAGAAGGCATGGCCGCGTTTCAGGAAAAACGCGCCGCCCAGTTCCGCGACAAGTAAACCGCGCGCCGGGGACCGGGATCAGGCGGGCCTAGCCCGCCTTTTTCATGCCGGCCATGCCCTGTGAAAGAATCGGCTTGGCAAAGCGCGCAATCTTGGATAACTAGCGCCGCTATACATGCGCGTGCGGCCCGCTTGGCCCGACTCACACCCGTGATTCTGATCCGGTGCGGATAATCCGTGACGCGTAACCGAATATAACCGTACCGAACGAAGGTCAGAAACACATGGCAAATTCGCCCCAGGCTAAAAAACGCGCGCGTCAGAACGACAAGCGTTTCGCAATCAACAAAGCGCGCCGTTCGCGCATCCGCACCTACCTGCGCAAAGTCGAAGAAGCGATCGCATCCGGCGACAAGGACGCAGCGACCGCAGCCCTGCGCGCAGCTCAGCCCGAACTGATGCGCGGCGTCACCAAAGGCGTCTTCCACAAGAACACCGCCTCGCGCAAAATGTCGCGCCTGTCGGCCCGGGTCAAAGCTCTGGGCTAACCCCCTGGGTTGACCTAAGGTCAACAATTCACGGTTGAATTGTTCATAAAAGCGTCACAATTCGTGGCGCTTTTTTTGTGCTGTTGCCGGAAAGCCGCGTCTTCACGAAGCCGAGAGATTCTTTCGGCCAAAGACCCGAGTCAACATCAGAGTTTCGTTGCCGTACGCCTTGGCCTCTTGTTACCACTAAGTCAGCGATTCACTCGCTTGGGGGGACAGGCTGTTTCATTGATCAAACTGACGGGCATCAGGATGGTCGCGAAACGAATGTTGGCAAACGGACACTGCCCGTTTGTTGATCTGCTATAGGTTTTCGGGTGACCGAAGATCTGAGCCCTGTCTAAAAATATGTTTGCGATGCGCGACCCTGCATGCGGGCGCCCTGTTTTCGGGTGTCCACCTGTAAGGCTGTGCTGAGTTTAGGGGACAGCCTCGCCAGACCCACGTGGTTTGGCGTGTGGGTATCTTATTGCGAGTGAAAAGCAAAAATAACCGGGTAACCGGAACTGGGTAATAAGGCCGTCAGGCCAATAAAGAATGGGATGCGTGAGGCGCTTGATGACACAAGAGAAATGGGGACAACTGCGTAACAAATTGCTCAAGGCGGTCGGTAAGAACAACTACACCACCTGGATCGAACCTCTTGAATTTCAAGAGCTGCAGGATGGGGTAGCGGTGTTCTCGGTACCGACGAATTTCATGGGCAACTATGTGAGCCAGAATTTTGCGGATCTCATTTTGTATGAGATGAACACCGCCGGGGAATCAGTGCAGCGTCTGGCCTTTCGCGTCGCCGCCAATTCGCCGGTACGCCCGTCCAACGAACCCGCACCCGCGGTTGTTCAGGACACGCCGCAACCCCAATCTTTGTCGCAACAGGCCGAGTCGGCAAACGATGCGCTGGAATCGATGCAGGCCGCGCCATTGGACGCCCGTTTCACCTTTGACAGCTTTGTGGTCGGCAAGCCCAACGAACTGGCCCATGCCGCCGCGCGCCGTGTATCCGAAGGCGGCCCCGTCACCTTCAACCCGCTGGTTCTGTATGGCGGCGTCGGCCTGGGTAAAACCCACCTGATGCATGCCATCGCGTGGGAATTGAAAACCAAGCGGCCCGAGCTGAATGTCCTGTACCTGTCCGCAGAACAATTCATGTACCGTTTTGTGCGGGCTCTGCGCGAACGTCGGATGATGGATTTCAAACACCTGTTCCGCTCGGTCGATGTGCTGATGGTCGATGACGTGCAGTTCATCGCCGGCAAGGATTCAACCCAGGAAGAGTTCTTTCACACCTTCAACGCGCTGGTGGACCAGAACAAGCAGATCATCATCTCGGCCGACCGCGCCCCGGGCGAAATCAAAGATCTGGAAGATCGCGTGAAGTCGCGCCTGCAATGCGGTCTGGTCGTTGACCTGCACCCGACCGATTACGAACTGCGTCTGGGTATCCTGCAGAACAAGGTGCAGCAGTACAGCAGCACCTACCCCGACCTGACCATTGCCGATGGTGTGCTGGAGTTTCTGGCTCATCGCATCTCGACCAATGTGCGCGTGCTCGAAGGTGCCCTGACCCGTCTGTTCGCCTTTGCCTCGCTGGTGGGGCGCGAGATCGACATGGAACTGACCCAGGATTGTCTGGCCGACGTGCTGCGCGCGTCCGAGCGCAAGATCACGGTCGAAGAGATTCAGCGCAAAGTGTCGGACTATTACAACATCCGCCTGTCCGACATCATCGGCCCCAAGCGCCTGCGGTCCTATGCCCGTCCGCGTCAGGTGGCGATGTATCTGTGCAAGCAACTGACCAGCCGCTCGCTGCCCGAGATCGGCCGCCGCTTTGGTGGGCGTGACCACACCACGGTCATGCACGGCGTCAAGCGCATCGAAGAGCTGAAAACCACCGACGGCCAGATTGCCGAAGACGTGGAAATGCTGCGCCGCGCGCTGGAAGCCTGAGGCTTACCTCAAGCCCCTCAGGAAATGCCCCGGACCTTCGCGCCCGGGGCTTTTTTGTGCGCAATTATCCACGGTCGCCGATGAACTGTGCCCGCCGGGCCACGCGCCCCTTGACGCAATGGGTGTTCCGACCCAGAAAACCGTAAAAAATCCTTGTGCCTCAGGGTGGAACCGCTAACGTGCCAGTCCCGCCCATGTCGGTACGCAAGTCAGAGGAACTGAGGGTATGAAGATCAGCATCGAACGCGGCACCCTTCTCAAGGCCGTTTCCCAGGCCCAATCTGTTGTCGAACGTCGCAACACCATTCCGATACTGGCCAACGTGCTGATCGAGGCCGAAGGCGATCAAGCCATGTTCCGCGCCACCGATCTGGATATCGAAGTGGTCGACAAGGCCCCGGCGCAGGTGGAAAAGGCGGGCGCGACGACTGTCGCGGCGACGACCCTGCATGAGATCGTGCGCAAACTGCCCGACGGGGCGCTGGTCACCCTGAGCGCCGACAGCGCCGCAGGCCGCCTGACGGTTGAGGCGGGCCGGTCGAACTTCTCGCTGGCGACCTTGCCGAAAGAGGATTTTCCGGTGATGGCGTCCTCGGAGTATCAATCGAATTTCACGGCCTCGGCTGCGCTGCTACGGCGGCTGTTCGACAAATCGAAATTTGCCATCTCGACCGAAGAAACCAGGTACTACCTGAACGGTGTCTACATGCATGTGGCCGATGGATCCGAAGGCGGAAAGGTGCTGCGCTGTGTGGCCACCGACGGCCACCGTCTGGCCCGCATCGACGCCGATCTGCCGGATGGTGCCGCGGACATGCCCGGCGTGATTGTGCCGCGCAAAACCGTAGGCGAGCTGCGCAAGCTGCTGGACGATGATGAGATGGACATCGCGGTTTCGGTTAGTGAAACCAAGGTGCGTTTTGCAACGCCCGACATCACGCTGACTTCGAAAGTCATTGACGGCACCTTCCCCGACTACACGCGGGTTATTCCGCAGGGCAACACCCGCCAGCTGGAAGTGGACGCTGCCGAGTTCGCGCAGGCCGTTGATCGGGTGGCGACGGTTTCGTCGGAACGCTCGCGCGCGGTGAAGCTTCAACTGGATGCGGACAAGCTGGTTCTGTCCGTCAACGCACCCGACAGCGGCGCCGCCGAGGAAGAACTGGCCGTCGCCTATGGCGATGAGCGGTTGGAGATTGGTTTTAACGCCAAGTATCTGCTGGAGATTGCGTCTCAGGTGGATCGCGAAAACGCGGTATTCCTGTTCAATTCGGCCGGTGATCCGACCCTGATGCGCGAAGGCACTGATCAGAGCGCGGTCTACGTGGTCATGCCGATGCGCGTCTGATCGCGCTGGCGCGCGATGCCTCCGGCGGGAGTATTTTTTAAAAGATGAAGGGAGGGGTCATGGGATTGGCCCTGACCGAGCTTACGGTCTCGCATTTTCGGTCTCATAAGCTGGCGCGGTTATCTTTGGATGGGCGGCCGGTGGCGATTCATGGGCCGAACGGGGCCGGGAAGACCAATATCCTTGAGGCGGTTTCCCTGTTTTCGCCCGGTCGCGGGATGCGGCGGGCCAGTGCGGCCGAGATGACCCGCCGCCCCGAGGCGCTGGGTTGGAAACTGTCCGGTTTGCTGAACGCGCAGGGGCAGAATTACGAGATCGAAACCTGGTCCGAAGGCGGCGCGGCGCGTCAGGTTCGGATTGACGGCAAGGCGGCCAACCAGATCGATCTGGGCAAGCTGGCGCGGGTGGTCTGGTTGATTCCGTCGATGGATCGATTGTGGATCGAAGGGGCCGAGGGGCGTCGGCGGTTTCTGGATCGGATAGCGCTGAGTTTCGACCCGACCCATGCCGAGGCATCCCTGACTTATGAAAAATCCATGCGCGAGCGAAACCGGCTGCTGAAAGAGCAGGTGCGCGATGCCCATTGGTATGCGGCTCTGGAGGGGCAGATGGCCGAGACCGGGCATCGTATCCATGTCGCCCGGCTAACAGCGCTGGCGCATTTGCGGACAGCGCAGGAGCAGGCGGAAACTGCTTTCCCTTCGGCTGATCTGGAGCTGGTTCAGACCGAAGGGGAGATGCCGGAGACGGCCGAGGATTTGCGCGTGGCGTTGAATGAAAGCCGGTTTCGCGATCTGGCTGCAGGGCGGACTTTGGTGGGGCCGCATCGGTCTGATTTGTACGGGGTGTTCGCGGCCAAAGGGGTTCCAGCCAAGGATTGCTCGACCGGAGAGCAAAAGGCCCTGCTGGTGTCCCTGATCCTGTCCAACGCGCGGGCGTTGGCGGGGATGGTGGGCGCGCCGCCGATCGTGCTGCTGGATGAAGTGGCCGCGCATCTGGATGCGGGGCGGCGCGCGGCGCTGTATGATGAGATTTGTGCGCTGGGCGCTCAGGCCTGGATGACGGGTACCGGGCCTGAACTGTTTTCGGAATTGGGCGACCGTGCTCAAATGCTGGTCGTTGCCGAAGGCGATGAGGGCTCGGTCGTTGAAACTTAGGCCGGTTCACCGACTTTACGGTCCCACAGGAAGCCGCGCATAACCTCATCGACCGGGGTTTTGGCCATGTGATTCACGTAGTTCGACATGGTTTTCTGCGCCAGACCCAGCACCACGTCCAGAACCGCGCGGTGCGAGTAACCGGCGTCGAAGAAGGCCTGCAACTGATCTTCGGTCGGGTTGCCGTGGCTTTCCATTATCTGCAGGGTGAAGGTGCGCAGCGCCTCAAGCTTGGCCGAGGGCAGCGGGGTTTCGTTGCGCAGGGCTTCGGTGATCTCATCCGACACCTTCATCATCTTGGCGATACCGGTATGGGCGGGCACGCAGTAGTGGCATTCGTTTTCCACGTTGATGGTCTGCCAGACGACGGTTTTCTCATCATTGTCGAAATCGGTCTGCAGGAACAGGCCGTGCAGAACCTGATAGCCTTCCAGATGCTGCGGGCTTTCGGCCATCACCTTATGCAGGCCGGGCAGACGGCCAAAGGCGGCCTGTGATTTCTCGAGCAGCGGTTTGGACCCTTCGGGCGCGGTCTCGAGGTCATGAGACGGAAAATTGGCCATGTCGGAACTCCTGTTTCTGGCGCGATGAGTCGTAATTAGGGTTTCTTGAGTGATCGCTCAAGTATATATTTGAGCGGACGTTCAAGAATTGGTGAAGTTGATGCCCCGCAAACCTTCCTATGACCGCGACGCGCTGATCGCGCAGGCCCGTGACATTTTCTGGCGTCAGGGCTGGGCGGGGACGTCACTGAAAGATCTTGAGCGGGAGCTGAAACTGAAGCCAGGCAGTTTCTATGCGGCGTTCGGGTCGAAAGATGCGCTCTATGCGCTGGCGTTGGAGCGCTATGCGCAGGACGGGGTCTCAAACATGATGGCACTGGCCCAGGAACTGGGGCCGCTGGGTGCGCTCAAGGCGCAGCCGCATCGTGTGGTCGAGGCATCGGGCCTGCCGACCAAAGCCTGCATGTTGGCCAAGACCTATGCCGAATTGCAGGCCAGGGATCACGATCTGGCCGGACAGGCGCGCACCCATATGGTCGAAATGAAAACCTGTTTCGCAGAGCTGTTTCGCCGCGCACAAGAGGCCGGAGAGATCTCGCCGGACCGTGACCCGGATCGCCTTGCAGCGCGCTATCAGTCCGACCTTCTGGGGCTGCGGTTGTCCGCCGAACGCGACGACGTGAATGCGGCGGAAATTGCTGCGGATATCGCGGCGGACCTCGATCGGCTTTGATCGGTAAATAAAGCCGATCAGGACCACAAAATGTTGGGGGACCGCGTGACAATCCCCACCAGAAAACGTATAAGTTACCAAAATAATATAGGTACTAACGGCATGTCCGAAGACGCACAGGCACCACAGGAATACGGCGCTGATTCCATCAAAGTTCTCAAAGGCTTAGAGGCGGTTCGCAAGCGTCCCGGTATGTATATCGGTGACACGGACGATGGCTCGGGTCTGCACCATATGGTGTACGAGGTTGTCGACAACGGAATTGACGAGGCGCTGGCCGGTCATGCCGACCATGTGACCGTGAAGATTCACGCCGATTCCAGCGTCTCGGTCAGCGATAATGGCCGCGGGATTCCGGTGGACATTCACCCGGAAGAGGGCGTCTCGGCCGCCGAAGTCATCATGACCCAACTGCACGCGGGCGGTAAGTTCGACAGCAACTCTTACAAGGTGTCGGGCGGTCTGCACGGTGTGGGCGTTTCCGTGGTGAACGCGCTGTCGGATTGGCTGGAACTGCGCGTCTGGCGTAACGGCAAGGAACACGTCGCGCGCTTTGAGGGCGGTGAGACAGCCGAACACCTGAAGGTGGTCCAGGAATGCGGCGACCGCACCGGGACCGAGGTGCGCTTTCTGGCCTCGACCGACACGTTCTCGAACCTCGAATACTCGTTCGAGACGTTGGAAAAACGCTTGCGCGAGCTGGCCTTCCTGAACTCGGGCGTGCGCATCATTCTGATCGACGAACGCCCTGCGGAACGGCTGGAGACCGAGCTGTTCTATGAGGGCGGTGTTAAGGAGTTCGTCAAATACCTCGACCGCTCCAAGTCCCCGGCGATGCCGGAGCCGATCTACATCAAGGGCGAACGTGACGATATCGGCGTTGAAATCGCCATGTGGTGGAATGACAGCTATCATGAGACGGTGCTGCCCTTCACCAACAACATCCCGCAGCGTGATGGCGGGACGCACGTGGCCGGCTTCCGGGGGGCTCTGACCCGGACGATCAACAACTACGCGCAGTCCAGCGGGATCGCGAAGAAAGAGAAAGTCAGCTTCACCGGCGATGACGCGCGCGAAGGGCTGACCTGTGTGCTGTCGGTGAAAGTGCCTGACCCGAAATTCTCGTCCCAGACCAAAGACAAACTGGTTTCCTCCGAGGTGCGCCCGGCGGTCGAAGGCCTGATGAACGAAAAGCTCGCCGAGTGGTTCGAGGAAAACCCGAACGAGGCCAAGGGGATCGTTGGCAAGATCATCGAGGCCGCTTTGGCCCGTGAGGCCGCCCGCAAGGCTCGCGAGTTGACCCGCCGCAAGACGGCGATGGATGTGAACTATCTGGCCGGGAAGCTGAAAGACTGTTCCGAGAAAGACCCGTCCAAGACCGAAGTCTTCCTGGTTGAGGGTGACTCGGCCGGTGGCTCTGCCCAGACGGGCCGGGACCGGCTGACACAGGCGGTCCTGCCCCTGCGCGGCAAGATCCTGAACGTGGAACGTGCCCGGTTCGATCGGATGCTGTCGTCTCAGGAGATCGGCAATCTGGTGATGGCGCTGGGCACCGGCATTGGCCGCGATGAGTTCAACATCGAGAAACTGCGCTACCACAAGATCGTCATCATGACCGATGCGGACGTGGATGGCGCACACATCCGGACGCTGCTGCTGACCTTCTTCTACCGGCAGATGCCGGAGCTGATCGAAGGCGGATACCTCTATATCGCACAGCCGCCGCTATACAAAGTTTCGCGTGGTAAATCAGAGGTTTATCTGAAAGATCAGGCGGCGTTGGACGACTACCTGATCAATCAGGGCGTTGAAGGGGCGGTGCTGAAACTGGGCTCGGGCGAGGAAATCATCGGGCAGGACCTGACCCGCGTGGTCGACGAGGCACGCCAGCTGAAACGCGTGCTGGACGCATTCCCCACCCACTACCCTCGTCACATTTTGGAACAGGCCGCCGTGGCTGGCGCCTTTGTGCCGGGTGCGGTGGATGCCGACCTGCAAGGCGTGGCCGACAAGGTCGCCGCCCGTCTGGACCTGATCGCGCTGGAATATGAGCGTGGCTGGCAAGGCCGGATCACGCAGGATCACGGTATCCGCCTGGCCCGTATCCTGCGCGGCGTCGAAGAGGTGCGCACACTGGACGGCCCGATGCTGCGTTCCGGTGAGGCGCGCAAGACCGGCAGCTTTACGCAAAGCCTGCAAGAGGTCTACAACTCTCCCGCCACGCTGGTCCGTCGTGATCGCAGCCAAGTGATCCACGGCCCGCTGGACCTGCTGCGCGCCATTCTGGATGAGGGTGAAAAAGGCCTGTCTTTGCAGCGGTATAAAGGTTTGGGCGAGATGAACCCGGATCAGCTGTGGGAAACAACGCTGGACCCGGACGCCCGCACGCTGCTGCAGGTACGCGTGGACGATATGGTCGAGGCGGATGATCTGTTCACCAAGCTGATGGGCGACGTGGTCGAGCCACGCCGCGAGTTCATCCAGCAAAATGCACTGAGCGTCGAGAATCTGGATTTCTAGCCCGGTGTAGTTTCTACTTTGTCACCAGTCCTTGAAGGTGGATCCTGAACCCAATAACTACCTACCCCGGCGCATCTATTGCACGTGCCGTTAAGACCGGAACCATGACAAATCTCACAAGTTTGGTATCCCATTTAAAACCCCGGACAACCCGCTGCTTTGATCTTTCCAATGGCAGCAGAAGAACCGGCCAAAGAATAAACGCCAAGATCCCAATCTTCCCACCAGATTTGCGCAGTTGATCCTGCTTGCAGCGCTCTTACGAGAGGAAGAACGCCGGGGCGTCCCCCTGTTGAGCATTGATTGGCTTCACACGAAACAGGGACGTTGATGCGAGACACCGGATTGCCGTCTATTACAAAGCCAATGAAACCGCTGTTAGCCTGACGCATGGAACTGGGTCGAATGTCCGGCCGGACAACTATTCCAATCTCTCCGCTGTTGCCACAGTCTACAATTAAGGTCGAACCATCAGACCCCGCCACGGAAGCCGAGCCGGCCGGGCCGCCACTTGGTGAATAAGTCCAATTGGCCAGAGCCGGAACGGGTAAAACTACTGTCGCGCAAAAAAGGAAAGTTTGAAGGGTTGCGATCCGAGTCATCTTTCATTCTCCTGACAAAACCAGAAACTTGTCACTCCAAAGTACGGCTGACCGGCCAGACGATTATTTTGTTTTCGTCCAGCTTTTGGTCCAGGGCAGTGTGCATCGGATGCCAACTGGGGCTGATCGTTGTGAGGTGACCGCCCACCGTCACATTCAGTACGTTCGCCACCCATTCTATCCGAGCACCCTCTGGCACACGCAAAATCAGCCGGTCATTTGAATCTCCAAACCCTGAAAACGCGATGCGCCGCTTCAACCCTGTGATCACCGGTGTCAGGAACACCCCTGAATCAACAATGACGGTATCGGGCACGCCGTCTGGCGCGGCTATGAATTCAATCGATAGTCCGTCAAGTTGGCAAAGGATTGCAACGTCGTTGCCTGGTCCAAGGGTGACCGATCCATTGCCGGTGAAGACATAGGCTGTATCGTTGCCAGCACCCAAATCAATTGAGCTGTGCGAAAGGATACCGTGTTCGGAATCTTCATCTATCGACTTTAAGATGACAATTTCATCCTGGCCGCCATATCGAACCTGCAAGGCAGTATGCTCATCCAGATTTGGCAGGTCTTCCGGGCTCGCGCGGCTGGCCGGTAAGCTGGATTCGTTACATACAAGCGATGGGGGCGTGCTATCCGGTGTTGCTCCGGCGAGTGTTCTGGCGTTTGACCAACTTTGTTCCGTATAGGCAAGGTTTTCGGCCGGAACAACTTGTGTCGCTGCTTTGCGAACCTCTATATCGTTCAGTAACGGTTCCGGCGGCAAAACGCCGGTTTGAACTGCCGCCTTCAATACAGACGAATCCGGCACGTTCCCGTGGTACAGCCTGACCAGCAAAGGACCGTATGTAACATCGGTGCTGTACCCACCGGCCGACGGCTCGACCACTGGTGTAAAGGGTGCGGGCGGCAATATCAGGCGATCCGTTTCCGGTTGAAACTCTGAAACGGAAACCCGTCGAAAAAATCCCTCAGGAATGTCAGCCAGAACGCCTTCTGCAATAACAAGCGTATCCGGATCTTCGTCCATTGCGGCATCCCCGTTCCCAAGAGAAATACCCGCATCGATATCTTCGACCGAACACAGCACAACGAGATCCGAACCACGGCCAGCAATCAAGGCACTATCTGGTGCAACGTCGTAAAGCCACAACTGGTCGTCACCACCGCCAGCCAGCAATTCGTGCCCCTGTCCGTCACCAAAATGAACGATCTGATCATCGCCATCCAGCCAGGTGCTTTCTCGCGTGTCATGGTTTTCAGGTGTTACATCAACTTCTGCTGTATCAGGGCCATCAAATTGTCGGATCGACGCGCATGTCCCATTCCTGCTGACCTCCAACCCGATTTTCCGGTAAACAGACGGATCTGCGGCGTGGTCGCCATCGTGATGATCATCATGTCCGTGCTCGGCATGTTCATCAGAACTGTGGACCATAGCGCCATGATCTTCGCGTTGCCGGACAGTCTGCTCTGCAACCACGGCCAACAATTCCAGAGTTCCCGGTGGGTCTGATTGCACCACCTCTGTTTTGATACCTGTGGTCGGATGCGGTGCGGTCTCATCGGTTATCTGGATATCAAGCTGAATTGGACCGGCTTGAACGAGTGTTCTCCACGATGAGTCTTCTACTATCTTCGGTGCAACCGACTTTGGCGACCGGAGAATGATACGATCCGCACGGGCGTCAAAGCCGGAGATCATTATCCTTGCACCGTAGATTTCAATTGGACGACCACCCAGATTGACTTGATTGGTTCCGATTGCCTCTGCCGAAGTGAAGGCGCTGGGATGAATGACGATCAAGTCGGGAACGGAATCCGGAGCCATTTCACCGCCACTTGCTCCAATTAGGTTGATCGTGCTGACAAGAGAGCAGACATGGATCGTATCGCTCCCGTTCTCTCCGAGAGCATTGCCATGTGGTGAAGGGTTGACGACGAAAATTGTATCGTTGCCATCTCCGGCAGAGATGACGGCTTCCTCCCCGGGACCCAGCAATACGGTATCATTTTCCTTGCTGTAAAAGTGTTCTGATAAGGGCATGCCAAACTGGAACTCTGAAAGGGACTCGCGATCCATTTCTGAGCTGATGCTCGACGAGGGGCTATCGAAGTCTGGTGCCATAAATTGTTCAAGACATGTAGCGTTTTCGTTCGGAAAACCCTCTGCCAACGCCTCAGAGCGCGCACCTACAAAAAGCGCAAACGCGGATATTGCGATCACTGTAGAAATCAATGTGGAACCAGTTGCGCTAAGCACTTTTACCCCCCAAAACCGCCAACTAACTGCCAGATCCACGATTTTCTGGGGGTGCATCTAGCTTAAAGAACTAGGTCAAATCGGTTCATTGGTTCCGATGCGAATAGACAATTTTTCGCAATGTCTTCGGCCTAGTCAAATTTCCCAGAACAATAGGACGAAGGTTAAGATGAGGTACGATTCGCATCAAGTGATGGCAAAATAGGTTCCACAGAAGCACCATGCTGTCCTGGTGAAAAGTGGATCGTATTGGCCACGCGGTGCCCTCTACTCGTACCAATCACAATAGATGCTATCCGTCCCAACGCTGCATGACCTGTAATCTTGAGTCACTCGCCAATTGGAGCCATCCACTTGTACTGATACCCATCGCGGACCCGTGAGAGTTATCATAGTATTTAAGAACGCGGTAAGGGGCGCCAGCCTCTTGTCGCCGAAGAGCATTCGGCCAGAGAATTGACAGAACACGAGACCGTCTTTTGCCACAAAGCAGTCATGCAGCTTGAAGTCCTCGTATTCAAATCCCGCATTCTCGGCGCCTATGAGTAAGCTGTAAACACCCACTGAAAGCCCATAATACTTGGACAGGGCGAGTTGCAGCTGTTCAGAAGTAGGCTGGAGGCCGATGGGTTGACCATTAGCAACTTCCGCAACACTAGGTGGCGGCGGTTCGTAGTTCGGATCGCTCATAGCGCAGTGTTGAAGAAGCGGTCGCAGATCTGCTTCGTATCCACTCAGGTTTGCCCCACCGCCGAGCCTTAAGTACTTCTCACCTTCTTTGAGTATCACTTGTAGGTTTCCGGTCGGCCCAAGGCTGGATGCGACCTTACCGTTTGAGGGTACTTAAACCGAAATTCTGAACATCGTTGATGGACCATTCGCCTCATCCAGTGTCGGGACTGCCCCGAGTATCGTTGCTCCGTCCGGCAATACTGTATCCAGACCGATTGAGCTGGAAATGAGTTCCACATCTGAAACGTACCCCGACTTGATAAATTCAGGCACGTCGTCAGTCCCATATGGATTTACAACAAAGGTCATTCGAAGCACGCCCGGTGCCGAGCAATCAAACGTGGAAGCCAGAAAATCTCCGTATTTCCAGTTATTCTCTTTTCGGTAGGCAACCACGGGTATGCCGCCGATCGAAAGCAGCGTTACTGAAACAGGCACGCTTCTGCTAAGAACTAGGTTGGTTCCTCCAGCTTCCGCACGTTGAACGAGGTCGCTCAGATAGTCCATTGTAGCGCGGGCTTGATTAGCGTTCTGGGCCGAGGTTGGTGAAGCGACCACAACAATTGCCAGCCATGCCAACACAATGATCCTGTGAGATGCGACTTGCATAAATGACCCCCTGACACCAAAAACAACTTTTCCGATGTAACGATCTCACTCGACCTGAGTTCAGGCAAGCCCGGCTTCGGAGAATGTCCTTTCAAGTGCGAGGATGCCTTTGTGCAAAAAACGCCATTTCCTTGATGGAATATTCGTTTCAAGTCGGCTTCAGCGTAAAACACCGGGCAACGCTGAACTTGAACACTTCTGCAATTTTTATAAGCAAGCTCCCCTAAATAAAGACCTAACAATTGGATGGCGTCCTGGGCGACGGGCGCCGTGTCGCCGCCCCTGCCATACATGGTCGCAAGCCAAAGTCTGCCATGGACGGGTGTTAGATAGGTCGCACGCGTGTTGGGCGGTATTGCGAGTATAAGGCAAATCGAGTGGCTTCCGTTATTGATACATTTTGTAGCGCGAGAACACGCTGGCGCACCACGTGGTCCAGCAAAGGCCGAGTTACCGACGGTGCAAGGGTACCTACATCTCGAATTGGAGTCGGGCCAGCCGCATCGTGGAACCAGATATGCTTGTTTCTGCGAATTTGAACAGCACCCGCCTCATATAGTTCGGTCATGATGCCTGACAGAAAATCCTCCAAGGCTTCGACTGCGTACCCAAGGAACGTATGTACGTGTGCACCTTGAGGAGCTCCTTTTCGAACGTGAGGCGTGCGAGGTAGATCAGCCTTTTCGATGATTATGACCTCAGCAAATTGGTCTGCGAGCACAGCTGCTGCCATCAGGCCAGCCATACCTGACCCGATTACAATAACGCGTTGCCGCTTGCGGCGATCCATCACTGCGTCTCTCACTTTCGTTCGAAACGAAGACTGGCATGTACTGGAATTTTTTTAGAAGCCGTCGTTTTCCCTCAAAAGTCGGGTGCCCGAATTGCCCGCTGCTCGGACTCTCAAAAGCTCATTAGTGAAGGTTCGCTTGGGGCTGGGAAGGTCTTAGGCCTGAAAGGCCAAGTTCTCTTGTCGTTCCAAGATTGAACCACTGTCAAACCAGTTTGGTGTACTAACACAGTTCCTCTACACTTGTACCGACGTCGGATAGAGGGACACAGTATGCAGCGAAAGTTGGCGGCTAATCTGGCAGCTGATATCGTCGGCTATTCGGCCATGATGCATGAAGACGAGCTGGCGGCGTTGGAGATGCTCGAACATCTGGAAAGCGATGTCTTGTCTCCGACGATAACCGGCCAATCAGGCCAGATCGTAAAAAGCATGGGTGATGGCTGGTTGGTGCGATTTGACAGCGCTGCCCAGGCGGTTGGTGCCGCGCCGACACTGCCGTCCGGGCACTCTGCAACTTCAAAGGGCAATCCCTCTGCAATGCCCGCTTTGTGTAAATCATCAGCGCTCAATACCAAATGCACACCTTCCATCCGGCGCGCTTTGAGAACATTCAATTTGGTGATTTTTGCGTGCGCTACGGGCGATCTGAAAAAATGCGCATAAAGCGCGTTTGTTGGCGCAATATTGTCGAAAAAGGTTCCTTCTCCACGCAGAAACCTGAAATCTTCGCGTCGCGACCATGGATTGCGGGCTCCAAATTTTCGCATTGAATTCTCCCGCCAACAGCGAAAACTCTCGGAAAATCCTATGCCTCCAGCATGCATGTATGGCCGGCCCGAACAAGTTTTTCCGGCGGTTCGTCTATGTCTGGAAAATGGGTAATAAGTTTACCCAGGTCAGCTTTGCTATTTGAGCTTGGTTGGACCATCAAAAACTTTGCGCTTTTTTTTATCTGGCGGTGTTGGGCCAGCTTTTGACTCGCCCGCGGCCACCCAGCGCGATGAAAGCTGCGGATCATTCTCCGTCCTGATCCGTGGCAAATCGTCATGAATATCGACCCAGGGTATCTGGCTCTCGACACCAAAATGCAGTTCAGGAGGGAAGTCGGCTGGGTTATCGAAAGTTCCAACCCTGATCGAATAGTACCCAAGCTCTTTTACGTCTGTATAAATGCTTGAGCCGCAGGTTTTACAGAAAGCCCGCTCGGAAAGTTGCGAGGACGCATAAAGCCCCGGTGGATCGCCGTCAAACGTTACATTTTGCTTCTCGAAAATCGCCCAGGCGTTCAATGGCGCTCCAAGTGCGAGTTGGCAGTGCCGACAGTGGCAAAACCCAACTGTGACCGGTTCTGACCAAACCTTGTATTTTATTTTGCCGCAAAGGCACCCGCCCGCGGCCACCGGCTTGCGTGCAGTCGCTGAAAGGAATGGCCAGCCAGATGGTTTTTCCTTTTCGCTTGTTGCTTTGGCACCAGTAGAGAATACTCGCACCGGTTCAGCGATATTTTTCAGCTTACGGTGTCCGAGATCATGAAAGGTCTGGTCGATTTTACCTTTGATCTGCTCATGCACTGCTGCGGAAATGCAAATTGCACCTGGCTCAGATATCTCCTGCAATCGGGCTGCCTGAATGACCCCGTCGCCAAAGATATCGTCACCGATGATCGTAATGTCTCCGATATTGACGCCCATTCTGAATTCTATCCGATGGGCAGCCTCCTCATTGGTCTCCCACCCTTTCAGGGCGCACTGGATTTCCAGCATGCAGGTGACAGCATCCAGAGCCGACGCAAACTCCACTAGAACGCCGTCGCCCATGAACTTGACGACCCTGCCATTTCGAGAGTCTACGCGCGGCGAGAAGACATTGTCGAAACATGCAGAGAGGCGGGAGATTGTTCCGGCTTCATCCATTTCCATCAGATGCGAGTAACCCGCCACGTCTGCTGAAACGATGGCAGCGAGTTTTCGAAGCTTGGGTTGTGGCATAACAACATAATACTCGAACAGCCCCGTCAGAAATAGCTGTAATCCGGCGGGGGAAAGCGATCATACTGCCCTCACGAACCCAAACAGTCTGTGCTATATTCGAATCTGGGACCAATTGCTGAGGGAAGGCAAGAGTGGTTACTGAAGTGACACCGGAGGAACTTCAGGCAGGTCGCGGGTATGAAGCTCTGTTCGTGCCAGCGCTTTTTGCGCCGTGGACTGGCCATCTCATTGACGGAGCTTCAGCTAGCGCAGGTGCCGATGTTCTGGATATTGCCTGCGGATCGGGGGTACTTGCTCGTGCGGCCCTTGAACGCGTCGGCAAGTCCGGAAAGGTTGTTGGGCTTGATCCGGCACCGGGTATGATTGCTGCTGCCAGAGAATTAGAGCCCGATGTTGAATGGGTTCTTGGCAGCGCCGAAGATTTGCCTTTTGGCAATTGTTCATTCGACTGCGTAGTGTCGCAATTTGGCATGATGTTTTTTCAGGACCGCCAAAAAGCGGCCAACGAAATGTACCGGGTTACCAGACCAGACGGAACGTTGGCGGTAGCTGCCTGGCACTCGATAAACAGGAATCCGGCATATAAAGACGTCGCCTCGGTATTGGACGAGCATGTATCGCCAGAGGCTGCTGATGCAGTGCGAATGCCGTTTTGCCTAGATGATCCTGATCAGGTTGCCGGACTATTGTCGCAAGCAGGATTTGTCGACGTTGCCTACGAGACGAAAACCGAGCAGGCAAAATTCCCCAGCACCCGGACCATGATAGAAGTCGAATTGCGAGGCTGGCTGCCACTTTTCGGCATACATCTAGACGAAGAGGAAATCGCGACTGTGCTGGCAAAGTCAGACGCAAGGCTGTCGAAACACGCCACGTCGACCGGGCAGGCCGTTTTTCCTACGTCCGCCTACATTGTGACCGCCTGTAAGCCAGAATAGTCCCGGAGCCGGAACTGGACACCACCATTCTTGTGAAAGGCTGGCATCATGGTTTCAAACGCGGCCGTGATGCGTTTGTTGCAATAGTTTCGCGGTCCGACGATCATCGGAAGGACTAACAATATGCAGGACCGTGTATCTGACCATTACAGCGGCCGTGGCAACTTGGCCAAAAAACTCGTGAATGATCTGCGGGAAATTGGACTGGAGCCCACAGAACTGAAACCGTCTGATTTTGAGTCCATCGACGAATTTCACTTTCGGGGCCGGGAAGCGTCTTTGGAGCTGCTGAAACAACTAAACTTCCAATCAATCTCGAAAGTTTTGGATATCTGACGTGGCCTTGGGGGTTTGTCCAGAACATTCGCCCAAGTGGCAGGCGTTTTCGTGTCAGGGGCGATCTAACGCAAGAATTCTGTGACGCGGCCACAACCATTTCTGATTGGGTCAAACTGGGACGCAGCACCGAGTTTCGCCAGGGTGATGCGACAAACCTGCCATTTGCAGATGACCATTTCGACGGAGCAATCACCGTTCATGTTGCTACAAGAAATTGACAATCCAACGAAATCACAACGGTCAAATTCGTTCAGCCAATTTGGCCCATTGGCTCTGAAGTCACGTTGTGCTGGGTAAATCTCACTAGTCCTAAAAGAAAATAGCTCAGATAGCAGCAATGATTACACCGGTGCCGGCGGCGAACACTAATGCGATTGCGCTGAAGAACAAACGCGGCTGGCTGGAGCGACGGCTATTCGAAAAATGAATTCTTATCTGACCTCTAAGCAAACCATCTGCTGCCATCGACAAAGCAAAAAGGCCAAGAGACAGCGCACTGGATCCCCCCATAAACTCAACGTTCCAATGTTATGAGTTCTGCCTGCAATAGCAGGATGCCTTGATTGGCACCTCGGCGCGCGCGGCAGCCTTGTCCAGTTGCAACTTTATGTGGGCGGCTTCGACCGTTTCGCCACGTCGGGTGAGACATTCGTGCAGGCCATGCAGGCTCCAGACGTTGCCCGGATGCTGACAGGCCCGGCTAAGCGTAGCATCCAGACCAAGGTCTGCGCGGTAAACGGCTTCAGCTTCTTCCATATGGCCCTGTTCAAGAAGAAGTGCGCCCAGTGCATGACGGGTGGGTTGCATCCATCCCCAAGGCTCGTCGTAGGGGAGGTTATCGTCGATCTCGACAGACTTTCGCAGTTGGTCAAAGGCCGTTTCGTGCTCTCCTTTGTGATAGGCCAGCTCACCCAGCATCATTTGCTCGGCGACCTTCAAAATGTCCTGGCATGTGTTGTTGAACAGCATTCGGGTTTCCGGAACTCTAGCCAGAGCATCATAGAATTTGGATTTTTCATTCTCGGCGTCGGCGACCTTATGCAGGTTGGCCAGTGCAACCGTCCTTGCATATCGCATCATAGCGATGGTCACGCTGTATAGCTCTTCATCCTCTGGCAGATCCTGATCGAGAATATCTTGCCAGCGTCCAAACCTGATCAGCACGTGCTGCTTCATAGGAATGAAGCCCTCAAACCAGTCAGCCATCGGTCGAAGAGTGTCTGACGGCAAGGTGTCGATCAGTTCTTCGGCTGCCTCGATTGCCGCTGAAGGCTGCCCCAAAAACATCGCTCCGTAGATTTTGAAGTGATAGTTGTGGCACCGATAGACGGAATAGAAGTTGTCGGGCCCTTCGCGCTTCAGAAACTTCCGATCCGCCAATATGGCTTGGTGATTGCGCAGCACCACGTTCATGTAGTCTCCACACAATACGTCGATGTGGGTCGGCATGTGCAGCAAATGCCCGGCCTCGGGCACCAGTGTGCTGAGCACATCGCCGTGACGGAGCGCCCGCTCGGGGTGGGGCGACATTTCCATCAGGTGAATGTACATGTGCAATAGCCCCGCGTGCGCCCATGCTCCGGGAAGTGTGTCGAACGCGCTTTCGAGCACGGAAATAGCCTCGAGCGTATCGGCGCCCTCGGCGGGCTTTCCGGTCGGCAGGTCCCAAAGCTGCCAGGGCGTCCGGTTCATGAGCGACTCGGCCAGGATCGCACACACGTCCAAGTCCTCGCTGAACTCGGCGTGAACCTTTCGCATCGCATCGGCGAAGGCATCATTCCAGGGGCTGAAATCTTCGATATCAGATGAGTCCGGGTAGCGCGCTGGAATTGCTTCGATGAGCGCACGTTCAACTGGTGTCAGCCGGTCCTTTAATGACGTGGCAGCAAGAATTGAGTCCTTTGCCAAGGTGATACAGTCAGGCTTCTCGTCGTCTTCGAATGTTTCCCAAGGCTTGTTGTAATTCGGTCCAATACAATACGCGATGCCCCAGTACGCCATTGCGCAATCTGGATCGGCAGCCACTGCTTTTTGAAAGCACACAATCGCTTCTTCGTGGTTGTACGCGTAGGTCCATGCCAAGCCCCGGTCACACCAAAGCTGAGCTTCATCCGATGATGTCGTAATTTTCCGGCTATAAGTCCCGAGGTCATAATATTCCATAGTGGTATCCCCCAAGTATAAGGGAAGAGATTACCACAATGGCCCGATTTTCTATACAGGTGTGACACCAAGGTCTGCGCTAGGTTTTGTTTGCTGCAAAACGCATCTCCAACCAAAATGTCCAAATTTGAAACCAAGCACTGTTGAGAGGAAAATTGGCGCCGCGTTGCAACCCGCTACGATGAGCAACCACCTGCGCGCGTACCGAGTCGGCGAAAAAGCCGCATTAAACGCCTTTCAATGAGCTTACGCTACTGCCGCTGAATTTAAATTTTTGGCACTACTGCACGAGTGAGAATAGATTGCGTTTTTCGAAGAAGGTTGAATATTGCCGGAAATGACGGGCTTTAAACTGAAAATATGGGCCTTAAGTTCACTGAATCTCGTGGACACCACCCATAATAGAGCGAGTGTTTGGTGCCGTGCAAACTTTTGGGCGGTATCCCTAAAATTCCTAAAATAAAATCAGTGATGCTGGCGTAGCGTTTTGAGCGCACCTACACCCGGTGTGAGTGGCGCAAAGGGGCGCATGTGCGGGCATGGGTTTTCCATTGAGTTGAAGTCAAAGCCACAAACGGCAGATCTGCACTCTGAGGTGCGGGTCTGCGGTTCTGTTTCGCACCCGGTCGAAATCTATGAAACTCCGGCAGGATACGCCCTGCCGGTCAATTCTTGAGGTGGCCGCAGTGATCATGCGTGCCGCTGCGGGGTGCCCGGGGCAAGGCCCGAAAGTCGCGCGGTTTGGCACTGTATTTCCGCCGATGCAGGTAATATCGGAACATTCTTCTGATCTGAACGGTGGTAAATCCGCCACAAACCTCATATGAACAACGCCACGAGTTCATCAGGCAGAAAAACAGTCCCGTGTTCGACCTACCCGCGCAGCGCGCGCATCTCTCCGAAAAATATGATCTGGCCCCGTCGCCCGAGCTTGCCGCAAGCATGAGCGATATCTACGACCGAATGTCCCGCGTGGTCTCGCCCGTGGATTGGGCGATCTATGCGCCCTACGTGAAGGCGATCAACGACCTGAAAGTCGAGCGGAACGCGGTCATTCTGGGCCATAACTACATGACGCCCGAAATTTACCACGGCATTTCCGATTTCGGCGGCGACAGCCTGCAACTGGCGATCAAGGCGACCGAGGTCGAGGCGGATGTGATCGTGCAATGCGGCGTGCATTTCATGGCCGAGACGTCCAAGATTCTCAGCCCCCAGAAAACGGTGTTGATGCCGGATATGGAGGCCGGGTGCTCGCTGGCGGAATCGATCACTGCCGAGGGCGTGGATGAAATGCGCCGCCGTTATCCCGGCGCGCCGGTGGTGTCCTACGTGAACACGACGGCCGAGGTCAAAGCGGCCTCCGACATCTGCTGCACCTCGTCCAACGCGGCGCAGATCGTGGCCGCGCAAGACAGCGACACGGTCATCATGACCCCGGACCAGTATCTGGCGCAGAACGTGGCCCGCGACGTGCCGCAGAAGAACGTGGTCTGGTGGGAAGGGTCCTGCATCGTGCACGAGCAGTACTCGGCCCGCGACCTGCGCGATTTCCGCGAATGGAACCCGGGCACGCGGCTGATTGCCCATCCCGAATGTACGCCGGATGTTGTGGCCGAGGCCGATTTCTCGGGTTCGACCAGCGGCATCATCAAATACGTCACCGATGAAAAGCCGGAAAAGGCGCTGCTGATCACCGAATGTTCGATGGCGTCGAACATCGCCGATCAGTTGCCCGAGGTCGAATTTGTCGGCCCCTGCAACATGTGCCCTTACATGAAGAAGATCACGCTCGAAAAGGTGCTGTTCGCGCTGGATACCATGACCGGACAGGTCGAGGTGGACGCGGACGTGGCGGACAAGGCGCGCCTGTCGGTGCAACGCATGATCGACCTGTCGCGTAAACTGGGTATTTGATCGACGACATGCAAACCGTTGACACGCCGCGTGTGGTCATCATCGGCGCCGGGCTGGCGGCGGTTTACACCGCGCTGAAACTGGCCCCTTGCCCGGTTGTGATGATTTCGCCCGAACCGTTGGGGTCCGGGGCCAGCTCGGCCTGGGCGCAGGGCGGTGTCGCGGCAGCGATGGCGCGCACGGACAGCCCCCAAGCCCATGCCGAGGACACCATGCGCGCAGGCGCCGGGTCGGTCCTGCGCGAGGTGGCCGAGTTTGTCACCCGAGCCGCGCCGGAACATATCTATGATTTGTCCGACCTTGGCACCGGGTTCGACCGCACCGCCGACGGTGGATTTGTGCAATCGCGCGAGGCCGCGCATTCGGCGGCGCGGGTGGTACGGGTCAAGGGCGATCAGGCCGGGTCCGAGATCATGCGTGCGCTGATCGAGGAGTTGCGCCAGACGCCCTCGGTTCAGGTGATCGAAGGCGCACAGGCTGTCGGGCTGGAAAGTGATGGCACCCAGGTTACCGGCGTTTTCCTGACCCATGCGGATACGGCCACCGCGCCAACCGTTCTGTTGCGCGGTGCGGCGCATGTTCTGGCCACCGGCGGGTCGTCTGGCCTCTATGCCCAGACCACCAACCCGGCGCGTGTCCGGGGGCAGGGGATCGGCATGGCCGCCCGTGCCGGTGCGCGGATAGCCGATGCGGAATTCGTGCAGTTTCACCCCACAGCAATTGATGTGGGCGAGGACCCAACACCACTGGCGACCGAGGCGCTGCGTGGCGAAGGCGCCGTCCTGATCGACCGCGACGGCCATCGATTCATGTCCGACATCCACCCCGATGCCGAACTGGCCCCGCGCGACACGGTTGCGCGCGCCGTCTATCAACAGGCACAGGCGGGCAGGAGACCGGCTTTGGACACGCGGCAAGCCATCGGGGCCGAGATCGCCACGCAATTCCCTGCGGTCACCGAAGCTTGCCTGCGCAATGGGGTCGATCCTGTGCACGACCCGATTCCGGTGACCGCCTCGGCGCATTACCATATGGGCGGGGTTGAGACCGATCTGGCGGGGCGCAGCTCGCTGACCGGGCTTTGGGTCTGCGGTGAGGCCGCCTCGACCGGGTTGCACGGGGCGAACCGCTTGGCCTCGAACGGGTTGCTTGAGGCTCTGGTGTTCGCCCGCGCCTGTGCGCGAGACATTGCGGATGCGGTGATCACACAGGACGCGCCCGGGGTCGATATTCGCCTGGCCCATGGTGACGAAATCGCGCTGGATCAGGATGTGGCCACCCTGCGCCGCACCATGACTGAACATGTCGGCGTGGTGCGCGACGAACCCGGCCTGCGCCGCGCCTTGACGCAGATCGCAGCGCTTGAGGCCGCGCACGCAGGGTCCGAAGTGTTCCTCAACATGACCGCTACCGCCACCCTGATCGCCGCCGCCGCGCTGCTGCGCGAGGAGAGCCGCGGCGCGCATTACCGATCTGATTTCCCGGACCTTATTCCCGGCCCCGGCCAACGCTCGGCCCTGACCCTGACCGAGGCGCTGGCCCTGCGGGACCGCATTGCAAAGGATGCAGCATGACCTATCCGGCTTTGCCCGACATGATCCTGGAACCCATGGTGCGCGCGGCGCTGATGGAGGATCTGGGCGCCAATGGCGATATCACCACCCTGACCGTGATCCCGGCGGATGCGACGTATAACGCCCGGCTGAACGCACGCGAGGATGCGGTTGTGTCGGGGATGCAGATTGCCGCGCTGGCATTCCGGCTGGTCGATCCCGCGCTGCAGGTCACGACACATATCAGGGACGGCCAGCGGTGCTCCAAGGGTGATACGCTGATGGAGATCCAGGGTAGTGCAGCCTCGATCCTGTCGGGCGAGCGGGTGGCGCTGAACTTTGCCGGGCGTATGACCGGTGTGGCGACCGCAACGGCGGCGCTGGTGGCTGAGATCGAAGGCACCAAGGCGCGGATTACCTGCACCCGCAAGACCACACCCGGCCTGCGCATTGTTGAAAAACAGGCGGTGCTGCATGGTGGCGGCTTCAATCACCGTTTCTCTTTGTCGGATGCGATCCTGATCAAGGACAACCATATCGCCGCCGCCGGGGGCGTGCGGGCGGTGCTCGAGGCTACCAAGGCCCGCGCCTCGCACATGATGAAGGTTGAGATCGAGGTGGACACACTGGAGCAGCTGGCCGAGGTGCTTGAGGTCGGCGGGGCCGATGTGGTGCTGCTGGACAACATGCCGCCCGAGACCCTGAAACAGGCGGTTGCGCTGGTGGATGGCCGGATCGTGACCGAAGCCTCGGGCAATATCAGCCGCGACACGGTGGCCGCCGTTGCCGCGACCGGGGTGGATTACATCTCGTCCGGCGCGCTGACCCATTCTTACCGCACCATTGATATCGGGCTGGACTTCTAGGCGTTTCAGCCCGAACAAAAGTGGCGCGCGCCTGCAAAACGTGACACACCCTAGGCCTGAAAGATGTTCAGGTCAGGATGCAGGCATGAAGGACGTTCCCGAAGTGGTCGAGGGTTATCCAAGGCGGTCGCTTGCCGTGGCCTTTGCGATCGGCATCGCGCTGGTGACCATCCTGTCGGTGTTTCTGTATATGTCGCGCGAAACCGGCAACCGCATTGGCGAGATGCGGCAGGCCTGGCATAGCTATTCGGTCGAAACCACGCCGCGCGGCTATTGGATTTCCGACATCCGTGCGGATTTCGGCTATGGCGGGCTGATCCACAATTTCAAGAACTATGTGCTGCGGCAGGACCTTGATTACGGCCCGATCCTGCGCCAGCAATCGGCCCGCTTGCTGGGAACGATTCAGGCCTATCGCAACTCGGGCCCGTCGCAGGTGGAATTGGACGCCTTGCGGCAGATCGAAGACGTTGCATTGGAATATACCGGCAACATCCCCTTGATCGAAGAGGGGATCGCCGCAGGCCAGACCGCCGAACAGATCGATACCCGCGTCCGGGTCGATGACAGCGGCGCGCTGGCGGCTTTGGCAACGCTGGAAACCCTGTGGGTCGAAGAGCGGGACCGTAGCCTCTCGGGCATGGTGCGGGCGTTTTCGGATGGCGAGCGGCTGGTGCGTAACTTCTCGGTTCTGCTGGTGGGGCTGATTATTCTTGTCGGTGTGATCGCCATCCTGACCACCTTGCTGATCACCAACATCCTGCGCACCAACAGGCGCCTGCAGGCCGAGCTTACCCTGCGCGAACAGGTCGAACTGGCCGAACGGAAACTGGCCCGTGCGGTGGAACAAAGCCCGACCTCGATCCTGATCACCGATACCGACCTGAATATCGAATACGCCAATCGCAAGTTCTTTGACCTCAGCGGGTATTCGGCGGATGAGGTCTATGGTCATACGCCCAAAATGCTGCAATCGGGATATTCCGGGCAGGGCGTCTACAAGGACCTGAAGGACCGGCTGCAACGGGGCCAAAGCTGGTACGGCGTGTTCCGGAACCTGCGCAAGGATGGCGCGCATTACTGGGTCTCGACGGCGATTTTCCCGCTGGTGGATCAGAACGGATCTGTCACCCATTACATTGGTATCGGCGAAGACATCACCGAAACCCGTCGCACCCGCGAACAGTTCGCCCAGGTGCAGAAGATGGAGGCCGTCAGCATTCTCGCCGGCTCAGTCGCGCATGATTTCAACAATGTGTTGATGAGCGTCATCGGCAATGCCGATCTGATCGAACTGGATGCCGACGGGAACGAGGACGTTCAGACCTCGGTCAGTCATATCCGCATCGCGGCACGGCGGGCACAGGCGCTGGTGCGCAAGATGCTGACATTCGCCCGCCAGCGCCCCCGCAACCCGCAGCGCGGCGATCTGGTCAAAGCCACGCAAGAAGCGCTGGAACTGATCAAGGTCTCGGCCCCTCCCAGCATTGAGACCCGCTTTGACGTTGAGATCGACGCCGCCTTTTCCGATTTCGACACCACCCTGTTTTTCCAGACCCTGCTGAACCTGTGCCACAACGCCTTCGAGGCGATGGGCGACAAGCCGGGCGAGGTGGTTCTGCGGATCAGCCGGGCCGATGACGATGCGCTGGATGACATGCCGGACGAGGCGATCGGCGTGATCCGTCTGGATGTCGCCGACACCGGGCCGGGCATGAGCGGCGAGGTGCAGAAAAAAGTGTTCGAGCCGTTCTTCTCGACCAAACCGGTGGGCAAGGGCACCGGTCTGGGGCTGACCATCGTGCATAACAGCGTCGAGGAATCCCACGGCCGGGTCGAGCTGCACTCGGAGCCCGGAAAGGGCACCCGGTTCAGCCTGTTTTACCCGATGATGCCCGCGCTCAGCCCCGAGCAGCAGGCCGAGCTTCGCGCGGTGACAGGGGATGAACATGTGCTGCTGGTCGATGATGACGAAAATGTTCTGTATGTCACGCGCCGGCTGCTGACCCGCTATGGCTATCGGGTCGAGGCCTATTCCGATCCGCAGCGGGCATTGGAGGCATTCCGCGCAGCACCGGACAGCTATGATGTCATCGTCACGGATCTGATGATGCCCGGCCTGAAAGGCACCGACCTGATCGGCGCGGCGCGGTCCCTGCGCTCCGGCATGCCGACGATTCTGGTCAGCAGCTATTTCGATGACGCGGATACTCCGGATGCGGGTGATTCAACGATCCGTGTTCAAAAACCGGTTGAGGTACAGGACCTTGCGCGGATCATCCGCGGGTCGATACACGGGAATTTGAAACAAAACTTAACATCTCTTCACAGACCTTAACCTGGATCAAATCACCACGAAACAACTGCCCCCTAAGGTTGGCTCAGCCGGCCCTCGGCCAACCGAGTGACCGGAATAGCGAAAAAGGGGCTTTCAGATGATGACCAAAGCCAGAACATGGTTCTCGGCGCTGTCGACAGTATCATTGCTGACGATCTGTGCTGCGTACCCGGTTCACCAGGCCCAGGCGGACCAGCCGGGCCCGGTAGAAGCCATTGAGTTCGACCCTGCCAAGGCGGCGCTTGGCAAACGTTTGTTTTTTGATCCGCGACTGTCCGGCGATACCGAGCTGTCCTGCGCCAGCTGCCACCAGCCGGAATTGGGTTTCACCGACGGGCAGGCCCTGTCGGACGCCTACGCAGGCAGCCTGCATTTCCGCAACGTGCCGACGCTGATCAATAGCGCCAAGCGCGCGGCCTGGTTCCATGACGGGCGGATAGGCACCAACCTTAATGATGTGACCCGTGAAAGCATCACCGAGACCTATTCCATGAACATGGACATGCGTCTGATGCAGGAACGCATCAAGCAGGACCCGGTCTATGTCGAGATGTTCGAAGCCGCCGGATTTGGCGAGCCCTCGAACGGCGGCGTGCGCAACGCGATCCCGGAATATCTGAAAACCCTGATCTCGCGTGGTGCGCCCTTCGACACCGGCGAGATGTCCGACGAGGCCAAGGCGGGCTATGAGCTGTTCAACGCCAGCGGCTGTAACTCGTGCCATTCGGGCGAACGGTTCACCGATGACCTGCCGCACAATATCGGCGTCGGCGACAACCCCGACATTTGGGCGACCCCGGAGCGGCACATCACTTTTGTGACCATGATGAAATTCCTGGGTGTCGAGAATTACATGAACCTGCGCGCCGATCCCGGGGCGTATATCCGCACGCACACTGCCGACACGTTCGGCACCTTCATGACCCCCACGCTGCGCGAGTTGACCTATACCGCGCCGTATATGCACAACGGCTCGATTGCGACGCTCGAGGACGTGGTGGCCTTCTATAACGCCGGTGGCGATGACGATGAAAACAAGGATCCGCGCATCAAGCCGCTGAACCTTTCCGAGACCGAGCAAGCGCAACTGGTGGCCTTCCTCAAGGCGCTGTCCGGTGAGCCGTTGACCGGCCCCGACTTCGTCGCCGAGGGTATCGATACGGACTATGCGCCGATCGAAAACTGGCAAGACGCGACAAACTGAGGAGTGGACCCATGAAAGACCTTAAGTCTTACCTTTCAGGTACAATCGCCACCGCTGCTCTGGTTGCCGCCCTTGGTTCGCAAGCCTTTGCAGAAACCAGCATGGAGATTGAGGCCGGTATCGGCGGGGCAGACCCCGACCCGGATGCGCCGTTGGTGGCGCTGGGTGAGCCCCCAATTCCGCTGGACAACCCCCAGACCGAGGCCAAGATCGAACTGGGCAAGATGCTATTCTTCGATCCGCGTTTGGGCGGCAACCCGTCGACACCCTGTTCGGCCTGTCACATGCCGGATGTGGGCTGGGACGTCGAAGCACCGATCTCATTCGGCTATCCCGGCACGACCCACTGGCGCAACAGTCAGACGGTTGTGAACTCGGCCTATTACGGCAAGCTGTTCTGGGCGGGTTCGTCCAAGAGCCTTGAGAGCCAGGCCAAATCCGCCGCAGGCGGTGCGGTCGCCGGCAACGGCGAGGCCGACATGATGGAGGCGCGTCTGGCCTTCGTCCCCGAATACGTTGAACGCTTCAACGATGTGTTCGGCGAT
Source organism: Ruegeria sp. AM9 (assembly GCF_056540565.1). Classification (NCBI taxonomy): domain Bacteria; kingdom Pseudomonadati; phylum Pseudomonadota; class Alphaproteobacteria; order Rhodobacterales; family Roseobacteraceae; genus Ruegeria; species Ruegeria sp. AM9. The sequence continues at coordinate 141,484 of NZ_JBQFWY010000008.1, forward strand.
CAATGGCCGCGCATCAGCAACGCTTGGCGGGCCATTGCCGCGTTTGAACGCACCATCGTTCAAACCGACACGCCCTTCGACAACTATCTGCGCGGGGATGATGCGGCGCTGACCGAGGAACAGAAGCGCGGGCTGGAGTTGTTTACCGGCAAGGCGCAATGTTCCGAGTGCCACAACGGCGCGCTGCTGTCGGATGAGAAATACTACAACACCGGCGTACCGCCCTATAGCGGCTGGGAAGATGACGGTCTGGCGCAAGTGACCTTCCGGTACGAGCTCTATTCCAAAGGCTCGACCGAGGATTTCTACCGCCACACCAAGGACGACCCCGGCTTCTATTTCCGTACCAAGGAAAAGGCCGATAAGGGCAAGTTCCGCACGCCAAGCCTGCGCTACACCCTCTACACCGAACCCTACATGCACAATGGCATGTTGGCGACGCTTGAGGATGTGGTTGAATTCTACAACCAGGGCGGTGGCGAAAACGAATTCGCAGCCAATAAATCCCAGCTGATCCAACCCCTTGGTCTGAACGACCAGGAGAAATCGTATCTGGTGGCCTTCCTGAAATCCCTGTCCGGCGACGAGATTCTGATCGAAGAACCCGATCTGCCGGATTACCAGCCGCTTCCAGCGGTTGCAGCAGAGGAGTAAGCGTCATGACAGATCATAACGCAACCGGATGCAGCTGTTCGGGCGAGGCCAAAAAGGCCTGCACCGTGAACCGCCGCCAGTTCCTGTTCGCCTCGGGCGCAACAACCTTTGCCGTGATGGTGGCCATGCCCACCCGCCACGGTCAGGCCGAACAGGTGCCCGCATTAGTATCGACCTATCCGCGCAAGCTGATCGGCAAACTGTCCGAACTGGAACAGGATGTCCCGGTCGAGTTCTACTACCCCGATGAGGGCGACTATTCGGACTCGATCCTTGTGAAGACCGGCGTGGAAAGCGGCGGCGGCATTGGTCCGCAAAAGGATGTTGTGGCCTTCAACCTCACCTGTACCCACCAGGGCGGGTCGATGTATGACAGCTACAAGCCCGAACATAAGGTGCTGGGCCCATGCCCGCTGCACCTGTCCACCTATGACGTGACACGGCACGGCATCCTCGTCTCGGGGCAAGCCTATCAGTCGCTGCCGCAGGTCCTTTTGGAACTGGACGGTGATGACATCTACGCCGTTGGCATGTTCGGCCTGATCTACGGCCGTTACGACAACCTGATTGCATAAGGGGAGACGGAATCATGGCAACCCCGTATTACGTACCCGAAACCAACGTCCCGCTGCCGCCCAAAGGCGCCGAGGTCATCTCGACCGCCTGCGACTATTGCATCGTGGCCTGTGGTTACAAAGTCTACCGCTGGCCCGTGACGGCCAAACCCGGTGGCCCAACTGCGGACGAAAACGCCTTTGGCGAGGACTTCCCCGTTGCACCCTTGGGTGCATGGGTCGCGCCGAACCAGCACAATATCGTTCTGCACAAAGGTCAGCCGCACCACGTGGTGATCATCCCTGACAAGGACACGCAATACGTCAATACTGACGGCGACAGCTCCTTGCGGGGCGGGTGTATCGCGCAGAAATGCTATAACCCGCAGACACCGACACGCGACCGTCTGAAGACACCGCTGATGCGGATCTATGGCACCCTGATGCCGGTTCCGTGGGATCTGGCGCTGGATGTGGCGGCTGAGGTGGGCAACCACGTCATCGCCAAGCACGGCACCAATGCCTATGGCGTGAAAACCTTCAGCTATCAGTATATCGAGAACACCTATGCGATCTCGAAATACGCGCTGCGTCATATCAACACCGCGAACTTCACCTTCCACGACACGCCGTCCGACGTGACCTCAACCCCCGGTTTCCGGGATGCGGGTTTCGACAACTTCGGCCCGTCGTATGAGGACTGGCGCGATGCGGAAACCCTTCTGGTCTGCGGCACTGATCCGTATGAGACCAAGACCATCCTCTATACCCAATGGATGATGAAGGGGATGCAGAACGGTCAGAAAGAGATCTATCTGATCCCGCGCCGGTCGGCCGGTGTGGCCCATGCTGAAAAGATGGGTGGCCTGCATATCGACGTTCTGCCCGGCACGGACCTGCTGGTCGTCAACGCCATCGCCCGCGTCATCGTGGAAAATGGCTGGGAAGACAGCGACTGGATCAAGAAATGGGTCAACAACAAGTGGGAAAGCTCGTCCGGCTTCGGTCAGGGCACCCGGAACACGCCATGGCAGTGGCGTACGACCTGGGGCAAGTTCCAGACCAAGGGCTTTGAAGACTGGAAAGAATGGCTGCTGTCGCAGGACGAGTTCTCGCCCGAGAACGCAGCCGCCATGGCCGAAATCGACGTGCAGAAAATCTATACTGCCGCCGAATGGCTGGCCAAACCCAAGGCGGATGGCACGCGGCCCAAAACCTCGGTCATGATCGAGAAAGGGTTCTACTGGTCCAACAACACCGGCAACACACAGGCGATCTCTGCGCTGGGCATCATCTGTGGCTGTGGCGGTCGTCCGGGTCAGGTCATTGGCCGGGCCGGTGGTCACCAGCGGGGCGGCGTGAAGGGCGGGAAATACCCGCGCAACAAATCGCCCGAGAAACTGCCGGGTCGCCGTCGTCGCGCCATGGATACCGACCGGTATCTGATCGCAGGCCATACCCGTATGGCCCATGTGATCGGCACCACTTGGATCCAATCCATGTGCGGTTCGCAGCAACTGGCCGACAAGTTCGAGGAACTGACCGTCCGCAACCCGCACCAGATCGCCTCTTTCGACAAGCAAGAGATGATCGACACGCTGAAGGCCCGCGCCGACAGCGGCGGTATGGTGGTGATCAACCAGGACATCTATCTGCAGGACCCGATCGGCAACCGCTACGCCGACATCGTGTTCCCCGCAGCGACCTGGGGTGAAGAAGACTTCCTACGCGCCAACGGCGAACGCCGCCTGCGCCTGTACCAGAAGTTCTATGATGCTCCCGGTGCGGCCAAGCCCGATTGGTGGATCATTGCGCAACTGGCACAGCGGATGGGCTTTGACGGGTTCGACTGGCAGACCTCGAACGAGGTCGCGGAAGAGGCCGTGCGCTTTACCCGCGGGTCGCGCAAGGACTTCCACGCGGTTCATCGTCTGGCCAAGAAAGAGGGCAAGACCCTGCACCAGAAGGTCCGTGAGTTCGGCACCGATGGTGTGCAATGCCCGGTCATGCTGGATGCCGATGGCGTCACGCTGATTGAAACCAAGCGTCTGCACGACACAACCCGCGAACTGCCCGAAACAGGCGCAGCTGGTGCGGATGTGTTCAATAAGAAGCTGACGCATTTCAACAGCCAGACCGGCAAGTGCAACATCCAGAAATCGCCTTGGGGCCTGTTCTCGGACTATTGGGAATGGCTGAAACCCAACAAGGAAGAAGGCGAGCTTTGGGCGACCTCCGGTCGGATCAACGAACGCTGGCAGTCCGGCTTTGACGACCGCCGCCGCCCGTATATCGTGCAGCGCTGGCCGGAAAACTGGGTTGAAATCCACCCCGATGATGCGGCTGAGCGTGGCATCGAAAGCGGCGACTATGTGATGGTCTATTCGGAACGTGTTCCGGGCAACAAGACCACGCTGCTGGGTGTGGAAGGCGACGATTTCCAGTTCTCGAAACTGATGGAGAACGGGCATATCGAACTGACCAAAGCGGCGATCACCGCCGTGGCCATGGTCACGCCCGCCATCAAGAAAAGCGTTGTTTACATGGATTTCCTGCACATGCAGCAGCCTGCAAACGCGCTTGAAGGCCGGATCGTCGACTGGATCAGCGGCAACTACAACTACAAGATGGGCGTTGCCAAGCTGCGGAAACTGGGGCCGAGCCCCTACAAGACTTCGTTCCGCACGATGTCCTTCGCACCGCGCGACATCGCCTGATGTCTTTCCGGGGGGCGGTCGCCATGCCGCCCCTCGGGTCTGGTCCCACTGCAGAAGGGACCACATGGAAGGCAGGCTTCGGTTGGGAAACCTGTCTTCCACTTTCACCCAACCTGTCCCAACGCAAACATGGCAGACCCGATATGACACTGAAATCTGATACCGCCCTGCGCGATGAGGCCGCTGGCCTGTTTTCCGAATATGCGAAATCCGACTATGACGTGATCCGCCTGCGCGCCATTCAGGCCCTGACCGCCATTGGTGCCGCCAACAGCCCCGCACTGGTCGAGGCGCTGCTGGACGATGACGAAGATGTCCGCCAGGACGCGGCGCAGGCGCTGGGCGCGCTGGGCGTGCAGGACGCAGCACCACAACTGCTGGAAAACCTGATCCACGACCCTTGCGGCGAGGTCAAACTGGCCTGCGTCACCGCTCTGGCCGAGTTGAAATCCGAAGACGCCGCGCCCTATCTGCGCACACTGGTCACCGGGCGCGGCGAGGACATCACATGGGATGAAGACGAGCTGCACCAGGACGAATGGGACGACTGGCTGGATACCCAGATTGCCGCCATCAAGGCGCTGGGTCGCATGGGCGACGCGGCCGCGATTGAACCCATCGTCATGGCCCTGATGGACGAAGACGGTCAGGAACTGGGCGATGTGGCGTGTGAGGCGCTGGGCCGGATCGGCCAGCCCGCCGTGCCGACGCTGGGCGTATTCACCCAATCTTCGAACCGCCGCCTGCGTCACCGCGCTCTGCGCACGCTGGCCACCATCGGAGGACCCGAGGCCGAAGCCATCCTGCGCAAAGCCACCACCGAGAAGGACGGCGCCGTGCGCCTGATCGCCTATGAGGCCTTGATGCCCGGCGATCCCGCGCTGGTCGAACAGGCCCTGACGGATGCGGTCGAGGATATCCGCATCGCAGCGCTGAACCAGTCCGGCTTTTCCGAACCCGAACTACTGGACCGCATGATGCGCGACCCCGGTGCCAAGGTGCAACTGGCGCTGCTTGACCGGCTGGACCGCGACACGCCGATCGCGGACCAAGAAGACCTGCGCTGGCAGGTGCTGGATTTCCTCGCCACCGGTCAACAGCCTGAGGTCTCGGCGCAGGCGCTGGGCCTGCTGGCGGCGCTGGCTCCGGAATTGGTGGCCGATCGGCTGAACGCGCTGTTTTCGGTCGATGCCGATGACCTCAAGGCCGAGCGCATCCAATGGGCTATCGTCGACGCACTGGCGACCTCTCCCCTGCGCGAGGCGGCGGAATGGCTGCAGCGCGCCTGCCGCGCGCCCTTCCGGTCGGTGCGGCTCAAGGCCGTCGCGTCGCTGGCGATGATCGTCACCGACGCCGACCGTCCGCATGTGAACCAGCAGCAGGGCCGCGAATTGCTGCTGTCCTTCGCGCTGGCCCCCATGCCCATGGCCGCCGAGGAAACCCCCGAAGAAGAGGCCCCGCAAACCGATATCGCCGCGCTGGAAGAGGCCGGTCTGGACGTCTCCGAAGGCGGCGAGAATGGCCCGACCTCAAGCCTCGGCGCGATCCTCGGTCACGACGCCATCGCGGCAGAAATGACGCAGGAGGCGCAAGAGGATGAGGTGCAACCCCTGACCCCCCGCGAACAGGCGCTGCTGGCCAAGGCCACCCGTCATCCCAAACGCCGCCGTGTCGCGCTGGACGACAATGCCGAAGCGCTGGAGCGGGAAACCCGCCTCTCCGCCATCCGCCTGCTGGGCGAGGTGCCGGGGATGCAGATCATGCTGGCCCAGATTGCACAGGACCCCGAGACCGAGATCGCGCAACAGGGCTTCTCGGCACTGGCCGCCGCAGTCACCCGCAACGGTGTGGAACTGGAGCACGACCAACTGGTGGACCTGATCACCAAGGGCCTGTCGCACACCGACTCAAGCCTCTCGCTGCAGGCGCTGAAACTGCTGCAACAGGCTGATCTGCCGCCGCAGGACAGCCTGCGCGGCAAGCTGCGGGCGATGGTGAAGACCGGCGATACCGCCTTCCGCATCGACGCCATGCAGATCCTCACCCGTTGGGATGGCACACCCGATGTGGCGCGTAGCCTGTTGGACGATGTTTCGGCCCCCGTGCGGCAGGCAGCGATGCGTCTGTTGTCGGAAACCGCGCCCGATCAGGCCGGTGCCGCCATCGTGCCCTTCCTGATGGCCAACCCCGAGCAGCGAATCGTGACCTATGTCAATGACAGCGCGCCTGCGGTGGTGTCCATTGGCCGCCAATTGCTGACCGAACTGCGCGACGAAGACCGCCGCGCGCAATGGCCGGTGATGATCAGTGCATTGGCCGACCTGCTGGGGACCGACTCCCGGGCGGCGTGAACCCCGGAGGGACAGATGAACATATCGCTGAAACTGACTGCGGCGATCCTGGCGGGGGCCATGGCCTTTGGCCCCGCCGCACAGGCCGAGGACATTCCCGAGGTCGCGGTGGTGCACCAGATCATCGACCTGAACGCCGACACTCCGGCCCACGCCTTCCGGTTTGAACCCAAGTTCCTGCACGTCCCCGCCGGGTCCACCGTGCGCTTCAAGGGCTCGACCGGGCGGCATACCGTGACCGCCATCACCCGCATGATCCCCGTCGGTGCCCGCAGCTTTGAGATTCGCGGCAAGCCCGAGATGGACCTGACCTTCGAGAAAGAGGGCGTCTATGGCATCCGCTGCCGTGTGCATGGCCGACACGGCATGGTCATGCTGCTGGTGGTGGGCGACCCCAGTTCGAACCTCGAAGAGGCCAAGGCCTATCTGCCCAAGCTGGGTGAGGCCGAGCAGGCCGGTTTCGAAGAACTCTTCGCCTATATGGAGGCCCAAAATGGCTGATGGATGCGCCTGCGACCGCCACGCCCATATGTACCTGACCGTTGACGACGCGCTGCGGCGTGGGCTGTCCGTTTCTGACCCCCTCACGGACACCGAAACGCTGCCGCTGGCGCAGGCCATCGGTCGGGTATTGGCCGAGGATTGCACCAGCAAGGTCGATATGCCCGCCTTCAACAATTCTGCTATGGACGGCTACGTGCTCCGAACCGCCGATCTGGGCGAGGGGCCTTTGTTCGAACTGCCCGTTACCGGGCGCATCGCAGCCGGGGACAGCGGCGCGCATGATGCGCCCCAAGGCAGCGCCCTGCGCATCTTCACCGGCGCGCCGGTGCCGCCCGAATTCGATGCGGTGTTGATGCAGGAAGACTGTGAGGCAACCCCCGACCGCATCCGGTTCAGCCGCCGCCCCAAACCCGGCCAGCACATCCGCCGCGCAGGCGAGGACCTGAAAGCGGGCGCGCCCATCCTGCGGCGTGGTTGCGAGATCACCGCGCGCGAAGCCGCCGCGCTGGCCTCGTCGGGATACGCAGAAGTCAAAGTCTACCGCAAGCTCAAGGTCACCATCTTCTCGACGGGCAGCGAGCTGCGCCAGCCCGGTGAGGCGCTGGGCCCCGGTCAGATTTACAACTCGAACCGTTACATGCTGCGGGCGTTGCTGGACAAGCCGTGGATCGCCCTGACCGACCGTGGCCCGGTCGAGGACAAGCCGGCGCTGCTGGAACAGGTCCTGCGTGAGGCCTGCGAAACCTCGGACCTGATCATCACAACCGGCGGTGTATCGGTCGGTGATGAAGACCACATGCCGCGCCTGTTTGCCGAAATCGGTGGCCAGACCGATGTGATGAAGGTGGCAATGAAGCCGGGTAAACCGATCATGTTCGGCCGCCGGGGCAATGCGCTTTATGTCGGGCTGCCGGGCAATCCGGTCTCGGCTTATGTGACATGGCAGATCATCGGGTCGCATATGATGGCGCGCCGGGCCGGTCTGCACCACGCTCCGCATGCGTCGGAACAGGCGGTTCTGGCTGAACCGCTGGAGCGACGCGCCGGACGTCAGGAATACCGGCCCGTCGTGATCGAGGGTACATCGCCCGATGGCACCCCCCGGCTGCGCCTGATGGCACCGTCCTATAGCGGCCGGGTTGCGTTGCTGGCGCAGGCGGATGGCCTGGCCATCATCCCGGCTGAAACCGAGGCGCTGCCGCAGGGCCATGGGCTGCAGTTTCTGCGGTTCTGACCGCGATGAACAGGCCAGCCACATTCTTGCAACAGCCGGGCGGCAGCGGCTACAACGGTTCTGCGCCAGCTCAACACGCCCGCCTGGACTCGATTATGGTTAAAGAACATATCCTTGTCGTCGATGATGACCCGCAGATCACTTCGTTTCTGCAGCGCTACCTTGAAAAACAGGGGTGCCGGGTCAGCTGTGCCGCAGACGGCAATGCGATGGACGCGATTCTGGAGAAATCCGAGATCGATCTGGTCCTGCTGGATATCGGCCTGCCCGGGCGCAACGGGTTCGACATCACGCGCGAGTTGCGGGTGAGTTCCGACATTCCGATTATCGTTCTGTCCGGCCGGGATGAGATCTTTGACCGGGTCGTCGGGTTGGAGTTCGGGGCCGATGACTACATCACCAAACCGTTTGAGGCGCGCGAGGTGCTGGCCCGCATCCGCACCGTTCTGCGCCGCGCCCGCCCCGAAGAGAAAGGCGCCAATGGAACCGAGACGTCTCAGGTCAAGTTCGGCGATTGGGTGCTGAACGTGAATGAACGCACCCTGATGGCAACCGGAGCGTCCGAGGCCACGCCTCTGACGACCACGGAATTCGATGTGCTGCTGGCTTTTGTGACGAACCCGCACATGGTGTTCTCACGCGATCAGTTGCTGGACAAGGCGCGCGGGCGCGAGACCATTGTGGGTGACCGAACCATAGACGTGCATGTGGCAAGGCTGCGCAAGAAGATCGAGCCCGACCCCGCCGCGCCGACCTTTATCAAGACGGTGCATGGCATCGGTTATTGTTTTGCCGCCAATGTGCGCAAAAGTTCGGCCTAGCTGAGGTCCTTGAACATGTATGTCGTAGGCTCCAACCGGTTTTCGAACGGGTTGCGGCAATAGTTCGGAACCTCTCCGGCGATCTGAAACCCCAGGTTTTGATACAGGATGCGCGACGGGTCAGAGCTGCGCGTATCCAGCACCAGCAGCGTCCGGCCCAGTTGGATGGCGCGGTCTTGCAGCGCGGCCATCAAAGCACGCCCCACCCCCCGGCGCCGGGCCTTTGGGTGCACCAGCAGCTTGGCCACATCGGCGCGATGCGGCTGGTTGGGCATCGCCGCCGGGATCAACTGCACCGTGCCCAGCACACACCCGCCGTCGCGGGCAACGAACAGGTCCAGCGCGCCGGTCTGCAGGTCCGGCCGCACCCGGTTCTGCCAATAGGCGCGGGCCTGATCCGGCGGGAAGGGGTGGATGAACCCGATGCTTGCACCATCCTGCACGCAGGCGTGCAGGATGTCCGTCAGATCGTCCAGGGCACCGTCAAAACCGCTGTTGTCCAGACGTACGATCATATCAGCACCAGCAGATACCGCGCCCCGCGGGCGGGTGTGGTTTCGAACCGGGTCGGGCCGGACAGATGATAGCGCAGGCAATCGCCGCCATTCAGGTCATGCGCGACCCCGTCCACCGTAAGCGTCAGGGCGCCGTCCAGCATGATCAGGTGATGTTCCTGCCCGGGCTTGGGCGGCGTGTCATAGGTAATCACCGTGCCGGGCGGCAGATGGCCTTCCAGAACCTCGGCGCTGAGACCGGTGGCCGGCGGAGACACCGAGCGGCGGGTAAACCCGGTTTCGGGATCGCACCATTCCGGTTGCCGCTCGAAGGGTACGCGCGGGTCGAAACTGTCCTCGACCATCATCAGCAGGCGGGACATCGGCAGGCCATAGGCCGCACACAACCGCCCCAGTGTTTCCGCGGTGGGGCTGACATCCCCCTTCTCCATCCGCGAGAGGGTGGCGCGGCTGACACCGCTGCGCTCGGCCAATTGGTCCAGCGACCAACCATGACCCCGGCGAAGTTCGTTCAGGCGGTTGGCAAGGCGGTTTGAAAGATCGTCTAGCATAGCTCAGATGTGGGAACGTCGTTCACTTTTGGGATTATTGATTAAAAATAAATGCTGCACAACAAGAAAGGGCGCAGAAACCTCTGCGCCCTGTCCTTTGATTTGGACTTTTGTCCGGATCAGTTCCAGCCAACTTCGTTGAAGATTTTCTGCGCCTCGGGCAGGTTCTTGGCGACCTCGGACAGGTTCACCTCATCGGCCTTGAACTCACCGAGTGCCTTGACCGAGTCCACAAGTTCCACGCCTTCGACCGCCGGGAATTCGTCATTGCCCGCCGAGAAGTATTTCTGGGCCGTGTCGCTGGCCAGGTATTCCAGGAACAGGATCGCGTTTTCCTTGTTCGGAGCGTTCTCGGCCACACCCGCGCCCGACAGGTTCATATGCGCGCCGGTGCTGTCCTGGTTGGGGAAGACCCAGCCAATCGAGTCGATGTCAGCGGACACGCCTTTGACGTCTTTGCGGATGGCGCGGGCAAAGTAATAGGTGTTCGACACGGCGATATCGCACTCACCCGAAACGATGCCGCGCAGCTGGTCGGTGTCGCCACCCTGCGGATCGCGCGCCATATTGGCGACGATGCCCTCGGCCCAAGCCTTGGCGGCCTCGGGGCCTTCGTGGGTGATGATCGAGGCCAGCAGGGTCTGGTTATAGGTGTTGCTGGACGACCGGATGCAGATCAGGCCCTTGTATTCCGGCTTGGCCAGATCGGCATAGGTGGCTGGCGGATTGGCCACGTTTTCCTTGTCGAAAAAGATGATGCGGCCGCGCTGGGAAAAGCCGAACCACTCATTATCGGTGTCCTGCAGGTTGGCGGGGATACGCTCTTCCAGAACGGCGCTGTCGACCGATTGCAGGATGCCCGCATTCTTGGCGCGCGCCAGACGCGAGGTGTCGACGGTCAGCAGGATATCGGCGGGCGAGTTCGCCCCTTCGGCTTCCATCCGGGCGATCAGCTCATCGGCCTTGCCCTCGATGCGGTTGATGGTGATGCCGGTCGCCTTTTCGAAATCACCGTACAGGTTTTCGTCGGTGTCGTAGTGGCGCGAGGAATAGAGGTTCAGTTCCCCCTCGGCAGCGGCAGAGGTTGCAATCAGGGCCGTCAGGGCGGCGGCAACGCAGGTAGAGGATTTCAGCATCATGTCTCCCAACTTTGAAAGCTGTGGCAGAATATTTCTGACTGAAACGGTCAATGATACGATTCCGAGGGGGATGCAAGGAAATCCGACAAAATTAGTTGGTCAAATGGTCGCTGTCTGGTGGCGCCAAGTGCGCGAACCGCTTGAGGGTTGGGTTGGTAGCGGCTGCCACAAGCGCGTTCCGTGAAAGCCTGCCATGTGTATAAGGGTATCCAGAAGAGACCCAAGAGCGCCAACGCGGTTTTGGTCCAGGGTTTGTATTTACCAAGACACGTAAACTTTATGGTAAATCCGCGCGACCCCGGGTTTCAGACATAAATTCGTCACATTCATTTACAAGGGATACTATATGTAGTGGGTTGGTAACGTCGGGTGTTGGGCGTTCAACGAGTAAGAAAGTGTTGTGAAGTGAGTATCGAGTTTTTTGTTCCGGCCCGTGCAGCGTCAGGCGCTTCGTATTCGCAGGGGCTTGATCAAGGCCGCACCGGATTGCAGGCCGCTTTGAACCTTGCGGGCAAAAGCTTACCTTCGGATCTTGCGAATGAGCTTTCCCCTGAGTTGAACTTTTCCGATCAGGCCAACAAAGCACCTCTGTTGGCAGGCTGGATATCCCAACGCACAACCGAGTCAAAAGACACGTCCCTCGTGCGGGTATCTGATGTTGCAGTAATACGGGTGGGTTGACCCGCAATCGACCGTCTCCGATCGTGCGAGCGGGGAGTAAATAAACGAGTGTTTGAGAGTAAATAGGGTAACGATCATGAAAAACCTTCTGGCAATTGCGCTAACCATCCTTCCCGGCCTGAGCTGGTCGATGACGGAAGAGCAGGACATTGCAAATTGGAAAACCGCATGTGCAACTGCAGGCGGCGAACACTTTGTAGACTTTATTCGCGCAGGTAACGCAGAGCGGACGCCGCATGTGATTTATGTTTGTGAGCGTGCAAACGGGACGCAGGCTGTCAGAATTGTCCCTGCGGTACCGTTGCTCACAACGCCCAGAGGCTAAGTCCTGATCGAAGACCGGAGGAGGCGCTGCAATACAATACGGCCCCGCGGTTTTGCGGCTTATTCAACTGGAGCTGACCGCCCGGACGCCAGCGCAATTTGTTTCAGCCCGCAAGCTCCGAAAAGAGCGGCGCCGAACATTTCACAGGTTTCCTCGGCGAGAGTCACGTAGCGTCCATTTTCCATTTCATGAAACCATATGAAGGCCGCGATCATCTCGAGCCCAAGCGCGCCGCCCAGATAGACGGCTACAGCAAGGATGAGATACCGCCGTTGTGCGGGGTCCATGCCGTAGGCCACAAAACGAAAACCAAGCAGCATTAGTATGACGACATCTGAAATGCCGTAGACGACCCATTCCCACGCAAAGAACCCGGTGCCGTCAAAATTCCTGGTGAAATACGCGCCAACCGGTTCGTGTACCTGGGCCGCGTCGTCAAAGGCTGCGAAGAACATGATTGCCGCAAAGCCAAGCCAATGCCACCGGTCCTTGGCAGCAAAAGCCTGAGTTGCCGCCAGAAAATAAAGATGCTCGAAACAACGAGGAGCGTGAAGTTTACAAATGTTGGCACGTTCGCTTTTTCACCGACCCAAAAGATCTCGAAAGCAAGCCGCCCAAATTAGCTATCGGTGTTCGATAAAATTTGAGCAAGAGCCGCCAGCGCCGCAGTTGGAAGAATAGCTGCGGCTGAATAAATCAAGTATCGGTTAGAGGTTGGCAAAAAAGATACGTGAAACATGTCTACATTAATTCTTATCTCAAATTCTTTAACTCACCCCACCAAGCTTAGAAGCAGAGTTTTGGCTGTATAGTGAGTGGCGGCATAAGGTGAGTGCCAAGTTGATATTGGCCTCAAAACGAAATCAATATTTCTCAATGACCTCTATTGTCCCCGAAGTGCTGACAATTGCGACTCGATCGCTTGGGCGAAGTACCCCGATCTTTGGCGCGATAGGTGGGCCAGCTATCGGAGCGGCAAGTTTGGCTGCGTCCGTCATGGCCGCAAGACAGATGTCGCCACAAAAAAAAACCGCACCCGAAGGCGCGGTTTCTTTAAACGGCTATGTGCAGTTCTCAGCCCTGACGAGCTTTGAACTTGCGCTGCGTCTTGTTGATCACGTAGACGCGGCCTTTGCGACGCACAATCCGGCAGTCGCGGTGCCGGTTCTTGAGCGAGCGGAGCGAGTTCTTGACCTTCATTGGTCTGTCTCCAATCTGCGGCGCCTTCATCAAAGACGTGGCCAGCGCCTGGGTTAGCGGGTGTCCCGGACCCCCGGAACAGCGAAACGATGGTGGGCGGTACAAGGATCGAACTTGTGACCCCTTCGATGTCAACGAAGTGCTCTACCGCTGAGCTAACCGCCCACTTAAACCTTTGCGTTGCCCTGCCCCATAACGAAATGGGGCGCGGAACCCCGCGCCGGTAGCGGGGTCTATAAAAGGAGTCGCAAAGGGGTTCAAGGGGTTTGGTAGAACTATTTTCCGGTCTATGTTGAAACCGAACAAGGAGTCATCATGCAGAATACGCCCTATGTATTGGATATGCCCGCCAGCCGCACGTCCTGCGTGGTGTTTTCCTCTCCGCATAGTGGTCGGAACTATCCTGAATCGATGCTCAATCGCACGATCCTGAGCGAGAATGTGATTCGATCCTCGGAAGATGCCTTTGTGGATCAGCTGTTTTCCGCAGCGGCCGATTTTGGCGCGCCGATGATCTCGGCGGTGATGCCGCGCGCTTATCTGGACCTGAACCGCAGCGCCGAGGAGCTGGACCCGGCGCTGATTCAGGGTGCGCGCCGGTCCGGGCATAACCCGCGTGTGGCCTCGGGGCTGGGGGTGATTCCCCGCGTGGTTGCCAACGGGCGTGCGATTTACCGCGGTAAGCTGACGATGGATGAGGCCCGCCTGCGCATCGACACCTGCTGGCGGCCCTATCATGCCCGCATCAAATCCCTGCTGGCCGAATCGCATGATGCGTTCGGGCAGGCGATCCTGGTCGATTGTCATTCGATGCCGCATGAAGCCGTTGCCATGGTCAGCAACCCAAGAACCAGACGACCGGATGTGGTGCTGGGTGACAGGTTCGGGGCGTCGGCTTCGGTTGAAGTGGTGGACCGGATCGAAGCGGCTTTTGTTGCCGCCGGGCTGAGCGTGGCGCGCAACACGCCTTTTGCCGGGGCATACGTGACCCAGACCTATGGCCGCCCCACCCGTGATCAGCACGCGGTGCAGATCGAGATCGACCGGGCGCTGTATATGGATGAGGCCCGAATCGAGCCGAATGAGAACTTTGCCGCGTTTCAGGAGATATTGCGCGAGGTCATCCGGGACATCGCCGGTATCGGCGAGGGTTCTCTGCGTCTGGCCGCCGAGTGACCTCAGCGCAGGGCCCGGCCCTTCACAATCGCATCGCTGCCGAAACGACGCCGGATTTCATCGGTGGCGCGCTCGGCCTGTGATCTCTGGGTGGCGCCGGGGTCCAGCAGGTCTCCGGAGATGTCTGCCTGATCCTCGGGGCACAGATCGGACAGGCCAACACCCAGCAGGCGGTAGGGGCCTTGACCCCCGACCTGATCGAACAGCCCTCGGGCGGTGCGATAGATTCGGTCGGCGATCTGCGTCGCGTCGCGCAGGGACACGCGGCGGGTAATGATCTTGTGATTGGCGCGTTTTAGTTTCAGCGTGACGACCCGCCCGGCCAGCGCCTTGGCCTTGGCGCGGTCGGCAACCTTTTCCGACATGCGCCACAAGTGACCGTCCAGAATGTCCAGGCTGGCGGTGTCCTCAAAAAACGTGGTCTCGTTGCTGATCGACTTCATCGGCTCGTGGGACGATACGCGCCGTTTGTCCTGCCCGCGGGCCAGATGCCAAAGCCGGTATCCCATCGACCCGAACCGTGCGGTCAGCGCCTCCTGATCCCAGCGCAGCAGGTCGGAAAAGCTGCGGATACCGGCGCGGTCCAGAGACTCCTGTGCGGCCGGGCCAATGCCCCAAATCAGCCGCACCGGCTTGTCATACAGGAAATCCGCCGTTTCCGCCTGACCGATCACCGAAAACCCGCGCGGCTTGTCCAGATCCGAGGCCACCTTGGCCAGAAACTTGTTGTGCGACAGCCCGATCGAGCCGGTCACGCCCAGCTCATCCTTCATCCGCTTCACCAGCCGTGCCAGCATCACGGCAGGTGGCGCACCGTGCAGGCGTTGCGTGCCGGACAGGTCCATGAAGGCCTCGTCCAGCGACAGCGGCTCGACCACCGGGGTCAGCTCATCCATCATCTTGCGGATCTCGCGCGAGACCTCGGCATAGACCGACATGCGCGGCTTGATCACCACCGCCTCGGGGCACAGTTGCAGGGCCTTGAACATCGGCATGGCCGATCGGACACCGCGAATGCGGGCGACGTAGCAGGCGGTGGACACAACGCCCCGCTTGCCGCCGCCAATGATCACCGGCTTGTCGGTCAGCTCCGGATTGTCGCGTTTCTCGACCGAGGCATAAAAGGCGTCACAATCCATATGTGCGATGGACAGGTCGAACAGTTCCGGATGTGCCTTTACCCGCGGGCTGCCGCAGGCAGGGCAGCGCCGTTCATCGGTCAAAGTGGTCAGGCAATCTCGGCAGAGACCGGGCATGTAATGTTCCCGCCTTCCGTGCGATCCAGTCAGCGGCTTACTTATACCAGCCCCGGCTGCGGCGCAAAGTGCCGGCGGGTGCAAAGGTCACAACGCTGTCCTAAAGAAGACCCCCCGCAAATTGGCGGGGGGAGGTGACGGACCTCAGGAAGAGATGGTCCGCGGGGAGTATCACAGCCCCAGAATCGCGCAAAACCACCGATTTCGATAGGACCCAGGTCACAGAAGGAAATCTCGAGTTTTTCATGTGTGTTTTTAGGCACAGGGACGATTTGGCGCGGATCAACGGGAAAGTGACGCAAGGTCAACTGGTTGGCGGCGCTTTTGGGCGCAAGAATCCGCCGATCTGGCGGGGTGCCTCAGTGCTGTGTCAAGGAATTTAACTCATCAAGAACCGCTTGCGCCGCCGCTTTCGGGTCCTCTGCCTGATAGATCGGGCGTCCGACAACGATGTGATCTGCACCGTCGCCAATGGCGCTGGCCGGGGTTGCGACGCGTTTCTGATCACCCAAAGCGGCGCCTGCGGGGCGGACGCCGGGGGTGACGATCAGGCGGCCGTCGGCCTGCGGCAGGGCGCGGATCAGGGCGGCCTCTTGCGGGCTGGCGATGACGCCATCGGCCCCGGCCTCAAGCGCGCGGGCCGCACGTTCGACCACCAGATCCTGCACGTCGCCCTGTTTCAGCAGGCTGGCATCCAGATCGTCGCGGTTCAGCGAGGTCAGGATGGTCACTGCGAGAATCTTAAGGTCTTTACCCGATGCGCCCTCTTTCGCGGCGCGCACCACATGCGGGTCGCCATGCACAGTCAGGAAATCCAGATCGAACTGCGCCAACCCCCGCACGGCGTTTTCCACCGTATTGCCGATATCGAACAGCTTCATGTCCAGAAAGATGCGCTTGCCGTGGTCCTGCTTGAGCTCATTGGCCAGGGCCAGCCCGCCTCCGGTCAGCATTCCCAGCCCGATCTTGTAAAAGGATACCGCATCGCCCAGCCGCTCGGCCATGGCCAGCCCTTGCAGGGCGTTCGGGACATCAAGGGCAACAATCAGGCGGTCATCGGACGCGGGAACGGTCATGGGGCGGGCTCCTTTTTGGCAAACGTCTGCGTCCTAACGGGTTCGGGCGCGTCTGTCCATGCGGGACCGAAGGGAGACGGGAATCAAGCCGCATAAACCGGACTGTGCTATGGTACCGGTCATTCAGATGCGTATTTCAGATGGGGGGGAATATGAAAGCACGGATTGGAGTGGGGCTTGTTCTGGTTTTGACGGCCTGTCAGGACATGCCGCTTGAGACCGAGGCAGCGGACACGCTCGTGGTATCGCCGACAAATGATGATCTGCGTCTTGTACGCGGCTACCGGTCCACAGATGACGATTGTCAGCTGACCGGTGAAACCGCCTTTACCATAGATTTTCTGGATGATGCGGCGGACCTTGTATCCTGCCCGACCGGCAGTGATGCGGCACAGTCTCTGGTTGAGATGTATGGGGCGCGGCCAGTGGCGAATACCGGGGGTTACACGGTCTATTCGGTACCTCGACGATAAGCCCGGATTCTATGGTTTAGCCTCTTGAACAGACAAAGATATTTCCCAGATTGAATATGAGGCCCAGACCAGCACGTGCCGCCAAGCGGGCGTAGACATCCTGGGCGCTTAGAGAAGGAGACCACTATGGACTTGAACAAGTTCACCGAGCGGGCACGGGGATTCGTGCAGGCGGCGCAGACCATTGCGCTGCGCGAGGGGCACCAGAGGCTGGAGCCCACACATATATTGAAAGCATTGATGGATGACGATCAGGGGCTGGCCAGCAATCTGATCACACGCGCGGGCGGCGCGCCCAGCCGCGTGGTCGAGGCGCTGGATGCCGCTATGGCCAAGATACCGAAGGTCAGCGGTGACGCAAGCCAGGTGTATCTGGATGGCCAGACCGCCAAGGTTCTGGACGAGGCGCAGAAGATCGCCACCAAGGCGGGCGACAGCTTTGTGCCGGTTGAACGCGTGCTGATGACGCTGTGCATGGTGAAATCCAAGGCCAAGGATGCGTTGGAGGCCGGTGCCGTTTCCGCCCAGAAACTGAACGAAGCCATCAACGACATCCGCAAGGGTCGCACCGCTGACAGCGCGAGCGCCGAGGAAGGTTATGACGCGCTCAAGAAATACGCGCGCGACCTGACCGAGGCGGCAGCCGAAGGCAAGATCGACCCGATCATCGGACGCGATGAGGAAATCCGCCGCTCGATGCAGGTGCTGTCGCGCCGGACCAAGAACAACCCGGTTCTGATCGGGGAACCCGGCGTCGGTAAAACCGCGATTGCCGAGGGCATGGCCCTGCGCATCGTCAACGGTGACGTGCCGGAATCGCTGAAAGACAAAAAGCTGCTTGCGCTGGATATGGGTGCCCTGATCGCTGGTGCGAAATACCGTGGTGAATTCGAAGAACGCCTCAAAGCCGTTCTGACCGAAGTCACCGAGGCCGCTGGTGAGATCATCCTGTTCATTGACGAGATGCACACGCTGGTTGGTGCCGGTAAATCCGACGGCGCGATGGATGCCGCCAACCTGATCAAGCCTGCGCTTGCCCGGGGTGAGCTGCATTGTATCGGTGCAACCACGCTGGATGAGTATCGCAAATACGTCGAAAAAGACGCGGCCCTTGCGCGCCGGTTCCAGCCCGTAGTGGTGGCCGAACCGACGGTCGAGGACACGATCAGCATCCTGCGCGGCATCAAGGAAAAGTATGAGCTGCACCACGGCGTGCGGATTTCGGACTCGGCGCTGGTGTCGGCGGCGACCCTGTCGCATCGCTATATCACCGACCGCTTCCTGCCCGACAAAGCCATCGACCTTGTGGATGAGGCCGCGTCGCGGTTGCGGATGGAGGTGGATTCCAAGCCCGAGGAACTCGATCAGTTGGACCGTCAGATCCTGCAGATGCAGATCGAGGAAGAAGCGCTGAAGCTGGAAGATGATGCGGCGTCCAAGGATCGTCTGGAAACCTTGCAAAAGGATCTGGCTGATCTGCAGGAGCAATCCGCCGAGATGACCGCCCAATGGCAGGCAGAACGCGACAAGCTTGCGGGCGCGCGCGATCTGAAAGAACAGCTCGACAAGGCGCGGGCCGATCTGGAGATCGCCAAGCGTGAGGGCAATCTGGCGAAAGCCGGTGAGCTGTCCTACGGCGTCATCCCTGAGCTTGAGAAAAAGCTGACCGAGGCCGAAAACGCCGAAAGCAACGCCATGATGGCCGAGGAAACGGTGCGTCCGGAACAGATCGCCAGCGTTGTCGAACGCTGGACGGGTATCCCGACCTCGAAAATGCTGGAAGGCGAGCGTGAGAAACTGCTGCGCATGGAAGACGAGCTGCATTCCCGCGTGATCGGTCAGGATGCGGCGGTGACGGCTGTGGCCAACGCGGTGCGCCGTGCGCGGGCAGGTTTGAATGACGAGAACCGCCCGCTGGGTTCGTTCCTGTTCCTCGGGCCCACCGGCGTCGGTAAAACCGAGCTGACCAAGGCCGTGGCGAACTTCCTGTTCGACGACGACAACGCGATGGTGCGCATCGATATGTCCGAGTTCATGGAGAAACACGCGGTTGCCCGTCTGATCGGCGCCCCTCCGGGCTATGTCGGCTATGACGAAGGCGGTGTGTTGACCGAAGCCGTGCGGCGCAGGCCCTATCAGGTTGTGCTGTTTGACGAGGTCGAAAAGGCGCACCCGGATGTGTTCAACGTGCTGTTGCAGGTTCTGGATGATGGCGTTCTGACCGATGGTCAGGGCCGCACCGTGGATTTCAAACAGACGCTCATCATCCTGACGTCGAACCTCGGGTCTCAGGCGCTCAGCCAACTGCCAGAAGGGGCCGACAGCGCACAGGCGCGGCGAGACGTGATGGACGCGGTCCGGGCGCATTTCCGGCCCGAGTTCCTGAACCGTCTGGACGAGACCATCATCTTTGACCGGCTCAAGCGGGCCGATATGGATGGCATCGTCGATATTCAGATGGCACGTCTGCAAAAACGTCTGGCCGCCCGCAAGATCGAGCTTGCACTGGATGATGGTGCCAAGGAATGGCTGGCCAACGAAGGCTATGACCCGGTCTTTGGGGCCCGTCCGCTGAAACGCGTGATCCAGCGCGCCCTGCAGAACCCTCTGGCCGAGGCGCTGCTGGGGGGTGAGATCAAGGACGGCGAGACCGTTCCCGTCACCGCCGGGGCCGAGGGGTTAATCATCGGTGATCGGCTGGGGACGTCGGAACGTCCCCGCCCGGATGATGCCGTCGTGCACTAACGAACATCTGAAAACGAAAAAGACCCGCCATCTCGGCGGGTCTTTTTTATTCCCCGGCAAAGTGCCGGTTCAGGAATCCGGCGATTTCCGTCAGGGACGCATCGGCCTCGGGGATATCCGGGTAGAACTCGAAGACATGCCACATGCCCTCCCAAATGCGCAGGGTGCAGACCGCGCCCGCCTCGCGCAGGAGGTGGTCCAGACGCACGCAACCGCTCAGCAGGTGATCGCGGGTTCCGCTGGTCACGAAGACGGGCGGAAAATCGGCGTCGAACGGACCGTAGATCGGTGAGATGTCAGGGTGCGTCGGGTCGGCGTTCCGGGGCACGTAGCAGGACCGGAAAAACTCGATTTCCGACTGGTTGAGGAACGGGTCGCGGTCAGCCCGTCCGCTGTCTCCGGGGTTGAGTACATCGACAAACGGCGACAGCAGGGCCAGCGCCTTTGGCTGCGGTCCATGAGATGCACGCAGGCGGTGAAGCGCCGCCAGTGCCAGATTGCCGCCAGCGGATTCTCCGCACAGGCAAGCGCCCGGCGTTTCATCCAGAACCGAAGAGATCACCGCAGTACAGGCATCAAGCGCGGCCGGGTAAGGGTGTTCCGGGGCCAGCGGGTAGTGGGGTGCAATCACCACAGCCCCGGTTTTCGCAGCGAGCGAGGCGGAAATCGGCAGGTCCTCGAACGGGCTGCCCAAGGTGAAGCCGCCGCCGAACAGATAGACAAGTTTGCGGCCCGCGTGCGGCTCTGGCGGCGTGATGACCATGCAGTGCACGCCTGCGATGATCCGTTCGGACAGGGTGACGCCGGTTTTTTCAATCACCAAAGCGCACCCCTGTTCGCTTTCCTTGCGCAACATGGCCCGAATGTCGTCCAGAGGCTGGCTCAGATCGCGGCTCGGGGCCTGGGCGGCAAGGGCCTCGGCCTCGGGGCTGATCAGGCCAAAGGTGGGGGAGGGATGGTCTTTGGTCATGGTGTTGGTTTGAGAGGGGGCAAAAGACCCGCCTGCAAAGGCGGGTCAGAAACGGCCTTATATCAGTGCAAATATCCGCGCCGGACCGCCCGTACCGCCGACATGTTTGGACGCGCCGATGACCAGCGTGGCACCGGCGGCCGGCACCCGGTTCAGACCGGCCATGTTTTCGATCCCGAAGCGGCCGGATGGCAGCCACGCATAATGCGTGGCGAAATCCTTTGAAATGCCGTGGTCCAGCGACAGCGTGTCCGACGCGATCGACCGCGCGCCGGTTTCCTCCATCAGCATCTGCGCGGCCTCGACGTGGAAACCGGGGTAATGCTGTGCTTCACCGTCAAATCCGCGATAGGCATCGCTGTCGACCTTGGCGGCCCAGCCGGAATAGAGCGCAACGCACGCACCGTCCGGAATATCGCCATTGGCCGAGATCCACGCCTTCAGGTCATCTGGTGTCAGCAGCGTGTCTGCGTCCTCGGCTGCGCGCGCCGCGATGTCCACGACACAGAGCGGTGCCACCAGATCCGAGATCGGGATTTCGTCCACCGAGGCCCCGTCTGCCGAGAAATGCAAAGGTGCATCAATATGCGTGCCGGTGTGTTCGTTCACCACCATCCGCAGCATGTTGACACCGTGGTCCGCGATGTTGAAAATCTGTTCGGTCGCGTATCCCGGCTCTCCGAAAAAGGTTGGGAAGTCGGGGCTGATTACGTGGGTCATGTCCTCGACCCCGCCATGACCTGCGGCCAGCGCCGAGGGCGCGGCGGTTCCGGTTGCGGCGGCGGCTACGCCAGTGGCAGCGGCTGCTTTGAAGAACCCCCGCCGCGACAGCATCCGGTCCTTGACGGCGTTCATTACGCAAATGTCACACATTCGTCTTCTCCCTCTGAGGGTCTTCAACTGTTGGGATGGGCAGGCCATCCGCTTTTCGTCTTCAGTACCTGGGGATCAGCCTGCGTTTTTGTCGCATGCGTTGTAAAGCCCGGGATGGCCGCAACCCTGCCGGTAAATGCGCGCGCAGGACGGGTTCAGTAATGGCCTGTCTGGCGGCTTTTGCGCAGGGCGCGCAGGTCATCCGCGCTCATCCGTGGGGTGTCTTCGGGATCATTTTTGGGCTTTTGATTGGCCTCGATTACCTCAGCCAGCTTCGGAGCCGTGTCGCGCAAACGCAGATACCCCAGTACGCCACCAGCACATTGCAGGCTGAAAGCCCATGTCCCGATCAGCATGTAGAGTACGAACAGGCCAAGCAGCGACCAGAGAGGCCGGATCGAGGCCATGCCCTTGGTCATGTCTTCAAGCTCCTGCAGCTCAGCCTGCAAGGACCCGAAATAATCCATGGCGATCATCAGCGCGATCAGAAGTGCGTGCAGGACGAACATCCCGACATAGCTGAAGATCGTCAGCGCAAACAGCGGGCCGAACGACGCCCGAAAATGCCGGAAGGGGGTATAGTGCATACCGTCCGGGTCCCGCCCGATCGAGGCGGATGTGATCGGCACAAGCAGGCTGGCCCGGATCGAGCACACCGACAGAAAGACCGCAAGCAGCCCCAGCAGCCCCGGAAGGGCCCAGGTCGGGTCGACATATTCAAGCGCCAGCTCGGCGACTTCGCTCTGTTGCAGAATGTCGGGTGAAATCACGAAAAGTGATGCCGCAACGATCACGCCAATAATAAGCGTCACGCTTACGCCCTCGACGGCACCATAGATCACCGCAGGGGTGAACAGACCCTTGATGCCTGTGCTGGGCTTCACGCCTTTGACCTGCAACCCCATCCTTGTCCCAAGCAGGGTCGGAACGACGCTGGAAGAGGCCATGATCAAAAAGGTCACAATGAACGCAAATGGCGGGAAGATGAGGCCTAGCAAAAACCCGACCAGGGCGCCGACCAGGTTATAGAGGGTCAAACCGATCAGCATGACCGGCAGGACAACGGCCAGACGCCAGCAAATGGACAGGGACAAAGGGAAGGCTTTGGCAAACAGCACTGAAATAATCTCTGATCGGTATTCGTTTATATGTCGACGTATCGAAGCCGCGCAGGCTGTGCCAGTTCTTTTCAGAAGGGATTGTCAAATGCAGGGCGGCAATGTGTCATTTTGGAATCGCCGCGACGGGCTGCGGTGTCTGATACGTTACAATCTCGTCTCTCAATCGTGACGCCTGTTTCCTTGGCTCTGTGCTATCAGCGGATTACCTCACTCTCTGAGGATATTTGACGACTGGAGACATATATGGCGCATCGCTGGACCAATACACTGACACAGGCCGACGTCACCCCGCGGGCGGCGTTTCTGAACCGGCGCCAGGTCATGGCCGGGCTGGCGGGTGTCGGGCTGGCAGGGATGACGCGGGGGGCTGCTGCGCAGGAGGCACTGGAGCCGAACACCTGGGAAGAGATCACCTCGTACAACAACTTTTATGAGTTCGGGACCCGCAAGGAAGATCCGGCCAAATATGCCGGTGCCCTGACCACCGAACCATGGAGCGTCAAGATCGACGGGCTGGTCGACAACCCCGGCGATTACGATTTCAGGGATATCATGTCCGAGATGACGGTCGAGGAGCGCATCTATCGATTCCGCTGTGTCGAGGCCTGGTCGATGGTGATCCCGTGGAACGGGTTCGAGCTGGCCGATCTGCTGAACATGGCAGGTGTGCAGGACAGCGCCAAATACGTGGCCTTTGAAACCGCCCTGATACCCGATGAGATGCCGGGCGTGCAGTATCCGATTCTGGACTGGCCCTATCGCGAAGGCCTGCGTCTGGATGAGGCGATGCACCCGCTGACGATCATGGCCACCGGTATCTACGGCCGTCCGATCCCGAACCAGAACGGCGCGCCTCTGCGTTTGGTGGTGCCATGGAAATACGGCTTCAAGTCGATCAAGTCGATTGTGCGGATCACCCTGACGGATGTCGAACCGCCCACCAGCTGGAACATGTCCAACCCGCGCGAATATGGCTTTTATAGTAATGTGAACCCGAACGTGGATCATCCGCGCTGGTCGCAGGCCTCGGAACGTCAGATTGGTGGTGGCCTTTTTGCCAAGCGGATCCCGACCCTGATGTATAATGGGTATGAGAAAGAGGTCGCAGGCCTGTACGAAGGTATGGATCTGTCGGAATACTATTAAACCCATGCAGCGGTTGAATCAGATATTGCGCCGCATCCCCGTCTGGGCGGTATATCTGCTGGGGGTGCTTCCGGCCCCGTGGCTGTTCTATCAGGCCCTGACCGGCGGTTTGGGCGTTGAGCCGATCGAGGCGCTGGAACACCGGTACGGAGAGTTGGCGCTGCAGTTGTTGATTGCCGTGCTGGCGATTTCCCCGCTGCGGCGATTGCTTGGGCTGAACCTGCTGAAATTTCGCCGTGCCCTTGGTGTGCTGACATTTACCTATGTCGGTCTGCATCTGTTGGTGTGGCTGGTTCTGGATGTGCAGGTGCCCAGCCAAATCTGGGCCGATATTCTCAAACGTCCCTATATAACGGTTGGCATGGCCGCGTTTGTCCTGATGTTGCCGCTGGCGGTGACGTCCAACAATCTGTCTGTGCGCAAGCTGGGCTCCCGATGGCGCAGCCTACAGCGGCTGGTCTTCCCGGCGGCAGTGTTGGGAGGGGTGCACTATGTCATGCTGGCCAAGGGATTTCAGATCGAGCCGCTGGTCTATTTGTCCCTGATCGTTGGCCTGTTGCTGCTGCGTCTTCCGTTTGCCGGCCTGCTGACTCGGCCGCGTGAGGCCGATTCCGCCTGACTCGTCGCCGAGTCTGTGGGTAACCCTGTGCAAAAGCCGGGATTCGGGGTGGGGCCTGTACGGGAATGCGTGGTTGGCTCAATCTGAAACAATTCAACATATTGTTTTGTTTGATAAAAAATCGATTTTGCGGTTTTTTGCTAGTTTCTCGATTTTTCTGCTTGCGGAGGTGTGTGGTTATACTTAGAACCCCCTTCACCGGCGCTGCTGAGGCGGTGCTGACGGGTCGGAGAGACGGCCTGACGGACTGGAAAGACGGTTGAGACGCATCGGAGAGACGG
>NZ_JBQFWY010000009.1:0-139690 GCF_056540565.1 Ruegeria sp. AM9
TGATCTGGGGGATTGGTTCAAAGGCATCGCCTCAATCGACCGCATGCCGAAGATCGAGGATGCAGGGTGTCTTGCCTTCAATTCGATCAGTGCATTTGCCCGCTCTGACCCTGAGGTCAATGCCCGAATCGAACGCTACCTGACCGCGCTGGAAGGGCGGTTCGCGGCGATTCTAAGCCGGGCAAAGAAAGACGGGGCCATCCGTTCCGAGGTCGATCCACCTGAGGCCGCCCGGGTGCTGATCAGCCTTTTGTTGGGCCTGCATACGATCATGAAAGCCCGAACCTCGGACCAGTTCCCGCAGACCTATGCAGACGCAGCCGCCGGGCTGATCGACGGGTGGAAGGCACGATAAAGACCGCTTTTTTCGATGAACGTAAAGAGCCATAGGCACCGATGAACATCCGCTCGGCTATTAGGTGTCAGCCGGTGCATAGCTTCCGTCTTTGCAGTGCGTTTCGCGACCGCTAAGCGGTGGCGTAAAAACGCAGACAAGCCTTAAATCGGCGTCTGTGGCTTGCACCACGTGCCGGTCATGCTGATCCAATGCGTAAAGAGTGAATGGTTCAAGGAGGTGCCAGATTTTATCATCAGCCGCCCTGATCCGGCCCTTACCCTCGATACAATAACACGCCTCCAGATGATGGGTGTATTCAAGTTCGAGCACTGCGCCCTTTTTGATGATCGTATCCGTCAGCGAAAACCCCATACCATCGGAGGCAAGCAGCAGACGCCTACTGTTCCAGCCCGGACCGGAAACGTCCCGATCTGTCCCAAGGATTTCTTTGAGCGCCGTAACGATCATCTTTCACCGTCTCTTTCCTACCGAACCGCGCGGTTCATCCCACCGTCGGACAGTATACTCTGACCGTTAATATAGCGGGCCGCATCACTGGCGAGAAACACGCAGGTTTGTCCGATTTCCTCGAACGTAGCTGGTCGTTGCGCCGGAATTTCCCGACGGGCTTGTTCGGACAGGTTCACATTCTCGCAGAACCCGGGAAGCAGGTTGTTCATACGGATGTTGTGCCGCGCATAGCGATCCCCGTAGAGCTTTGAGAAACTGTGCAGAGCGCCGCGCAGCATGCTCATGGGGTAGGGCGCGCGTGGCTCGATTGTGTTCATGGACGAGATGTTTACGAATGCACCGCCGCCTTGTTCGATCAAAATGGGCGTGACGATACGGGCGATCTTCACGACATTCAGAACGTACATATCCAGACTTTCGTGCCACAATTCGTCGCTAAGCTCCAATAGCGGCCCGTCAAAATCAGGATCGAAGCCTACCGTTTTGATGGCCTCGGGTACCGACCCCCCGTGCCCCATGTTGCTGACGATTGCATCAATCCGCCCGTATTTGCTCATGGTGTCATCGATCATCGCCTGTAAGTCGTCGACATCCAGAACAGAACCGCGGCGGCCAATGCCCCCAAGCTCCTCGGCCAGTTCAACCGAGCGATTGGACGGCGACATCAGTGAGACTTTGTAACCTGCCTTTGCCATCTCAACGGCGCAGCCCCGGCCAATGCCTTGTCCGGTACCTGTCATCAACGCAACTTTGGTTTCGGGCATGGTATGTCCTTTCAATGGGCGCAAAGCTTGTGAGAATATTCAGTCTGCGTTCAGTGTATCCCCTTGAAACCAGACAGACCTATCGAGTTTTCAGAGCATTGCTGTTAGATTTTCTCACATGACAGAAAACCTCAGGCACCTTCGCGCCCTTCAGGCCTTTGACGAAACCGCAACCCAGTCCAGCCTCACCAAAGCGGCGGATGTGTTGAACGTCACCCACGGGGCGATCAGTCGGCAAATCAAATTGCTGGAACTGCACCTTGGCGTGACACTCTTTCATCGCCGCCCCAATGGCGTTGAACTGACCAGAGCCGGGGAACGTCTGTATCAGTCAACTCGGGGGGCGTTTTCGGCGTTGCAGTTGGGTGTGATGGAGGTGAAGCGATTGCATCACCGCCAGTCGATTACCGTGTCCCTGTCCACGTCGCTGGCGCTCAAATGGCTTGTGCCGTTGCTTACCTCGTTTCAGCAAGACCATCCGGGGATCGCATTGTTGCTGGACACAAATGATGCCTTTGCGGATTTCGATGCGTCCGAGGTCGATGTCGCTCTGCGGTTTGGCGAGCCCGGATGGGGCGGGCTGTATCATGAGCAGATCAAAAAAGAGGAATTGATTGTCGTGGCCGCGCCGTCGCTTGTCGAGAAAGCGCGGCTGCCAATGCGGGCCGAGGACGTGGCTGATCTGCCATTGTTGCACGACGCTTTCAACGTCGGATGGGAAAGCTGGGCTGCACAAGTTGGGCTGGACGCCGATCGGATCAACTCGCAAAGCATCAAATACGTGGATAGCGCTGTTCTGTTGGAGGCGGCGATTGACGGACAGGGCGTGGCACTGGCAAGACATCTCTTGGCGGCAAGAGACTTGGAACTTGGTCGGCTGATCCGTCTCGATGATAGCAGCGTCCCGTTGGATCGTGGGCTCTACTTCGTCTGCCGCCCCGGCGATCAGGAGCGGGTCACGGTGAGAATTTTCAAGAAATGGCTCATGTCGATTTGAATGGCAGTGTTTTTGTGAGGAGTTTCTACTCTGACCAGCCGCAACTTGGCATCGCAGTCTGTCCGCCTAAGACTGATGTTGCCATCTTAACGCAGGATCAAAAATTCGAGCTATCGGTCAGCCGCAAGAAACCTGTTCAGCGCATTGCGGGTGATACGCTCCACTTGTTGATCCTTGCAAATCAGCCCCATGACCCATTCGCAGGTCCCTGCGGTGAAGACTTCGCCTTTGCCGCGCCGCCAAAATAAAATGACGCCATTCCCGCGCGAACTGCGGTCCAGTGTTTCGGCTTAGATCGTACCGAATTGGGCCTTTGCTTTGAACTTCGCATCATCCTTACCGATTTAAACAGTCTCACCCCATATCCCGTGATCCGGCTCGACGTTCCCCCGCAGTCCCGCATGGGCTGCGGTCTACCTTCCGCGATTGGGCGGCAGAAGAGGGCTACGATCACCACATGGCAGAACTGGCACTCGCCCATATACGGTCGAACGTATGGGGCGTGATCCCGTATACATAGACCAGCTGTCTATTGGTGTTGTTGGTGGCATCCAGCCAGACAAATTGAACGGGCTGCTGATCAACTCTGACGATGATGGTTTGTTGGCGCGATTTATACCGATCTGGCCCGACCCCGTTCCGATACAGCGTCCACAATCCATTCCTGATGATGCGTTCATGGAGCGGGCGCTCACCAGGCTACTGTCACTACGTATGGTAGCGGACGAATACGACGTCACGCGGCCTTGGCTCATCCCCTTCACGGAAGAGGCCCGCGACCACCTCGATACGTTACGTAGCTATGTACGGGATTTGGAGGTCAAAGCAGACGGGTTGTTGCTCTCATATATAGGGAAACTCCCCGGAATGACCATTCGGCTTGCCCTGGTGTTGTCATACTTGGACTGGTCAACAAGAATCGAAGACGAAGCACACCAGGTCACGGCAGCGGACTTTGAGCGGGTAGCGTTGTTTGTCACATCCTACGCTTTGCCGATGGCGCAGCGCGCGTATGCAAGTGCGTCGCAGTCAAAAACTGAACGGGCTGCGCGCCGGTTGGTGGCTGTAATCCGGGAACAAGCCTGGGAACGCTTCACATCACGTGAGGTATTGCGCCTGGATCGATCAGGGCTGGCAACCGCTAGTGAGTTAAATCCGACTCTCAAGGCGCTGGAAGAAAGCGATATTATTCGATTGGCCGAGCAAGCATCAAACCCAGCGGGCGGGCGACGTTCTCGACTCTACATGGTCAATCCGATGATCCACCAGGCGCAGTTGCGAATAGTCTCCTGACACAACCGACAGAACTCATACTTGGACAAGTTTTGTCGGTTGCGTCGGTTTTGTCAGATGCATTTTTGTGTCAAAAAAAGAGCAGTTTTAAACATACTCACTTCTAGTCTGACTGCTGGAGTGGAGCGTGCAAGTGCATGAGACACTGAAGCTTAGAAACATTGCAGCGCCGAGCACGATGCTAGTCGCATAAGCAACTGTAAAATAAAAGCTAATCATAAAATCCACCACAAAGCCTCCGCTCTAAGCCTTGTTCTTGCGCTCGAATTTTGATCTCAGTAATTGCGGTAAAAACCGAACACACAGTTAAAAAAATAGGAACGGAAATGAGTAGCGGCGACCTTACAAGTGCTAAAAAGGCGATCAGCAAGGCCAAGAAAGACGGTTCCGGTGAACTCAACCTATCCAGGTTGGGCTTGACAAAACTCCCAACTGAAATAACAGAGCTTGAGAATTTAAGGTTCTTAGATCTCAAGAGCAATAACTTATCAGAATTTCCACAAGAAATTTTTCGCCTCAAGTATCTGAAATACTTGGAGATTTCATTTAATCCGATAGTTGCAATCCCTCCGGAAATTGGTGAGCTTTCTAACCTAGTGGTTCTTTCTATGACTGATTTGGGCATCGAAGAGTTGCCAGTCGAGATCTGTCAACTACAAAACCTGCGAGAACTCTTTGTTGGCCTGAACAAATTATCTAGATTACCTAAGGGGTTCTCACAACTACCTAATCTTCAGGCTCTATATCTTCACAAGAACAATTTCAGTACCTTTCCAAGCGAAATCGCGCACTACAAAACCCTTCAAACACTCACACTCGGTTCGAAACTCAGGAGAATTCCTAGCAGAATTTCTCGTTTCAAAAAACTGAAACGCCTTAGCTTAACTGGAAATAAGCTTGAGTCTATTCCATCAATAATTGGGAGCATAAGTTCCCTAGATGAGCTTCAAATCTCAGGAAACAATATTACTGAAATACCTTCTGAAATTGGTGAACTGGAAGGCCTTACCCAATTTCAAATCTATGATAACCCTCTTCCCGCCTCGCTTTTAAGTGCTGAAAAAGATGGAACAAATGTACTGCTTGCGCAGATAAAAAGCCTAGCAGACCCCAATAAGATTGCCACGCTATCAGAGGCAAAGCTGATGATCACAGGCGAAGGTAAAGTCGGAAAGAGCTGCCTAAGAATGGCGCTCGATGGCTCACTTGATCCTGACCGGGACCTCTTTCACTCGACAACTTGGGGAGTCGACTGCGGAACACTATTTCTATCGGATGAAGGCGCACCCAACGGAAGCATTCAGTTCAATTACTGGGACTTCGGCGGTCAAAAGATTTATCGAATAACTCATCAGTTTTTCTATTCAGATCAAGGACTTTACTTGCTTGTCTGGGATCCACGATTGGGTGAAGAACAGTGCCTCGTCGAGGATTGGTTGGTACGGATTGCCGCGCGTACCGCGGGTGTTGCCAAAGTCATTCTTGTAGCGACCCACGCCGACGCTGATGGTGGCAATTATCACCCTAAACTTGATTTATCTCAGTATGATCCGGAACTACGCGCTCTAGTAGTCGATCAGATAAGTGTCGATAGTTTCTCCGGCAAGAATATTGAAGCACTAAAAACGGCGATCAAAAATCACGTCAAAGGTATGCCGGGGATTAAGAGTCCAATCAACTGCGACTGGGATAACGCGCGACAAGAAGCATTAGACCCAGGCAACTCAGACCCGTGGATGAGTTATCGAGAGTTCGAAGGAATTTGCGCGCACTACGGTATAGAAGACCCACAGGCAGTGCGTTCAATTGCCGCCACGTTCCTCCACCGATTGGGGCGTGGAGTTTGGTATGGGATCGACTGGGAAAATGATGCTTTTTTGAGGGATACGATTGTTAGAGATCCGTCTTGGCTAGCCATGGCCTTCATGGAAATCGTTCAGCATGAACCAACCAAACTTGCGGGAGGAATGCTCGATCACGAAGCACTACCAGATGTTTGGATCAATCACGGGCGCGAAAAAGACGGCTGGCGAGTATTTGACCTGGACGATCACCAGAGGATTATTAGGATGCTGCGCGCTCAAGGAGTTGCGCTTCCAACAAAAGCCTCTGACGGTCAGCGCAGCTTGATTCCCCAACTGGTTTCGTCAGAAAAGCCGGCTCTTCCATGGAACAGTGCGAGTGAATTGTCGCATGAAGCTCGAATCATAAGAATGCGAACCAAAATAGAACCCGCTGTAGATGGTTTCATTTATCGCCTAATTGCTGGGCTAGAACCTTATCACCATTACTTGAATGATGGTCGGGGCGCGTTTTGGCAACTCGGAATGTTCCTTCGCGATTCAGCCGGACGTTTCCGAAATGATGCACTTATAACGCTGAAGCCCGAGCGTAACTTCATAGAGCTTGAGACTACGGTTACAGGAGAAGAGCCAGGCTTGCTTATGCAGCAAATTGATGCTTCGATTACCGAATGCTTAAAGTTCTGGCCAGGGGCGAACCGTGATGATCGTGTTGGGTGTCCACACCATTTTGGCGGCGGCTGGTGTTCTGGCCACTTTAAATTGTCAAATGTCGAACGCTGGCTCAGGCGAAATCAGGAAAACGCAATATGCCATGAGTGCGACCATGTCACACCTCCCTCTGATCTAATTTATGGTTTGCGGTCTCGAGCTCAATCGCAATCGAAATCTGAGCAACTCCTGCACTACCTGGCATTCAAAGAACAGCGACCTGCACCCAAGAGCGTTGTACTTCTCCCAGTCAAGTCCAATTGGAAGGATATAAGAAACTGGGAGATTCTGGGCCGAACACGGTTAAAGGCGCAGTTGCGCTCCGAGTTCAGTGGCGCACTAGTCGCAGAAAAAGAGTTTACTGCTAACCCTGGGTTGTTGAAGTATCTTGGTCCAGTCGCAAAGTTGGGAGCACTATTTTTCGCTGCTACACCTTTGCCGCTAGATCTTTCACCAGGGTTTTCGGAGAGCTTCGGAGAACTTAGTGACTCCTTAGACAAGCTTGGCGATCAGCTGCCAGACGGAGAGCAGAATATCGAAGTTGAGTCAGTGAGTGATGACAAAAATCTTGCACTGGTTGAGGCATTTCTCGAGGCAATTGACCTGTCGCCCAAACTAAACGGCATGGACTTGGAACGCGCGCCTGACGGCAATTGGTACTGGATGACCGCAGACGAAGTTAACCAACACAGGCCCATACAAGCTTCGATCGAAGCAGCCAACGACACCTAAGAAAGACCAAAATTTAATTCCACTGCCGGTTCGCCGTCTTGGCCTTAAGCCAAAGACTGGCGAGCCGGTTTAAGCCCACCCGATATATGTTTTGAAGAAATGTCTGGCACTAGGAAGATGCTGTGCCATTGGCCATCGAGATTCTACACTTTGGAAGCACCAATGCTTGGCTTCCTTCCTCTTGCCAAACGACTGGTCAACTCTACGAGAGGGATCAAATGGGGGATACAACCCAGGTCCCCATATTTTATATTATTAAAATAAAATAATAAGAAGACTAGTGGCGGAGAGACAGGGATTCGAACCCTGGGTGGGCTTGCACCCACAACGGTTTTCGAGACCGCCCCGTTCGACCACTCCGGCACCTCTCCGCGGGGGTCTGTGAGGGGGGGATTTAGTGAGGAACGCGCGGGGGTGCAAGCAGAAAATTCCCGAAATTCACCAAGACGGGATTTTCCATTGCCAGACGGCGCAAAACACCTAGGCTTCTGGGTATGACTTGTCACCTACGCCGCCTCGCTTTGCCCTTTGTTCCGTTGCTTTTGGCCTTGGCCATGTTGCCCGCGCCTACATGGGCCGCCGGGCGCGACCGGATTGAGGCCTTTCTGACCACAACCGGTTTTGACGTGGCGCTGGACAGCATCGCGCTTGCCTCGGCCTCGGCGCCCCGGATGCTGGGAATCGATCCTGAAGGGTTCGGCTCGGACTGGACCCGTCTGACCGACGAGGTGTTCGACACCGAAGACATGCACGAAACCGCGGTGGCCATTCTGGAACAGACGCTGAGCGATGAGGCCCTGAACCATGCCGTAGAATTCTATGCCTCGGATCTGGGGCAGCGGCTGGTCGAGGCGGAAAATGCGTCTCATATGGCCGAAGATGACGACGCCAAACAGCAGCAGGGTCAGGAGATCGTGGCCGGTCTGATCAAAGACGGGTCAAAGCGGGTCGAGAACCTCAAGCGCATGAACGCCGCCATTGATTCCAGCGGAACGGCGTTGCGGGCGCTGCAAGAGGTTCAATTGCGGTTTCTGCTGGCCGCCAGCGCATCCGGAGTGATCGACTTGGAACTGAGCGCTGATGAGCTGCGGCAGATGATGAAGCAGAACGAAACCGGCATGAGACAGGCGCTGCAATTGTCCGCGCTTGCCGGGGCGGCCTATACCTATCGGGCTTTCTCGGATGCCGATGTCATCGCCTATGCCGAGGCGTTGGAACAGCCGCTGATGCAGGAGGTCTATGAGCTTCTCAACGCGGTTCAATACGAAATCATGGCAATGAAGTTCGAGATTCTGGCCTCACGGATGGCGGAATTGCACCCGATACAGGACATCTGATGCGACTGTTTCTGGCGTTTGCCGCCCTGTTTTTGTGGACCATGCCGCTACAGGCCGAGGAAAAGGTCGAACGTCTGCTGCGAGCCCTGCATCTGGATGAAGTCATCGCGATCCTGCAGGATGAGGGTGGCACGATGGGGCAAACCCTGCAGGAGAGCTTTCTGGACAATAAAGGCGGCCAGGTTTTTCAAAACCAGGTCGGCCGGATTTACGACGCCGGCAGAATGCGCCGCCAGGTCATGGATGTGTTCGATCAATCCCTTACCGACAGGGAACTTGACCGCGCCATCCTGTTTTACGAAAGCGATCTGGGTCAGACTATCGTTTCGCTTGAGATCACGGCCCGTATCGCGCTTGCCGATGAAGCCATCGAGGAAATGGCACAGGACGCGTATGAGAACGGCGACAAGGATTCCGAGCTTTACCGTCTGGTCGATGAATACATCCGGATCAACAACCTGATCGAGGAAAACGTTCAGAACTCCATTAGCGCCGATTACAATTTTTTCCGCGGGATGGATCTGGGCGGTGAAGTGGATGACGCCGAGCTTTTGGCCCAGCTTCTGGCGCAAAAGGACAGTATGACAGAAGAGACGCAGACTTGGCTGTATTCTTTCTTTCTGCTGGCGTACCAACCGCTGAGCGATGCGCAGATTCGCGAGAATATCGCGTTTTCACGAACCGAGACGGGCAGGGCGATCAACAACGCCCTGTTTGAAAGCTTTGATCAGATGTTCGACGTAATCTATTTTCAATTGGGTCAGGCGGTCGCGCAGGTGCTGCAAGGGTCCGACCTTTAAGCCTGCATTTGATGTTGACTTTCCTCTGCAATCTATGGATAAGCGCGCATCCCGGCCGGTTTTCCGCGCCGGGTCTCGTTATTATTGACCCATAGGGCATATCCCACGGGTCGTCACACAGCCCGAAAAGGGCGCGCTGTTCGAGGTGGCTGAGGCCGAAAACGCCCGAAAGGGGACCACAGAACGCGGGTATGAAAAGGAAAGACGCATGTTTGCGGTCCTCAAGACTGGCGGCAAGCAGTACAAGGTTCAGGCGGGCGACGTGCTCCGCGTTGAAAAGCTGGCTGCCGACGCAGGTGAAAAAGTTCAATTCAACGATGTTCTGATGCTGGGCGGTGACGCTCCGGTTGTTGGCGCACCTTTCGTTGAAGGCGCGGGCGTACAGGCCGAAGTGATCGAACAGGTCAAAGGTGACAAGGTCATCAAGTTCGTCAAGCGCCGTCGTAAGCACAGCTCGAAGCGTACCGTTGGCCACCGTCAGAAACTGACCCTGGTCAAAATCACCGACATCCTGTCGTCGGGCGCTGACAAGTCGGGCATCAAGGCTGCAACCGGTTCGGCTCCGGCTGGCGAAGCTGCTCCGGCGGCAAAAAAGCCTGCCAAGAAAGCAGAAGCCAAAGCAGAGGCATCCGCCGCCGTTGCCGCTGATGATCTGACCAAGCTGAACGGTGTCGGCCCCGCCGCTGCCAAGAAGCTGGCAGAAGCCGGTATCGAGAGCTTTGCCGCTCTGGCCGCCTTGTCGGACGAGCAGATTGCTGCTATCGACACCATCAAAGTGAAACCCGAATGGGTTGAGCAAGCCAAAGAGCTGGCTCAAGGCTAAGGAGAGAGAGAATGGCACATAAAAAAGCTGGCGGTTCCTCCCGTAACGGTCGCGACTCAGCTGGTCGCCGCCTTGGCGTGAAACTGTATGGTGGCCAGGCAGCCATCGCAGGCAACATCATCGTGCGTCAGCGCGGCACCAAGTTCTGGCCGGGCGAAGGCGTAGGTATGGGCAAAGATCACACCATCTTTGCAACTGTTGATGGCGCCGTGAAGTTCCACAAGGGACTCAAGAACCGCACCTTTATTTCGGTCCTGCCAGTGGCGGAGGCCGCAGAGTAAGCCGAAACCCATAAGGTTTGAAAAATTCATGGGGGACCGGCAGAAAATGCCGGTCCCCTTTCTCGTTTTAACGCAGTTTTGATCAATGGCCCCGATGACACACGCAGCAAGCATTATCCCGTCCCTGGTTCAGGGCCGGATCGCCCCTGCGGTTGAAGATCGGATGGGGCGGAAATATCTGATTGGGACGTTAATTGGTTTCACCGTTGCGTCCGCGATTTACGTGTTGTTCGGAGGAGGAACGAACTCATGAAACTTGAGACAATAATAAACCAGCCGGTCATAGAAACCGAGCGGTTCGACCTGCGCCCGCTGCGTCGGTCGGATATGGGTCTCATTGAACATTACGCAGGCGATGAGCGCGTGGCGCGCATGACCACGTCGATCCCGCACCCTTTGCCGCCCGGCTCGATCGAGGCCTTTGTGACCCGTTCCATGGCCGAGGATCGCGAAGAGGACGTTTGGGTGATGGATGCCACCAAAGATGGCGGACCCGAGCTGATCGGCCTGATCTCATTGACGCGGCTGGATCGCAACCAGACCGAAGTCGGCTATTGGGTCGCGCCGGTCTATTGGAACACCGGCATCGCATCGATGGCGGTCGAGGCGCTGGTCAATGCAAATCCGCTGGAGAACGCCACCATGTTCGCCAGCGTGTTTCAGGATAATCCGGCCTCGGCCCGGGTGCTGACCCATTGCGGGTTCCAGTACCTTGGTGATGCCGAGAATTATTCGGTGGCGCGTGATGCAAACGTGCCCACCTGGACATACAGTAAAAAACTCTGACTTGTGGCCGATGGGGCCTTTGCAGTAGGGGACAGCCATGAAATTTCTCGATCTTGCAAAGGTCTACATCCGGTCCGGGGCCGGAGGTGGCGGCTGCGTCAGCTTTCGGCGCGAAAAATACATCGAATACGGCGGTCCCGATGGCGGCGACGGCGGTAAAGGCGGGTCCGTCTGGGCCGAGGTTGTGGACGGGCTGAACACCCTGATCGACTTCCGTTACCAGCAGCATTTCTTTGCCAAGAACGGCCAGCCCGGTCGCGGTCAGCAGCGCACCGGCAAGGACGGCGACGACATCGTCCTGCGTGTGCCCGTCGGCACCGAGATCCTCGACGAAGACGAAGAGACCGTCATTTGCGACCTGACCGAGGTTGGGCAACGCGTATTGCTGGCCAAGGGTGGCAATGGCGGATTCGGCAACCTGCATTTCAAATCGGCCACCAACCAGGCCCCGCGCCGCGCCAATCCGGGGCAGGCGGGGATCGACCGCACCATCTGGCTGCGGCTGAAACTGATCGCTGATGTGGGTCTGTTGGGGATGCCCAACGCGGGCAAGTCAACCTTTCTGGCGGCGACATCGAACGCGCGCCCGAAGATCGCGGATTACCCCTTTACGACGCTGCATCCCAATCTGGGCGTTGTCGGCGTCGATAATGTCGAATTCGTCGTGGCTGATATCCCCGGCCTGATCGAAGGCGCGCATGAAGGCCGCGGGATCGGTGACCGGTTTCTGGGGCACGTAGAACGCTGCGCGGTGTTGCTGCATCTGGTCGATGGCACATCTGAAACCGTTGCCGACGATTATAGAACCATCATCCACGAGCTTGAGGCCTATGGCGGCGAGTTGGCCGAAAAGCCCCGCATCACGGTGCTGAACAAGGTCGACGCGCTGGATGACGAAGAGCGCGATCTGGCCAAAGCTGAGTTGGAAGAGGCCGTCGGCGGCCCCGTCATGAACATGTCCGGCGTGGCTCATCTGGGCGTGACCGAGGTTCTGCGGGCCCTACGCGCTCAGATCGACGAAAACCGCCTGCGGCAGAAGCCCGCTGAGGAGGCGAAGACGTGGCAACCCTGACCTCGGCGAAACGTCTGGTGGTCAAGATCGGGTCCGCTTTGCTGGTGGACCGGAATACGGGGTTGTTACGGTCGGACTGGCTGCATTCACTGGCGCAGGACGTGGCCTGGCTCAAGGGGCAGGGGACGGATGTCATTCTGGTGTCGTCCGGGTCAATCGCTCTGGGTCGCGGGGTGCTGAACCTGCCGATCGAGATCTTGGCGCTGGAACAGTCTCAAGCCGCCGCTGCCGTTGGCCAAATTCGGTTGGCCCGTGCGTATGAAGAGGCTCTGACCCCGCACAAGATCACCACTGCGCAGGTGCTGGTAACTCTGGAAGACAGCGCTGACCGCCGCCGTTACCTGAATTCACGCGCGACGCTTGAGACATTGCTGAGCCTCGGTGTCGTTCCGATCGTCAACGAAAACGACACCGTTGCGACGGATGAGATCCGCTATGGCGACAATGACCGACTGGCCGCTCAGATCGCGGTGACCATCGGCGCCGACCAGCTGATCCTGTTGTCGGACGTGGATGGGTTCTATACCGGCAACCCGAACGAGGACGCCTCGGCCACGCGGTATGACTCGATCGACGACATCACCCCCGAGATCGAAGAAATGGCGGGCGATGCCGGGTCGGGCCTGTCCAAGGGCGGCATGAAGACCAAGCTGCTGGCCGCCAAGATGGCTACTGCGGCGGGTTGCGATATGGCGATCACCGAAGGATCACCCCTGAACCCGTTGAAGACGCTTGAGAATGGCGCAAATTGCACCTGGTTCACGGCCACTCTGGATCCGCACGCTGCCCGGAAACGCTGGATTTCGGCGATGAAACCGCGGGGCGAGATTGTGGTGGATGCGGGCGCGGCGCGTGCGCTCGGCAATGGAAAAAGCCTGCTGCCTGCGGGCATTGTCGAAGTGACCGGAGATTTCGGCCGCGGTGATCCGGTGGCGATCCTTGATCCAACCTCGCGCCGATTGGCGCAAGGTCTCAGCCGTTATACCGCGCAAGAGGCGGATGCGATCAAGGGACGAAAGTCCTCGGAGATCGAGGCGACTTTGGGTTATCCGGGGCGGGCCGTTTTGATCCACCGGGACGATTTGGCGCTGTAGGCGCGCAATGCTAAAACACCAGAATACCGACCGAAAGGCACATGAGATGAAGGATTTCGACAGCATTCCCACACTGATGGCCGATCTTGGAAAACGCGCCAAATCGGCCTCGGCCGATCTGGCTTGTGCCAGCGCCGAACGCAAGCACGCCGCCCTGATTGCCGCTGCGGATGCGGTTTGGGCAAACCGGGCCGACATTATCGAGGCAAACAAGAAAGACCTGGAGTTCGGGCGCGAAAAGGGTCTGAGCCCGGCGATGATGGACCGCCTGATGCTGGACGAAACTCGTATTCAGGGCATGGTTGACGGTCTGCGGGCTGTGGCGGATCAGGCTGACCCGGTTGGCGAGGTGCTGACAGAATGGGACATGCCCTCGGGCCTGAACATCCAGCGCGTGCGCACCCCATTGGGTGTGATCGGTGTGATCTATGAAAGCCGCCCGAACGTGACGGCGGACGCCGGCGCACTGTGCCTGAAATCCGGCAACGCCGTGATTCTGCGCGGCGGCTCCGAAAGCTTTCATTCCTCGGGCGCGATTCACGCCTGTCTGGTCGAAGGGCTGAAGGCCGCGAATTTGCCTGAAGACGCGATCCAGCTTGTGCCGACGCGCGACCGTGCCGCTGTGCAGGAATTGCTGACCCTCACCGACTACGTGGACGTCATCGTGCCACGCGGCGGCAAAGGTCTGGTTGGTCTGGTCCAGCGCGAAGCCCGCGTGCCCGTATTCGCACATCTCGAGGGCATCGTTCATATCTACATCGACAAGGCCGCAGATC
The DNA here is from genome assembly GCF_056540565.1 of Ruegeria sp. AM9. Taxonomy (NCBI): domain Bacteria; kingdom Pseudomonadati; phylum Pseudomonadota; class Alphaproteobacteria; order Rhodobacterales; family Roseobacteraceae; genus Ruegeria; species Ruegeria sp. AM9. The sequence goes on from NZ_JBQFWY010000009.1 coordinate 14,077, forward strand.
CGCAAAAAACGCTGGATGTGGTGCTGAACGCCAAGACCCGCCGTACCGGGATTTGCGGTGCCGCCGAGTGCTTGCTGGTCCATCAGGACGTTGCCGAAACGCTGGGCCGGGACGTCATCGCAGCTCTGCTGGCGGCGGGTGTCGAGGTTCACGCCGAAGGCACGCTGGCCACCGAAGGCACGGTTACCGCGACCGCTGAAGATTGGGGCAAAGAGTTCCTCGACAGCATCATTGCAGCCAAACCTGTCGCCGATATCGACGCCGCCATTGCGCATATCCGTCAGTATGGCTCGAACCACACCGACTGTATCATGACCGAGGATGCGGGTGCCGCCGCGCAGTTCTTTGAACGGCTCGACAGCGCGATCCTGATGCACAATGCCTCGACCCAATTCGCCGATGGGGGCGAGTTCGGCATGGGCGCCGAGATCGGTATCGCCACCGGCAAGATGCATGCGCGCGGGCCTGTGGGCGCCGCGCAGCTGACCAGCTTTAAATATCTGGTGCGCGGGAACGGAACGACCCGGTACTAGAACCGGATAACAATGCGGGTTGAGGTGGTTTCTGCCGCAACCCGCCGCCCCATCGACGCAGCGGTTTCGGGCAGCAGCGCAAACTGTACCTGCGCGGGGGTGACCTTGTTGGCAAACCGGCCCAGAGGCAGGTTCTTCCACAGATCATTATCCAGATTCAGCTTGTCGGCGGAACCGGTCACCGACCAAGTGTCCCCGGTATTGGTAATTGTGACTTCACCGCCAAAGGGCATCGCGCTTTCGCAGCACATCAATGCCAGAAACGCCAGTTTCACCTGATTGCGCGGTACCGCTTCGGTCAGGTGCCAGTTGACGCGCACACGGCCAGCCCGTTCAACATCCTTCAGCAGCTCAGACACCTCAGCCCGACCCAGGGGCTGGTCACTGGCCGATCCGAACGCAACGCGGAAGAACCGTATCCGCGCTCCGGCACTGCCGACACTGCCCGAGATCAGCTCCATCTCGGGGCCCTGGGTGGCACCGACCATCTCAAGCAGCTCCAGACCGTTGGTGATCGCGCCAATGGGGCTGATCAGATCGTGACAGATCCGAGAGCCGATCAGCTCGGCCAGGTTGACTGTGGTGTCGCTCATGCGTACCTCCTGCTGCATCTGCTGCCGGACCGGAGCCCAGACATGTCAGACCTCAATGCCATTCTTGCACCGGGCATGTATGTCCGCCACCCCGATTTCCCCGATTGGGGCGTTGGACAGGTGCAGTCCAACATTGGGGGCAAGATCACCGTCAACTTTCGCGAGCAGGGGAAAGTGGTGATTGACGGAACACGCATCGCCCTGATGCCAGTCTTTGATCCGTGAAACTGGTTTAGGAAAGGTTAACAACCCCGCAAATCCGCTCTTGTTGCCATCCCCCTGGAATCTGCGGTATCAGCGCCAAAACAAGAACGGAACCACAAATGCCGGATGCAGGTCCTTCCTTTACCGTCAAACTCGCCGAGACCGAGGACGAATTGCGCGCAGCCCAACGGCTTCGCTATGACGTGTTTGTCCGCGAACTGGGCGGTGGCGGAGAGATGGTCGATCACGAGGCTGGGCTAGAGCGCGACAGGTTCGATCCGTATTTTGACCACATGCTGGCAATCGACAACGTCACCGGCGAAACTGTGGGCGTTTACAGGCTGTTACCGGGCGAACGTGCAATAGAATTGGGACAGTTCTATTCCGAGGACGAATATGACCTGACCATTTTGAAACAAAGTGGCCGCAAGCTGTTGGAACTGGGCCGATCCTGCCTGCATCCCGACTATCGCGGCGGCACGGCGATGTATCACCTGTGGAACGGTCTGGCGGCTTATGTCACCGAACGCGAGATTGAGGTTCTGTTCGGCGTCGCCAGCTTTCACGGCACCGATGTGCAAGAGCTGGCGCAACCCTTGTCGATGCTGCATCACAATCATCTGGCCCCGCCCGATCTGAGGGTGCGGGCGCAGCCGGACGTGTTTCAAACCATGAACCTCGTGGCGCCGGATGATTTGGACCGACGCGCGGCGATGGTGCAGGTTCCGGCGCTGATCAAAGCCTATCTGCGGTTGGGCGGTTTCGTGGGCGAGGGGGCCTTCATCGACCGCGCCTTTAACACAACCGACGTGTGCCTGATCCTCGACACCGCCCGCATGAACGAGCGACAGAAACGTATCTATGGCGGAGCGTAACCCGGTGAACGACGTGCTGTGGAACAGTAAGGATGCGCCGGACCCGATCAATCTGGGGCTGGTGGGCTGGGTTCTGGTTATCCTGCGCGGGGTGCCTCTGGCCCTTTTGGTGTTTGGGGGGCTGGTCGTCCTTCTGACCATTCGCCTGATCGAACTCCCGCTATTCGGCGTGCGCCGTCCGGTCACGCCGTTTATCACGCAATTTGTGTGCCGCAACGCATTTCGCATCCTCGGGATGGGCTTTCGAACCTCAGGGGAGTTGATGCGGCAACGCGGGGCGGTGGTTGCAAACCATACGTCCTGGCTGGACATTTTCGCGCTGAATGCACGCAAGCGGGTCTATTTCGTGTCCAAGGCCGAAGTTGCGAAGTGGCCCGGCATCGGTTGGTTGGCCCGCGCGACAGGAACCGTGTTCATCGAGCGGGACCGCAAGAAAGCCAAAGAACAGACCAAAGTGTTCGAGACCCGCCTTAAAGCCGGCCACAAGCTGCTGTTTTTTCCCGAAGGCACCTCGACCGACGGCCTGCGGGTTCTGCCATTCAAAACAACGCTCTTTGCCGCGTTCTTCGCGGATGAACTGCGTGATTTTATGTATGTGCAGCCGGTTTCGGTGGTCTTTCACGCGCCCGAAGGTCAGCCGGACCGGTTTTATGGCTGGTGGGGCGAGATGGAGTTCGGACCGCATCTGCTGAAGACACTTGGTGCGCGCAGACAGGGTTCCGTGGAACTGATCTATCATGCCCCGGCTAAGGTCAGCGACTTTGAAAACCGCAAGGCGCTGGCTGCGCATTGTGAAGAGGCCGTGCGACATGCGCACAGCTTGGCGCGCATCATAAAATAATGCGCTCAATCATAAAAATTTATGATTTTTCCCTTGTAGGGTGACCTCTGCTGCCGTATACGCGCGCCATTCAAACCCGCAGGCGGGGTTTGGCCTTTTTGAGGGAGACATCCTCATCAAGACCGCCGGTTGGAGCATCTGCTTCTTTCACCCCCGCCCAGGCGTAAACCGGAAAAGGAAAATAGCATGGCTCTTCCCGAGTTCACCATGCGTCAGCTGCTGGAAGCTGGCGTTCACTTTGGTCACCAGACACAGCGTTGGAATCCCCGCATGGGCCCGTTCATCTACGGCTCGCGCAATGGCATCCACATCATGGACCTGACCCAAACCGTTCCGATGCTGGACCAGGCTCTGCAGGCTGTTCGTGACACCGTTGCAAAAGGCGGCCGCGTTCTGTTCGTTGGTACCAAGCGTCAGGCCGCCGGCCCGATCGCTGAAGCGGCTGAAAAGTCGGCTCAGTACTTCATGAACCACCGCTGGCTGGGCGGCACGCTGACCAACTGGAAAACCGTTTCCCAGTCGATCAACCGTCTGAACCAGATCGACGAAGCCATGGAATCGGGCGCCGAAGGCCTGACCAAGAAAGAGCGTCTGGGCATGGAGCGTGACCAGGCCAAGCTGCAGGCTTCGCTGGGCGGCATCCGTGAGATGGGCGGCGTTCCGGACCTGCTGTTCGTCATCGACGTCAAAAAAGAAGCACTGGCCATCGCCGAAGCCAACAAGCTGGGTATCCCGGTTGTGGCTGTTGTCGACACCAACTGCTCGCCCGACGGCGTTGACTACATCATCCCCGGCAACGACGACGCAGCCCGTGCGATCGCTCTGTATTGTGACCTGGCCGCACGTGCCGCTCTGGACGGCATGACCGCTCAGATGGGTGCAGCAGGCGTTGACCTGGGTGCGTTCGAAGAAGCGCCGGTTGAAGAAGCCGTTGCAGAAGAAGCGCCGGCCGAAGCAGAAGCATCTGCCGAAGCGTAAGCTGCCCGTCACGTAAATGACATATGGGGCAGGGTATGACCTGCCCCAATTCCGTTTGAATTGAGGAGAGCCAAGAGATGGCAATCACAGCAGCAATGGTTAAAGAACTGCGCGACCAGACCGGCGCAGGCATGATGGACGCAAAAAAAGCGCTGACCGAAACCGGCGGCAACATGGACGAAGCCGTTGATTGGCTGCGCACCAAAGGTCTGGCCAAAGCAGCCAAGAAATCGGGCCGTACCGCAGCAGAAGGTCTGGTTGCGGTTCACGTCAACGGCGGCAACGGTGTTGCTGTCGAAGTAAACTCGGAAACCGACTTCGTTGCGAAAAACGCCGAGTTCCAGGAAATGGTCGGCAAGATCGCTTACGCAGCCGAAGGCGTTGCAGATGTCGACGCGCTGCTGGCGGCTGACCTGGGTGGCAAGAACGTGGCTGACACTCTGACCGACAAGATCGCCACCATCGGCGAGAACATGTCGGTGCGCCGCATGGCCAAGCTGTCGGGCGACACTGTTGTGTCCTACGTCCACAACGCAGCCACCAACGGCATGGGCAAAATCGGCGTTCTGGTTGCTCTGACCGGTGGCGACGAAGCGATCGGCAAGCAGGTTGCGATGCACATCGCGGCGGTAAACCCGGCAGCTCTGTCCGAAGCGGACATGGACCCGGCCGTTGTCGAGAAAGAAAAGCAGGTTCAGATGGACATCGCCCGCGAATCCGGCAAGCCGGAGCAGGTGATCGAGAAAATGATCGAAGGCCGTATGAAGAAATTCGTCGCGGAATCGACCCTGCTGAACCAGCAGTTCGTTGTGAACCCTGACCTGACCGTTGAAGCAGCGGCCAAAGAAGCGGGCGCAACCATCACCGGCTTCATCCGTCTGGAAGTTGGCGAAGGCATCGTGGTCGAAAAAGAAGACTTCGCAGCCGAAGTTGCCAAGGCCGCTCAGGGCTAAGGACTATCTCCGGGCCTCGCAAGGGGTCCGGACACACAAATGTCGAAACCGGTTGCGCAAAACGTGACCGGTTTTTTCGTGCGGAAATAAAAAAAGACGCCGAAGCGTCTTGGTGTTCGTTGAATTGATTGAGGGGCCCCGCATGATGGGGATGGTCGAGGCCCCCCAAAATTCCGGCAATCGGACGCGGCAAATAGGCGCCTTCTTGTCAGAGCGGTTGGAGAGCCCTGGTATTGCAAAGATCCAACCAAATGTTCCCTGGCTAAAGCCACCACTCACGGAACCATCTCACTTTGCAACTCCGCCTCAGGAATGGAAAGTCATGTTTTCCTTACCTAGGGTAAATTGACGCAATTTGGCGTCAGATTTCGGGGGGCTAAGCCTCCATAACGAACATCTGATTCTGCAATGACGCCTTCAGAACTGCCTGCGCTGTGGTTTCCACGGAAAGGGCCTCACGCGCCAGGCGCAGGTGCTTTTCAACCGTTGCCGAAGTCAGTCCCATCAGCAACGCGATGTCCTGCGTGGTCTTGCCGTCTCCGACCCATTGCAACGCCTCGCGCTGGCGTTTGGTCAAAGCCCGATTGGGGGCGTTGTAGGGCAGGGTGAGGATTTTCAGATGCGCGACGTTGTTCATCAGCAGGATGTCATCGCCGTGCTCGGCCCACATCGCATCCACTTCGGCCTGACTGGCCGCGCCTCCGGACGACAGGGAAATTGCCCCTTTCGACCGCATCGAGACCGAAGTGAAGCTGACCGTGTACCCGAAGGTCACGCCTTGCGACCGGTTGAATTCCAGAACGTCCAGCTCTTGCGCCGTCAGCTTGCCGTTGGCCACCATGTCCTGCGCGATGTTCCAACTGGCTGCGCCTTCATTGTGCAACGCCCATTTCAGCATCGGAGCATGGAAATACATCCCATCCCGCAGGAACCCGTCCAGATAGGATTTTTCATGATTGGTCAGAATCACGAAATCCTCGGGGTCACCAAGTGAGGTCGCCGTTCGGTATTGGGTGTACCCATAGATCAGCCGGTCAAAACCGAAACTTGCCATCTGGCGACAATGGGCATCCCAAAGCTCTTCCAGAGTTTTGGTGTAGCTGAGGAAATGCAGATATTCACTCAGCGTCATGCAGAAGACCCACTTTTCAGGTGCGCGGCCAATGCGTCCAGCGCCAGCACATAGCCCTGTGCGCCAAAGCCGCAAATCTGGCCGACAGCGACCTTTGAAATATACGACAGGTGCCGGAACGTCTCACGCGCGTGGATGTTGGACAGATGCACCTCGATCACCGGAAGCTCGACCGACGCGATTGCATCCATCAGAGCGATGGAGGTGTGGGTAAAGGCGCCGGCGTTCAGCACGATCCCGTCCTGATCCCCCTTGGCCTCATGAATGGCGTCAATCAGCGCCCCTTCGTGGTTGGACTGAAAGCACGAAACCTCAACCCCTATGGAGGCCCCATGGTTCAGGCACAAGTCCTCAACCATTTCCAACGTGGTGCTGCCATAAACCTCGGGCTGCCTTGTGCCCAGAAGGTTCAGGTTTGGACCGTTCAAAATCAGAGCTTTGTGCATTACTTCACTGTTCCCATGGGAAATTCATAGACGCTAAAGGGTGTCAATGTCCACCAGCCAACGCGCGCATAGGGCGAGTGGGGGAAGTCACGTCACTCACCTTCGGCGTGAACCGGCATTGTCACTACGGTCTTACCCAAAGCAGAGCGGCTTGTCATATGCGACAGCGCCTCGGATGCGCGGTCCAGCGAATACCGTGCGTTGATCTTTGGTTTGATTTTTCCTTCGCTGTATAACTGGAACAAATCCCTCACATTTTCCGAATGCCCGACGGGATCACGCATCACCGAAGCGCCCCAGAACACGCCCATGATCTGACAGCCTTTGAGCAACGGCAGGTTCAATGGAATTTTGGGGATGCCCGCCGGAAAACCGACCACCAGAAAGCGGCCGTTCCACGCCATGCTGCGCAGTGCGGGTTCGGCATAGTCTCCACCCACCGCGTCATAGACGACATTTACTCCCAAAGGCGCAGACAAATCCTTGATTTCACTGGTGAACCTCTTCTGCGAGTCCCGATCCATGTCATGCGCATACAAAACCGTTTCATCCGCGCCCAGACTTCGGCAGAAATCCGCTTTGTCTTGCGAGGATACGGCGGCAATCACCCGCGCGCCCATGGCCTTGCCCAACTCGATCGCAGCAGACCCGACACCGCCCGCGGCACCAAGCACCAGCAGCGTCTCACCGGGCTGCAAATCAGCCCGATCCTTCAACGCGTGATAAGAGGTGCCATAGGTGAAAATGAAACAGGCCGCATCCTCGAACGGCATCGTGTCGGGGAACCTGGTCGCGGTGGCCGACGGGATGCACAGATGCGTGGCGAACCCACCGTGGCCGGTCAGCGCCAGTACCCGGTCGCCGATTTCAAAGCCGCTGACGCCTTCACCGATGGCCAGCACTTCACCTGCGATTTCACCGCCGGGCGCAAAGGGGCGGGGCGGTCTGATCTGGTAACGGTCCTGAATGATCAGCGTGTCCGGGAAATTGACGCCCGCTGCCCTGATTCCGATCAACAGCTCGCCCCTTGCCGGTGATGGATCGGGGAGGGTGGTCAGTTCCAGTGTTTCCGGCCCGCCCGGCGCGACGCTGAGTAAAGCTTGCATATCAGACCCGTTATCCTTGTTATTCAGTAGATAAGAGCTTTGGCGCAGCAACAGGTCTTGTCAAGAAACCTCCTGTTTCGCTCATCGACGTCCATTCCGGGGAAGCACCCGGCACAGAACAACAGGAGCAGACCATGACCCCCGAAACGCTTTTCTCTTTGCAAGGCAAGACTGCGCTTGTCACCGGTGGCGCCACCGGGATTGGGCGAATGGCGGCCGAGGCGCTGGTGCGGGCCGGGGCGCGCGTCCTGATCGCTTCGCGCAAGACCGAGGCCTGCGAAGCCGTCGCGGCAGAGCTGAATGCGCTGGACGTCCCCGGTCAGGCCGAAGGCTTCGGCGGCGACGTTGCCACCAAGGAAGGGGTCGAAGCGCTTGCGTCCGAAGTCAGGAACCGCACAGATCGCCTTGATATCCTTATGAATAACGCAGGCATAAGCTGGGGCGCGCCGATGGGTCAATTTCCCCATGAAGCCTGGGAAAAGATCATGTCGGTCAATGTCGCGGGCCTGTTCGACCTGACCCAAAAGCTGTTGCCTGTGTTGATGGCATCCGGTTCTGCCGACGATCCGGCACGGGTGATCAACGTTGGCTCGGTCATGGGCGAGGTGCCGATGGGTGACGGCGCCTACAGCTATTCGGCGTCGAAGGCGGCTGTCCTGCACCTGACAAAGATCATGGCCAAGGAATTCTCACCCTACCACATCACGGTCAACGCGCTGGCGCCTGGGCCTTTTGTTTCACGCATGACGGCCTTTGCCACGGGCGACGAAGCGACACGGGCAAAAGTTGGCAAATCCGTCCCTTTGGGGCGCGTTGGGCGCGATGAGGACATTGCTGGCTGTATGCTGTTTCTGTGCGGGCGCGGAGGGAGTTACGTGACCGGCGCGGTGATCCCGGTATCTGGCGGCATAAATGTGGTGACGGCCGGAAACATCTTTGCCGAAGCCTTTTAAGCTGTGATCCGGAGGAGCAGGATGAGTAGCACACAATTGGACATCGCAGCCGTCGACGCCTATCTCAACGCCCATCTTCCGGGGTATCGAGGCCCGCTAGAGGCAACCAAGTTTGCGGTTGGCCAGTCTAACCCGACCTTTCTTCTGCAAACCCCTGAGAAGACGTATGTTTTACGCCGCAGACCCTCTGGGATATTGTTGAAATCCGCGCACGCGGTGGACCGGGAATTCCGCGTGCAGTCCGCTCTGACCGACAGCGTGGTGCCGGTCCCCCGGATGTATCTGCTGTGTCAGGATGACAGCGTCATCGGCTCGGATTTCTACGTCATGGAACATCTTGACGGGCGCATATTTCTGGATCCCACCATGAGCGGCGAAAGCAACGATACCCGCAGCGCCGTTCTGGATGAAATGAACAGGGTTCTGGCCGCGCTGCACATGGTTGATATCGAATCCGCCGGGCTGTCCGATTACGGACCGCCCGGAAATTACTTCGAACGGCAGATTGCGCGCTGGACCAAACAGTACCGCGCCTCTGAGACCGCGGAAATTCCCGAGATGGACGCCCTGATTGAAGCTCTGGAACATGCCATTCCAAAGGATGACGGGCAAAGGACGCTGGTGCATGGCGACTACCGCATCGACAATCTGATGTTCGAGAAACACGGTACCCGGTGCATCGGTGTGCTGGATTGGGAACTGTCGACCATCGGGCACCCCTATGCGGATCTGGCGGCTGTAATAATGCAATGGCGGATGCCACCCGGTACCGAGGGCCGGGGGCTGGCAGGTATCGACCGTGACAGCTTGGGGCTGCCGTCCGATCAGGCTTTTATCGACCGGTATTGCCAACGTCGCGGCCTGTCCGGCATCGACAATTTCGGCTTCTATCTGGCGTTCAATTTCTTCCGCATGGCGGGAATTCTGCAGGGTGTCTACAAACGCGCGCAGGATGGCAACGCATCGGATCCGAAGCGCGCCGTGGTTCTGGGCTCGTATGTCCCGATGTTCGCGCAGCATGGATTGGCCGCACTAAAGGCCTAGGCCCCCTTTGAAAGCTCCAGTTCCAGATTTCCAAGGCTGTTCTTGCCAAAGAACATCTCGGACCCTGCAAAAAGGCTTGGCACGCCAAAGACACCACGCTTTACGGTGGCTTTGGTTTGCTCCTTGAGCTGCTGCTTAACCTCGACACTGGTCATCGCCTCGCGGAGCTTGCGTACAGGCAATTCGTTCTCGTGCAGGATTTCGGTGAGAACGCCGATCTCGTCGACCTTTTGACCATGCACCCAGATGGCATCAAATATGGCATCTATGTATTTGGATTCCCACGATTTCCCGGACGCAAACACCGCGCCACGCATGGGAAATTTGGTATTGACCGGAAAGTGCGGACTCATGTGAAAACTTATGCCCCGGGCACGCGCAAACCGGTGCAGATCATGGGTCAGGTATGCCGTTTTCTGACGGTTTTCCGAGAACGCCTTAAAAGGGTTTTGGTTGTTGGTGGCCTTGAACACTGCAGTCAGCAGAACAGGAACATGTTTTACCCTGACGCGATGTTTATCAGCCAGAGCGGGCAGGGCCTTGTACGCGAGAAAAGCATTCGGGCTGCAGAAATCGTACACAAATTCAATATCTTGTGTCATATTTCTCCTCCGATAGGGTAGGTGGTGAAATGTCTCCAACTCGTGACAGCGAATCCTCTACCCACTCAGTGTAGCAGCCCGCTGGGTCAAACGTACCGTTCTGGTCGATTTCCCTGTCAATTCAGCGTGTAAGGCCGCAAGATCGCGGCAATGAGACGGAAGGCAGGTTGCAGATGACAGCGTTCGATCCCAGGCGCCTGACCCGTATCACCGACTGGATGCAACGCTATGTCGATGAACGGAAATACGCGGGCAGTTCTTTGCTGGTAAAACACAAAGGGGCCGAGGTGTTTTTCAACGCCTGCGGTCAAAGGAGCGTCGAAAACGGTCTGCCGTTTCAGCGCGACACGATCGTACGCATCTATTCGATGACCAAGCCGGTGACCACTGTCGCACTGATGATGCTGGCCGAGCGCGGGTTGTTTCATCTGGACGCTCAACTATCGGATTTCCTTCCGGAATTTCGTAACATGCAAGCTTTGATTCCGGGTGCTGAACGGCTGGACCAGACCGAGGACGCGCCGACACCGACGCTGCATCAATTGCTGACCCACACAAGCGGCCTCAGCTACCCGTTCAACCCCGGAGTGCTGCCCAAGGCGATGGATGAACAGGACCTGATGTTCAAGCCAGATCAAGGCCTTCTGGCGGATCGTGTGGCCGATCTGGCCGCTTTTCCATTGGCGTTTCAGCCGGGAACCCGCTGGGAATACTCTGTCGGCACAGATGTTCTGGGGCGCGTGATCGAAGTGGTTTCGGGTCAGCCGCTGGATCAGTTCTTTGCGCAGGAGATCTTTGAACCGCTGGGCATGCAGGATACAGGATTCCAGGTGCCGCCGGGGGCAGGGGATCGGTTTGCCTCGCTCTATACCCCTTTGGCCGGAGACGCGATGGCGCTGAACTCAGCCGAAACCGGCAGTGAGAGCCTTCGGCTTGTCGATCAGGCCGGAGAATCTCCGTTTGAACACACCACAACCTTTTCAGGGGGCGGCGGTCTGGTCGGCACAATCGACGACTATTCCCGTTTTACCGAAATGCTGCGGAACCGGGGGCAGGGTATCGGACACCGTCCATTGGGATCGAAAACGGTAGATTACATGCTGCGCAATCACTTACCGGGCGATATAGCCTCGATGGGACCACAGAGCTTTGCCGAGCAACCCATGGAAGGCACCGGTTTTGGCCTTGGTGGCGCAGTGGTGCTGAACCCCGGCAGGACCCGTGTGCCGGGCTCGGTTGGTGATTTCAGCTGGGGCGGCATGGCGTCCACCTTTTTCTGGATCGACCGGGTAAACGATCTGACGACCGTCTTCTTCACGCAGCTTTCACCGTCCAGTTCATACCCGTCGCGGGCTGAGTTAAAGGCGCTTGTCCTCGGGGCAATGATTGAATGACCTTTCCGGCGCTGATACCCAAGCCCGGGACGACAAACCGGAGACCTTAGCATGACCGAAGCAGAACGTATCCTCTTGGACCTTTTGAACATCGAAAGGCTTGAGGTCGACCTGTTTCGCGGCACGGGTTCCGGCGGCGAGACTCCGACCCGTATATTTGGTGGTCAGGTTATTGCGCAGGCTCTGGCGGCCGCGTACCGAACCGTAGATGATCGTCTGTGCCATTCTCTACACGCCTATTTCATTCGCGCCGGAGACCCATCCATTCCCGTTATTTATCAAGTTGATAGAGCGCGGGACGGAGGCTCGATGACCACACGGCGCGTTGTCGCAGTTCAAAACGGCAAGCAAATCCTCAACATGTCGACCTCTTTCCATGTTCAGGATGAAGGCTGGGACCATCAACATGCCATGGCGCCGACCGAGGCCCCGGAAAGCTACCCGGAACGATCGGAGTTGCGGCAGCGATACGTCGATCTGGTTCCCGAGAAACTACGCGGCGAGCTGTTGCGCGAGCGGCCAATCCAGGCGCGTGAAGTGAACCACCAGAATCCCTTTAGCCCCGAAAAATCTGACGATCACAATCAGATCTGGTTCCGCATGGACGCCGCTGCGGATGCCGATCCGGTAACTCAGCATCTTCTTTTGGCTTACGCGTCAGACATGTACCTGATGACATCAGGATTGCGGCCGCATGGGCTGAGTTTGTTCAGTAGTGAGGTCAATTTTGCCAGCCTGGATCACGCTTTGTGGTTTCACGCGCCGGTTCGCTTTGAAAACTGGCATCTTTACGCGATGGAGTCGCCATGGAGCGGGCAGGGACGCAACTTCAACCGCGGCTCGATTTACGCGCAGGACGGCACCCTGATCGCCTCGGTCGCACAGGAAGGCCTGATGCGTAAAGCGCGCAAAAAGCCTTAGCTGCCTTTGATAAACAGCTGATTTAACTTACGCATCCCGCCTAGCCAACGATCATAATCCCCAGCTTTGTTGCGGATGTAATCCAAAACCTGAGGATGCGGCAGCACCAGAAACTGCTCGGAACGGATGGCTTCGACACAGGCCCGCGCCACGTCTTCAGGTTCCAACATTCCATCAATCGACGCGACAGAAACTTCGTGTCCGCGTGTCATCACGGACCGAACGGCCTGCGGACACAGGACCGACACACGCAGACCTTTGTGTCCGTAGGTCAAAGACAGCCACTCGGCAAAGCCAACGGCCGCGTGTTTCGTCACGCCATACGGCGCAGCGCCTGGCTGGTTCAGCAATCCCGCAGCCGAAGCCGTGATCATGATATAGCCGCTGCCACGCGCCATCATCCGCGGCACCAAGTGGCGCGCGGCCCAGACATGGGACATCACATTGATCTTCCAGATCCGGTCCCAATCCTCGTCAGGAACCTCTGGGCCGCCAAGGGTGAGAATACCAGCGTTCGCGCAGAACAGATCAATCGGACCAATCGTATCCTCGACGGTTTCGATCAACGTTTTGATGTCAACTTCGCGCGAAACATCGCAAACCAGCGCGTGACCACCAATGTCCTTGGCCACGCTCTGAACACCGTCTTCGTCAATATCCGCGCAAATGACATTGGCACCATCACGGGCGAACCGTTCAGCCAGACCTTTGCCGATGCCCTGAGCGGCTCCGGTAACAACCACAGTTTTTCCGCTCAGTTCCATGTCTCAATCCCGAATGCTGGTTCGGGTTCATACGGTAACTTGTTTGATTTGTTGTGCAATCTGGTATTTGGTGTCAACTGATTTTAACCATAATACCAATTATACGCGTTTCTCCTGTAGGTCCGGTCTGCTGTGTCATTGTGGTAAGCCTTTGGTAGCCTGTCCGCAAATTTCCCGTCAAGCGTGAATTCGCCTAGACACAAAAAAAGCCGGAACGCGAATTCCGGCCCTTTGGTTCTTTGTGTGTGATTACAGCGCCTTAACCGACGCTGCACATGGACGAATACAAGTCTGGTGCGATGTTGGCGAGAATAACCCCAAATCCGGTGAAAATTGCGGGCGTTGCCAGACGTCCGGCGATTGCAGTTGCTACGTTCATTGTGTTCCGTACTCCTGTGTAAAGACTGCGTTTTCCAGCCTTCCTATTCTATGCCCGTGATCCTCATGACCTCGGGTCACACCGCCAAGCCGGAAGAATATCCCGGTCAGCAATCCCGTGTTTGCCACCGCTGCGGCGATCAGAACGGCGATGGCTGCGGTTTCTGTCATTTGCGCAGCACCTCCCGGTAAACGATGTATGAGCCGATAAGGACGCCTGAGACGGTCAGCAGCCGCGTGGTCGAGTCCACCGCCTTGGCAAGCGGTTCTGCGGCGTCCCCCATCTGCTCGGCAGTCTCGCCAGCCTCGTCAATCAGCACCTTGGCTCCGACGCCAGCGCCAACGGCTGCGCCGCCCGTGATCCAAACCCAAAGTGGTACGCCCAAAATCAACGGCATGTCACACCCTCCGTACTGCGGCCAGAACGGCCTCTGGTTTCACTGTGGCTTTGTTCAGCCCGTCGCGGGCGTAATAGCTCTGCCCACGGCGCACGTTGACCTTGTGGCCGGGTTGGTCCGATTGCACCGGCAGACCGGCCCAGACGCGGGCCAGACGGTCGGCAAACTTCTCGGCAGTCCAAGCGCCGCTGCGGTAGCGATCCAAGCCCGCGTCGGTCATCAGCACCACGGCCAGCTTGTCTTGGTTGGCCGGGCTGAACAGGTCCGAGGTTGTCAGGCCCGCGCGGCGGTAAATCCGGCGCAGCGTGTCTTCAAGGATCTGATAGCGGCCCGCCGCCTCGGATTGGTACTTGCGGTCGATGCTGTCCTGCCATGCCAGCACCTGACCGATGGTCATTTGCGTGATCGGCTTGGGCGGGTAGTCGGCCAGATTGATACCGCCCCAAATCTGGTCGTATCCCTTCGGCGCTTCGGCGCTGCCAATCAGGTTCAGCAGAGCGCCGACCCCTGCCCCGCCGGACGGTTTCCGGTTCGTGTTGGCCGGTTGACCTGGCTGCGGCGAATAGCTGGCCTTTGTTACGTTGCCTCGATCCACCTGGCCAGGTTCACCGCGGTTGCCAAAGTTAAACAACCTGTCCCCAAACACGGCCTGAATGCGGTCCTGAAGGCCGGGGTTTGCGGGCTTGGATTTACGGACAACGTGAAGCTGCGCGCCGGTCTGTTTGGTGGCCGGTTTGATGCTGAATGCGGCCAGCAGCAGGCCCGCCAGTCCAATGGCTTTTTTAGCTGCCATCTTACAGCCCTCCCCACGCTTCGGCCTGTTCCCAAGCCTGTTTGATCGCATCGTCGCTCAGATCGACGTCCGGCGCGATCTTCGCGGCGGCGGCGCGGAACTGCGCCACAACGGCCAAGGTGCGATCTTGGTGGAATGACCGGCGGGCGCGTTCGGCTTTCAGGGCCGCATACTGCGCCATGTCGCCGGTTGACCTGGCTGCGGCTTCCAGACCGGCCCAGACGTCGCCAAAGCCGGTCAGAGCGAGAAGAAATTCAAAGCGCGCCGGGTCCAGTTGTGCGGGCTGTTTGGGCGGTGCCACATAGGTGGCAATCCCGCCCGCAGCACGGATTTCAGCGTCCAATGCGCTGCCCGGTTCGACCGTGTAAGGTGCCCAGCCGATCCCCGGCAATTCGGCCTCAACGTCCACGCCGCCAGCATGGTTGAAAACAGGGTTCCGGTACTTCATGCGATCCTCTTAAATGCGCCGAATGTCGGCTGATTGGCCTCCGAATGGCACAGCGCCACCCACGTACCGGGCAGCGCGTTGCCCCAACTCGGCGTCGTTGTTCCCGGCCCGGTATGGAACCCGGCGCGCTGTAGCTGAGAACCGGCATAGGCGTTGCCGAATGTGGCCTGAACCAGCAGGCGCGCAAAAACGATGCTGCCCACGTCCGTGGCCCCGAGTTTCGCCATAGCCGTGCCTACGGGGACAGGTCCGAGGCCGCTCATGACGAGTACCGTGTTGCCACGCCCCGTACGGTCGCGTCTGCGCCGCTATCGTTGCGGACATAAATCGGCGCGCGCGTCCGCAAAGTGTAGGACTGCCCCGGCTGTACCGGGATGCCCTCATTCTGCACCGCCGTGGCGCTGCCGCCTACGTGGATCGGGCCGGAAGACCCTGCCCCGTTTACAATCGTGATCTCATCGCGGTACGGATCATCCGGCACGAACTCAGTCACCACGGCATTGGTGCAAACCTTGACATAGTTTTCGAACAGTTCAGGCGCGCGGGCCGTTGTTTTGACGACACCCACCGCCGAAAAGCGCAGGTCAAAGAACTCACCCCGGCCAACGTAGATATCGACCGAATTGACCGCGTTCGACGCATCCCTGATGCGCACCTGATCAAACTCTTCATCCTGAAAACTGACGGTCTGGCCAACGTCCAGCGGGATGAATGCACCATCGCCCAGGGCGATCTCTACCGGGCCGGTCGCACCCAGCAGCGACACCAGATTGCCAACATTGTGGACGGTGATTTCCTCACCTGCCCCGATGGGTGATTTGAACCGCGAATAGGTCGGTTGCTTGTTCATTTGTTGAAGGCCCTCCACGCCAGAATTCCCCCGACGATCATCATCAGGGGCACGGCGCTCTCTGCGATTTCTTTCAGGTCGGACTCTGATGCGCGCAGGCTGGATGCCTGCGCCTGTCCGAGTGCTTCGCGGGCGATCTGATCCGCCCGGAAGTTACTTTCCGCCAGCGCATCAAATGCGCCCTGCACGGTGTTCTCAGCCAGTTCCAACGCGCGTTCAGAATCGACGTTCAGCGTGGTGGACTGATTTTGCGATATGTACGAGCGACCAGTTGCAACAAGCGACCCATCATCAGCCGCGCCGCGCTGGTCGGTGTTGTAAGTCTTTGCCGACGACTTGGATGAAAACAGACCCATCAGCGCCTCCGTTTTTTCAGCAGATACAGCGCCGCCAAGCCGACCAGCAGCCAGAGCGTGACGTTACCGCCTGACGCGCTGGCGCTGTTGCCGCTGCCAATGTCCGTAAAATTGACGCTGAACGGGCTGGCCTGCGTTCCGTCACTGGATGCGGACGAGGACGGCCCGGTCAGAGAGCCGGACAGGTCGCCACCGACGAGGGAAAGAGGGTCCACCATCAGCTCACCGCGATCAGCAGGGCAACAGCACCGAGAGCCAGATACATGGGCGGAATGCTCATGCCGCCAATCTGGAAGCCTTCACCATCCGGGGGGGCATAGCTGACATCCTGCGGGCCGGGAACGTATACGCCCGTCTCAACGCTGGTGCGGTCGCGCTGTTCTTCCAGCAGCGCCTTTTCCATCTGGAAATTATTGTAGGCCGAGCCAAGCTGTCCGGCCCGTGTGACCCACTTTTCGAATTTATCTTCTGACACACGTCCGCCGCTGCCGTTCATGCGGGTTGTGTCCCATGTCCCGTCCGGGTTTTTGAATGCGTTGCTAATTCTGCTTACGAGTGACAAAGCCTGTCCTTTCGAATGTCTGTGGCCGCGCGGTCAGGAGGTCCACCGCGCGGCCTGTTGGAACCGCCCCGAGGGGTCAGGCGGTTGCCATCTGCTCGACGCTTTCAACCAGCATGTCGAAGCTTGCGGCATCCGACATGTTCAGGGTCATGCGGACGTCGCGGCCCATCACTTCGAACTCATCCTCAAGGCGGTTCGAGGAGTTCAGGTCGATCATGGTGATGCCGTTTTCGGACCGCTTTGCCAGCGCCTTAAGGAAGCCTTCGCGGACAACCTTCTTGGACGAGTGAATGATCACATCGTCCGCTTTCAGGGTCACATCGTCGATCTTGTCGGTGCCGATGAACAGCGCCTTGATGCGCTGCTGCGCACGGGTGAAGCTGTTCAGTTCGAAGTCGCCCGCGCCGGGGGCAGACCGGCGGTAGGTGGACAGGCGGTAATGCGGCCCCAGCGGCTGGTTTGCGCCGCGCACGGCGTAAAGGTCCAGACGGTTGATGGTGTGCCCGCCCGCTTTCAGATCGACGTGAATCTCGAAATTGCGGACATCAAGGGTGCCATACCCGGCCACGTCCTCGCCCGCCGCTGACCGCATATGCGGCTGCGCCAGCAGGATCGGCACAAAGTTGTTGGCAACATCGGTGTTACGGCAGGCCCAGAACTTCTGCAGTTGGGTGCCTTTGACCTCATAGCGCGGTTCACCGTTTACGCGCAGGGTGATCTTGTCCACGTAGGTGTGCACGTTGGCCGGGGTCAGGGTGACGCCATCAATGTCGAACAGCAGACCCAGCGAAAAGTAGGTATGGCTGCGGGGAATGTTCATGGTGGCCTGAGTGCCGGGAACCATGGACGACATGGAACCGATCAGTTCCGGGGTGCGGGAAAACTGGCTCATCTGTCAGTCCCCCTTATGCGCCGTAGCCAGCCGCGATATCGCGGATCACAGGCATGTTGCGGCCATACCGCAGGGCCAGACCGCCAGCGGCCAGCGCCGCAAGCGAGAAGATGAAGATACGTTGATCAGCTTTGGTCATGTTGAAGCTTTCTGTTGCAGGATTTCAGGGGGGGGTGGGTCAGATCATTGCGCCGCCGGAACCGTCGATATTCATGGTTCCATAGCCATAGGCGAACGGGCTTTTGCCCTCGTAGGTCGGCGGTGTGAAAAAGTTGATGATCGGGCGAACCGCAGCCGCTGCCCCGGCTTGCTTGCTGGGGGCCGTTTTCTGGGGTTTGGCCGGTGCGGAGGCCATGACAGCCTCCGTTGCCGCGATTGAATTGCCGTAGGGCGCGCCTGAGACAAGCTCAGGGTTGATCGTGCTGCCCCGGCCCGTGATGCGTTGCAGGATCAGCCCCGCCGCCACGGCCCCGCCAACACCGATCAGAAGTTGTTTGGTAGAGGATTTCACATTGTCACCTTCCGTTTGTGCGAAAAAAGGCCCCAGCGTCGGGGCTGAGGCCTTTTCATTGGCAGGTTCGGAGGGTGATTTCAGACTACCCGGCGTAGGGTATACCCCGGGTAGGGAATATCACTTTTTTGTGGCCCCCCGGGTAAGCTTTCCCCGGTGGTAGGCGAGATACTGGAAGTTCTCCAATTCGCGGACAGTCTGCCAGTTCTCCCCGATCAGGTCGGCGGCAACCTCGCAGGCCCCTTTCCGCATCTGCGCCAGCACACACACCGCGTCCAGCCGGTCGCGGAAGTCGATGCCGGTTTTGTTGACGCCCTGAGACACGCCGCACAGCCGAATGCCGTAGTGTCGGCCCCGGTCGCAGATTTCCACGAAATTGGGCGCGTCCTTGCCAGCGTGCAGCGGGAACGATTTCGCCATCTCTTCGACCACGAACAGGATTTTGTGCTTGTGCTTCCCGGCCCGGAAACCGGCCTGCACGTCCAAAATAGCCGCGCTGAGGGCATCAAGGGCTTTTACGGCACTCACCCCCTTGGCGGGGTGGTAACTGACCTTACAGCGCGCTTTCAGCGCCTCTTTCGCCACCGGGGCCACCTGCCCGCTCATGGACTTCCAGCCGGGGCCGTTCAGATCGAGCATGGGATCAAACGCAACTACGCGGGTCGGGCTGGTTCTGGGGTTCTTGGGGGTCGGTTTTCGTTTTGCGGTTTGCCATGTGTGATTACCATCCGTTTGTTGAGGTCGATGACTGCGCCGGTTTCCTTGAATTCGGCGATCAGTTTGTGTGATTTTTTGCGGCTCATCTTGTGCTGGCAGTTGCAGCGCGCGCCGGTTTCTTCATCGGTGTGCTGGCAGGTCATCATCAGCAGATCACCGGCCTTTGTGGCGGCGTAAAACACGACCTTCTGACAGTCGATGCAGCGCCACCGGGCAACGTGGGTTCTTGCGGGCACCCCTGCCCCGGCCTCCATCAGGCGTCTTCCAGATTATCAATCAGGAAATCGACTGAACCGTCCTCGTTTTCCACGATGCAGCGGTCGCAGACATCGGCAAGGGGTTTCAGTTTGTCCAGCTGCGTCGCCATCGTCACCAGTAGCGCGGTCATGTCCTCGGCCAGTTGCAGCGCCAGCCCCGGACGGTCAAAGGGCTTGGCATTCTTCACGTTCTCGGCGCGCTTCACCAGATCACGTGCGCGTTCGGTCAGTTTGTAATCATTCATAGGGGGGGGGCCTATATTCCGTAAGTTGATTGTCGCGGCCTTGTTTCAACCGCTGCCAAGGACCGTATCAGATCGACACCACCCCCTAATCTGGACATTTTGACTCACCTACCCTACCCGGCGTAGGCCGAAACGTCGCCTCTCGTTGACCTCAGCCGCGCGGATCGACCTACCGGGCGCGAGGTGGACGAGAGAGGCCGCGCCCCTCCCCCGCCACGCAAAAAGGGCAGAGGTTGCCCCCTGCCCCGCTGGCCCGTTCCGCCTTTGTTGCCGCCCCGTTCCGGTCTCGTTTCGAAACTCCGGACCACCTGGCCAGTAGGGCAGAGTTCAGAACCCGAAACCCAATTGCAGCTGGCCAGGTGCGGCCGGCTCGCCTCGATCCACCTGGCCAGGTCGGCCGGCGTTGCGGCGCAGCCAGCCCTTTCCGCTTCTCGACCCGGTTCCGTCGCAGTCGCCACACAACAGCGACGGATACCCGACCGGGCAACTTTCATCCTGCTCGACCTTCGTGCAATGACAATCGCCGCGATCGGTGGACCTGGCCAGCTGCACCAGCCAGCGCGCCAGCTTCTCGGGCGTATGCTCGCGCGCGGCGCGGCCCAGCTGCTCGACGCGGCGCGTCGGAATGCCAAATTCGATTTCCGGGCGCGGCATGGTCTCAAGGTCGATGCCGACCAGATACAACCACGTGTCCTTTTCCGCCGGGTGGCCAAAGTCGCACTGCCTGACAAGGATCGTCCAGCCGCCGAACTCATCCTTGCCCATCGTCGGGCGCGGCAAATCCTTCGCGCGCCACAAGGTAGACCCTGCCGGATGTTCCAGAACGCCGCCATTCCGGCGCACCACGTCCACGGCAAACTCTCCTAGCTCTTTCTCGCCCGGTTCCGGCTTGGCGAACGCCTTCAACCGGCCCCAGCTGCGGCACGGTGGATGTGCGATCACCGGCCCATCACCGCAATACCGCCTTGCGTCCCGATCCGCGTCCCATACATCGCACCCGTCCAGTTTCTTGTAGATGCTGTCCCGCCTCGCAAACAGCACTGCCACCTGATCTTGTCCCAAAATTCTCAACCCGTCCTGTTTTCTAAGCTGGCCGCGTAGCGGCCTCATTCTGCCGCCACGTTTGCGGCTTGCCACGCACGTTCGATTTCTCGCGCACGGGGGTAGCCATGCCGCTTGCACAGCACCAAGAAAGTGACCGGCTCTCCCCCTCTGTCTGTGTCGGGTATCAGGGGCGCTTTATCCCCTTCGCCGCGACCAGCGGCGGCGTCAGCCCCATCTGATAAAGATGGGTTACTGTAGTGGTGTGTGTTTTTTCCTAGGGGGTCTGGGTGTTTTTCACCCACCCCCCTGTGTGTTTTTTCCACAGGGGTAACCGGTGGCAACGCCATCTGATATCGGTTCGCGTGGCCGCTGTTGTCGGCCCATTTGACGCCCCGGCCACGGAAATCAGCATAGCGTACGATACCCGCATCCCTGAGCGCCCGAATGCACTTTCTGACGGTATCGAACGACAAGCCGCCCATGTCCGCCCCTAGGTCCCTGTGGGCGATCTCTGGCGTCGTCCCGGTGCTGAAATCAATTTTCATGAACAGGCAATACAGAATGCCCATTTCGTTGCCCTTACAGCCCGCCGCAATCGCTGCGTTGGCTGCTCGAAGCTGATAAGACTGTCCGTAGGGTCTGGGCGCGCTATTTCTGTTCATCGACCTGCCCCAAGTCCATAACAATCTGGTCGATTTCGCCGGTCTCTTTCATGCGCTCAACAAGCGTATGAACCCCGGATTTGCCCCGGTCCATGACCTTGGCAATCGTCCTTATGCTATTTCCCTTGGACAGGAGAACGCGGACCATATCTTTGTCCGCTTTGTTGAAATTTGGCCCTCTGCGCCTCATCTTAAGGTGTCCCTATTAGGGCAAACCTGACCTTGATTTGCGGACGCGCTTTAAGGTACTTTCGGGGCAAGCCTTATAGGCCAAAGCCCCTTCTGATTCGTGTCTTTGTGGTAAAAGTCCGGGGATCAGTTGGGGCTTTTTTTATGCCCAAATCCCTGTTTTACCATAAGAAACCTTATCTCACTGTAGTACCAATTACGCGAAAACCTCAATAGAACGCCTGTAGCCCAGTCTGTGCCCGCCCAAGGATCAGCGCGTGTACATCATGCGTGCCTTCATAGGTGTTCACCGTCTCGAGGTTGACCATGTGTCGAATGACCTGGAACTCCAACGAGATACCGTTACCACCGTGCATGTCCCGCGCCATCCGCGCGATATCCAGCGCCTTGCCGCAGTTGTTGCGTTTGACGATCGAGATCATTTCAGGCGCGGCTTCGGCCTCATCCATCAGACGACCGACGCGCAGGCTTGCTTGCAGTGCCAAGGCGATCTCGGTCTGCATGTCCGCCAACTTGCGTTGATACAGCTGAGTTTGCGCCAGCGGTCGATTGAACTGTTTCCGATCCAGACCGTATTGACGCGCGGCGTGCCAACAGGATTCGGCGGCCCCCATGACTCCCCAGCTGATGCCGTACCGCGCGCGGTTCAGACAGCCGAACGGTCCCTTGAGGCCCTGAACATGCGGCAGCAGAGCGCTTTCATCGACCTCAACACCATCCAGAACGATTTCACCGGTGATCGACGCGCGCAGGCTCAGTTTGTTCTGAATTTTCGGGGCGCTTAGACCTTTCAGCCCCTTGTCCAAAACGAAGCCCCGGATTTTGCCATCGTGTGCATCGGACTTTGCCCAAACCACAAACACATCAGCAATCGGCGCGTTCGAGATCCACATCTTGCTGCCGGTCAGACGATACCCACCGTCGATCTTCTCGGCCTTTGTTTTCATGCCGGCCGGGTCCGAACCCGCATCTGCCTCGGTCAGACCGAAACAGCCGATCCATTCGCCACTGGCCAGTTTTGGGAGGTATTTCCGTCGCTGGTCCTCGCTGCCATAAGCATAGATGGGATACATCACCAAAGAGCTTTGCACCGACATCATCGAGCGGTAGCCGGAATCTACACGCTCGACTTCGCGCGCGACAAGACCGTAAGAGACGTACCCTGCCCCAAGGCCACCGTATTCCTCGGGGATCGTGGTGCCCAACAGGCCCATCTCGCCCATCTCACGGAAAATCTCGGGGTCGGTTTCTTCGTTCTGGAACGCTTCGGTCACGCGCGGCTGCAGCTTTTCCTGCGCGTAAGCCTGCGCGCTGGCCGCGATCATGCGTTCGTCTTCGTTCAGCTGGTCGGACAGACGAAACGGATCATCCCATGCGAACTTGCCCATGTCGGGCGCGTCTTTGTCCCGGAGAGTTGGCTTGGTGTCAGGGGCGTTCATGATGCATCTCCGCTTAGTCAGCTTCGACGCAACCTAACCCGCCCCCGGACCAAAAGACAGTAAGAGTTTCGCATCTGACCATGAGCAAAACTCATACCCTGCCCCGGTTTTACCCCAGCGCATATCCGGCACCGCGAACCGTGCGCACCGGGTCATCGCCGCCATGTTGCGTCAGTGCCTTGCGCAGGCGACCGATATGGACGTCAACCGTGCGCGTATCGACATAGATATCACGGCCCCAGACCCGGTCCAGCAATTGCTCACGGCTCCAGACACGGCCCGGTTTTTCCATGAAAGTGCTCAGCAGGCGGAATTCGGTTGGACCCAGTTTCAAAGGCTTGCTGTCACGGCTGACCTTGTGCGTTTCCGAATCCAGAACGATATCGTCAAACTCCAGCCGGATACCGACCGTGGCGGGACGCACGCGGCGCAGTTGCGTCCGCACCCGCGCCATTAGCTCGACAACCGAATATGGCTTGACCACATAGTCATCCGCGCCGGTTTCAAGGCCGCGCACCTTGTCGACCTCTTCGGTGCGGGCCGAGAGCATTATGATCGGAATCGATCGCGTATCCGGGCGGGATTTCAGACAACGGCAGACCTCGATGCCACTGAGGTTCGGCATCATCCAATCCAGCACGATGATGTCCGGATGTTCCTCGTCAACCAACAGCATGGCTTCATCGCCGCTGGCGGCCCGGGACACGCGGAAACCTTCAGCTTCGAGGTTATAGGCCAGAACTTCACGCTGCGCCGGTTCATCTTCAACGACCAGAACGGTGGGCTGATCCGCAGACATTTGTCAGATCTCCTGAGGGGTATGCGAAGTTACATCAGCTTTCGGGCGCGCCTCGGCCGGGCGTTCCCCGGTCACGAGATAGACAACCTGCTCGGCAATCGCGGTCACGTGGTCGCCCATGCGCTCGATGTTTTTTGCGATGAAATGCAGGTGCATACAGGACGAGATGTTGCGCGGATCCTCGGCCATGAAGGTCAGGAACTCGCGGAACAAGCCGTTGTACATCTGGTCCACCTCTTCGTCGCGGTTGATGACATCGGTCGCCAATTCGGCATCGCGTTGAATATAAGCGTCCAGCGCGTCGCGCAGCATCCGTTCGACCTCGCGCGCCATGCGGCGCAAGGCGGCAGCGCTGCCGTTGATTTCGCCCGCATTGACCAAAACCGTGGTCCGCTTGGCGATGTTCTTCGAATAATCACCAATGCGCTCAAGGTTGCCGGACACTTTGAGCACCGACAAAACCAAACGCAAATCACTGGCCGTCGGAGCCCGCAACGCAATCAGACGCGCGGTTTCTTCGTCGATCAACTCTTCCAAAGCGTCGATGGCCTTGTCGCCCTGACGGACCTGTTGCGCGAGTTCCTCGTCGCGGGTTTCCAAGGATCGAGCGGCGCCCATGATGGCGGCTTCGACAAGGCCGCCCATCTTCATGATATGGGCCTGAATTGCCTCAAGGTCCCGGTCGAAAGCGGATGCAATATGTTGTTCGGTCATACCTGTATACCTGTGCTCAGCCGATCCGGCCGGTGATGTAGCTTTCGGTGCGGGGATCTTCGGGATTGGTGAAAATCTGCCCCGTCTCGCCAAATTCGACGAGGTTGCCGAGGTGGAAGAATGCGGTTTTCTGGCTGACACGTGCCGCCTGTTGCATCGAGTGGGTCACGATCACCACCGAATAGCGAGAGCGCAGTTCGTCGATCAGTTCCTCGACCTGCGCAGTAGCAATCGGGTCCAGGGCCGAGCACGGCTCGTCCATCAGCAGGACCTCGGGGGCAGTGGCGATGGCACGGGCGATGCACAGACGCTGCTGCTGACCACCGGACAGGCCGGTGCCAGGCGCGTCCAGACGATCCTTGACCTCATCCCAGATCGCGCCGCGACGCAGGGATTTTTCAACGATTTCATCCAGTTCCGCCTTGTTCTTTGCCAGGCCGTGGATACGCGGGCCATAGGCCACGTTGTCATAGATCGACTTGGGGAACGGGTTCGGCTTCTGAAATACCATTCCCACCTTGGCGCGCAGCTGCACCGGGTCGACGCGCTTGTCATAGATATCTTCACCGTCCAGCAGGATATCGCCTTCAACCCGGCAGATATCGATCGTGTCGTTCATCCGGTTCAGGCAGCGCAGGAACGTGGACTTGCCGCAACCCGACGGGCCGATGAAGGCGGTGACGGTCTTGTCCTCGATCTGAACATCCACGTCTTTGATGGCATGGGTGTCACCGTAGTAGACCTGAACCTTGTTCGCGGCGATCTTGATGGCTTTGGAGTCCACGGTTCTCTCCACTCGTTTCATGTCGTTCATAATAAGCCCCTTTACCAGCGGCGTTCAAAGCGGCGGCGCAGGATGACCGCGATGGTGTTCATTGTCACGAGGAAGATCAACAGGATGATGATGCCCCCCCATGCGCGTTCATAAAAGGCCGGGTCGGCGCGCTTGGACCATTCGTAGATCTGCGCTGGCATGGCCGAGTTCGGCGACAAGAAGCCCGCAACAATTCCGTCCGGCGGGTTCGAGGCGATAAAGCCCACCATCCCGATCAGCAGCAGCGGTGCAGTTTCCCCAAGCGCTTGCGCCAGACCGATGATGGTGCCGGTCAGAATGCCAGGCGCGGCCAGCGGCAGAACATGGTGGAACACCGCCTGCATTTTCGAGGCCCCTACCCCAAGTGCAGCATCCCGGATCGACGGCGGCACCGATTTCAGCGATGCGCGGGTCGAGATGATGATCGTCGGCAGGGTCATCAGCGTCAGCACAAGGCCACCCACCAGCGGCGCCGAGGTCGGCAGGTGCATGTAGTTGATGAACACGGCCAGGCCCAGAATACCGAACACAATCGACGGCACGGCAGCCAGGTTCGAGATATTCACCTCGATAATATCGGTCAGCCGGTTCTGCGGCGCAAATTCCTCAAGATAGATCGAGGCCGCAACGCCGATAGGCAGTGCCAGCGCCAGCACCACGAACATCATGAACAGCGAGCCCAGCATCGACACACCGATCCCTGCCGCCTCGGGCCGTTGGTCGGATGCGTCCGCGCCAAAGATGAAGTCCGGGTTGAAGGCCTTGTACAGCACGCCCGCGTCACGCAGCTGATCCACGACATCCAGTTGCGCGACCGAGATGCTCTTGTCATTGGCGATCGAATCCCGGGTCACGCGGCCTTTCATATAGCCATCAACGCGGCTGTTGGTCAGAAAACGAAAGCTGACCGTCTTGCCGATCTCATCGGGGTTGGCGATGACATAGTTCCGCAGATCAGCCTGCGCCGCCTTGGACAGGATTTTTCCCAGCTCTTTGGGCTTCAGGTCCGTCTGAATGCCCAGTTTTTGCACTTCGCTTTCCAGCGCCGATGCAATCAGAGGCGCATAGCCAAAGGTCGAGACCTTCTTGATGTCCTCAATATTGCGGTTGCCTTTCTTGTCCAGCTTGTCTTCCTTCAGCTCGACATTCAGCTCAACAAAGCTTTGCTGGAACGCGCCTGTACCGGCAGTGACGATGTTGGTCACCAGAACGACCAGCATCAGCAAGCCAATGCCAATGGCCGCGATGCCATACAGTTTGAACCGGCCTTCGGCAGCATTCCGACGTTTGGTGCGCGCGTCCTTTTCGAACAGCGACCCGCCTTTGCGCTTCGCAGCAGGAGCAGCACCAGGGGTTTGGGAAATATCGGTCATTCGTACTGCTCCCGGTATTTGCGTACGATGTAGAGGGCAAAGATGTTCAGCCCCAGCGTGATGATGAACAGGGTCAGACCCAATGCAAATGCCACCAGCGTTTCGGGGCTGGCAAAATCGGTGTCGCCGGTCAACTGGCTGACAATACGTGTGGTGATGGTGGTCATCGCCTCAAACGGGTTGCCCGAGAATTTGGCGATGGCACCCGCGGCCATCACCACGATCATCGTCTCACCGATGGCACGGCTCGCAGCCAGCAGGATCGCACCCACGATCCCCGGCAACGCGGCTGGCAAAACCACCTGACGCACGGTCTCGGATTTGGTTGCGCCGAGACCCAGCGAGCCATCGCGCATCGACTGCGGCACCGCGTTGATGATGTCGTCGGACAGCGACGAGACAAACGGGATCAGCATGACGCCCATGACCAGACCGGCCGTCAGAACCGCGTTGGAACTGGCCATCCAGCCCAGACCCAGCGCACCTCCGTCACCGAACATCGACACCAGCGCCGGACCCACGGTCAGCAGAGCAAACAGGCCGTAAACGATGGTCGGGATACCGGCGAGGATCTCAAGCAGCGGCTTGGCAAGCGCGCGGGTCGCGCCCGAGGCATATTCCGAAAGGTAAATCGCGGCGAACAGGCCAATCGGTACGGCCACCAATAGTGCGATCAGCGAGATATAGAGGGTGCCCCACAGCAGCGGCAGGATCGATAGCTCACTGCCTCCGCGGAAGTTCGGGGCCCAGGTGCTGCCGAAGAAGAAGTCTTTCCACGAATGCAGCTGGAAGAAGTTCATGGTTTCGAACAGCATCGACAGCACGATGCCGACGGTGGTCAGAATCGCAATCGATGCGGCCAGCAACAGCAGCGCCAGAATGCCCTGCTCGACCACGTTGCGCGCGCGGAATTCCTTGTGCGTCCGCACATAGGCAAAGGCTGCGCCCATGAGGGCCAGCGCCAGCACGACGACCTGCATCGCCACCGACCCGGTCCCGGTCATGCTGCGGTATTTCTGCGCCGCAACCAGAATGGGCTGGGTGATATCCTGCGTCAGAACCTGACCCGCGTCTTTCAGAGCTGACGTCAGCGCGTCAATATCCGCGTTCGCATCCTGCGCCTGGGCCCCGGTCAATGCGCCCGAAGCAACAGCGCCATCCAGGCCGTAGGCCACGCGGCGCACTTCGCTCATGATCAGGCCGCGATCCGATCCTTCGGGAATCGCCTGATCGGGGATGAGACCGGATACCGTGCTGTTCACGATCATCGGCTGTACCAGAAGCCAGACAATCAATACGCCCAAAGCTGGAACAAGCGCCGACATGGCGACGTTGTAGCCATAATAGGACGGCAAAGAGTGCAATTCGCGGGCGTCACCTCCCGCACTTGCCAGGGCACGGGACCGACCCGTGAAGTATCCGATCACTGCAAGCGCAAGCAGGATAAGCAACAGCCAGGATAACGCCATGATAACTCCGTGGGGATGGCAGAGTTGGAGTCAAAACGAACCGGGGCGCGTATAAAACGCCCCGGTTCCATTCACAAATGTACTTAGGAGCCGCCGCCCAGAACGGTTTCGTTGGCAACAGTTTCCTGTACCTTGACCAGTTCCGGATCGGAAACCAGACCGTATTCGGCCAGCGGGCCGTCGGGACCTGCGATCTCGTCAGCGACGAAGAACTCGGCATATTCTTTCAGGCCGGGGATTACGCCGATGTGGGCTTTCTTCACGTAGAAGAACAGCGGGCGCGACACGGGGTACTCGCCGGATGCGATCGACTCGGTCGAAGGAACGATGTCGGACATGGTCGCAACTTGCAGCTTGTCGGTGTTGTTCTCGTAGAACGCCAGACCAAAGACGCCGATGCCGTCCTTGTTGCTGTCGATACGGGCCAGAGTTTCGGTATAGTCGCCGTCGATGTCGACCGACACGCCGTCGGTGCGCAGAGCGATACAGGCTTTCTCGGCCGCTTTCTTCTTGGCCTTGTCGCTGTCGCCTTCTGCGGCGGCCAGATAGGCGTCAAAGTCGCCCAGGTGCTCACAGCCGGCCAGGATCACTTTGTCTTCAAACACTTCACGGGTACCGTGCTTGGTGCCCGGGATGAAGGCTGCGATCGGCTGCGCCGGGAACGCTGGGTTCACGTCGGCCCAGGTTTTGTTCGGGTTGTCGACCAGCTGGCCATCAACAACAATCTGTGCAGACAGGGCCTTGTACCAGTCTTCCGGCGTGAACTCGAACGAGTTGCCGTTGATGTCGGATGCGAAAACGATGCCGTCATAACCGATCTGAACTTCGATGATGTCGGTTACGCCGTTTTCAGCACAGGCTTTGATTTCTTTTTCACGGATGGCGCGCGATGCATTTGCAACGTCGATGGTGTTTTCGCCAACACCTTCACAGAAACGCTTCAGGCCCGCCGAGGAACCACCCGATTCAACAACCGGTGTCGGGAAGTCAAAGTTTTCACCGAAGGCTTCCGCAACGATCGAAGCATAAGGCAGGACGGTTGAGGAACCGGCAACCTGAACCTGATCACGGGCGGCGGCCGCAGTGGCCGAGACAGCAGCGATAGCAAGGGCCGAAGCCGACAGTTTTACAAAGGACATCTCAGTCTCCTTGAGAATGTAGTTGGTGATCACCCCCATGATGATCTTGCCGGCACCTCTACGGCCCGCGCGTAAGCCTTTTGTGACAGGTATGTAACAGCTATATGACAGTCGACAGAAATTCTTACCGACGCGACGCATTGCAGACATGCAGCGTTCACATAGCTTCACGAAACCGCTCTGATTGCTGTGAGTTTAGCGGGTCACCGCGGCAGAATAACGGTGAACGTCGTGCCTTTGCCCAGATCGCTTTCCACCCGCAGCCGCCCGCGATGGCGGTTGATGATGTGCTTCACGATGGCAAGACCCAGCCCCGTCCCGCCCAATTGCCGCGATCTGTGACTGTCGGCGCGATAGAATCGTTCGGTCAGACGGGGCAAATGCACCGCATCGATACCCGGCCCCTTGTCGATCACCTGAACCCGAACCGCCGGGCCCCGCATTGCGGAATCGCGTTCAGACGGAGCCACGCGAATCTCGACGCTGCCACCGCTGCCACCGTATTTGATGCCATTCTCGATCAGGTTGGTGAAGACCTGGCGAAGCTGGTCATTGTCTCCGGTCAGCGAAACAGGTTCTTCCGGCGCTTTCAGGGTCAGTTGCACCTCGGCGTCTTCAGCCAGAGGCCGAAGAGAGTTCAGCGTCGACTGCACGAGGCCCGTCAGCTCCAGCTGTTCTTTCGGCC
Source organism: Ruegeria sp. AM9 (assembly GCF_056540565.1). Taxonomy (NCBI): domain Bacteria; kingdom Pseudomonadati; phylum Pseudomonadota; class Alphaproteobacteria; order Rhodobacterales; family Roseobacteraceae; genus Ruegeria; species Ruegeria sp. AM9. The sequence continues at coordinate 44,150 of NZ_JBQFWY010000009.1, forward strand.
GCACACGCTCTTCGCTTTCGACGCGGTTCAAAGACAGCAGATCCCCTACCAGCCGGTTCATCCGGTTGGCTTCATCGTTCATTATGTGAAGAAAGCGCTCACGCGCGACCGCATCGTCACGGGCCGGTCCGCGCAAGGTTTCGATGAACCCCATCACGGCTGTCAGAGGTGTGCGTAGCTCATGGCTGACATTGGCGACAAAATCGCGGCGCATCTGGCTGGCCTGCTCGACATGCGTGATGTCCTGAAAGATCGCCAGCACCGCCCCGCCAGACACCGCGCCGACCCCGTTCAGATAACGGCATTCGACCTCGAACGTAGTGTCCTGCGCACCATCGTTGGACAGGTGGCGCGTTTTGGCCGGGCCTTTGGTATGCAGGGCCTGTTCAATCGCATCAATCACCTGCGGTTGCCGCAGGATCGTTGCGAAATGCCGTCCGACGATATTCTGCGTCAACAGGGTTTTCGCATCCGTATTCGCGGCAATGATCCGCTCTGTCTGGTCGACCATCAGGGCGGGCATCGGAATGGCCGAAACAAATTCGGCAAGCAGGTCGTCTGACATTTTCTCAATCTTTCCAGACTAGACCACAGGCTTCATCTCATCGCGGAACCGGCGCATGTTCTGCTGATAATGCAACGCGCTGAGGGTGATTTTCTGCGCCGCTGCCTCATCCAGCTGCCGCACGACCTTGCCGGGCGACCCCATGACCAGCGAGTTGTCGGGGATTTCCTTGCCCTCGGTGATCAGGGCCCCTGCCCCGATCAGGCAGTTCTTACCGATCTTCGCGCCGTTCAGAACAATCGCCCCCATCCCGATCAGCGTGTTTTCCCCGATCGTGCAACCATGCAGCATCACCTTGTGCCCGATCGTACAATTCTTGCCGATGGTCAGAGGGAACCCGGCGTCGATATGCATGATGCAGTCTTCCTGCACGTTGCTACCTTCGCCCACACGAATCTCTTCATGATCCGCCCGGATGGTGCAGCCGAACCAGACCGAGGCGCCCTGCTCCAGCACCACTTTGCCGATCAGGTTGGCGTCGGGCGCTACCCAAGTGTCCTCGTGGATTTGCGGAATGTGCTCCCCCAAGGCGTAGATGGTCATGACAGCCCCTCAAATTCGTTTTGCAGGGTACGCACGTGGTTTTGCAGATTGGGTTGCTGGATGCGGCGCATGCGTTCCGCGCTGACGATGGTTTTCAGTTTGTCCTCGGTCGAGTCCAGATCGTCATTGACCAGTACATAGTCGTAATAACCCCAGTGGCTGATCTCATCCCAGCTTTTCAGCATCCGTTTGGCAATCACATCCGCGCTGTCCTGCCCGCGGGTCTCCAGACGGCGGCGCAGTTCGGGGATCGAGGGCGGCAGGATGAAGATCGACAGCGCATGCTTGCCCAGATCCGAATTGCGGATCTGCACCTCGCCCTGCCAGTCCACGTCAAACAGCACATCCCGGCCGGAATTGATGGAATCCCGCACCGGACCGGCGGGCGAGCCGTAAAAGTTCCCGAAAACGTGCGCATGTTCCAGCATCTGCCCATCGGCAACCTGCTGCTTGAACTCGTCTTCCGACAGGAAATAATACTCGCGCCCATGCTCCTCACCCGGACGGGGCGCGCGGGTTGTGGCCGAGACCGAAAATTCCAGACCTTCGTCCCAAGCCATCAGCCGGCGGGCCAGAGTGGATTTTCCCGCACCCGAGGGCGAAGACAGGATGATAAGTAGGCCGCGGCGATCTGCCATGTCAGTCGTTCCCATAATCATTCAACATTTTGCACTTGTTCGCGCATCTGGTCTATGACCGCCTTCAACTCAAGCCCGACCGAGGTCAGATCAGCGCTCTGCGCTTTCGAACACAGCGTGTTGGCCTCGCGGTTGAACTCCTGCATCAGGAAGTCCAGCTTGCGCCCGACGGCTGTGTCCTGAGACAACAAATCCCGCGCAGCCACAACGTGGGCTTTCAGGCGGTCGATTTCCTCGGTGATATCGGATTTGACGGCGATCAGCGCCAGTTCCTGTGCAACCCGGTCAGGGTCGGCACCCTGCGCATTGTCCAGTACTCGCGCGAGGTTTTCCCGCAGCGCCTCGGCGGCCTTGTCCTTGCGTTGCTCGGCAAGATCCGCAGCCTGTTCGGTTAGTTGAGCCACCTGCGCCAATTGCCCGTCCAGAACGTCGGCCAGTGCCTTGCCCTCGGTCTGGCGCATATCAACAAACGCAGCCAAAAGCGGGGCAAACTCCTTGGTCAGTTGTTCCACCAGCGGCGCGGGGTCATCGACGTCGCTGCCGGCCTCCAACATGCCCTTGATGCCGATCAGGTCAGCCGCAGTGGACGGAGCCAGCGCAACACCGCTGGCGGCGGCCATTTCCTGTGTGCGCGCCAGCGCGGTGAGCGCGGCGGCCATGGCGGTTTCGTTCAGGGCAAGATCGGGCGCCGTTTCATCACGGCTCAGCTTTAGCGAAAGGGTAACGCTGCCCCGGCTCAGAGCTTTCGAGGTTTGCGCCCGCAAGCCAGCTTCGAGCCCGGTCAGCCAGTCGGGCACGCGCAGGCGCATGTCCAGCCCCTTGCCGTTCACACTGCGCAACTCCCACGTCCAGCTATGGGGCCCATATGCCCCCTTGCCCGAGGCGAAAGCGGTCATGGATTTGATCATTTTAGCTGCCCCTGTCTGCTCGCTTGGTGCACCTAATGCCATCGGCAGGCGCAGGGCAAGAGTTTGCTCACTTTGAACCGATCTCCAGAAGTTAACCATTCGTTAAAGAATTCCTCCAAAATTGACTTAACCCGTGTCAATCTGACCTGAGCCAGCGCAGGTCGGGCGCAAATGGTCCCGGTATCTGGCATTTTAGGAAAATGACGGTCAATCGACGCTAGGGTGATGAAAATGAAAACCTTTTTCGGAAACGGTTCCGGGTCAAGTTTTGGAAAGATCGTCGCAATGGATCGTTTTGACAGCGGGCGCAGCCTCTCGCCCATCCGACAGGTCGAAGCGTACTGGACCGCGCTTCTGACAGGTGACGGCGTGCCCAAGCGGTCGCAGGTCGATCCGCGTGGTCTTGAGAACGTTCTGGAATACACGTTCATCCTGGAACGCATTGCACCGGGGCTGGCGCGGTTCCGTCTGGCAGGCAGCCATCTGAACAAACTGGCGGGCATGGAAGTACGCGGTATGCCACTGACCGCGTTTTTCGAACCCAGCGACCGCGGCCAGATTTCGGACGTTCTTGAGCAGGTCTTTGCCCGGCCTGCGATTGCCGAATTGGGACTGGTCTCTGCCGGCAAACTGGGGCGGGTCCAATTGCAGGCCCGCATGATCCTGTTGCCGCTGAAAAGTGACCTTGGTGATGTCAGCCGCGTGCTGGGCGTGATGGTCTGTGACGGTGCAATCGGTGCAACGCCACGCCGGTTCACCATTCCGGACACCCGCGTTCGGGCGGTCTCCGACGTGCAAGCACCACAGCAGCAGGTGGACCACGAACCTGCCGGTTTCGCCGAGGATCAGGATGCGTTCAAACGCCCCGGATCACATCTGCGGCTGGTGTCGTCCCGCGACGACTGACACCGACGAAAAAGGCGGACCAAATGGCCCGCCTTTCTTTTGCAATTTGCCCGAAACTCAGCTGACCGCGCGTTTGTTGCCATTGCGGCGCAGGTTGGTCAGTTCCTCAGCAACAAGGAATGCCAGTTCCAGCGATTGCGACGCGTTCAGACGCGGATCGCAAGCGGTGTGGTAACGATCCGAGAGGTCCTCTTCGGTCACAGCCCGCACGCCGCCGGTGCACTCGGTGACATCCAGCCCGGTCATCTCGAAATGCACGCCGCCGGGGATGGTGCCCTCGGCCTGATGCACACCAAAGAAGTCGCGCACCTCGCGCAGGACCGAGTCAAAGGGCCGCGTTTTGTAGCCGGTGGCTGACTTGATCGTATTGCCATGCATCGGATCGCAGACCCAAGTGACCTTGGCCCCCTCTTCCTTCACGGCCTTGACCAGACGCGGCAGATGTTCGCCCGCCTTGCCCGCACCAAAGCGCGCGATCAGGGTCAGGCGGCCTTCTTCATTCTCGGGGTTCAGCTTGGACATCAGAACCTTGAGGTCTTCGGCCGTCGTGGTCGGACCACATTTCAGTCCGATCGGGTTCAGCACGCCGCGGCAGAACTCTACATGTGCGCCGTCCGGCTGACGCGTGCGGTCACCGATCCAGATCATGTGGCCGGAGCCGGCCAGCCAGTTTCCGGATGTCGAATCAAGACGGGTCAGCGCCTCTTCGTATTCCAGCAGCAGACTTTCGTGGCTGGTGTAGAATTCAACGGTCGAGAATTCGTGCGTGGTGTCCGCCGTGATCCCGGCAGCGTTCATGAAATCGATCGTATCCTGAATACGGTCAGCGATTTCCGAGTATTTGCTGACATCCTGTTCGTCGGTAAAGCCCAGCGTCCAGGAATGCACCATGCTCATATCCGCGAAACCACCGGTCGAGAATGCGCGCAGCAGGTTTAGCGTCGCGGCGGCCTGAGTGTAGGCCTGCAGCATCTTGCCGGGATTCGGAATGCGTGCTTCGGGCGTGAAGGCCAGCTCGTTGATGATGTCACCACGGTAGCTGGGCAGTTCCATACCATCCACAACTTCGGTGGGGGCGCTGCGCGGCTTGGCGAACTGGCCCGCCATACGGCCAACCTTCACCACCGGCACCTTGGCGCCATAGGTCAGCACCATTGCCATTTGCAGCATCACCTTGAAGGTGTCACGGATCGCGTCCGCACTGAATTGTTCAAAGCTTTCGGCGCAATCCCCGCCCTGCAACAGGAAGGCCTCGCCGCGACCGGCGGCACCCAGATGTTGCTTGAGACGCCTCGCCTCACCGGCAAAGACCAGCGGGGGATACTGTGAAAGCTGGGCCTCGACCTTGGCCAAAGCGGCCTCGTCGGTATAGTCTGGCATCTGAACCCGGGGCTTGTTGCGCCAGTTCGTTTTTTGCCATTCGGTCATAGCTTTGATCTCCGCTGAAGTAGTCAGGTCGTCTCTATACAAAATGCATTGAAGACTGACCATATCCGATTTGGGCCTCTTGACGCGGGAAACAAGCTTTGATCATGGTGGCTGTCAAATCTGTCGCCGGACGTAACGTCTCGAAGCGCCGAATCAAGGACACCTCGCCATGCAAGAGCAACGCCAAGTTGTCACGGTGGAAGACACTGCGGCCAACCCGCGCAATTTCGTATTTGTCCTGCTGGACAAATTCTCGCTGCTGTCATTCGCATCGGCGTTGGACAGCCTGCGGATTGCCAACCGTATGGCGGATAGGACGCTGTATACCTGGACCCTGATGGGCGAAAGCGGCGAAACGGTCAATTGTTCGGCTGGTACGACGTTCGCGTTGAACGAGGACCTGACCGAACTTCAGCGCGACGATGTCGTGTTGATCTGCGGCGGCGTGGACGTGCAGGCAGCGACCACCAAGAAGGTGCTGAACTGGGTGCGGCGCGAAGCACGGCGCGGCCTGCGCATCGGAGGCCTGTGCACCGCGGCCTATACGCTGGCCAAAGCCGGCTTGCTGGACGGCAAGCGCGCCACGATCCACTGGGAAAACGCCGACAGCTTTGTCGAGGAATTCGACGAGGTCGAACTGACCAAGTCTGTCTTTATCGTCGATGCGAACCGCATGACCACGGCGGGTGGCACCTCGTCCATCGACCTGATGCTGAAGATCATCGCCGACGATTATGGCGAAGACCTGGCCAACGCGGTGGCGGATCAGATGATCTATTCCTCGATCCGTACCGATCAGGACACGCAACGCCTGTCGACTCCGACCCGCATCGGCGTGCGCCACCCCAAGCTGAGCCAGGTCATCCTGATGATGGAAAAGAACATCGAAGAGCCGATCTCGCCTTCGATTCTGGCCAAGGATGTCGGCATGTCCACGCGGCAGCTTGAACGGCTGTTCCGTCGCTATCTCAGCCGGTCGCCCAAGCGCTATTATATGGAACTGCGGCTGCACAAAGCGCGCAACCTGCTAATGCAGACGGATATGAGCGTGATCAACGTGGCGCTGGCCTGTGGGTTTGCCAGCCCGTCGCATTTCTCGAAATGCTACCGGGCGCATTACAACACGACGCCCTACCGTGAGCGCGGCGCACAGGGTGACCGGCTGTCCGGTTAACCCGGTCCTACGTGCCCGGCGTCATGCGATAGACCGCCCCCTGCCCGACCGAAATGAACCAGATCGACCCATCCGGGGCCTCGACGATGTCGCGCACGCGTTCGGTCTCGGGGCCTTTGATCTGCTCGACCTCTTGCAGCGGCGATCCCGCCAGCCGCGCGATATAGTCGAATTTCAGCGAGCCTACAAAGATGTTCCCTTTCCACTCGGGCCACAGCTTGCCGGAATAGACCATCAACCCGGACGGTGCCATGGACGGGTCCCAATAGAATTCGGGCTGTTCCATGCCTGGTTTCGCAGTGCCCTCTCCGATCTTCTTGCCGGAGTAATGCACGCCGTAAGAGATCACCGGCCAACCATAGTTCCGACCAGGCCGGACCAGATTGACCTCATCCCCGCCTTTGGCGCCATGTTCGGAAATCCAAAGCCGCCCGCGCGCGTCCAGCCCGGCCCCCTGCGGATTGCGGTGGCCGTAAGACCAGATCTCGGGCCTCGCGCCGTCTTCCCGGACAAAAGGGTTGTCCGCAGGCACCGAACCGTCGCGGTTCACGCGAATGACCGTGCCATTATAGTTGGAGCGGTCCTGAGCTTTGGAGCGCTCACCCCGGTCGCCGATCGTGACGAACAGGGTCCCATCTTCCGCCTCAACCACCCGCGAGCCATAGTGCCGCCCAGCCGAACCACCCGGGACCGCCTCGAAGATCACGCGCGGGTTGGTCAGTTGATCACCCGCATTTGACAATTGGGCCACCGCAAGGGCGGTTCCGGCACCGCCCTGCTGCGGTTTCGAAAAAGTCAGGAAAACCTCTCGGGTGCGAGAGAAATCGCGGGCGACGGTCACGTCAAGCAAACCGCCCTGCCCGTTTGCCGCCACTTTCGGCACACCCCTGACGCGTTTTGCCTGCCCGTCCGTGACATAGAGCAGTTCACCTTCGCGCTCGGTCACCAGAAACGCGCCACCTGGCAACAGCCCGACAGCCCAAGGTGTATCCAGGCCCTCAATCATCGGACTGACCTGCACGGAACCGGATGAGGTCTCAAGGGTGTCGGCACTGACCCAGCCGGCCGGAAACCACAGCGCCAGAATCGCAAATACTCTTAACATTCAGCTCTCCATCCATGGACCGCCTGCCGCCAAATCACGGGATACACCCAACAAAAACTAGCAGAACTATAGGTGGCAATGACACATCTTCGTGAGGACTTTTCTTTTCCGGACAGCTTGCCTAGGGTCATGCGCAGAACGAATACGTTCCAACTTGGGAGTAACCACATGAAAAAGCTGCTTACTGCAACCGCAGCAACCGCATTGCTGGCCGGCACCGCCATGGCCGAAGACGTCAAACTGGGTATTATGTTCGGTTTCACCGGCCCGATTGAATCGCTGTCGCCTGCAATGGCCGCCGGTGCGGAACTGGCCATGAAAGAAGTCTCGGAGTCGGGCAAGCTGCTGGACGGATCGACCGTGACCCCGGTACGTGCCGATACCGGCTGCGCCGACAATGCGCTGGCCACTGCCAACGCTGAACGCCTGGTTGCCGAAGGCATCAACGGCCTGGTCGGCGGAGACTGCTCGGGCGTGACCGGCGCGATCCTGCAGAACGTTGCCGTTCCGAACGGCATGGTGATGATTTCACCGTCGGCGACCTCGCCGGGTCTGTCTGTCATGGAAGACAATGACCTGTTCTTCCGCACCTCGCCGTCTGACGCGCGCGAAGGTGAGATCATGGCCGACATCCTGAAAGAGCGTGGCGTCAACTCAATCGCTCTCACCTATACCAACAACGACTACGGCAAGGGTCTGTCCGAGGCGATCAAATCCTCGTTCGAGTCGCTGGGCGGTGAAGTCACCATCGTAGCGGCACACGAAGACGGCAAGGCCGACTATTCGGCCGAAGTTGGCGCCCTTGCATCGGCTGGCGGCGACATTCTGGTCGTGGCCGGTTATCTGGACCAGGGTGGTCTGGGCATCATCCAATCCTCGCTGGACAGCGGTGCGTTCGACACGTTCGGCCTGCCGGGCGGCATGATCGGTGACTCGCTGCCCGAAAACGTAGGCCCGGATCTGAATGGTTCCTACGGTCAGGCGCCGGGTTCGAAAAGCGAGGCTGCGGATTCGTTCTTTGCGATGGCCGAGGGCGAGGGCTTTGACGGCTCGTCGATCTTTGTTCCCGAATCCTATGACGCCGCAGCGCTGTTCCTGCTGGCCATGCAGGCCGCGGGTTCCAGCAACCCCGCCGACTACGGCAGCAAGATCATGGACGTCGCCAACGAACCGGGTGAGAAAATCTATCCGGGTGAACTGGCCAAAGGTCTGGAACTGCTCGCCGCCGGTCAGGACATCGACTATGTCGGCGCGTCGGGCGTCGAACTGATCGGCCCCGGTGAAAGCGCCGGCGCCTATCGTGAGATCGAGGTTATCGACGGTGAGATGAAGACGGTTAATTACCGTTAATCAAGCGTCAATTCAGACCGAACGGAACAGCCCGGGCCTTGTGTCCGGGCTGTTTCAGTGACAAAAGGCGGCACCTCTGTTTTCGGGGAAAAGACAAGGGAAAACCATGATCGTCGTAGAAGACGTGCACAAGCATTTTAGCGGCTTCCACGCGGTGGATGGCGCTTCGTTAAAGATTGAAAAGGGTTCGATTACCGGCCTTATCGGACCAAACGGTGCAGGCAAAACCACCCTGTTCAACGTGATCGCAGGCGTTCTGCCTCCGACCAGCGGCAAGGTGTTCATGGATGGTGAGGACATCACCGGATTGCCCCCGCATGAGCTGTTTCACAAGGGCTTGCTGCGCACGTTCCAGATCGCGCACGAGTTCTCGTCGATGACCTGCCGCGAAAACCTGATGATGGTCCCTGGCGCTCAATCGGGCGAGGCATTGTGGAACACGTGGTTCGGCCGCAAGCGCATCGCCGACGAAGAACGCGCCTTGCGCGCCAAGGCCGACGAGGTGCTTGAGTTCCTGACCATCGAACATCTGGCCGATCACAAGGCGGGTCAGGTCTCGGGCGGGCAGAAAAAGCTGCTGGAGCTTGGCCGCACCATGATGGTCGATGCCAAGATCGTGTTTCTGGACGAGGTCGGGGCGGGCGTGAACCGTACCCTGCTGATGACCATCGCCGACACCATCCTGCGCCTGAACAAGGAACGCGGCTATACTTTCGTGGTCATCGAGCACGACATGGATTTCATCGGCAAAATCTGCGACCCGGTCATCTGCATGGCCGAGGGCAAGGTTCTGGCCGAGGGTACTCTGGACGAGATCAAGGCCAACGAGCACGTGATCGAGGCGTATCTGGGCACCGGCCTGAAGAACAAAGACAAGCTGGAGGCCGGAGCGTGAGCGACAATCCTTATCAGGACGACAAGGGCAACAAGGACGCCTCGATTACCAATCCGCATGGTGCGGGCACCATGGTTCCGGCCCACCAGACCAGCGGTGAAACGCACTATGTCGGCGGCGGCCCGTTCCTGATCGGCGACACCATGACCGGTGGTTATGGCAAGGGGCCGGATATCCTGCACGACTGCACCATCGCCGTCGACAAGGGTGAAATTGCGGTGATCGTCGGCCCCAACGGTGCCGGTAAATCCACGGCGATGAAGGCCGTGTTTGGAATGCTGGACGTCCGTGCCGGGGCGGTGCGGCTGGATGGCGAGGATATCACCAAACTCTCGCCGCAGGACCGGGTGATCAGGGGGATGGGCTTTGTGCCGCAGACCTCGAACATCTTCACCTCGATGACGGTGGAGGAGAACCTAGAAATGGGCGCCTTCATCCGCCGCGACGACATCAGCCAGACGATGGAGCAGGTCTATGACCTCTTCCCCATCCTGCGCGACAAGCGCAACCAACCGGCCGGAGAGCTGTCGGGCGGTCAACGCCAACAGGTCGCCGTAGGCCGCGCGCTGATGACCCAGCCCAAGGTGCTGATGCTGGACGAACCCACCGCTGGTGTCTCGCCCATCGTGATGGATGAACTGTTCGACCGGATCATCGAAGTCTCGCGCACCGGCCTACCGATCCTGATGGTTGAACAGAACGCCCGTCAGGCGCTGGAGATTGCGGACAAGGGATATGTGCTGGTTCAGGGGCGCAACGCCTATACCGGCACGGGCAAGGAACTGCTGGCCGATCCGGAAGTGCGCAAGAGTTTCTTGGGGGGGTAGCGTGAGAATACCTGAAGTATTGATCTTGGCCTCAATTTGCAGCGCTGCTGAAGCCGAAACATGCTTTCTCAGAGAAGCCTGTGAAAACGAAGGGGAATGCGTGGGCTCCATGCTCAATATCGAGTTTATCGGCAAACCGCCCGACCAGATTCGAAGTAACTTCGGGGAGTTCATCATTGACGGCACCGCTGCGGCTGGTGAAGCGACTTCCGAAGTACGTCTTTCGAACGGAACAGAGTACGTGGTCACTTCTGGAAACTCCTTGATGATTGCATCGCAAGAAGATGAAAATAGCCGCTCGATCATGTTCTTGGCACGAACACCACCATCAAAGCTGACGGCTACGCTCACCGTTGTTCCGCAGCGATATGTCGAATATTCAAAGACTTTCAATGCACGTCGTGTATTTGAAGGCGATTGCGAGCAGGAGTTTTAATGGACTTCCTCAACGCCATTGTGGCGCTCTCCAACTTCGTCCTTGTTCCCGCAATCGCCTATGGCAGCCAGTTGGCGCTGGGCGCTCTGGGGGTGACGCTGATCTATGGCATCCTGCGGTTCTCGAACTTTGCCCACGGCGACACGATGGCCTTTGGCGCGATGATCGCTGTGCTGGTCACGTGGGGCCTGCAGGCCGCCGGGGTCAGTTTTGGTCCGTTGCCAACCGCTCTGCTGGCCCTGCCCTTTGCCATTCTGGGCTGCATCGTTCTGGTGCTGGTCACCGACCGGCTGGTCTATAGGTTCTACCGGGAACAAAAGGCCAAACCCGTCATTCTTGTGATCGTCTCGATGGGTGTGATGTTCATCATGAATGGTCTGGTGCGGTTCATCATCGGACCGGATGACCAAAGGTTCTCGGACGGTGCAAGGTTCATCGTTTCGGCGCGGGATTTCCGCGAGATGACCGGGCTGCGTGAGGGGCTGGCGATCAAGACCTCACAGGGCATTACCGTCATCGTGGCCGTTGTCGCCGTGGCGCTGCTGTTCTGGTTCCTGAACAGGACCCGCACCGGCAAGTCGATGCGCGCCTATTCGGATAACGAGGATCTGGCGCTGTTGTCGGGGATCAACCCCGAACGCGTGGTGATGATCACATGGATCATCGTCGCCGCGCTGGCGACCACGGCGGGCGTGCTGTACGGGCTGGACAAAAGCTTCAAGCCTTTCGTCTATTTCCAGTTGCTGCTGCCGATCTTCGCCTCGGCCATCGTGGGTGGCCTCGGCAGCCCTCTGGGTGCCATCGCCGGCGGCTTCATCATCGCCTTTTCCGAGGTGACGATCACCTATGCCTGGAAAAAGGTGCTGACCTATCTGGCGCCGGAAAGCCTGGAGCCGTCGGGGTTGGTGCAGTTCCTGTCCACCGACTACAAGTTCGCGGTCAGCTTTGTGATCCTGCTGATCGTGCTGCTGTTCAAACCTACGGGTCTGTTTAAGGGGAAAGCGGTATGACCGAGCCTGTCAAAAACACGCTGCTTTTCGCCGTGGTCGGCGGCCTGATTCTGCTGACCGGGTTCACGCAAAGCTGGAACGCCGCGATCCTGATCATGAATATGGGGCTGATCTCGGCCGTCATGGCGTTGGGGGTGAACCTGCAATGGGGCTTTGCCGGGCTGTTCAACGTCGGCGTCATGGGCTTTGTCGCGCTGGGCGGGCTTGCGGTCGTTTTGGTTTCCACCCCGACGACACCTGGAGCGTGGTCTGCGGGCGGATACGGCATCGTTCTGGCCCTGCTGCTGGGTGCCGCGACCGTTGTGGCCACCGTACTGGTGGCGCAAAAGATGCCGAAAGGCCGGGTACGAACTCTGTCGATCATCGCCATTCTGATAGCGGGGTTCTTTATCTACCGCGCCGTGCTTGATCCCAACACCGCGGCGGTCGAGGCAATTGAACCTGCGGTCGCAGGCAACCTCGGCGGCCTGAACCTGCCGGTGCTGCTGGCCTGGCCCGCCGGAGGTCTGCTGGCTGCCGGTGCCGCCTGGTTGATCGGTAAGACCGCTTTGGGTTTGCGCTCGGACTATCTGGCGATTGCAACGCTGGGTATTGCCGAGATCATCATCGCGATCTTGAAGAACGAGGATTGGTTGGCCCGTGGCGTCAAGAACGTCTACGGAATCCCGCGTCCTGCCCCGGTGGTGGGCTATGAGGTCGATCTGCAAAACGATCCCGGCTTTGTTGCACGGGCTGATTGGCTGGGGCTGGATCCGGTAACGGCGTCGACCCTGTCGGTCAAGCTGGGCTATTCGTTGCTATTTCTGATCGTGTTGCTGGTGTTGCTTTGGATGGCGCAGAAAGCTCTGAACAGCCCGTGGGGCCGCATGATGCGTGCCATTCGCGACAACGAGGTCGCAGCCGAGGCGATGGGCAAAGACGTCACCCGCCGCCATTTGCAGATCTTCGTTCTGGGCTCGGCCATCTGCGGCATCGCGGGTGCCATGATGACCACTCTGGACGGTCAGCTGACCCCCAGCGCCTATCAGCCGCTGCGGTTTACCTTCCTTGTCTGGGTGATGGTGATCGTCGGTGGTTCGGGCAACAATTTCGGAGCGGTTCTGGGCGCCTTCGTCATCTGGTTCCTCTGGGTTCAGGTCGAACCTATCGGCCTGTGGCTTATGAACCTGATCACTTCGGGTATGCCTGATGGCAGTGCGCTCAAGGCACACCTGATTGAAAGCGCCGCGCATATGCGCCTGCTGACCATGGGGCTGATCCTGCTGATTGTTCTCAGATTCAGCCCAAGGGGCCTGATTCCCGAGAAATAGATCGCACCTGTGGGAAAAATCGAAACCGTGCCGCATAATCGGCGCGGTTTCTTGATTCATGAACCGAACATGAATAGACGAAATCATCGCTGAGCACGTTCCGGGCCTGCGCCGGATCGCCTTCACGTTTAATTAGTCAATCGAGGCTGAAACTACAGGCCACCTCTCGAGAGTAAGAAGACGACACATGAAAACTTCGTTTATCCCCAAGATCCTCATGCTGCCGGTAGTCGCCAGTCTGGCCGCATGTATCCCATCACCCGAAGATCTGGAGACTGAGCCGGTCAAGGTTCAAACTCCGAAGGGCGTGGTCACCTGTCAGCTGTACCGTCATGACCGGGTCACCTGGGACCGCGCCATCGATTTCCCGGCCACCAAGATGTCGGTGCCCGAGGCGGACGCTTATTGCCGACAAGAAGGCCAGCGTCGTCTGAAGTAACGGGATCGGCGCCGCGCGGCAGACATACCGCACGGCGCCGCGCGCTTATCGGCCCCGAAACAGCCCGCCCAGAATACCCCGCACGATGCGGCGCCCGGTGGTGCCTTTGAGTTCCTTGATGACGGCCTCACCCATGGCGGTGGCAAAGGTATCCTTCTTCCGCGTCACCCGGGAAGAAGACCGCCCGACGCGGCCACCGGAATACCGGCGGGCCGTAGCGAATTCGCGCTCGGCAGTTGTTTGGGTTTCTTCCTTCTCTTCCGCCTTGGCAGCGGCCTCGGCCGCCACCTCCGCACGAGCCTGAAGGATTTCGAACGCCGACCTGCGATCTTTCAGCGTGCCGTATTTCGTCTGCATCGGAGAAGCTGCCAGAACCGCCTGACGCTCGGCCTCGGTGATTGGCCCGAGCTGCGATCCGGGCGGGCGGATCAAGGTCCGTTCAACAATCCCCGGCACCCCCTTTTTCTGCAGCATCGAGGTCACCGCCTCGCCCACGCCGACCTCGCGGATTGCCGTCTCGGTGTCGAAGGCCGGGTTCTCACGATATGTTTCGGCAGCCAGGCGCAGGTTCTTGCGATCCCGGGCCGTGAACGCGCGCAACGCGTGCTGAACACGGTTTCCAAGCTGCCCCAGAATATCCTCGGGTATGTCTGCCGGGTTTTGTGAAATGAAATAGACACCAACCCCCTTGGACCGGATCAGCCGCGCGACTTGTTCAACTTTGTCGACCAGAACCTTAGGCGCGTCTTCGAACAGCAGATGCGCCTCGTCAAAGAAGAAGACCAGCTTGGGCTTGTCCGGATCTCCGACCTCGGGCAGTTCTTCAAACAGCTCGCTCAGTAGCCACAACAGGAAGGTCGCATATAGGCGCGGAGATCCCATCAGCTTGTCCGAGGCCAGAATGTTCACCATCCCCTGCCCGTTCTCGTCCGTGCGCGTCAGATCCGCAAGCTCTAGCGCGGGTTCGCCAAACAGGTTGGTGCCGCCCTGATTTTCCAATACCAGCAAACGCCGTTGAATGGCCCCGATCGACGCTGTCGAGACGTTGCCGTAACGCAGGGACAATTGCGTCCGGTTTTCGCCGATCCAGACAAGCAGGGCTTGCAGGTCCTTGAGATCCAGCAACGGCATTCCCTCTTCATCCGCTACGCGGAACGCGATGTTCAGGATGCCTTCCTGCGCCTCGCTCAGGTCCATGAGGCGCGACAGCAGCAGCGGGCCCATCTCGGTCACGGTCGTGCGCACCGGATGGCCTTGCTGACCGAACAAGTCCCAGAACGTCACCGGGCACGCGGCATAGGCGTAATCCTGAAACCCGATGCGCGTGGCGCGATCCCGAAACGCCTGATGCAACTTGTGGGTTTCGCTCCCCGCCATGGCCAGACCGGACAAATCCCCTTTGACGTCGGAAAGGAACACCGGAACGCCCGCTGCGGAAAACCCCTCGGCCAGAATTTGCAATGTTACGGTTTTGCCCGTGCCCGTCGCACCGGCGATCAACCCGTGCCGGTTGGCATATTTCAGCGTCAGGGATTGAGGCTGGCTGTAATCGTCACCCGCGCCGCCCAGAAAGATGTTTTTTTCCATGTATGTAAGGCCTTAATTTCCACCGATCTGCCCCCAGCATACAAAGTTAACCTTTGACTGCGATAGTCAATTCGCCGCCCTCGTCGCGATTGGTGCAAGGCGGCAAACTTCCTCCCTGTCGACTGACCGCGCCTTCGGGCGCGGTTTTTTTAAAGGAAAGCTGTCTCTGCCATTAAAATTTCAGGTTTGCAGTTGACCGCTGCGCCCGCCTTTCGTAACGTCTGCGCATAACTAAGTCGGCCAGTCCGACGGGGAGAACATTTTATGAAAGGGAGCCGCTCCACCGGCTCCCTTTTTCGTAGACCGGAAATGCCGCGGAATGGCGAAAAACCGATCATATCCGACCGTTTACACAGCTTAGAGCCTGACACCATGATCCAAGGGTGGTAAGACGCACAAAAAGCTCAATCACTCTGCCGAGGCATTCATGATCAAGAAACTTCTCTCTTTCAACGTAATGGCCGCCGTGCTGTGCTGCGGGGCTGTTTACGCACAGGAAACGACGCAGGAAAACCAACCCGCAGCCGAAACGCCGCAGACAAGTACGGGGACCGAACTGGACCTCGGTGAAAGCGGCCCTCGTGTTGGCGAACAATACGTCAGGGAGAAGGCCGGAGACTGGTCTGTCACCTGCATCAACACAGACACAGACAATGACCCCTGCGCCCTGCGGCAGACTCTGCTGGGTCCGCAGCGGCAGCCCATCGCGGAAATCACCATTGAAAAGCTTGCCGAGGGCACCACGGTCGTTGCAGGCGCAACTGTCATCGTGCCTCTGGAAATTCTTCTGCAGGCACAGCTGGCCTTCTCGATCGATGGAGCACCAGGCAAACGCTATGACTATCAAACCTGCACCCCGGTCGGCTGTATCGCCCAACTGGGTTTCACCCAAGGCGACGTGGATGCGATGAAAGCTGGCAGCAAGGCAAAGCTGTCCATGGTCTCGGTCCATGCGCCCAATCAACTGGTGGAACTGGAAATGTCCCTGTCGGGCTTCACGGCCGGGTTTGACGGGCTGAACGCGAACCAGAACTAAGCCAAGACAAAAAACGCCGCCGTTCTGTTACGGCGGCGTTTCTATTGCTTTGCTCCGGCCTTATGCCTTCTTCAATGCAAGTACCGCGTTGAGCCCCCCAAAGGCAAACGCATTACTCAGCGCCACCTCGACCTTTGCCTCGCGGGCGGTATTGGGCACCACGTCCAGCGCGCATTCCGGGTCGTGCTCTTCGTAGCCGATGGTCGGAGCGATCACGCCATCGCGCAATGCCATGATACAGGCCAGCAGCTCGACCGCGCCGGTTCCACCGATCAGGTGACCGTGCATGGATTTCGTGGATGAAATCATCAGATCATCCGCGTGCGGGCCGAACACATCCGCAACCGCCGCGCATTCGGTTTTGTCATTCGCGGCCGTGCCGGTGCCATGCGCGTTAATATAGCTCACCTGATCCGCATTCAGACGCGCATCCGCCAAAGCACCCGCCATCGCCCGTGCCGCGCCCTGTTTGCTGGGCATCACGATATCTGACGCGTCCGAGGACATGGCAAATCCTACGATCTCGCACAGGATATCGGCCCCCCGAGCACGGGCGTGTTCATATTCCTCAAAGACAAAGATACCGGCACCTTCGCCCTGAACCATGCCGTTACGGTTTGCGCTGAACGGGCGGCAGGCGTCCCGGGACATGACCCGAAGCCCCTCCCAGGCCTTCACGCCGCCAAAACACAGCATCGATTCAGACCCGCCGGTGATCATTGCAGGGGCTGCCCCGCTGCGCACCATCTGGAACGCCAGCGCCATCGCGTGGTTTGACGACGCACAGGCAGTCGAGACGGTAAAGCTCGGGCCTTTGAGGTTGTGCTCCATCGACACGTGGCTGGCCGCGGCATTGTTCATCAACTTGGGTACAACGAACGGGTGAACCCGATTCTTGCCGTCTTCGTAGACCGACCGGTAATTGTCATCCCAGGTCGAAACGCCACCTCCGGCGGTGCCCAGAACAACACCGGACCGGGCGGCAAGCTCACCGTTGAATTTGATCCCGGATTGATCGATCGCCTCTTTCGCGGCCGTAAGGGTGAATTGAGTGAACCGATCATACAGGCTCATCTGTTGGCGGTTGAACCGCCCTTCGGCCTCGAACCCTCGGACCTGACCGCCGATCTTGATGGAAAGACGCTCGACGTCGCGGAATTCAAGCTCTGAGATGCCACAACGTCCTTCGCGCATGGCTTCCAGCGTATCGGATACGGAATGGCCCAGCGAGTTGATCGTCCCGGCGCCGGTAATGACAACGCGTTTCATGAGGCTTTGTCAGACCTTTTCCGACACGAGCTTTTCGATACCGGCAATGATGGCCGCCACATTCGAGATATCAAAGTCGCTGGCCTCGGGTTCGTTGGCGTTGAACGGGACTGAGATGTCGAACTCTTCCTCGATGGCAAAGATGCTCTCGACCAGACCCAGACTGTCGATTCCCAGATCCTCAAGCGTGCTTTCGGGTGTGACGTCCGAAGGCTCCAGCACGGCCTGCTCAGCAATGATTGCGATGACGCGGTCGGTGATGCTCATGTCGGTCCTCTGATTATCCCGTTGCGGATGATTTAATCACTCGGAGGCTGTTTGAAAACAGCCTTTTTCAACGCCTCGACGTCACGCGCCATTCGGGGCAGACGACGTTGTGCTTTGTAGATATCGGTATGGGTTTCCATCTTGATGCCCGGATAGCCCATGATCACGCGACCTGCAGGCACGTTGGACAGAATCTTGGTGCCGCCCCCCGCAATCACGCCGTTGCCGATAAAGATGTTGTCGACCACACCGGTCTGGCCGCCCAGAACCACGTTGTTACCAATCTCGACCGAACCGGACACCCCGGTTTGACCGCACAGCAGACAATCCTGCCCAACGCGGGTGTTGTGGCCGACATGCACGAGGTTATCCAATTTTGAGCCATTGCCGATGCGGGTATTGCGGATTGTACCATTGTCGACGGTGCAATTGGCGCCAACCTCAACGTCATCACCGATCTCTACTGCGCCCAAAGAATGAATACGCAGCCAGCTTTGCGCCCGTGCGTCGCCCTGATCACCCATCGTCTTGCGCGCGTTTTCGGCGCCGGACACTTCGGGAGTGACGAAACTGAACCCGTCACCGCCGATCCGCGCGCCGGGTTGGGCAATGAAACGGTCCCCGATTTGCGCCCGCGCCCCGATGCTGACCATCTCGCGCAGCATTGCTTGGTCACCCAGAACCGCATCCATCCCGATTACACAATGGGGGCCAATAACGGCAGCTTTGCCAATTTTCACCCGCGCGCCGACAACGGCCAGCGGTCCGATCGAGGCACCCTCACCGATTTCAGCCGTCGGATCGATCACAGCCGAGGGGTGAATCCCCGGCTCAACCCCCTGCCCGCGATCCAGCATCGCGGTCACCCCCGCCATCGCCATACGTGGACGAGGCACAAAAATCACTGCTTTCAGACCCAACGCCTGCCAGTCGGCCCCTTCCCACAAGACAGCAGCCTGTGCGGCCCCACCGCTCAGCGCCTCGGCATATTTCGGAGACATCGCCATCGCCAGATCGGACGCCCCGGCATCCGCCGGTTCGGCGGCGCGTTCGATAATCAGGCTGGTGTCACCCTGGCTTTCCGCCCCAAGGGCGTCAGCGATTTGCTGGATGGTGTAGTGCATGTCGGGCTTCCCGGTTTAAGGACCTGCCCCGCTGATTACCCCTGAACGTCCGGCAGGGCCACCCCTGCTTTCTGCAGAGCCTCCCAGATTTTACGGTCACGCTCGTAAACATCCCGACGATACTGAACCTTGCCCTTCGGTCCGATAAAGGCCGTACGATAGATGATATGGACCGGAACGTGTTCCTCAAGCCGCACTGTGGTTTCCTTACCGGTGTTCAGCACCCGGTGGAAAAACGCCTTTGGATTTTCTTCCTGTTTGGCCAGCAGCGCATAGGCGAACTCAAATGGTTGCGCCAGGCGGATACAGCCATGCGAGAACGCCCGCACCTCACGCGCGAACAGACTTTTCTGAGGCGTATCATGCAGATAGATATTGTACTTGTTGGGGAACATGAACTTCACCAACCCCAGAGCATTGCTTGTTCCGGGCGCCTGACGCATCGCAAACGGAAAGTTGCGCGCATTGAACTGGGTGAAATCCACCGCACCGCGATTGACCTGACGGCCGCTGCGGTCGGTAATCTGGATGTGCCCGACCGCGTGCGGGTTGGACTTGAGCTTGGGCAGGTATTCCTTGGTGATGATCGAGCGCGGAACATACCAACTGGGGTTGATGACCATATGCTCCATCTCGTCCGAGAATTCGGGGCTGCGGCGGTCATGAGTGTTCTTGCCGATCACGGCGCGGGTCTCAAAAGTGATCGAACCGTCATCCACGATCTTGGCCGAGAAATCGGTCTGGTTGACCAGAATATGACGCTCGCCCCGTTCGCGCGGCAACCAGCGTTCGCGCTCAAGTGCGACATAGACGGCCTTGAGCCGATCCGAGGCGCTGCGGTTAAGCTCGGTGATCGTGCCCTGCCCGGCAACGCCGTCGGCCGCAAGGCCATGATCGGTCTGAAACGCCTGCACCGCTCCCAACAGGGCGTCATCGAATTCCGGGCTGGCCGTTGGTCGCATATAACCCATTGAAACCAAACGGTTGCGCAGCTTGATCACATCAGGCCCCGTGTCACCGTATTCCAGCTTGGACACCGGAACCGTTGGTCCCCAGCCCCCTTGATGGACGAGGCTTTCCAGCGCCAGTTTCTGTTTCATCAACGCCCGGTATTGCGCCGATTGCGGGGCAAGCTGATCGAAATAGCTGCCGTTCTCCGCCGCAATAAGGCCCTGAAGGTGTTCCTTGGCCGGGGTCCGTTCGACCTTGCGCACTAGGCCATCGTCGATCGCAGAAGGCCGCAACGCGCCGGATTGGAGGTTTCGGGCGTATTCTACAAAAGCGCGGGTCAACTGGATCTCGACCGCGCCAAGATCGCGTGTCGTGCGGGCGTTCTGCATCTGATCCAAGAGCGCCTGAGCGCTGAAAGAGCCCTGCGGCAGCCCATGCATGTCGGTGCCCGACAAAGCTCGGATCAACCGCGCCCGCCGCGCCATGTATTCAGGTGATTCCCCCACCCAAACCGGTGCAAATCCGTTTTCGCGATAGAATTCCGCAATCCCTGACCCCGAGGGGGCAAATTCTGCGACAGCCATCTGATAAGCCGTTGCCGGCCGGGTTTCTGCGCCTGCGATCGATGCTGAAGCCAGAAAACATGCCGTTAAAATAAAACCAGTACGCGTCCGAAAACCTGAGAACATGGGATGGCCTTGATTATTCTTTATTTTGCGCCGCTGGGATGCGTGCCGATCAACTATGATTGCGCCCCGGGCAGCTTGTCTATTCACAAATGTATCATCGCGGCGCATCTGTCAGAGCGTGATGCGTGTTTGCATCGCCCGGCGGAATTGCGCCGCCAAATGCCTCTGGATTATACATAATTGTGCCACCTGCGCAAAAAACTGCCGAAAATTCCCCCTTGAAAAGGTGATTTTGAAAGACTTCTTGGCTGTTTTTCGCGGCTGTGTCATAAATCCTGCATCTGGGATGGGAAAAAATTAAGAACGCGCGCGTAACATCGTGTGCAGGCAGGAACAGTACGGGACGAAACTGAAATGACGATGAGCAGTACATCGGGCTTGACCCGGCGTGCCCTTCTGGGCGCATTCGCGGCTACGGCAGTTGTGGCAGCACCGACTTATTCCAATGCAGCAGGGTTTCTTCGCGGTGGTGGCGACATCCGACGCATCCGCATGTATTCCGGTCGCACCGGTGAACGCATCGACATGATCTATTGGGTCGATGGCAAGTACATCAAAGATGCCGTGAAAGAGATCAACCATTTCATGCGCGACTGGCGGACCGACCAGGTCAAGGACATGGACCTGCGCACCATCGACATCATGGCGGCCTCACACAACCTTCTGGATGTGAACGAACCGTACATGCTGCTTTCGGGTTACCGCTCACCGCAGACCAACGCGATGCTGCGGTCGCGCTCGCGCCGGGTTGCCAAGAACTCGCTGCATATGAAAGGCCAGGCCGCCGACTTGCGCCTGTCGTCGCGTTCGGTCTCGCAGATGGCCAGGGCCGCGATGTCCTGCCGCGCAGGTGGCGTGGGCAAATACTCCCGCTCGAATTTCGTGCATATGGATTGCGGTGAAGTCCGCAGCTGGGGCGGCTAAACACCCCACACAGTTTCGAAACGACGAGCGCCCTTGGGCGCTCTTTGTTTTTTGGACACCGGAAAAGGCGGGAATTTCTGAAAACAGCCTTCACGGCAGGCGCTGCACAGAACTTAATGAAATTGGGAAGATGGCGCACCTGAGAGGATTTTCTACCAATTCTCGTTTCAAATTTCTATTTTATTACAATTACTTACATCAACAGTAAAAAACATGTGTCACTCTTTGTGTCACCTTTCTCTAGACTTGTGGACCTAAAGCCAAGTCTTCAGACATCTTCGAAGTGAACGAAGTGTTTTTGGCTCTGCGCTTGCTTTAAATTACAAAATAATATTCATTATCTTGAATTTGATAGCGTTAACCGTCCACAACTGTTCCGGATATACCACGGCTTCATTGTGGATACTTTGCATACTAATCGCATCCCTAAACTACTCTGAGTTGATGGGAAAATCTTGGGATATGAAAGCCGCTTGTCGGCAGGAGGGGCTAGTCCTAAACTTTGCGTACAGATTGAATGCAGAAGATTGATACTCGCACATGGCCAAAGGATTCTGGCGCGATAAGCATAGCGCAAAATTGATTATCGAATTGGCTTGCAAAGCCCGCACTTTAAATGACGATGGCTCAATGACGATGCCAATGAGCGGATCATTTGAACAATGGGTATCGGCTTTGGGAACCGCCATTTTAGATAAACGATCAACAGGCTTCAAAAGGAAACAGGCCATCCGTACAGCGCTGCGGACTAAGCAAGAAATTGACGTTGAGCAGTTTGAAAAGCTCTATCGAAAAGCCTGTAGTGAGGCGAAACAGCAAGAGCAGCCGTTCACCGTTTTCTTTCCCGTTTGGGGGCGTACAGAGCTTCTGAGGGGGCGTCGGAAAATTGAGGATGTCTGGCTAAACTTCACCCCGTCGAAAGCGTCTCGCACCTATCAAATAGCGGCCAATGAAAGGAGCGAACAGCGAACCCATAAACAATTTGCAGACGCCTTCCGAACCGTGTTCAGCGATGTATCTGACAATAACCTCGTAACAGCATCCGTCAAAGCATCAGCCGCCGTAGAGGCGTATGAGTTGGGCCACGATGCGCTTACAACCTATCTAGGGGTCGTTTGTTTTGTTGATACTTTTGGTGTGGATTGGGCGTCCTACAGCGGCCTGCGTAGGCCAATTGGTCGTGTGCTACTGCAACCTCAATCCACAATTCACTTCCCAAATGGCAAGCTTGCTTACCAAGGTTATTTTTATGACCACTGGATTCCCAAAAGCTTCCGAGAACATTCTCCACTTGGGGACTACGCCGGTAAAGTGGCAAACGAAGCAGATCGTTTGCTTCGAGCCGCGAAGAAATCGAATTGGGTTGATGAAGTCATGCTTGCCTACCGGAAGTTCTTCGCCGCATTCAGCCAACATGATGCGCAGCAAGCGCTAATGCTTGGATGGCAACTCTTCGAACAGATTTCTGGTGGCAGGCATGCGAATTCAGATACCAAAATCAGAAGGGCGGCAAACATGTTTGAGGCCCGTGACGAAATGATTCTTGTTGGAAATCATCTTCGTGAGCGCCGAAACCTCTTGGCGCACGGAGAGGATGCCTCCATACACGATGATCAGGATGTTGCCTTCCAGCTTGAGAGTTTCATCTCCCCCCTTTTTAGGATGTATGTCACAAACCCCTACAAATTTGAGCGTCCCGAGACCCTTTGGAAGTTCTGTGACGTTCCTCATGACAAGAAAAAACGTGAGGATCAGCGGTATCTATTAGACATTGCAGACAAGTTTCACGGAGACCAGTAACGCATGGGTAGAAAAATTTCGCAGAAAATACTCTCGGTTCGGAATTAGTATGTTGGTAGCGTCTGTTTCTCCGTGGGGCTACGCTAGCAATAACTGTGTCCTAGTGCGGAATCTTCTTATTCTGGGTTCTTTTCGGCATCCAAAATACCTTCCTTTTGATCACTAATGATCCGGTATACTGACGCTCTACCAATTCCAAGGCGCTGGGCAATTTCTGAAGGCCCAACCCCTTCGGAACGAAGTCGCATCACTTGACCCGACTTAGCTCGTGCAGTGGGCTTTCGACCTTTGTATTTCCCATCGGCTTTGGCTTTTGCGATGCCTTCCCGCTGACGCTCCAGCATTATCCCACGCTCGAACTCAGCAATGCCGCCAAGAACGGTCAACATCAGCCTGCCTGTTGGCGTAGAGGTATCAATACCAAGGTTTACGATCTTCAACGCCGCACCTTTGCTTTCAAGTTCATTTAGGATGGACAGCAGATGGGTAAATGCCGCATCAAGTCCATCCAAGAAAAGAAGCCAACTAGAGTTGTTTGATACCGCCTTCCTGCTTTCGGAAAAGCTGTACTCTCTTCCGGTCGGAGAAAGGCTCGGATTCGTAAAGGGCTTGATCGACTCTGCTAGAGACGGAAATCAAATACTCCGCAATATCTTGACCAACAAATACCTTTTGTGTGCAGGCAACTCCGACATGATCAAAAAGTTGTCCCGCCCAAATCTAGTTTTTCACTGCCATATGAAGATGAGAAACATAGAAACCGGAAAGATCGTGCCAGCGCTGGGCGACTATGACCTACCACTGTATTGGAGAAACACCCCTCACTACCCCAACATCACTCAGGCGGCAGAACTATACTGTCAGAGGTTTTGGAACGCCTCAGCCAAGCCAGATCTTTATGGTTTAGTCCTTGAACCAGACACTGGTGAAATCTCAGAAGCAATATGCCTTGCAAACCAACATGAAGCAGCCTGAAACATCCTCACCATATGTAATACATACCAAGCGGTATGCCGAACGGGCTTCCAACCTGAGCTTACAATTCGGTTGACAAACAGATACATCGCGTCAACTTCAGGGTGAAAGCTAAGGACTACAATATGATATCTACTTTGGTAACACTGCTAACAATACTAGTTGGAATTTTACTGTTTGCGTCTTTTGGTTTTGGCCTAGGAACTTTTGTTGTTTGGGTTCTAATCGTGTTTTCTGTGTTGATCATAATGGGCTTGAGCTTAGAGGCGGAAGACCGAAATAACACAGACTAAATTCCGTTTTCTTCAGAGCGCAAACACCGTTCAGGCCAATTGGGAACTCACACTGAGTTGCTCATCAGGTGACACAAACCAAGTTCCTAGGCCGTTACTAAGTCACTTCAAATCGCCCTATCTGGAACTAGAACGCATCCGCTGCTCCTCGCTGGAAATCCGGATGATGATGCCAATATCTCCGTTCAAGTGTGTCTTCGGTCATCCCTAAGAACTGGCAGGCTTCGCGCTTATCCGTGCCCTTTTGCATTAGCCACGTCGCACAGGAATGCCGCATCATGTGGGGGTAAGCAACTTGGAGAAGTTCCGCTTTATCGCAGCCGGAAACCTTTGATTTCTTCTCGCGCAGCAACTCCACGGCATGAGCGAAAGACGCTTTTATATCTTTTATCGGACCGCCTTGATAAGAAATGACAAACTCATCATTCGGGTGTGCTTGCCGGTATCGCTGCAATATGGCCTTCAGCCGTCTTGGCAACCTCCCAACCGGCCTTCGTTTTTTGGTTTCAGCTTTCCCTTCGGGCATCCAGACAATCACTTCGGCATCGAAGTCAACGTCAGACCATCTCAAATCCAATATGGCCTCTTTACGACGCCCCGTAAGAAAGCCAATCCACAAAAACAAGGGCAGATGATAGCGCGCGCGTCGCACACGGGGAGACATGCGAAGCAATCCGATTGCATCCCCGCAAGAAAAATATTCCACACCTTTCTTAACCTCAGCAGGAAGCTCAACGAACACTTCGCGATCTATGAGTCTGTCTTTCTTTGCCCTATTGAGCGCTGATCGAAGGTCAACCAGCTCCCGCCTAATAGTATTAATAGAAATGGTCTCGGCGTTTGGGTAAAGTTCATCATGCAGCGCAAAGCGGTATTTCTCGTAGTCCTTTATAGTCGCTGTATTCACCACACTCGCTGGCCGATCCCCCCAATAAGGAGACAGGCGTTTCATCGAGCTTTCGAGGCGCTCAACTGACTTATCGCGAGCTACCTGAGCATCACGATAGTACTCCAACACCTCGTCCAGAAAGACTTCGGAAATTGCACGAGACGATACGACACCGATATTTCTAAGCCGCCATTTGTCGAAAACGCGTAACGCTTGGCTATAGATGTTCGTGCCAGTCGACTTCTCCTTGCTACCTTCGATGCTATCCGTCCAATAAATGTAGAATCTGGCCTTTTGGTCTTTTGGCCGTTTGCGATCCCGCCTTAGTGTCGGCTCTCCGACGACTGCGCCCATCAGTGCTGAACCTGATTTTCGAGATAGCGCTCCCATGCCCCCGGCGGCACCTTCGGATTTCGTTTGCCAGGGGTAGTATAAATCACATCCAACTGGCCGGACTTGATGAGAAAGCGAATGTTGCTGACCGGCAAGCTCACGCGCCTGGCGAGCTGGGCCGGGGTTTCGAGAATGCTAGCGTATGCCGTGACTTGTGCACTCATTTGACACTCCTTTTTACGAATGTCATCAAATCCAGGCGAATTGCTCAGTATTTAAAGCAATGATACATAGAGTGAGACGGATTCTACTCAAAAGACACATATTGTGTCTTTTGAGTGAATAGAACCCCTAACCGCGGCATGTCAACACGGAATGAAGCATATGAGAGAAGTTTTGGCGTTGGGAGCTCGTCTAACGGCGCTTCGTAAAGCACGAGGCATGTCACAAGAACAACTCGCAGAGGCTATTGGCGTAAGTCGAAGTACCTACCAGTTTTATGAACGTGACGAACGGGATATGCCAAGCTCCATATTACTCAAGCTGTGTGAGTTCTTTGACGAAGACGCGCATAGAATTCTCACAGGCGAGCCCTCGTCATTGGCGGTCGAACGAATAAAGCAAATTTCTATTTTGGTGGATGAACGCCTCGAAGACCTCGATATTGATATCTCTCCACAGGCAAAGTGGCGCGTGATAACAAAAGCACTTCAAGATGAATACCGCGCCACCTCCCCGGTTACCCACAAAGGTGATGTTGCACAGACAGAAATCGACAGCTTGTTGAGGATGATGGCATGACGAATACTCCACTTACTGAAACCGAGAAACAGGTTGGACGGGCATTTCTGACTGAAACAGAGCCCTCCGATATCACTATCCATCGTGGTGAGCCCAAACCACTTCGGGATCAGGCGAAGCGATTGCTAGCTGCGATCAAGTCTGATCGCTTGTCGGCGCGTTACGCGACTACCCAACGCCTTTTTTGCATTACATTGCTTATTTGGCTGGTGATCCCATGGTTGCCTAAAACCTCCAATGTTCTCGACATGGACGCACTCAAAATATGTCTATGTTCAATCGCACTGTCTTTGTTTCTTGCCGGGCTCATTACCGGTCTAACGATGGGGAAACAAATCAAAAACTACCCCACAATCTAGAAATCGGCCTAGCTTAAAGGTCAGACCGGCCCCGAATTTTCAACAAGGTAAATCCGCGCACGTACGAGCAGAAGATGAATGAGCAAGAAATCGAAAACGAGTTGATCGAACAACTCCAAGAGCTGAAATATGTGTATCGCCCTGACATCAAGGACCGCGATAGCCTCCATGATAATTTTCGGAAAAAGTTCGAAGAGCTTAACCAAGTAAATTTGAACGACAGCGAATTTGATCGTCTGTTGGAGATAATTGTCAGCCCAGATGTGTTCAAATCGGCGAAAATCTTGCGAGAAATCAACCATTTCACGCGGGATGACGGCACGCCCCTGGACTTCACATTAGTCAACACAAAAGATTGGTGCAAAAACACTTACGAAGTCATCAACCAGCTTCGGCTCAACACTGAAAACAGCCACCACAAATATGATGTGGTCTTGTTGATCAACGGTATTCCCGTCGCTCAAATCGAGCTCAAGACGCTCAACATCAATCCTCGCCGCGCAATGCAGCAAATCGTCGGGTACAAGAACGACCCCGGCAATGGATATGGCCGCACGATGATGTGCTTTCTCCAGCTCTTCATTGTCAGCAATCGCAGCGAAACTTGGTATTTTTCCAACAACGACAACCGCCACTTCAATTTTGATGCCGATGAGCGCTTCTTGCCCATTTATCAGGATGCCAAGAGGGATAATCAGAAGATCACTGACCTGCGTGACTTCGCCAAGTCATTCCTTGCGAAATGCACTCTTGGTCAAATGATTAGCCGCTATATGGTTTTGGTCGCCAGTGAGCAAAAGCTGATGATCATGCGCCCTTATCAAATCTTCGCGGTCAAAGACATTGTGAACAGCATCCACAAAAATCGCGGCAACGGCTACATTTGGCACACCACGGGCAGTGGCAAGACGCTTACCTCTTTTAAAACGTCGACGCTTCTCAAGCACAATCCTGATATCGAGAAGTGTCTGTTTGTCGTGGACCGCAAGGACCTCGACCGTCAGACGCGCGAAGAATTCAACCGGTTCCAAGATGGATGTGTTGAAGAAAATACCAATACCGAAACTCTCGTCCGCCGCCTGCTGTCTAACAATTACAAAGACAAGGTCATCGTCACTACCATCCAGAAGCTGGGCATTGCCCTCGATGGCAAGCATAAGAAAAACTACAAGGAACGATTGGAGCCTTTGCGGGACAAACGCATGGCGATTATTTTCGACGAATGCCACCGCTCGCAATTTGGCGAAAACCACGAAGCAATCAAAGAATTCTTCCCCGAGGCTCAACTTTTCGGCTTCACAGGCACGCCCATTTTTGACGAAAACGCCACCTATCGCAAAATCACCGGCGAAGAAGCGACCCTTATGACCACCGAGGACGTTTTCGAGCATGAGCTTCACGCCTACACGATCACGAACGCTATCGACGACGGCAATGTCCTGCGGTTCCATATTGACTATTACGAACCAAAGGGCACTCCGAAACCTAAGCCCGGCGACCCAATTGCTAAGCGGGCGATCGTCGACTCGATCCTCAGCAAACACGATGCTGCAACGCGTGGGCGCAAATTCAACGCGATTTTAGCAACAGCCAGCATCAATGACGCCATCGAATATGTCGACCTCTTCAAGAAGGTACAGGCTGAACACTCCAACGATGATCCAGACTTTGTTCCCCTCAACGTCGTCGCTGTTTTCTCTCCTCCGGCCAAGACAATTGAAGACCCGGACAAACGAAAGGATGTGAAGCAACTTCA
This sequence comes from Ruegeria sp. AM9, assembly GCF_056540565.1. Taxonomy (NCBI): domain Bacteria; kingdom Pseudomonadati; phylum Pseudomonadota; class Alphaproteobacteria; order Rhodobacterales; family Roseobacteraceae; genus Ruegeria; species Ruegeria sp. AM9. Next base: position 72,737 of record NZ_JBQFWY010000009.1, read on the forward strand.
AGACGAGCTCACGCAAGAGAAAGCCGACAACGAAAAAGATCCAGAGCGCAAGAAAAAGGCGCTTGAGACCATCATCGCCGACTACAATGCACAGTTTTGCACTAATCACACCATCGGCGAATTCGATCTGTATTATCAGGACGTGCAAAAACGCATCAAAGACCACCAGTTTCCGGATGAAGACTACGCACACACCAACAAGATCGACATCACGATTGTCGTGGACATGCTGTTGACGGGTTTTGATTCAAAATATCTCAACGCGCTCTATGTTGATAAAAACCTGAAACACCACGGGCTCATTCAGGCATTTTCGCGTACCAATCGCGTTCTGAATGACACAAAACCCTATGGCAATATCCTCGACTTTCGCCAGCAACAAGACGCGGTCAATGAGGCCATCCGGCTCTTTTCCGGCAAGAAGGATAAAGACAGGGCAAGAGAAATCTGGATTGTCGACCCCGCGCCGGTGGTGGTTCAGAAATATGACGATGCCGTGCAACAACTCGCCAGCTTCCTGAATTCACAGAACCTCGACGGCAAACCTGCTGATGTACATAACCTCAAGGGCGACATAGCTCGGGCGCAGTTCATCAATCTGTTCAAAAATGTGCAGCGCCAGAAAACCCAGCTCGATCAGTATACCGACCTGACTGACACGCAAAAGGAGACTATCGAAAACATCCTGCCCACGGATACGCTACGAGCCTTCAAAGGGGCCTATCTCAGCACTGCCGAACGCTTGCGACAGAAACGCGACAAAGAGGGTGACAAGGCGGAGCCAGTGGTGCAGCAGCTTGATTTCGAGTTTGTGCTCTTTGCGTCTGATATCATCGATTACGACTATATCATGAAGCTGATCGCGGCCTATTCGCAAGGCCTGCCCAGCAAACAGAAGATGACCCGTACCGAGTTGATTGGCCTGATTGCGTCGGATTCGAAGTTCATCGGCGAGCGAGAAGATATCGAGGCTTATATCAACACGCTGACCGAAGGCGAAGGGCTGAGCGAGGACCAAATCCGCGAAGGCTACCAGGCGTTCAAGGCAGAAAAACAGGCGCGTGAACTGTCCGGTATTGCCGAAGCGCAAGGGCTGGACGTCGTCGCGCTACAAGGCTTTGTTGATCATATCCTTAAGCGTATGGTCTTCGACGATGATGACCTCAGCACGCTGTTGGAGCCGTTGGGGCTCGGGTGGAAAGAGCGCACGCTGAAAAAGGTCGCCGTGATGGATCAACTGATCCCCATTCTCAATAAACGAGCGGGCGGACGCGATATTTCAGGGCTCGAAGTTTATGAGTAAGGATAAAACACCGCTTTTGCCCGACCTACGCTTTCCTGAGTTTCAGAAACAGCCGCTTCACACGGTAAAATTGCGAGATGTAACCTCTGAATCAAAAACTCGGAATGGAGAGAAGTCACCCAAACTTAATGTAATGGGTGTCAGCAAGTTTGACGGAATAGTACCTATGGAGGAGCGTCTCATTGCATCAGACGCTTCTCGATATAAACTGGTCCGAAAACACTGGTTCGCATACAATCCAATGCGCCTGAATATTGGTTCTATAGCTCGCTGGAACGGCGATCAAGACGTTCTCGTTAGCCCGGACTATATAGTTTTTAAATGCGATCAAGACGGCGAAGTGTTTGGATTATCGCCAGACTTTTTTGATCAATTTAGACAGTCCGACGTTTGGGCTGCATTCGTCAACGAAGCTGGAGATGGCGGGGTTCGCGTCCGCATCTACTACGACAACATCGGTGAAATCAGATTTGGCTTGCCCAGCCTCCCTGAACAACAAAAAATCGCTGAATGTCTATCTTCATTGGATGAACTGACCAAGATCGAGGTGGAGCGGCTTGAAGCTTTGCGTACGCAAAAAAAGGGGTTGATGCAAAACCTCTTTCCACGCGCGGGCGAAACCACCCCCGAGATGCGTTTCCCTGAGTTTGAGTCGTCCGAGCAATGGGAAGAAGCTGAGCTTGGGCCACTAACCAATAAAGTGGGAAGTGGAACCACACCAAAAGGTGGCTCCCAAGTCTACAAAAAGAAAGGCCGCCCATTTGTCCGGAGTCAAAACGTCGGTTGGGGAAACTTACTTCTTGATGACATTGCATTTATTGATGAGCAAACTCATCAGACATTCTCGTCGACCGAACTAGTGTTGGATGACGTTCTGTTGAATATTTCGGGAGCTTCGATTGGGCGCTGTGCCATTGTTGAAGAAAAGATCGTTGGGGGCAACGTTAACCAGCACGTTTGCATCATCCGAACACAACAACAGCAACTTTCTCCTGTATTTTTGAACCAATATATCATTTCCCCACTCGGACAAAAACAGATCGACAACTTTCAGGCAGGCGGCAATAGGCAAGGCTTGAATTTTTCTCAAATTCGATCATTCCAGATCCCATTACCCTCTCTTCCAGAGCAACAACGCGTCGCCGATTGCCTATCATCGCTTGACGATTTGATCACGGCGCAACGCGACAAAGTCGAAGCGCTCAAGCTGCACAAAAAGGGACTGATGCAAGGGCTGTTTCCCCAAATGGGTGACCGTTCATGAACCCCGATGCCAAGCCCAAAGAGTACAAGACGCTCGGGGATGTTGTCACCCGCATCCGCGATGACCTTAATGACAAGAAAACTGTTCTGCTCTTTGGCCATAACGGCACCGGCAAAACCCGCCTGTCGATGGAATACAAGGAATTCGCCAAGCAAAAGGGTGGTCGCGACACGCTCTATTTCAACGCTTTTACCGAAGATCTGTTCTGGTGGGACAATGATCTGGACGGCGATGCTGAACGCTATCTCAATATCAATTCGAAATCGGCCTTTTTTGTGGGCTTCAAAGAGCTTGAGATGGAAACCCGGATTTTCGAGTTCCTGCGGCGCTATGTGGATTATAATTTCCGCATTGATTACGAAACGTGGCGGGTCGTGTTTTACCGAGATGATGCGGAGAATATCAAAATCTCACGGGGCGAGCAGAACCAATTTATCTGGTGCGTCTATCTGGCGATTTGTCAATTGGTGATCGATGGCCAGGAGGCCTATGACTGGGTCAAAACGCTCTATATTGATGATCCCGTGTCGTCGCTTGATGATAGCAATGTGATTGCCATCGCCTGTGATCTGGCGGGCTTGTTGCGGGACAACGAGTTGAAAGCCGTTATCTCAACCCATCATAGCCTATTTTTCAACGTTATGTACAACGAGTTGAAGGGCAAGAAATGCTATTACTACCACCGCTCAAAAGACGGTGATATCTACACACTGACAAACACTGATGATCTGCCGTTTTTTCATCACGTTGCGTTGTTGGCCGAGGTCAAGAAAGCCGTCGATGAAAAACGGCTCTTTACTTATCATTTCAACGTGATGCGCAATATCATGGAAAAGACGGCAGCGTTTTTTGGCCTTCCCAATTTTCAGGCTTGCATCCACGATGTCGAGAATGAGGCCAGATTCAACCGTGCTGTTCAGCTCTACAGTCACGGCGGGCATTCACTTTATGAGCCCCGACAAATGGGAACGGACAACGTGGCGCTGTTTACTGATATCTATAACAGTTTCATGAAACACTATGCATTCAGGATTCCTGAACTGGACAAGAAACCCGAGACGACAAATGACAACTGACCAACACAAAGAACTGGGCAAGACGCTCTGGAAGATTGCCGATAAGCTACGTGGCGCGATGAACGCGGATGATTTCCGCGATTACATGCTGTCGTTCCTGTTTCTGCGCTATCTCTCCGACAATTATGAAGAGCGGGCGCGAAAAGAGCTGGGGCCGGATTACCCCGCCCAGAACGGTCATGTGACACCACTTCAACACTGGTATGAAGAAAATCCCGATGATATCGGCGCGTTCGAAGACATGATGCGCAAGAGTATTCACTATGTAGTCAAGCCAGACTACCTCTGGGGCAATATCGCGGCCATGGCCAAACGACAAAGCGAGGATTTGCTTTCGACTTTGCGCAACGGTTTCAAGTTTATCGAGGAAGAATCCTTTGACAGTGCTTTCAAAGGCCTTTTCTCGGAAATCAATCTAGACTCGGAAAAGCTGGGGAAAACGCCTGCGGACCGCAACGATAAGCTCGCAGATATTATTTCCGAGATTGCTGATAGCCTTGCTGAATTCACCCTGGATCGTGACTTGTTGGGGGACGCCTATGAGTATCTCATCGGCGAATTTGCCGCCGGAAGCGGTAAAAAGGCAGGCGAGTTTTATACGCCGCAGCCAATATCAACCGTGTTGTCCGAGATTGTAACTCTCGACAGCCAAGACCCGTCGACTGGCAAAAAGAAGTATCTCGAAAGCGTGTTCGACTTTGCCTGCGGCTCTGGCTCGCTCGAACTCAATGTGCGCAAGCAGATGGGGTCGAACGGGATCGGCAAAATCTACGGTCAGGAAAAGAACATTACGACTTACAATCTCGCACGCATGAACATGTTGCTGCATGGCGTCAAGGACTCGGAGTTCGAGATTTTTCACGGCGACACGTTAAAAAACGATTGGGACATACTGCGCGAAGAGAACCCAGCCAAGCAGAAGTATTTCGAAGCCGTTGTCGCCAATCCGCCGTTCAGTCTGCGTTGGGACCCCGGCGATGCAATGGCTGAAGACCCGCGTTTCAAGAATTATGGGGTTGCCCCTAAATCAGCGGCGGATTTTGCATTTTTACTGCACGGGTTTCATTACCTTAAAGACGATGGGACCATGGCGATCATTCTGCCGCACGGGGTTTTGTTTCGTGGTGGCGCAGAAGAGCGTATCCGCAAAAAGCTGCTTGAAGATGGCAATATTGATGCGGTTATCGGTCTGCCCGCGAATTTATTCTATTCAACGGGCATCCCTGTTTGCATCCTTGTTCTAAAGAAATGTAAGAGGTCCGATGATGTTTTGTTTATCAACGCCAGCGAACATTATGAGAAAGATAAACGTCAGAATTTTCTACGAGATAAGGATATCAAGAAAATTATGTCCAACTACCGGGCGCGCAACGACGAGGAACGATATTCCCGCTGCGTGCCAATGGATGAAATCCGCGAGAACGGCTATAACCTGAATATTTCTCGTTATGTCAGTACAGCTGAACCAGAACCTGATATTGATCTTGAAGAGGTTCACCGAAAGCTATCCTCAATAGATGCGCGCGCAACAGAAGCGCGGAGTAAGCATAACAAGTTTTTGGAGGAACTTGGGGTCGCATCGATTCCTGACTAATCACCTTCAACAACCCGAAACATACGTCCACTATACTGTGCGAAAAACGGTTGGTGCCCGCCCGCCGTGTTACAAAAAGCGGAAAACCTATTCTGGAGCGGCAAATGGCTGGGTATCAGAACACAAAGCAGAGTTCCACCGGCTTCACTATTCAGTTAGCGTTTGGATCATATGGTTCGACAAGGTCGATGTGACTAACACCCAGAGCCTGGGCCAGTTCGTAAAGAGTAATCACTGTAGGGTTGCGCTTTCCGCGCTCCAAACCGCTCAAGTATTGCTGACTAAAACCTGAGCGTTCTTCGATTTGTTCTTGAGTCAGTCCCTTTTCCCTTCGAAGACGGGCAAAGTTCTGTCCAACTAATTTGCGCATATCCATGCGCAGGACGATTGTGGATTACATACTTTAATGTTATCAACTATAATATGTAATTGGTAAACAAGGACATGCGTTATGCACACCATCACCATTCATGCAGCTAAGGGCGGGTCCGGGCGGACGACGGCAGTTATGGCGTTGGCGTCAGGATTTCTGGCTTTGGGCCAGCGTGTGATGGTGATGGATTGCACCAGCCAGACCTGCCGGGGTCCCAAATGTCAGGAGCCTTCCACACTACAGACATGGATAGCGGCAATGGAGGCCTGCCGGTTTCGCCCGCATCAACTGGAACTGGCTGAATGCGCGACCGACGAGCGCGTGGAAGATGCTCTGGCTGCTGCCGCAACGCGCGGCTTTGATATCGCCTTGATCGATACGCAAGCCTATCCTGAAGACGCCCTGTCGATGGCACTTGCGAAGGCTGATCTGATTGTCGTGCCCGCTACAGGTTCGATAGAGGCGCGCTTTTCATCACAAAGCATCAGTGAACAGTTTGATTGCCCCGAACACATCATTGGCCTGATCACCGGCCATCGTCACGGTGCGGCAAAAGCTGCTGAGATACGCGCGGCGTTTGGCACGCTTCCCGTGTTCCATTCAGATCTCCCTGTCTCCGAAGCACTGGCGGAACAGATCCTACATGGCGATGTCGCGCATTTCACCTCCATGCTGGCCTGCAAGTCCGGCCAACCGGGATACGCTCGCTATCGCGAGGCGCAAGTCGCTTTGTCCGAAGTGCTTGCTCTGACCATTGAGGTTCAGTGGGCCCTGAAAGGCCTGCGCCTTGAAGCCTTTGAGGGCGATACCTCCCCCTTTTCCTACATAAGAAAGTCTGTTGCATGATCCGCTTTTCAATCGCGCTTGGTCTTGGCATTTCGTTTGCCTCTGCTGGTTTGGCTGAAGATACCCTGACCACTATGTCGGCACCCGCTGAGCGCCCATACCCCTATGAAATCCTCGGCCTGCAACCCGGCGACGCACTGGATGACGTTCTCGCCGTGTACGCAGAACGCAGCGACGCTGCCCCAACAAGCGAGAGCGAAGTTCTGCGGATACAATCCCCGGATGGCGCAGTGTTTGAGTTCACCTATCAATTGTTCTCCCGGATCGGCGATGTCGGCATCAATGGGCGCCTCGCCAAAGCGCCCCAAGATCAGATGACCGCGCGCCTGTCCTCAGATGTGATGGAACAGCGTCCTATGGCGATCTATCGCAGCATTCGCCAGCCGAGTGACGCATTGCCCGAACCGCTGGAACTGAAAGCCCAGATCGAGGAGACCTACGGGCCACCCTCCCGCGTCGAGATCAACGGGCGCGACATGGTGCTGACCTATGCCTGGAGCACGGAGGGCTTCATTCCCGACCTCGATGCGCTTGGGCCAATAAAACGTGAGGAAACGACAAGCTCGGGCGGTAAGCTCATTTCTGAGTATGAACTGTGCGGCTCGGCCCAGCATTATCGCAACACCGTCGAGTACCGGTTTGAGCACCCGCGCGACAAGCTGATCAAACCGGGCTGCATCGCCACTTTCAAAGTCAGCTACCGTGGTGAACCCGGCATGACCTCCATCACCTTCTCCTTGGAGGATTTCGAGCTTGGCCGGATGCACACGGAAGAGCTGGATCGACAGATTGTAGACGCGCTGACCGGCGAGGAGGTTGAAGCCTCGGACATGGATCTGTGATTTCCCGGATAGCCAGGCGGGCACAAAGCCGCTATGAACACCACATGATCACAGTACGCGCACATATCACCCTTATTTAGCGCCCGCAAAATGGCGGGCGGCTTCGAGCTGTTCGCCACGCGATGATCCCCCATCCCCGCACTGTCTCTGACGCCGCCGCTATCGGGCATGACGGAGTTAAAGACATGACTAATTTGTATACGGCTGACACCCATTTCGGGCATGAGAACATCATCAAGTTCTGTGACCGCCCATTTCGTTCAGCGAACCACATGGACGCAGTTCTGATGCAGAACCTTTGGGCCATGGTTGGCCCCAAAGATGCCCTGTGGATCGTTGGTGACTTTGCTTTCGGCCAGAAGGCAAAAGATCGCGAATGGCTGACCAAACTGTTTGCTAAGCTGCCGGGCGCGGAGAAGCACCTGATTGTCGGCAACCACGATTTGGAGTCAACCTTAGCACTGCCGTGGGACAGCATCTCTCACATGGCAGAGGTCAAAGATGGCCCCGACAACCAGATGCACACCCTGTGTCACTATCCCATGATCACCTGGAATCGCGCCCGGCGCGGAGCGCTACAGATCTTTGGCCATGTGCACAAGAACTGGAAAGGCTCAAGCAACAGCGTCAACGCAGGCGTTGATGTTTGGGATTACATGCCCGTGCGGTTTGAGGATCTCGCACGTCGCGCCAAATCGCTGCCCCAGAACAAGCACTGGGCCGATGTTGAGCATAATGCGAGGGAATTCTGAGATGTCCCGATCCTATCGCAAGACGCCCATCTGTGGGATGACCACTGCCGCGAGTGACAAAGCCTTCAAGAAGGCCGAGCACAAGCGGGCCAGGCGAGCGCTCAGTGCATGTGACCTGGAATTTGATGATGCCCCAGCCGATAAGCAATTTGGCAACCCATGGGGCGCACCCAAAGATGGCAAGCAGTGGATCGACCCAAGGCGCTTTCCAGAATTCATGCGAAAGTAAGAACGATGGCACGGTTTCTGATCTGGAGCGATCTGCACGATGAATTCTGGGAATGCTTTGATCTTCCCGACCTGCCCGCGCCGGTGGACGGGGTTCTCATTGCGGGCGACACCCATACGATGGGGCGGCATCTGGATATTCCTGCGCGGGCTGCCCGGAAATACAGCTGCCCTGTCATCGTGATTTGGGGCAATCATGAGCCCTATGGATCGATCTGGTCTGAGCTAATGGCAGATGAGGTGCGCCAGCTTGAAGAGTTGCGCGCGGAAGGGCTCGATATTCGCGTGCTACATGGCGCAGCGACCGAAGTTGCAGGCGTCCGGATCGTCGGCGCAACGCTCTGGACCGACCTGAAGCTCTATCCGCCTTTCGAGTATCTCGCCCGGATGACCCTCTCTGCCTACATGCAGGATTATCGCGCGATCCGCACTTCACAGAACACACGGTTTACTGTTGATGACATGGTGGAACGCCACTGCCAGGATAAGGCTGCGATATTCGAGGCTTTGAGCGCACCACATGATGGCACCACAATCGTCATGACCCATCACTTACCAGTGCGACAGCTCATCGTCCTCTGGCGCACCATCGGTGGCAATCAAAAGAGAGCTATGAACAATGGCTTCGCCTGCGATCTTTGGGACGACATCAAGGGCCACAACATCCACACCTGGATCTGCGGTCATTCGCATGAAGGTGAGAATTGGACCGGCGCAGGCGATCATGGCCCGATCCGGTTTGTCATGAACCAGCGTGGGTATCCGGGGGAAGTAACCGGATTTGATCCAAGCTACGTAGTTAATGTTGGTACGGATAGTTGACGTTCTTAACCATCGGATTGCCCGTTGTGCCTAGCGACGCCTGCCGGTGTTGACATCTGGGTTCAAAACAGCTGCCGTTAACGTTAGGTGCGCGATCTGCACGACGTTCGGCTGATCGAACAATTCACTACGAGAAAGACGCTACAGATATGCTGGTCAACCATCCGGACAGTGGGGACTGGCTGGCAATCCTTTTCGATCAGAAGCCGTCTCGTGACTGAAGAAGTCGTGAGAACAGAAGTTTCTGTGGTGAGCGCCACGTCGGCGATCGCGGCCAAACGTTTTCGTTCAAAACTTGACGCCCCCGAAAGGCGTTTCAATCGTAACCCCAAGGCCACCGTGGTCACCGTGAGTTTCGACAGACCCACCCGGAGTCTCGACTTTGACTCCTCCGTTGTCTTTGATCGTAATGTCTGGAACAGGATTCGGATCAGGCATTAGTCCAGCAGTAACCGCATCTGGAATATGGAAAGTCTCACCAAGATCATTCAAGAATTTGACGATCTCATTGTTCGGCCCCGGCCCGTTCACGATGTCGTTCCAACCGTTGGTCAGGAATTTTACAACTTCGTTGTTTGGTCCAATTTCGACATCGCCGATCAAGACGCTCACCTCAGTGCTGTCTGCCGTGCACCTACTTGCCCGTTGATGTTCCTCAAGAAGGGCCTGAGTGGCTTCAGCCGCTCCTTCTCGCTTATCAACGAAATTTTTTTTAAGCGTTTCGAGAGCAGTATCCCTTTCCTCATTGGTGGATGTGCTGTCTTCATAATGGTTAACCGTAAACACTGCCGCAACTTGCAGAATGTTGCTTTTGATTTCAAAGGTGCTCGGTTCAATCGCAACAATACTTGCAAGGTTTGGATGCGACATCGTCCACTTTGAGGCCGATCCCGTTTCCCCAAGTGGCGTAGGAGCAGGATAAGAGAATAAATTTGGCATTGTCTCTAACACAACAACCGGTTCTATCATTGACGGACCAGCCACTAACTTCATGCGTGCCCCTACGCGTGGGGCAGTAGCCCAGCCAAAATCAAATTTAATGCGACCGTCGGTGGTTGCTGTGATGTCAAGGCGCTCACACCCTGGTTGCCATCCAATAACCGCAACTTTATGACCACCATTGCTTTCGATTATCTCTGGATGAAGCACTGCGGAGATGGTTTGCGGGCCACGCGATCCGCCCTCGATCTTTACATTTGTTCCAGCTCCACCGCCGATTAATGGATCGATATGCGCTGCAACGTTAACCCAAGCCGTTGCTTCGACATTCGCAGAAAAATCAATTTTAGTCCCATCAGCGTCAAATTCCACGGCGTGAAGATGAGCGAATAATTCTGCGCAGTCGGGGCAGCCGATTTCGGCATACACGCCTCCTTCACCCAAGATATTGTCATGCCACTTGTCTTCGGCGAGGCGACCAGTTCGGCTCTGAAGTCTTACGTGTAGACGGCGGTTCGCATCGTCCAAAGAGTTGATGTTCTGTTCCAGAGTCTGGAGAATGGCAGTGTCCAGCACCAAGGCTGTACTCGCGCTACGTTCTTCTCCTAGGCCGATAACGAAGGAACTAAGCCTTTCCTTCAGAGCGGCGTCGAGATTTCGAGCTTCCTTCTCGAGATGCGCGGAATCGCCTTCTGGGGGTTGACTTGCAACCACGTCAGGAATGATATCTTTCACTTCGCGAGCGACGAACCAAACAGCATCTCCAGCGTAAATCGGAGCGCCATAGTTAAGTGATATTCTGATTTCGCTTTGTGGTAAGCGCTTTTGATATGTCGCGCTCGCGTTCCGTTCTTGGTCTATTACTAGTGTTTCGATCTCATCTACACCCATACCTAGCGTTACTTGCCGTGGTAGATCGGAACGCACGGTGAAAAGGTCGTCGGAAAGTATAGTGCTTACGAGACCAGGAAAGGTATCAGACCAAAACCGGCGCGCGGCGCGTTCTAGGTTTGCTGCGCCTACAGCGGGCGCAATTCGAGTCGGCTCTATTCGGAAGCTGATTTCACTGACGGGATCAAATCGGACGCCTTCACTTGTATTGACTTCGCGTTCAGTATTCACAATGCCGGTAACAAGGATTGAGCCCTCCAGTGTTAATCCGAGCGCCAAATTTCCCTTGCGGGCAGTCAACGCCACCGATGCATCTAGTGCTCCAAGAGACGGGCTGACACTTACAGAGTCCAGCGAGATCGTAACGCCTTTGAGCAGGCCATCTGCTGTGTAAGTTAGCTCTGAGCCTTCTATGCCCTTGAAAAGAGCTTCCATAGCGGACCCGTTAATACCGATCATTGCTGACCACTGGTCGTCGGCGAGGTCTTGCGACCGGGTTGCAACATCGAGGGCCTGCCAGCGTAATGCCCAATGGTCTTTGAGCACGATTTCTTCGGCGGCTCTTCCAAAGCCCAAGAAGCCCATCGAATAGCCACCCCCTGCGGCGGCAGCCAATAGGCCAGTGGCAACTAAACCGCTAAAGAACAGACGCTTAATCATAAGATTTCCCTTCTTCGGTTAGTTTGCGCCGATAAGCCGAAACTGACATAGCGAAATGCGTCAAAGATGGTTAGCATTCTATGATGCGTCCGCAGAGTTCCGCTTGATACGCCACTGCAGCGTTGTCGCTGACTGACACAGCGGTTTGTCGACTAAAGTGACCCGCCCGCAATTCTCCGTAGATTAGCGGAAGGCTGACTTCTATCTCTGCTTGATTACAAACCTCCCATGAGTCGGAATTAATGCCCATGTTAATCCACCATAGCTTGATGCAATCGTCCCCAGTACCGCCGTCCAGTTTTAAGAAGATCGTGGCGTCGACATTCCATCCATCCCACAGAGTGATGTTTTGGCCCGGTTGTGCTATTTTGATCTGTGCTTCTTCGGAAATTGCCGAGGAGGCACACCAGACTCCAGCTATGGCTGCGCAGAAAGAAAAGCGGAGCTTACAAAAGTAAAGGTCTAATAAAGTACGCATAAAATGTCGCCCCACGAAATGGGTTCGCTGAGAGCATAGCACAAAATTGATGAGCACGCGAGACGGCTAAAATTGTCGTCCGTGCCACATTTGGTCCACCTTACCTACAGCGGACGTTAGTGCGCGGCGCAGTATCGGTAACTTTGGGCTTATTCCCGTCGTTCTCTGCCAGGGCACAAATGCCAGCTGTTTTCACTTCAGATGCGATGCTCAACAAATTCAGTCACAATCCAGGGCCTGATGAAACACGGGCAGATGCGACCGTGTTCTTTGGCCTTTTTTCCAGTTTCTGAGTTTGCTGGCCAAGACGATTGCTCATCCACTCCCCAAAATCTGCCGCAATTCGTCTTGTTGCTTCTGTAATTCGTTCAAGCGCGCCTCCAACTCGTCTGCGAACTGACCGAATTCGCGCCTCAAATTCGCGAAGTCGGTCGGTGAGGCGCTGGCGTTCTTCAAACCAGTTTCGAAGGTGGTGTTCAGTTCTTCGACAGCGCGCAACAATGCGGTCTCGAAGGGCGTCAGTTTGGGATGGCTCATGGTTTACCTCGTCACCCGTGTTTCGATGCAGATCGTGCCGCCGCCTCGATTTGGAACCGGACAATCGGTGAGTTCGACGCCCTGCGGAAGGCTCAGAACTCGTCCCAAGCCGCCAAGTCCACGGGATACTCTCGTTCCCTCCAGTCCGAATGTCGCCAGGTTGATTTGCGGGGATGTCGCTTCCGGCTTTGGAAACGTCAATTGCACGGCCATTAAGAGAATCCAGGAGGTCAGCAAGACCCCCGCCAGATAGGTTGGCAGCATCGTCTTCCATGTGACTGTCCGCCATTCGATCCGGTTCGCGTCCAGATCGCTCATAGCCTCCCGTATCTTCTCGGCCTGATCCTCGATTTGCGCCGCTGTCCGCTTGTGGATTTGGGCGCTCAGCTTTTCGAGGCTTTCCAAATCTTGCGCGATTTTTCGCTGCGCGGCGTTCAACGCTTGCGTCAAATGCCGTTCGAAGTCGTGTAACGTCTGCTTCGTCTGCTCTTCGGTCGCCTGGGATTGGCTCTCGACCTTCGCTTGCAGGTTTTGCAGCAAAGTATTCATCTGCGGTCCAGTCTTCATGGAATATGCGATCCTCCAGTCGGAATGTGTGCTGGCTGCCTGACGTGCCCGCGATCCGCATGATGATCCGGGTGTCGCGTCGTCTGGGCTTGCCGCCCTTGGCTTCAATGGCGTCAGCCTTATGGCGTTTTTCGAGCTGTTTTGCTGTCAGGGGTTTTAATTCGAAGTCATCCAATTCGGCCAGGGCAGCGCGAACATCAGTGTGGTTGCGGATATCACCCGCTTCGATTTTCTGTGCGATCAAGGTCTGGATGGCTTCTTTGATCTGTTTCCGGTCATCGAGGTCAAACACCGGTTTGACCATCCGTTTGCGTCCAGGCTCTTCTGGGCTGATCCAGCCTTCGCGCGCATTCCAGTAGTCTCGGAAGGCGTTGAAGTAGGTTTCTGATCCGGGTGGAGCGGGATTGAACGAGCGGTTGCCATGCAGCTCGATGCGCGGGATCAGGAAGTGCAGCTCGACATTGCCCATATGCTGATGGCGGACCCAAAGGATATTTGCTTGATCTCCTTCCAATCCTGCGAATGCGGCCTTTTCAAAATCCTGCATGACGGCCGTCTGCTGACCGTCGGAGGGATCATCATCCACATGGAACGCCACCACGCCGGACGTGTACCTCCATTTGCGGGTGTTGCTGTCGATCAGATGGCGTGTCAGGTCGGAATCACCGGCGATCACCTCGGGCAACACCTGGCGCTTGACGGTTTGATCGAGCAAACGCCTACGATCTTCGGTATAGGCCGCGACCTCTTCAGCTAGAAGGTACTCCACCGCTGCTGCACCTGATCCGTCGCCATGATCAAAGAAACGCACCATCATCGGGAATGCTCCGCGATGATGTCAGCAAGCTGACGATCAAGTGTCACCAACAACGTCCGAATTGCGATCAGATCTAAGGTACGACCAGCCATACGGTCAGTGTTCAGCGCACGGGAAATCTGGTTGAGATTGCTGCCCACCCGCCCGACCGCTGCCAAGAGAACCGGGTCGACTTCGGGGGGACGCGCCCGACGTCGCAAGGGTTCGCTGGACAGCAGATGGCGGGCGTAGTCAGAAAGTGAGCGTTCCTCGGCGCGCGCCTTGTGAAGCCAGCTATCGCGCTCCTCCTCGCTACATCTGACACGCAAGACAAGCTGACGTTTAGTGCGTTTCGAGTGTCCACATTTAGCCATGACAGCCACCTTCAGCGCGCTTGCGCGCCGGGCTTGGGGTGAAGGGGAAAGGGTCTGCCCATTCCCTTCCAAGGTGCATGTCGCGTAGCCACATGCGTAACCTTGCTCTGCAGCAAGAGCCCCACATTACACCACCGCCCCTGCTCCGGCTTGAAACTCGACAGCGCGCTTCACAAAGCTTTTCCAACGTCTGATTATGCTTGGATCATCAAGAGGAACTTGATGTTTTCTCAGGTTAAGTCTGAACCGTTCGGAAAGCTTAGACAAACACGGTGGACTATTGGCGACCTCCAATGCAAGCAATCGCCAAAACCGCGCTGCAGGGGCCCAAGTGGTCAACTTTTCGTTCGGAAAACAGATTCTAGATTTGGGCTTAAGCCCATATAGTGATTTATAATCACTATCTCCTTTAGGGTGTCCAGTTTTACAATCTGGCTGTTGAAAACTCTGGATGAACCACACTTTGAAGTCCGCGAAGAGGTAGCTGTTCCACTCATTCATAAAGCCATTAGCCTTCTTTCGCTTCACAATAAGAACACCTTGTTCTTCGAGCCATTGGCGAAGTTTTTGCACTTGCCGACAAGTCTTGTATCCCATCAGCTTTGCAAGATAGGAGTTTGAGACTTTCTTGCTGACGAATGCGGCGTCTATGCTCTTGGAGAAGCAAAGCCTCAGGCGTTCAAGTTCACGTAGAAAGGCCAAAGCCCCGTTAATGCGTTGTGGGCGCACCCCTGCTTCGATCCATTTAGATCTGAGAACGTCGATGTAAGTTGCGAAACGGTAGCTATCTGGCTTGATTGAGCCATAAGGATTGAGATTGCTCATCCGACAGCTCCAATACGCATTGAAGCTGCAACCGGATCATGGTAAGAATTTCGTGCACAAGAACTTTGAATGCCGTCGTTGTGGGTGCCAGCCCAAACGGCGGTTTTTCTTTTGTCTGGCCAATAGAACCTATGCCACCAAATTACTCTGACTTAGCAAATAGCTCCATGAAAATGGGCCGAATCCGGAGAAAATCCGGAACTTTTCAGAAATAGAATCCGATGCGCTATTAGTAACTGTTTGAAAATATTGGCGCACCTGAGAGGATTCGAACCTCTGGCCTCTGCCTTCGGAGGGCAGCGCTCTATCCAGCTGAGCTACAGGTGCCTTGGGCGTTAGCTAACCTTGTTCCGATCCGGGTGCAACTGCAAATCTGCGCGGATCGGTCAGGTTTCAGGCGAACAGATCATGCGCCAGTTCCAGCGCATCGATCAGCGTGTCGACCTCGTCCTGGGTGTTATACAGACCAAAGCTGGCGCGGCAGGTTGCGGTCACACCGTAGAAATCCATCAACGGTCCGGCACAATGGTGGCCTGCACGCACGGCGACGCCTTTCTTGTCCAGAATCGTCGACACGTCATGCGCATGCCCTGCCCCGTCCAGCGTAAAGCTGAAGATGGCCGCCTTGTCGGCACGGGTGCCCTGCACCTGCACCCAGTTCAGGCCGGTCAGGCGCTGCATGGCATAGTCGCGAATCCCGGCCTCATGCGCGGCGATGTTCTGCATCCCCAGATCCATCATGTAGTCCAGCGCCACGCCCAGACCGATGGTCTGAACAATACCGGGGGTTCCGGCCTCGAACTTCATCGGCGGGTCGTTATAGATCACCTGATCCTTGCTGACCTCTTTGATCATGTCGCCGCCGCCGATAAAGGGGCGCATCTCGGCCATGCGTTCCGATTTGATATAGATCGCGCCCGAGCCGGAGGGGCCGTACAGCTTGTGCCCAGTGATGGCGTAGAAATCGCAGCCAATATCCTGCACGTTGACCGGCATATGCACAGCGCCCTGGCTGCCGTCGACCAGCACCGGAACACCCTTGGCGTGGGCGCCTTGAGTGATGGCCTTTACATCAACCACGGTGCCCAGAACATTCGAACACTGTGTCACGGCGACCAACTTGGTCTTGGGCCCAATCGCGTCGATCACGGCCTGCGGGTCCAGACCGCCTTCGGCATCCACATCGACCCATTTCAGGACAACCCCCTGACGTTCGCGCAGGAAATGCCAGGGGACGATATTGGCGTGATGCTCCATGACGCTAAGGACGATCTCATCCCCCGCCTGCAGGCGGGGCATCGCCCAACCGTAAGCAACCAGATTGATCCCCTCGGTTGTGCCCGAGTTCAGGACGATCTCATCCTCATCCGCCGCGCCCAGAAAGCGGGCGATGGTACCGCGGACAGCCTCGTATTTCTCAGTCGCCAGGTTCGACAGGAAATGCAGACCACGGTGAACGTTCGAGTATTCCTCGGCATAAGCCCGCGTCACCGCATCGATGACGACCTGAGGCTTTTGCGCCGAAGCCCCGTTATCCAGATAGGTCAGCGGCTTGCCGTTCACCTCGCGCGACAGGATCGGAAAGTCTGCGCGGATTTTTTGTACGTCATACATGGTCTTCTTTCCCTATACCGGAGCGTTGGGCATCAATGCGAGGACAAAGGGCACTGCAACCACACCAGCCAGCAAAATGACCCCGAAGGATTTCCAGAGCGATCCGAATTTATGGGCTTCATTCAGGAAATGGAGCGTGACGTAAAGGCTCAGAACAAATGTTGCGAGCGAAAACATCAGCATCAAGAAAGGAAGGACCATCGCCAGAACGAGAGTGATGAGCATCGCAACGATCTGAAGGTATTGCAGCCAGACAATCAGTGTCATGATGCCATTAAACGTCGCCACGCCGCCAAGTAAGCGCCCCGCAAACAAAAACGCCAGAATGCTGAGAAGTAAAAAGGCAGCCGAACGTATCAGGTAAAGAGCAACTGACTCTGATACTGGCGCCAGCTCCCCCTCTTGGAGTGGCAGAAACTGAAGCATCCCGACCTGCACCAGGCAACTCAGAACAACAGCCAGGAAAAACGCCAACCAAAGAACTTCGCGTCCGAGGCGGATATCCAGCAACTGCCGGGCGACCACGGCCGGATTGATCACGGTTTGAACAGCAAGATTCACAACATTCATTCTGCCTGCCTTTGCGCTTGTCTGAGACCGGCTAGCCAGAACCAGAAAAACACCCCGAGCCAGATCAAGCCGACCAGAGTCAATGCCGGACCCGGTCCGATGAACCCAGCGACCAGACCATTCAACAGAACCAGAGGGGTCGATGACAGCAGCGCCCAGAACAACGCAAGACGGGCTCCGTAAGCTGTTCCGCGACCTCCGACCAAACGGGCAGCGCCATAAGACACAAAAGCCAGCGCGTAGAAGAACAGCGGCAGGATGATGACGGTGCCCAGCAAGGCGCCGCCCATCAGCATGTTCAGCTCAAGCCCTTCGAGATGCGCGCGGCGGGCGAGGCTGGGAAGCTGCGCGATAAAGGCCACCACGCAGAACCCCATGACAAAGATCAGCGCCCTGTCCTCACGCTCACCCAAATCCAGAAGCCGGCGCACCACACGCCCCGGCCCCCGGTACGTGGCCACGATATCCGATGTGACAGGCATCAGCTGCGCCGCGCCAGCCAGCCTTCCAAACGGGTCACGATCGCATCGGCCAGCTCGCTGTCTTCAATCTCGTCCACCGCCTCGGCCAGAAAGGCCAGCGTCAGCATGTTGGTGGCATCCTTGACCGGAACCCCGCGCGAGCGCAGGTAGAACAGGGCAGTCTCGTCAATCGCGCCCGAGGTCGACCCGTGCGAACACGCAACGTCATCGGCATAAATCTCAAGTTCGGGCTTGGCGAGGAATTGGCTGTCGTCGTCCAACAACAGTGATTGGCTGATCTGATACCCGTCGGTTTTCTGTGCGCCTTCCTTCACAAGAATCTTGCCCTGGAATACGCCGGTCGCACCGTTGCGCAGAACCTTCTTGAACACTTGGCGGCTTTCACAATTCACCGCGTCGTGGGTGATGAAGACGGTATCGTCATGGTGAAAATCACCGTCGCCAACACAGGCGCCCGCCACATGGGCCACCGCATCGTCACCGGTCAGTTCGACAACCTGTTCATTGCGGGTCAGAACGCCATTTGCGGTCAGGGTGAACGACTTGTAGGTCGATTCACTGCCCAGACGGGTGAACATATGGGTCATCGCCCGGCGTTCGTGATCGCGACCCTGCGCACGCACGTGATGCAGCGTGCCATTGTCGGCGATGTCGATCTCCATGCACTTGTTGAAACGTGACGCCGCCGGACCGTTTTCCAGAATCGTAACCTCGGCCCCGCTTTCGACACGGACAATGTGATGCAGCATAGCATCCGACGATTCCGACGCATGGCGATAGATCAGGCTGATCGGCTTGGACGGTTTGCCGGTGACGTGAATCGCAACGCCATCTTCTGCAAAGGCCGTGTTCAGCGCTGCCAGAGGCCGTTGAACCGGCGATTGCCCGCGCGCCTCAAGAACGCCGTACAGTTCCTTGGCCCAGTGAATATCCTTGCAGCAGATATCCTCGATCCGCTCGATATTGACGCCTTCCAGCTCCAGATCATCTGACTCTTCGACACTGAACACACCGTCGATGAAGACGATTTTCAACCGGTCGATCTCGCCGAACAATATCGCCTCATCCGAGTGGAACAGCGCGGCATGTGGTGCTTCCGGCGAAATCAGAGTGTCGGGGCGCGTGTATTTCCAATACTCGTCGCGCCGTCCGGGCAGGCCCATCTCCAACACACGCGCCAGAGCATCTTCACGCGCGGCACGCGTGCATCCGGCATCGGGCATGGTCAGCGCGGCCAACCGTTCCTCGGTAGCGGTCTGTTTTGCTTGCGGCAAAGCCATCAGTTCACCTCGGCCAGAATGTCGGCGTAACCGTTATGTTCAACCTCCAGCGCCAGTTCGGGGCCGCCGGATTTCACGATACGACCATCCGCCATGATGTGGACGACGTCGGGTTTGATGTGGTCCAGCAGGCGCTGATAGTGGGTAATCACCAGGAAGCCCCGGCCCTCGTCGCGCAGCGCATTGACGCCTTCGGACACCAGTTTCATCGCATCCACGTCGAGGCCCGAGTCGGTCTCGTCCAGGATGCACATCTTCGGCTCAAGCATGGCCATCTGCAGGATTTCGTTGCGCTTTTTCTCACCGCCCGAGAAACCGACATTGACCGGACGCTTGAGCATGTCCGCGTCGATTTTCAGCGATTTAGCTTTTTCGCGCACCACTTTCAGGAATTCAGCGGCGGACAGTTCCTCTTGCCCGCGCGCTTTGCGCTGCGCATTCACGGCGGTCCGCAGGAAGGTCATGTTGCCGACGCCCGGAATTTCGACCGGGTATTGGAACGCCAGAAAGACGCCTGCGGCGGCGCGCTCTTCCGGCTCCATTTCCAGCAGGTCTTGACCGTCCAGAGTGGCCGAACCTTCGGTGACCTCATAACCATCCCGACCCGACAGCACATAGCTGAGCGTCGACTTGCCCGAGCCGTTCGGCCCCATGATCGCGTGCACCTTGCCAGCCTCAACCGTCAGGTCCACACCTTTCAGGATCTGCTTGTCTTCTTCTTCAAGTTGTACGTGCAGGTTCTTGATTTCCAGCATGTTTTGTCCTTTTGCATATCGCAAGGGGCGCCCCGGCCCCGATAAATTCCTATCCCAGCACTTTGCGGATCAGACGTGCGGCAACCCACCCAAGGATTGCCCCGATGCCGACCGCCCAGACCGGGTTGATGAAGTCCATGTAGAAGATGTTGACGTAGGCCACCCCAAGCAGGCCGCCCAAAACCGGCAGTGCATATCCAAGCCAGGTCAGCACATCATCCCTTTGGATGCCTTTCCGGGGTGTCCGCGCCATCAACCGACAGAGCCTTCCAGCGAGATTGCCACCAGTTGCTGCGCTTCCATGGCGAACTCCATCGGCAGCGCCTGCAGCACATCCTTGCAGAACCCGTTGACGACCAGCGCCACGGCCTCTTCCTCGTCCATGCCGCGCTGACGGCAGTAGAACAGCTGATCGTCATCCACCTTGGATGTCGTCGCCTCATGTTCCACGCGCGATGAGTTGTTCTTGACCTCGATATACGGAACCGTGTGCGCCCCGCATTTGTCACCGATCAGCAAGCTGTCACACTGGGTATAGTTGCGGCTGTCCTTGGCTTTCGGATGCATCGAGACCAGACCGCGATAGGTGTTCTGTGCCTTGCCCGCGCTGATCCCCTTGGACACGATGCGCGACTTGGTGTTCTTGCCCAGATGAACCATCTTGGTGCCGGTGTCGGCTTGCTGCATGTTGTTTGTGATCGCGATCGAGTAGAACTCACCCTGGCTTTCGTTGCCGCGCAGGATACAGGACGGGTATTTCCAGGTCACGGCCGAGCCGGTCTCCACCTGCGTCCACATCACCTTGGAACGATCCCCCCGGCAATCGGCGCGCTTGGTCACAAAGTTGTAGATGCCGCCCTTGCCGTTCTCATCGCCTGGGAACCAGTTCTGAACGGTCGAGTATTTCACCTCGGCGTCTTCCTCGACGATGATCTCAACCACGGCCGCGTGCAGCTGCGCCGTGTCACGCTGGGGTGCTGTGCAGCCTTCCAAATAGGACACGTACGAGCCCTTGTCGGCGATGATCAGGGTACGCTCGAACTGACCCGTGTTTTCCGCGTTGATGCGGAAATAGGTGCTCAGCTCCATCGGGCAGCGGACACCCGGCGGGATGTAGACGAAGGACCCGTCCGAGAACACGGCCGAGTTCAGCGTGGCGTAGAAGTTATCCGACACCGGAACCACCGTACCCAGGTACTTTTTCACCAGCTCGGGGTGATCCTTGATCGCCTCGGAGATCGAGCAGAAGATCACACCGTGCTTTGCCAGTTCGTCCTTGAAGGTCGTACCCACGGAAACCGAGTCGAACACCGCGTCCACAGCAACCTTGCGGCCTTCTGCGGGCATGTCTTCGGCGCCTTCGACGCCTGCCAGAATCATCTGTTCTTTCAGTGGGATACCCAGCTTTTCGTAAGTGGCCAGAAGCTTGGGGTCGACTTCGTCCAGCGACTTCGGCTTCTCCTCCATCGATTTCGGGCGGGCATAGTAATACTGGTCCTGAAAGTCGATCGGCGGGTAATGCACCATCGCCCATGTCGGCTCTTCCATCTTGGTCCAGCGCTCAAAGGCCGACAGGCGCCATTCGGTCATCCACTCGGGCTCTTCGTTTTTCTCAGAGATCAGGCGGACGATATCCGGGTTCACGCCCTTGGGCGCATATTCCATCTCGATATCGGTATCCCAGCCGTATTTATAGGTGCCAACCTCGCGCACCGCATCCACGGTTTCCTGATCGACACCTTCTTTTACCTGGGTCTGGTCCAAAGCGGCCATATCCTTCACTCCGTCAGATCACGCGGCACGCGCGCGATGCTTTTTCTCTTTTTCAAGCCACGCTTCGGCGAAGCGCAGCACATCTTCTTGCGTGGTCAAAGGGCCAAGCGACACGCGTATCGCGCTGGCTGCTGTGACCTCGTCATAACCCATTGCCGTAAGAACCGCGCTGGCGCGGACTTTGCCGCTGGAACAGGCTGATCCCGCACTCACCGCAAAACCCGCCAGGTCCATCTGCATTACCTGCGTTTCGCCCTTCCAGCCGGGAGTAGCGAAACACAAGGTATTGGGCAGGCGATCCTGATCTTTCCCGACAAAAATAGTAGATTTAGAACCAGCCTCAAGGGCCTTTTCTAGAATATTTCTAAATTCTTGGACCTGCTCCCAAACGCCATTGGCCAGATCCCGAGCCGCTGCCTCAGCTGCAGCCCCGAACCCCGCGATTCCAATGACGTTTTCCGTGCCCGAACGACGGCCCATTTCCTGACCGCCGCCCTTGATTAGGGCCGGCAAGTCCGTGCCGCGTTTCATCACAACAGCGCCAATACCCTTTGGCCCGCCAAGTTTATGGGCCGAAATCAACGCCATCTGCGTATCCAGCCAGTTGAACGCGACCGGCAGCTTGCCAAAGGCCTGCGTCGCATCGGTCACAGCCAATCCCTTGGGTAGCTTCTGAACGATCCCGGTTTCCGAGTTGGCCAGTTGCAGGGTCGAAACTTCGGGCGCGGACACCTGAACCTGACCAGTTTTCGCAACAGATAAATCCTCGGAAATCCAAGCTCTTACAGCATCATGCTCAATTGCCGAGCCGTGCAGCTTCCGGCCACCCAGCGCCAGCGCCGCCCCTTCGGTCGAGCCTGAGGTGAACACGATATCCGCCCCATCGGCCCCAAAAGCGGCTGCAATTTGCGCCCGCGCGCGTTCGACAACTGCCTTGGCCGCGCGCCCCTCGGCATGGACCGAAGACGGGTTACCGCACAGCTCCATCGCCGCAATCATCGCGTCGCGCGCCTCAGGTCGCAGAGGCGTTGTTGCGTTGCAATCAAGATAAACGCGAGTCATGGATTCACCTTTTCCCAAACGCGAAACCCCTGGCTGCCGGGTACTTGGTGCATTACGTCACTCATCGACAACGGCAAACAGGCTGGGCACCGCAGGGCACGGTGCCAGATCATTTTTGATCACGTCCGACAACCGAGTCTGGTGCAGGAAGACATAAACATGCGCGCTGAGGCTTTCCCACAGCCGGTTGGTCAGCGATTGCGCCCGACTTCCCGATGACGCGCCGGACGCCCCTGCGCCTTTTTGCAGCGCATCAACCGTTTCATCTACGGCCGCCAGAACCTCGACCACACGAATTTCCGATGCGGGGCGCGCCAGACGATAGCCGCCACCAGGCCCACGAACCGAGGCCACAAGATCAGCGCGGCGTAGTTTAACAAAAAGCTGTTCCAGATAGGGCAGCGAGATATCCTGCCGTTCCGAGATTTCCCCCAATGTCACAAGGGTATCTTGGGGCTGAGTAGCAATATCGGCCAATGCAACCATTGCGTAACGACCCTTGGTCGAAAGCTTCATTGTCTACTCCTCTTGGCAGGCACCGCGCGAAAACATTGACGCCGCCGCCGCCAGTGCGTATCTCCGACAGGCAGCAACTTGCGCAAAGCAACACAATTAGAACCGTTCTAAGGTGCCTGACGATAACCGTCAAGTATATCCCGGCACCAAGAAGAAAAAGACAGGACCAAAGCACACATGCCCGAGGTGATTTTTCCCGGACCCGAAGGCCGCCTGGAAGGCCGTTACCACCCGCAAAAGGAAAAAGACGCACCGATCGCCATCGTGCTGCACCCGCACCCACAATTCGGCGGGACCATGAACAACAAGGTCGTCTACAACCTGCATTATGCGTTCTACAACATGGGCTTCACCGTGTTGCGCTTTAACTTCCGCGGCGTGGGCCGCAGCCAGGGCGAATATGACCAAGGCGTGGGCGAGTTGAGCGATGCAGCCTCGGCGCTGGATTACCTGCAGTCGATGAACAACAACTCGAAACACTGCTGGGTTGCCGGTTTCTCGTTCGGCGCGTGGATCGGAATGCAACTGCTGATGCGCCGCCCGGAAATCACCGGCTTTATCAGCGTCTCTCCGCCTGCGAACATGTATGACTTTTCTTTCCTGGCGCCCTGCCCCTCGTCCGGCCTGATCATCAACGGCTCGGCCGACCGCGTGGCGCCTCCGACCGACACCACCTCGTTGGTGAACAAGTTGCACGAACAAAAGGGCATCACCATTACTCATAACGAGGTGGAAGGCGCCGACCACTTTTTCCAGGATCGTCACATGGACACGCTGATCACCGATGTCAGCGACTATGTGAAACGCCGCCTGACAGAGAACACGCGCTGATGTCCGACACCATCACCACCCTCGCCTCGAAACTGGCCGAGGACACGATGAAAGTGATGGACGAAACCGGGGACGACCGCTTTTTTGTCGAAGTGGGCGACCTTTTGGGGGCGTCCTCGCAGACCTTGGAAGAGGCGTTCCTGACTGAAGTCCGCGTGCGGTTGGCCGAACGCAAGGCCCGCCAATTTGTGATCAAGAAACTGACGGATCACCGCGCCAAGACTAAAGCGATCGAGAAACAATGACCGAAAGACTGTCCGCGCAAATCGAATTCCTGAAACGCGCGGACGGCCTGAAATCGGTTGATCGCGCCAACTTCCTTCTGGATCAGTCCCGCCCAGAGAACGCCGCCGAGCATAGCTGGCAATTGGCCCTGTGGGCGCTGGTGATGCAGCCGCTGGCCAGTGCGGACGTCAATATCGATCGGGTCATCCGAATGCTGTTGCTGCATGATCTGGTCGAGATCATCGTCGGCGACCACCCGATTCACCTGCAAACCGACTGGCAGGCCGTTGAGCGGCTTGAAAACGCTGCAGCAGCCGAGTTATTCGGCCTGTTGCCTGCCGATCAGGCTGCGGACTGTCTTGCCCTTTGGCAAGAGTTCGAGGCCGACCAGAGCCCGGATGCGAAGTTCGCCAAGTATTTGGATCGGTGCCAACCGATGTTTCAGGTTCTTTGCGCACCCGCTCCACAGCCCGAACACCGGGCTATCGTGCAAGACAATCTGAACGGGGGGCGTGCCGCTTATTTAAAGACCGAATTCCCCGAGGCCCATGCCGCCGCCCAAAGCCTGCTGGAAGGCGGCCAGCCCACTGAGACCAGCTTCTCGACCCGCCTTGCCTTTCTGGCCGAGACCGACCAGTTGAAATCGGTCTACCGCGCCTCGCGCCTGCTCAGCGATGAACGGTTCGAAAACTCGGCTGAACATTCCTGGCATATCATGCTGTATGCGTGGATTCTGGCCGAACACGCGGCCCCCGGCGTTTCGATCGACCGCGCGCTGAAAATGCTGTTGCTGCATGATATCGTCGAGATCGACGCCGGAGACCACCCCATCCACGGTCAGGTCGACCACGCCGCGCAAGAGGCCGAGGAGCAGGCCGCCGCCGAACGCCTGTTCGGGTTGCTGCCGGATGATCAGAAATCGGATTTTACGTCCTTGTGGTACGAATTCGAAGCCGCCGAAAGCGCGGACGCCCGCTTTGCCAAGGCCATAGATCGCTTTCAGGCCCCGGTCGGCAACCTGGCTACGGGTGGCGGATCATGGACAGATTACAATGTCACCTATGCCCAGATTGAAAAGCGGGTCGGCACTCCGATTCAGCGCGGTGCGCCGGGTCTGTGGACATGGCTTCAGCCGCAGCTTACCGCCTTTTTCGCCGCAACGGCCAATACATAGGCAAAAGAAAAAGAGGCCCAAAAGGCCTCTTTTTCCCGTGTTTCGGCAGGCGCTTAAACCTGATCACTATCTAACCGTTCAACAAACTTGGCCGCGTTTTTGTCGACGGACCCCCCGCCAGCAAGCCACCCAAGCGCCACAATCAACGCCGAAACAAAGACGATATAACGTGCGAATTTCGTCATAAAAATACACTCACAAAACAAAAACCTTTAAAAACAGAGACTTTATATCACAGAGCTTCACGCAAAGACAGTCTGGTTATCCTGACCTTACGACAGGCAGATCGGGTTGATGCGGCGTCTTTGGTTGGGTGATCGGGCCCAGATTTCTCTTGCCCGCCCGGCTGATTTCGTGCTCAACCTCGCAAAACTTCTGTCGAGAACCCCACCGTGCCCCATGCTTATCTGATCCTGTTTCTGGCGGTCATCGCCGAGACCATCGGTACGACGGCCCTGCAGGCCAGCCATCAGTTCAGCCGCCTCTGGCCGTCCGTTCTGGTCGTGGTCAGCTATGGTATTGCCTTCTATCTTCTGGGGCTGACGCTGAAATTCATGCCCGTCGGGATCGTCTATGCGATCTGGTCCGGCCTT
This sequence comes from Ruegeria sp. AM9, assembly GCF_056540565.1. Lineage (NCBI taxonomy): Bacteria > Pseudomonadati > Pseudomonadota > Alphaproteobacteria > Rhodobacterales > Roseobacteraceae > Ruegeria > Ruegeria sp. AM9. The sequence continues at coordinate 98,779 of NZ_JBQFWY010000009.1, forward strand.
GGCATCGTTTTCATCGCGATCATCGGCTTTATCGTCTTTGGACAGCGGCTGGACTGGCCGGCGGTCCTTGGCCTTACGATGATTCTGGCCGGAATTCTGATCATTCACCTGTTTTCCAAGACCGCTGGCCACTGATCACCGGTTAGGGCTGGCCTATTTGGTCAAACCGCGCTATGCGCGCGGCAACTTCCCGTTCAAAGGCTGACCTCTCATGGACCTGCGCAATATCGCAATCATCGCTCACGTGGACCACGGCAAGACGACCCTGGTGGATGAGCTGCTCAAACAATCCGGCGCGTTCCGGGAAAATCAGGCCGTCGCTGAGCGTGCGATGGACAGCAACGATCTAGAACGCGAGCGCGGGATCACCATCCTTGCCAAGGCCACCTCGGTCGAGTGGAAAGGCACGCGCATCAACATCGTCGATACGCCCGGCCACGCCGATTTCGGCGGTGAGGTCGAACGGATTCTCAGCATGGTCGACGGCGTTGTGCTACTGGTCGATGCCGCCGAAGGCCCGATGCCGCAGACCAAGTTCGTGACCTCCAAGGCGCTGGCACTGGGCCTGCGTCCGATCGTAGTGCTGAACAAGGTCGACAAGCCCGACGCCGAACCCGACCGCGCGCTGGACGAGTGTTTCGACCTGTTCGCCAACCTGGGCGCTGACGACGACCAGCTGGACTTTCCAGCCATGTATGCCTCGGGCCGCTCAGGCTGGGCCGACATGGAGCTGGATGGCCCCCGCAAGGACCTGAGCGCCCTGTTCGACCTGGTCGTTGACCACGTTCCCGCGCCGAAACAGGCGGACAAAAAAGACGAACCCTTCCGCATGCTGGCTACCACGCTGGGCAGCGACCCGTTCATCGGCCGCATCCTGACCGGTCGGGTGGAAAGCGGAACACTGAAAGCTGGCGATGGCCTCAAGGCCCTGTCGCGCGACGGTACGCTGATCGAGAACTTCCGCGCCTCCAAGATTCTGGCCTTCCGCGGCTTGGGCCAACAGCCCATCGACGTGGCCGAGGCCGGTGACATCGTCACCATCGCAGGCATGAGCAAAGCCACCGTGGCTGACTCGCTGGTGGCGCCGCAGGTCGAAGAGGCCCTGCCCGCCCAACCCATCGACCCGCCCACCATCACCGTTACCTTTGGCATCAACGACTCGCCCCTGGCCGGTCGTGACGGCAAGAAGGTGCAGTCCCGCGTGATCCGCGATCGCCTGATGAAAGAGGCCGAATCGAACGTCGCGATCCGCATTACCGACACCCCCGGCGGCGAAGCCTTTGAGGTTGCCGGACGTGGTGAACTGCAGATGGGCGTTCTGATCGAGAACATGCGACGTGAAGGGTTTGAGCTCAGCATCTCGCGCCCGCAGGTTCTGTTCCGGGACGAGGACGGGCAGCGTATGGAGCCCATCGAAGAGGTTACCATCGATGTGGACGACGAATTCTCGGGCGCGGTGATCGAAAAGGTCACCGGTGCGCGCAAAGGCGAACTGGTCGAGATGCGCCCCGCCGGTGCTGGCAAGACTCGGATCATTGCGCATGTGCCTTCACGCGGACTGATCGGCTATCACGGCGAATTTCTGACCGACACCCGCGGCACCGGCGTTCTGAACCGCGTGTTCCACGGCTGGGCGGCCCACAAAGGTCCGATTCCGGGCCGTCGCGCGGGCGTTCTGATCTCGATGGAGAATGGTCAGGCCGTCGCCTACGCCCTTTGGAACCTCGAAGAGCGCGGCCGCATGTTCGTTGGCCCCCAGACGGACGTCTATCAGGGCATGGTGATCGGCGAGCATTCGCGCGACAACGATCTGGAAGTGAACCCGCTCAAGGGCAAAAAGCTGACCAACGTACGCGCCAGCGGTTCGGACGACGCGGTCCGGCTGACACCGCATATTCAGTTTTCGCTGGAGGAAGCCATCGCGTATATTGACGATGACGAGCTGGTCGAAGTCACTCCGAACGCCGTGCGCCTACGCAAACGCTTTCTGGATCCGCATGAGCGCAAACGCATGGCAAAGTCTGCCTAAGGTTGACAACACCATCGTTCACAATTGTGAAACAATGCTTCAACAGTGGCAGTTTTGCATCCGTGATGGGCCTATAAAGCTCCCGATAGCCCGCCAACTTGGCGGGCTTACTTTTTGTTTTTTGGTTAATTTCTACTTTAACGGGTATCGCCGAATCCAGCTCCACTCATGCTCCTCTTGAAATTGTGTCCAAAAACGGATGTAATCAAGGAATAAGTGTGGCACGATAGTATTACCAAATTATGTGTCTCCGCAGTTAGTGCGGCAAAGTGTGTAACGAGTTTTGAAGGAGTGGCGCCATGTGCGTGAAGTCTCGACTATTGTCTATTGTATTTGTTTCAGCGACATTCCCACTGATCACAGCCAGTGCGGCGCTAGCAGAAAGATGTAACATCAAAACGGCTCGACAATCGGTGTCGACCGATACCTTGTGTGCGTGCACGGTCGTTGATACCCGGATGTTACGCTACATTCAGCGGCGGGCTGATTTCGAAGATATCCTGGCGCGGACATTGGAAAGCTGCCCGGCATTTGCAGCCGTTCTGACCGACCTGCCAACAGCCACTACAGCCGCATCTGCGCGCGATGGCGAGAGTGAAGACTCTGGCTTCAGCAACGACGGTGGTGACAACGGCAACGACGGTGGTGACAACGGCAACGACGGTGGTGACAACGGCAGCGACGGTGGTGACAACGGCGACGACGGTAGTGACAACGGCGACGACGGTGGTGACAACGGCAACGACGGCGGCGACGATGGCGGCGGCAACAACGGCGATGGCAACGGCGGTAACAACGGCGGCGGTGGCAACGACGGCAACGGCAACGGCGGAAGTAACGGCGATGGCGGTAACACCGGCGATGGCAACGGCGGCAATAACGGCAGCGGTGGCAACGACGGCAACGGCAACGGCGGCAATAACGGCGATGGCGGCAACACCGGCGATGGCAACGGCGGCAATAACGGCAGCGGTGGCAACGACGGCAACGGCAACGGCGGCAATAACGGCGATGGCGGCAACACCGGCGATGGCAACGGCGGAAATAATGGCAGCGGTGGCAACGACGGCAACGGCAATGGCGGCAATAACGGCAGCGGTGGCAATGACGGTAACGGCAACGGCGGCAATAACGGCGATAGCGGCAACACCGGCGACGGCAACGGTGGCAGCAATGACAGTGGCAGCGGCGGCAATTCCGGCGGTGCTGGCACCGGTGGCGGTGACGGCGGCGGTAATTCCGGTGGTGCCGGCAGTGGCGGTGTTTTCTAAATGAAAAACTGTAGGCTTGCGTCGCAAAACGATGTGCGGCGCAGCCGGGTCAAACAGAAAACACCTTGAATACGGAAAGGGCGAAGCTTGCGTCGCCCTTGCTCATGCTTAAATAACCCGATTGTTCATCAGGGGTACTATCAGCTGCGGCTGTAAACCCCAACCCAACCACTGGGTTTCCGCGGGTTTTGCATCCGAAGGAAAAGATATTGCGTGGCCGACCATGGCTTAATTTGGTTTGTCAGGTTGTCCAAAACCAGATCACCAGCTGCCGAGCGGTAGACCAGCACAGCATGTGCATTCCGCTGCTTGTCCAGAACCGTTGCGATCAGCAATTTGCTGGGATCGACTCCGGCGCGAATGAGATCTCGTTTCTTCAGCAGAGCGAAATCTTCACAATCCCCGCCTCGGGACGTCGGCAGCGCCCATCTTTCCGCGATGCGGTATTGCGACTGATCCGTCACCGAGCGCGTCGTTGCATTGACCTGCAGATTGACCCGCCGGATTATCTGCATTTCCTGCTGGCTGGACATGGAAACCGAAGCCTTGGTTGAGCAGGCCCAGTTGTATTGACGGCACAATTGACGGGCGCCCGAAGGCGGCGGCGATGCCGATACGACTTGGAGATAGCTTCCTTCGCTTGCCTCTGCAGCGGTACCCGCACCCCAAGCGCCCACCGCCAGCGCGGCAGCTGCGAAAAGTCGACCCATAGTTGAGGTCAACCGCGAAAAAACGGCTCTGAATTCAGTACTCAACGGTTTCATGCCTGTTCCTCGATCCAAATTCATCCACGCGATTGCAGAGAACGGGACCGTAGATTATTTTGCTAACTATCAGTGGACGGGGCCGTTTGCGCAATCTGCGGTGAGGTTGCAAGCAAAAAGAGGCGGAAATTCGTTCCGCAATTTGACCATTTCAGGCAAGAATTGAGAGAATCTGGCCACAATTTATAGGTGACCTAACGTAATCTTTTCACCCGGCATCCGTGATAAGCGTTTGAAAAAATTAGCTGCAATCCGAAAAGAAAAAGGTCAGGCAACCGCTCGGGCCACCTGACACGTTCATGCGCTGAAATCCGCTCAGCTTGTCAGAATCTGGCGTAAGTTTGCCAGAGTGATTCTAGTCGGTGATCTCAACAACGACCAATTCACGCTCGCTGGCGCCGCGCGCGTGGTCCAGCGCCTGCTGGTATTCAGGGGATTCGTAGCACTCCACCGCGACCTCAACCGAGGGGAACCGGGCAACCACATTGCGGGGCCGCTCTTTGCCTTCAAGCTGCACATAGCGCGCGGCGCGGGCGATGAACTCACCCCCGTGCTTGGCAATCGCAGGGCCCGCCAGCTCGGCATATTTTCCATAGGCCTCGGCGTCGGTCACAGTAACATGGGCGATCCAGAGTGCAGGCATGTTATCCTCCCAATACTTGCTCTGCGGCTTTGATCGCCGCGTCCGAATTCGAGGCATCACGGCCGCCGCCCTGCGCCATGTCGGGGCGTCCACCGCCGCCTTTGCCACCCAGTTCGACCACTGCGGCCCGAACCAGATCAACAGCCGAAACCTTGTCCGTCAGGTCCGAGGTCACCCCGGCCGCTACGGCGGCCTTGCCACCGGCATCCGCAATCAACAGCACTGCGCCCGAGCCCAGCCGGCTTTTGTGTTCGTCGATCAAAGCGGGCAAGTCCTTGCCAGAAACACCGTTCAGCGCCTGGGCTAGGAAAGGTACACCATTCACCTCGCGCGCCTCGGCGCCGCCCTGCCCCGAGCCGCCCGCCATCGCCAGGTCGCGACGCAGCTGGGCAACTTCGTTTTGCAAGGCCTTGCGTTCATCCAACAGTGACTTGACCCGGCTGACCACATCATCCGGCTGCGCCTTCAACTCTGATGCGATCTGCCCAAGCCGTTGATCTTGCTCCGAAAGATGGCGGAACGCCTCATCCCCGGTCAGCGCTTCGATCCGGCGTACACCGGCACTGCTGGCACTGTCACCCAGCACGACAAACGTACCGATATCCCCGGTCTGACGCACATGCGTTCCGCCGCACAGCTCGATCGACCACGTGTCGCCGTCATGACCTTTGCCCGTCGGGGCCTTGCCCATCGAAACTACGCGAACTTCGTCGCCATACTTCTCACCGAACAACGCCTGAGCGCCCAAGTCCCGCGCATCGTCCGGCGTCATGATCCGGGTTTCAACGGTCGAGTTCTGGCGGATGAACTCGTTCACCTCGCGCTCGACCTTCTGGATTTCCTCGGGGCTCAGCGCCTTGGAATGGCTGAAGTCGAACCGCAGCCGGTCCGACGCGTTCAGCGACCCGCGCTGTGCCACGTGATCGCCCAGCGTTTCACGCAGCGCCTCGTGCAGCAGGTGCGTGGCCGAGTGGTTGGCACGGATCGCGGTGCGGCGCGCGTGATCGACCGCAAGCTCAACCGAGTCGCCCGTCGACAACGTGCCCTGGCTGACCGTCACCCGATGCGCATAGACCTTGCCTTCGGCAAACTTGCGGGTGTCTTCGACCCGCGACACATCCTGCATGTTTTCGAGACGCCGGATTTCACCGGTATCGCCAACCTGGCCACCGGCTTCGCCATAAAAAGGTGTCTGATTGACGATAGCCCATCCAGTGCCCCCCTGTTCGATCTTATCGACCAGAGCACCGTCAACAACCAGCGCAGCCACCTGCCCTTCGGCTTTCTCGGTATCGTAGCCAAGGAAATCCGTGGCCCCAGCCTGATCCAGAACGTCGAACCAAATGGCCTGATCTGCGGCCTCGCCTGATCCGGCCCATGCGGCGCGGGCCTTGGCTTTTTGTTCGGCCATAGCAGCATCGAAACCATCCGTATCCACCGTCAGGCCCTTTTCGCGCAGTGCATCCTGCGTCAGGTCCAGCGGAAAACCGTATGTGTCGTACAGCTTGAACGCCGCATCACCAGACAGAGCCGCACCTTCGGACAGGCCCGCGACCTCGTCATCCAGCAGCTTCAGACCGCGATCCAGGGTCTGCTTGAAGCGTGTTTCTTCCAGCAAAAGCGTCTCTTCGATCAAGGGCTGTGCCTGACCAAGTTCGGAATATTGCGCGCCCATCAGTTGCACCAGAGTCGGCACTAAACGGTGCATGACCGGATCTTTCGCCCCCAACAAATGCGCGTGCCGCATCGCCCGGCGCATGATCCGGCGCAGTACGTAACCGCGCCCGTCATTGCTGGGCATAACGCCATCCGCAATCAGGAACGACGTCGAACGCAGGTGATCCGCGATGACGCGGTGATGAACGTTTTGGTCCCCGTAGGGATCAACCCCGGTCGCATCTGCCGACGCCTCGATCAGCGTTTTGAACAGATCGGTGTCATAGTTGTCATGGCTGCCCTGCAGAAGCGCGCCAATCCGCTCCAGCCCCATGCCGGTGTCGATCGATTGCATGTCGAGTTCGACCATCGAGCCGTCTTCGAACTGCTCGTTCTGCATGAAAACGATGTTCCAGATTTCGATGAACCGGTCACCATCTTCCTCGGCCGAGCCCGGAGGGCCGCCCCAGATATGATCGCCATGGTCATAGAAAATCTCGGTGCAAGGCCCGCAGGGGCCAGTCGGTCCCATCTGCCAGAAATTGTCATTGGTGGCGATGCGGATGATCCGGTCTTCGGGAACGCCGACCTTTTTCCAAATCTCGAAAGCCTCATCATCGGTGTGATAAACCGTTGTCAACAGGCGGTTTTTGTCGATGCCGAATTCCTTGGTGATCAGCTCCCACGCAAAGGGGATCGCCTCGGGCTTGAAGTAGTCACCGAACGAGAAATTGCCCAACATTTCAAAAAATGTATGATGCCGCGCGGTGTAACCCACGTTGTCCAGATCGTTATGCTTGCCGCCCGCGCGCACACATTTCTGCGCCGTGGTCGCACGCTGGTAATCGCGCGTTTCCACTCCGGTGAACAGGTTCTTGAACTGCACCATCCCCGAGTTCACGAACATCAGCGTCGGGTCATTGCGTGGAACCAGAGGGCTGGATGCCACCACCTCATGCCCCTGCTTGGCAAAGTAGTTCAGAAAGGTCGATCGGATATCGTTCAGCGTGGGCATTTGGGCTCTCTCAGCGCTCAATCATCTTGTTCGCTCATGGGTTTATCCCTGTCCCAGAGGATAGTCCACAGGATAGACAGATAGCCTTAAGGATAAGCAGGTATCTCACAGCATCGTGCGTGCCCAAAACGAAACAAGGCGGCCACGGTGGACCGCCCTGTTCCGGGTATTCTCAGCACCATTGGGGTGCCGGGGGATTTCTGCTGTTCCCGTCAGCGACTGTTTAAGCTTCGAGGATATCGTCATCCTCGGCAGCACCCGGCGGCATGTCGAACTCCAGCCCGTGCGCGGCACGAATCTTGTCTTCGATCTCAAGCGCGGCACGACTGTTGTCACGCAGGTACTGTTTGGCATTCTCACGCCCCTGCCCGATCCGCTCATCACCGTAGCTGAACCATGAGCCCGATTTCTCGACCACACCGGCCTTGACGCCCAGATCCAGCAATTCGCCCATCTTGCTGATGCCTTCGCCATACATGATGTCGAATTCCACCTGCTTGAACGGTGGCGCCACCTTGTTCTTGACGACTTTGACGCGGGTCTGGTTGCCGACCACCTCATCGCGGTCCTTGATCGCGCCGATCCGGCGAATGTCCAAACGGACCGAGCTGTAGAATTTCAGAGCATTGCCACCGGTCGTCGTTTCCGGGCTACCGAACATCACACCGATCTTCATCCGGATCTGGTTGATGAAGATCACCATGCAGTTCGAGCGGTTGATCGACCCGGTCAGTTTCCGCATCGCCTGACTCATCAGCCGGGCCTGTACGCCCACGCTGCTGTCGCCCATGTCGCCCTCCAACTCGGACTTCGGCGTCAGCGCCGCCACTGAGTCGACCACGACCATGTTCACCGCCCCGGATCGCACCAGTGTATCGGTGATCTCCAAAGCCTGTTCGCCGGTGTCGGGCTGAGAAATCAGCAGCTCATCCAGATCCACACCCAGCTTGCGGGCATATTGCGGATCCAGCGCGTGTTCCGCATCGACGAACGCACAAACACCGCCACGTTTCTGCTGTTCTGCAATGCAATGCAGCGTCAGCGTTGTCTTACCCGAGCTTTCAGGCCCGTAAATCTCAACAATCCGGCCCATCGGCAGACCGCCGATCCCCAACGCGATATCCAGCCCCAGTGACCCGGTCGAGCTGGCATCGATGTCCTGCTTGGAATCTTCGCCCAGCTTCATGATCGAGCCCTTGCCGAACTGCCGTTCGATCTGAGCCAGCGCGCTGTCGAGCGCCTTTTGCTTGTCTGCGTTTTTCTTGTCGCTCATCGTCAGAAGATCCGCCATTGTCCTGTCGCCTTCCCTTTTGTCACACCCTTGAACGGGCGGCAATCGCTGCTTTGTTCGCCTCTTGTTCCTTATGAGACCAAAAAGAGAACATTTCAACTAAAACTTACAATACTTACTGTTCAGCAATTGTGTTAAAGAGTCGTTTACGCCAATCTGCGACAGTAACAAAGATTGGCAAAGGGCGACTAAATGCTTGTTTTCTATAAGGAACGCCTTGCGTTTCTCGCCGTTCCTAAAACAGGCAGCACGGCATATCACACCGCCCTGCGCGACCGCGCCGACTTTGTCGTGACCGGCCCGCCAGAATTGAAACACGCCCCCGTGCGGCGCTATGACCGATTTTTTCAGAACATCTTTCGGAAAATGTACGACACCGAGATGGAAATCATGGCGGTCGTGCGCGAACCCGTCGATTGGCTGGGCAGTTGGTACAAATTCCGCAGCCGGGACGACCGGATCGGGCATCCGCATTTCACCCGTGATCTGAGCTTTGATGACTTCGTGCAAGCCTACATGCAAAGCCCCCGCCCTGAATTTGCTGATGTCGGCAGCCAGAGCCAGTTCTTCCGCACCCGGAGCAACGGTTTTGGCGCCAGCCATATCTTCAAATATGAAAATCAGGACAAGATCCTGGATTTCCTGCAAGACCGGCTGAACATGCAGATCGACCTGAAACAGGAAAACGTCTCACCCCACCGCGAGCTGTTCCTGACGCCCGGTACGGAACGCAAGTTCCGCAAACGGCACGCGGCCGAGTTCGCCTGCCATGACGCAGCGCTCTAGTTGATCTGCTGAAACACAGCCTCGGTCAGTTGGTTCAGCGAGAACGGCTTGGGCAGGAAGGTGGAATTCGCGATCTCGGGCCCGGAATCGCCGAAGGCACCCTCGGTATAGCCAGACATGAAGATCACCCTTGTATCCGGGCGGGTTTCCATCGCCTTGCGCACCCAGGTCGGCCCATCCATGCCGGGCATGACCACATCGGTGACAAAGACATCGACATTCAAAGCGCCGTCCTCAAGCAGGCGCAGCGCCTCTTCCGCCGACTCGGCCTCGAGCACGGTATACCCCTTCAACCGCAGCGCACGTGTTGCGAAAGCGCGTACTGGCGCTTCGTCTTCGACCAACAGAACAACCCCTTCGCCTTGACGGGCGGTTTGCGTGTCGGCGGCGGGTATCGCGTCGGGTTGCGCTTCCGGAGAGGCGACGGACACCGGCAGATAGACAATGAATTCCGTCCCGTGCCCCTGAACGCTGTCGACAAAAATGAAACCACCCGTCTGCTTGACGATGCCATACACCGTCGACAATCCCAGACCGGTGCCCTCCCCGGTGCGTTTTGTGGTGTAAAAGGGTTCGAACACCTTCTGCAACTTGTCCGCCGGGATGCCAACACCACTATCAATCACCTTGACGGTGACATATTCGCCGGGCTGAACCGTGGCCCGATCGCGCGTGAAGGGGTCGCTAAGCACCACAACCTCGGTCTCAATCCGCACCTCACCGCCATCGGGCATGGCATCACGGGCATTCACGACGAGGTTCATAAGCACCTGTTCCAATTGCCGTTTATCAGCCCGCACAGGTTTCAACACCGGATCGTGGCTGAGGATCAGGCGGACTTTCTCGCCCACCAGCCGGTTCAGCAAGTGGATCAGGTCCGAGATCGTATCCCGAAGGTCCAGCACCTCGGGCTGCAGCGTCTGTTTGCGCGAAAACGCCAGCAATTGGCTGACCAGCGCTGCTGCCCGGTTGGCGTTTTGGTTGATCTGTACGAGATCCCCATAGTTCGGGTCATTCTGGTCATGCCGCAGCAACAGCAGGTCGCAATGCCCCGATATGGCCGTCAGCAGGTTGTTGAAATCATGGGCAACGCCACCGGCCAGTTGCCCGACCGCCTGCATCTTTTGCCCTTGCACGAACTGTGCCTCAAGCGTCTTGAGCTCGGTGGCATCGTTCAGCACTGCAATCAGCTGAACCTGCCCGTCATTCACAACGCGGTTCAACGTGACCTGAACAAACACCTCTTTGTCCTGCCGGGACAGGCGCAGGAATTCGGACCGCATTGCTGGTTCCTGAGCCGCCGTGCGCGCCAGCCAGTCCAAAATCGGATAGCCGAGCCCGTGCATGATTTGATCAGCATTGGTTTCGCCGGGCTCGATTTCGCCGATCAGCTTCACCGCCAGCCGATTGGCCTCGAGAATCCTTCCATCCGGCGCAAGGCGCACGATGGGCACCGGCAATTCCGCAAAGGACGCCCCGCTGCTGGCATGGCCCGCAACCTCTGTCGGCAACACAATCAGGTCGCGTACCGTGCCGGAGCGGTTGAGCTCACACACAGCGGCAGAGACGGTTCCATTTGCCGTGTGAACCTGAACGATATCGCCCTGTGCCCCCGGATCAGTGGAAAGGACCTGCTGCAGTTTATCTGGCCTGTGCCCCAGAAAATGGGCCGCTGCGACGTTGACCCGCAGTAACGTGCCGTTGCGGCCTTCGGTCAGGACCGGAACCGCAACCTCATCCCACTGCCCTGGGGTGTCCAGATGAAACCGCCAGCAAAACTGACCGTTGCCGACATCGAAAACTGATACCGGGACGGTCGATCCGACAGTAATGATGTCCTCGCGTGCCTTGCCGTGAATCTCAGCCTTCGACTGAAGACGCAGCAGAACAGGCGCCGGGTTCGCAAATATCGACTTCAGGCAAAGTTCTAACCGCGCGCCCGGAAAGGCCTGGAACTTGTTTCGCGCTTCGGGATTGGCGGTCAGAATGTCACCCTGAGCGTTTGCAATCATGCAGGGAAACAGGTCCTGTTCCGCAAAGATCGCCATGGTCTTCACCGCCTGCCGCGCCAGGTGATCCACGATCTTTCCCCGCAGCGCCACGAGGAAACTTGCCGCCAGCAGTGAGACGCCCGCCACGACAAAACCGGTGTGCCAAAGCTGCGGCACGGGTCCAACAACAGGTGCCAGACTCAGCAGCGCGCCGATCACAACCAGAGGAGCAAGTCGCAAACCGGTCGGGGCATTTTGAAAGGACGGATCAGAGAAAACTTCCGTAGTATCGGTCATAAACAACTCAGTTCGGTGGGCTTTCACGCAGTCAGCCCAAATAAGGTTAATGCCCGCTTAATAAAAACCGGGAACTCTCCTTTAGGTTGCTATGTTTTGGCGCGCTATCGCGTCAAGTGTGACGTAAAGAAACCGTCCGTACCGTGGGAGACAAGCCACGTTTTCCGAAAAACCTCGGACCAATCCCGATGATTTCGCAGGAAACCATCGACAACATCGCCGTTTTCGGCGTCCAGCATCGAACAGGTCGCATAGGCCAGAACGCCGCCGGGCGCGATCATCGGCGCCAGCTTGCCCAGAATAGAGGCCTGAATGCCCGTCAGCTCTTGCAAACGGCTTTCGGTCAGCGCCCATTTCCCTGCCGGAGCCCGCCGCCACGACCCGCTGCCCGAACACGGCGCGTCCGCGAGGATGACATCGAACGGGGCCTGTTGCGGGATGTCATCCGTACTCAGGATCTTAACCCGCGCGCCAGCCCGTTCCGCCCGCGCCGGAAGGTCCCGCATCCTTGCAGAATTCACATCATGGGCAAAAACCGAGACCCCTTTTTGCGCGGCCAGGGCCAGAGACTTTCCCCCGCCGCCCGCGCAATAGTCCAGCACGCGCATTCCCGGACGCAGATCCAACGCCGCGACGACCGCCTGACTGGCCGCGTCCTGAAGCTCGACCAACCCGTCTGCATAGGCCCGGCTTTGCGCAATCTTGCGCGCGCCCTCGGTGACTTCCAACGCCGTTTCGCAGGCCGAAGACGCGGCGGCGTTGATCCCCTCGGCGGCCAGTGCAGCAATTGCCCTAGGGACATCCGATTTGATCAGATTGACCCGTAGATGCACCGGCGCCCGGCTTTGAAGAGCCTGCGCGACCGAAACCGTCTGATCCCCCAACGAGGTTTCGAAGCGGGACCAGAGCCAATCGGGGATGTCATACTGTTCAGCCTCAGAGGCGAAATCGCGTCCGACCTCAGTGTCGGCCAACATCTCTGGCGCGTGGCGGGCGCCCGAGAACAGATCCTCCAACGGCTCACCGTTTTTACGCACGGCGCCGATCATCAGGCCACGCCCGGTCTCGGCCCCTCCGAGCGCTGCGAAGGATCGCTTGCACCGCAACGCTGCAAACACATGATCGCGGACCGCAGCCCGATCCTTAGACCCGGCAAACCGGCTGCGGCGCGCCCAGTTGGTCAGGGATTTCTCGACAGGTGTGCCTGCAAGAATCTCATCGAGGATTTCTATCGAAGCCTGAATGCGCGCGGCCGGTGTCATACTGTCTTCCGAAGCTGTTGATGTGACTGCTGCCAAAGCCACCAATGCAAAACGGCGCCCTGCTGCGGGCGCCGTGAACCTTGAAAACCGGGGTTACATCACCCGGTAGTTCGGGCTTTCGCGGGTGATCTGCACGTCATGCACGTGGCTTTCCTTCAGGCCTGCGCCAGTGATTTTGACGAAATTGCAGTTCTTGCGCATGTCTTCGACCGTTGCACAGCCGGTATAGCCCATCGCCGCGCGCAGACCGCCGACCAACTGGTGCACCACGGCGCTGGCCGAGCCCTTGTAAGGCACCTGCCCCTCAATCCCTTCGGGCACCAGCTTGTCATTGGCCGCGTCCTTCTGGAAGTAGCGATCAGCCGAGCCGCGCGCCATCGCGCCCAGGCTGCCCATGCCGCGATAGGATTTAAAGGAACGGCCCTGGTACAGGATCACCTCGCCCGGGCTTTCATCGGTGCCCGCGATCATCGAGCCAACCATCGCACAGGACGCGCCCGCCGCGATTGCCTTGGCGAAATCGCCCGAGAATTTGATACCGCCGTCTGCAATTACCGGCACATCTCCGGCGGCCGAAGCGCAATCCATAATGGCCGTCAACTGCGGCACACCCACACCGGCCACCATCCGGGTTGTACAGATCGAACCCGGCCCGATGCCAACTTTGATAGCATCTGCGCCTGCATCAATCAGGGCCTTGGTGGCCTCGCCTGTTGCAACGTTACCGGCGATGATCTGAACCTCATTCGACAGGCTCTTGACCCGCCTCACCGCATCCAGAACGCCCTGAGAGTGACCATGCGCGGTATCAACGACAATGATATCGACGCCGGAATCTACCAATTGCTCGGACCGCTCAAACCCGGCATCGCCGACCGAGGTCGCCGCCGCCACACGCAGACGGCCCAGCGGGTCCTTGCAGGCGGTCGGGTTCAACACGGCCTGTTCGGTATCTTTCAGCGTCAGCAGGCCGGTCAGCTTGCCCGCGCCGTCAACAACCAGCAGCTTTTCGATCCGGCGGGCCTTCATCAGGCTCTTGGCTTCTTCCAGATCGGCCGGCTCTTGCAACATCGCCAGATTATCAGCCGTCATCATCGCGTGGATCGGCGTGTCATCCGACGTCGCAAAGCGCATATCCCGGTTGGTCACGATGCCGACCACACGGCCTGCGTCGTCAATGACAGGGAAGCCGGTAAAGTTGTAACGTTCGACCAAAGCCTTGGCATCCGCCAACGTCTGATTCGCGCGCAATGTGACCGGGTTGTAGACGATCCCCGATTCAAACCGTTTGACCCGCCGCACTTCGCGGGCCTGTTCTTCGGTCGTCAGGTTTTTGTGGATAACGCCGATGCCGCCCGCCTGCGCCATCGCAATGGCCATGCGCGCCTCGGTCACTGTGTCCATCGCTGAGCTCAGCAACGGGATGTTCATGCTGATCGCCCGCGTCACACGCGTGCTTGTATCCGCCGTCGCCGGCAGCACCGACGAGGACGCCGGAACCAAGAGAACATCGTCAAAGGTAAGTGCCTCACGAATCTGCATCTGCTAACCCCATGCAAAAGCCCGTTTGGCGGTGACCCTATTACATGGATTTATGCGAAGGAAAAGCCCCAGAGCCCAACTAGTTTTCCCCCACGGGCCGTTACCGCAACAAAAAACGACGCAACCTGTACAAAACGTGCCGCGGAATGCCCTTTCCCTTTACGCGCAAACCCATATCTTGCCCGGCATACGCGCGAATACAAAAGGCAGGCCAGATATGACCACCGATCCCCTTGTTGTCTTTACTCCATCAGGCAAACGCGGACATTTTCCCGTTGGCACCCCGGTTCTGACCGCTGCTCGGCAGTTGGGCGTCGATCTGGATTCGGTCTGCGGCGGGCGCGGGATCTGTTCGAAATGCCAGATCACCCCCAGCTATGGCGAGTTTCCAAAGCACGGCGTGACCGTCTCTGACGGCGCGCTAAGCGAATGGAATGCGGTCGAGCAGCGCTATGATGACAAACGTGGGTTGAAACCGGGCCGCCGTCTGGGCTGTCAGGCCACCGTTCAGGGTGACATCGTGATCGACGTGCCACCAGAAAGCCAAGTGCACCGTCAGGTCGTTCGCAAGGCCGCCGCTGCGCGCGCCATCACCATGGACCCGGCAACGCGCCTGTATTTCGTGGTGGTCGAGGAACCCGACATGCACTCGCCCACCGGCGATCTGGAGCGTCTGGAACGCGCCCTGCGCCAGCAGTGGAACATCGAGGCCGTCACCGCCGATCTGTCGCTGATGTCCAAGCTGCAGCCCATCCTGCGCAAGGGCAAATGGGAGGTTACCGTGGCCGTACACAAAGGCCACAAAGACCCGGTTGCCCGCATCGTCGAAATCTGGCCTGGTCTGCACGAAAGCGGGCTGTATGGTCTGGCCATCGACCTCGGCTCGACGACCATCGCGGCCCACCTGACCGATCTGGAAACCGGCGAGGTCAAGGCGTCCTCGGGCCTGATGAACCCGCAGATCCGCTTTGGCGAAGATCTGATGAGCCGTGTCTCTTACGCCATGATGAACCCCGGCGGTGATCAGGAGATGACCAAGGCCGTTCGCGAAGCAATCAACGATCTGACCGTCTCCATCGCCGAAGAGGCCGGTATTGATCCCGAGTTGATCGTTGAGACGGTTTTCGTCTGCAACCCGGTCATGCACCACCTGCTGCTGGGGCTGGACCCGGTCGAACTGGGCCAGGCACCGTTTGCACTGGCGACCTCGGAAAGCGTGTCCCTGCCCGCGCGTGAGATGGACCTGACCAGGATGAACCCGCGCGCTCAAATCTATATCCTGCCCTGTATTGCAGGGCACGTGGGCGCGGACTGCGCCGCTGTTGCGCTGTCGGAAGAGCCGGGCAAATCCGAAGACCTCGTGCTGATCGTTGACGTCGGCACCAACGCGGAAATCCTGCTGGGCAACACCACCCGCGTTCTGGCCTGTTCCTCGCCCACCGGCCCGGCATTCGAAGGCGCACAGATCAGTTCTGGCCAGCGCGCCGCGCCCGGTGCGATTGAGCGGATCGAGATTGATCCTGTGACCAAGGAACCCCGCTTCCGCGTCATCGGGTCCGACAAATGGTCCGATGAAGAAGGGTTCGATCAGGATGTCGCCACCACCGGCATCACCGGCATCTGCGGCTCGGGCATCATCGAGGCCGTGGCCGAAATGCGCATCGCCGGTCTGCTGGACGAAAGCGGCCTGATCGGCTCGGCCGCGCAAACCGGCACCGCGCGCTGCGTTCCCGAAGGCCGCACCAACGCCTATCTGATCCACGACGCCAGCGCCGAGGGCGGCCCGCGCATCACCGTGACCCAAGGCGACATCCGCGCCATCCAACTGGCCAAATCCGCGTTGTATGCTGGCGCGCGCCTGCTGATGGACGTCATGGAAGTCGACAAGGTCGACCGCGTCGTTCTGGCCGGGGCGTTCGGAGCACATATCTCGACCAAACACGCAATGGTTCTGGGCATGATCCCCGACGCACCGCTGGACAAGGTCTCCAGCGCGGGCAACGCTGCGGGCACCGGCGCGCGGATCGCGTTGTGCAACATCGGCGCCCGGACCGAGATTGAACGCGTCGTGCGCGAGATCACCAAGGTCGAAACCGCCATCGAGCCCAAATTTCAGGATCATTTCGTCGCCGCCAATGCGATCCCGCATAAAACCGATCCGTTCCCGGAACTGGCGCAGGTGGTCACCCTGCCCGCGCCGTCCTTCAACACCGGTGGAGATGAGGAAAAGTCTGGCCGCCGTCGCCGCAGGAGGTCATAGTCACCCCAACCACAGGGGGACAGATGACGTCAGCAAACGAAGAACAGGCAGAATACTGGGGCCAGTCTGAGAACGGCACCAAATGGTTGACCTACGAAGATCAGCTGGACCATGCCTTTTCCCCTGTTCTGGACCTGGTTCTGAACCGGGCTGACCTGTCTGCCGGAATGAAGGTTCTGGATATCGGCTGCGGCACGGGCGTCAGCACCCTTGCCGCGGCTCGGTGCATCGGGCCGGACGGGCATGTGCTGGCCGCCGATATCTCACAACCTTTTTTGGATCGTGCTGCGACACGCGCTGCGAAAGACGGGCTGGATAACATTCAGTTTCAATATGCCGACGCGCAGACATTTTCCTTCGAGCCTGGGCAAATGGATGCGGCGATCTCTCGGTTCGGCGTCATGTTTTTCAGCGATTCAGTGGCTGCCTTTGCCAATATTGCCAGGGCACTGAAACCCGGCGCTCAGATGACTTTTGCGGCTTGGGGTCCTTTGGCCGTGAACCCATGGTTCCGGGTTCCGCACATTGCTGCTGTCCAGCGGCTGGGGCAGCCACCACGCGTGGATCGTTATGCGCCCGGTCCCTTGGCGTTTCACGACCTTGATCATGTCAAAGGAATGATGGTTCAGGCCGGGTTGTCCGATATAAAGGTCGAGGCCGTGCCTTTGAACCTTCAAGGCGTCAACGGCATCGAGGGCACAGCTGCACTGTGTACGCGTGTCGGACCGGCAGCCCGAGTTATCGCACATTTCAACGGGAACGAGCAGGACATTCAAGCCATCCAGAAAGATGTTGCCGCCGAGTTTCAGCACCTGCAATCCGGGGCGGAACCCCGCATCCCTGCGGTCATCAACCTGTTTCAGGCCCGTCGATCCGAGTGATTTGGAGCGGGTAGCGGGAATCGAACCCGCGCGTTCAGCTTGGGAAGCTGACAGGCTACCATTACATCATACCCGCCGCGTAGCGCTGGATAACACCGCCTGCTGAACGACTTCAAGCGCCTTTCCAAGGCGCAGGGCAATTACTCGGTCCGGGCGCGCAGGCTGTCGATAAGGGACTGATCCACGTCCAGTGCCTCGCAAGCTGCATCAAGGGTTCGCCTGTCCAGATGCTGCGGGCTCAGGTCGATGTCCTTGGAGAATGCATCAACAATCGCGCGCATCGCACTTATTCTGGCGTATTTCTTGTTGTTTGCCGGAATGACATGCCATCGCGCAATTTCGGTCGAGGTTCGCGCCAGCATTTCTTCGACAGCCACTTCTGCCTCTGCCCAACGTTCACGGTTTCGGAAATCCTCATAGGTCAGTTTCCACCGTTTCATCGGATTGCGCAGGCGTTCCGTGAAACGCGCCATTTGTTCGTCCGGGGAGATGTGGAAAAACAGTTTCACGATCCGGGTACCGTCATCGACCAACATGCGTTCGAAATCGTTGATTTCGCGATATCCGGCCCGCCAACGCTCTTCCGGTGTGAACTTTTCAAGCCGCTCGACCAGAACGCGGCCGTACCAGCTGCGGTCGAAGGCCGAGATGGCGCCTTCGGGGGGCAACCTTTCCCAGAACCGCAGCAGGTAGTGGCGGTTCAGGTAATAGTTGCGCGGCGCGCCAATCGGCCAGACCTTGAAACTGCGCGGATCCAGCGCCTGACTGATCCGGCGGATCGTGCCGCCCTTGCCTGCCGCGTCCCAGCCTTCGAAAACAAGCACGCCTTTCACGCCATGAAACAGGAACGCTTGCTGGATCAACGCAAGTTGGGCCTGAAGCTCGACGAGCTCTTCGAAATAGTCCCTCTTGCTCAGGCGCTTGCTCAGATCGGCGTCCGCCAATTTCGGAGGGTAATGCTTGGTCATGAAAACACCTGATTTTGTTGCGGGGGTCGTACCATTGTCGCAAGCCCGTCGATACCGGGCATTGATCAGGGTCAAACGAAAAAGGCCGGGCGCAATGCCCGGCCTTTGATCATACTTTTGGTGAAATCAAGCGCGACGGCGACGGCCACCGCCGCGACGACCGCCTGCGGCACCGGCAGCACCGGCCTCTTCAGGCGATTTGTTGAACTTGATCCACGCACCGCCATGCGGGTCATTGTTGGTCAGCAGGTTGGCCGCACGGATGGCTTCCATTTCCTTGCCTGCGCGCGGCAGGGTCGAGCCCAGACCGAACAGCTGGCAGAAGGTTTCATCATCCATATCCGCAGGTAGAATGATGCCTTTTGCTTCAACTTCAGCCTTCTTCTCGGCCAGTTTCTTGGGACCAACAGGCAGAGCCACCGGGTTCATGATCGCCGAGGTCATACCTGCGCCCATTGCCATCGGCAGGAAGGCGTTGTTGATGCCGTGACGGTTCGGCAGACCGAACGAAATGTTGGACGCACCGCAGGTGGTGTTCACGCCCAGTTCCTCGCGCAGACGACGGACCAGAGCAAACACCTGCTGGCCAGCGGTTGCCATCGCACCGATCGGCATCACCAGCGGGTCGACCACGATGTCATGCGCGGGGATGCCGAAATCGGCTGCGCGCTCAACGATCTTCTTGGCCACGTCGAAACGGACATCGGGGTCTTCCGAGATGCCGGTGTCGTCGTTCGAGATCGCAACAACAGGAACGTTGTATTTCTTGACCAGCGGCAGAACCATCTCCAGCCGCTCTTCTTCGCCCGTGACCGAGTTCAGCAGCGGACGGCCTTCGGCTGCTGCCAGACCGGCCTCCAGAGCACCCGGAACCGACGAGTCGATGCACAGCGGCACGTCGACCAGACCCTGAACCAGCTCGACGATCTTGGTCATCAGCGGCGGCTCGGTCTCGTTCGGGTTGGGGTTCGAGTTGTAGACAACGCCCGCGTTGATATCCAGAACGGTCGCGCCTGCAGCGACCTGCGCGACGGCGTCTTTCTCGACGGTCGAGAAATCGCCTGCTTCCAGTTCAGCGGCCAGTTTCTTGCGACCGGTCGGGTTGATCCGTTCACCGATCACGCAGAACGGTTCGTCAAAGCCCAGAACGGCGGTTTTTGTTTTTGATTCTACGACTGTACGGGTCATGTCCGTTCCTTAGGAGTTTGCAGGCTTTGCCGAGGCGCCGCCGTTTTCGATTGCCCAGTTGGCGTTGGTCTTGATACCGCCAAGCGGGAAGAAATGCACGTTGGTGATGTTGAAATCCGGGTTGGCCGCTTTGTGGTTGGCCAGTTCGGTCAGAACATCGGTCGGCTCGTAAGGCAGCAAAAGCTTGGACACATCCATAGCGCGCTTCTGCAGAACCTTCAGCGACGGGCCAACGCCACAGGCGATGGCGAATTTGATCAGGGTCTGCAGCTTGGCCGGACCCGCGATACCGATATGGATCGGTAGATCGACGCCCGCTTCTTTCAGACCTTCCGCCCATGCGATGATCGGCTTGGCGTCAAACGCGAACTGGGTCGCCAGCGCCATTTCCGCATCGGTAGTTTCCGAGAATTTCTGTTTCCAGCGCAGCGCGTCGTCAACATTCTTGGTCGAACCGTCGGGATCGATGTCCTTGTTGCCCTCGGGGTGGCCGGCAACGTGCAGACGCTTGAAGCCCGCCTTGTCGAACAGACCGCTTTCCAGCAATTGCATCGAGCTGTCGAAATCACCGTGCGGCTTTGCAACACCACCGGCCAGCAGCAGTGCCTGATCGACGCCTGCTTCGCCCTGATACATCGAGATCCAGTTCTCCAGGGTGGCGGCATCCTTGATGATCCGTGCCGGGAAGTGCGGCATGACCGGGTACCCTTCGGCCGCGATCCGCTTGGCGGTGCTGACCATGTCCTCAATCGGGGTGCCCTCGATATGGGCGATGTAGACGCGAGTGCCTTCGGGCAGCAGCGCGCGGAAATCCTCGACCTTTTCGGCGGTGCGCGGCATTACCTCGATCGAATAACCCTGCAGGAAGGCTTCGACAGTCGGGTTCACCGGGGCCTTTACGGCCGCATCACGTTTCTTGAAGTTCAGCAAAGCCATAGCGGCCTCCCATAAAGATTTAGAGCTCATGCCCAACCGTCATTTGCGATCAGCGCCTTGATGCGGTCCTGATCGTATTCAGTTTCCAGACGCACGGCTTCGGCCTCGGCAATCTCGGACGGGTCGCCCTCAACCGCGAAAGGATCAGCTTTGCGCCATTCGGCCAGGTAGGCATCACTGTCCTTGGCGTTCACCTTCATGGCAGCACGGTCGATCGCTTGTTCAAACCGCTCCTCCAACTGCCGCTTTGCGCCACGACGGCCCTTGCCGACGATAACTTGGGCGGGAATGTCGCGCCAATATACGATGGTGACGTCAGGCATTGCCTTTGATTCCTCCTAACCAGATGGGCAGTTTCTAAACTTCTATACGGGCTCAGGTCGGTCGGTTTTCGACACACGGCGTATTTCAAGCGACCTTTTTGCCTACGACAGGATACAGGGCTTGTACTGAATTCTAACGCAAACGCGCACATCAAAATACTCATCACTTTAATGAGCGTCTTGCACGAAACAATTGCCCGACCTATGGTCAGGGTAACTCGAAAATCGGAGGGCGTTTAAGATGGCGCCCAAGCGTCCCAAAGGTGCGGGCGCGTTCCCGAAGGCGGTCGAAAGCCCCGCGCCGGCAAGACCCGATCCAGATGCATTATATGCGGCGCTGGATTTGGGTACAAATAGCTGCCGCATGTTGATAGCCCAGCCCAAGGGCAGCGGGTTTCATGTGGTGGACAGCTTCTCCAAATCCGTGCAGTTGGGCGCGGGTCTGGAACGGACCGGGCGGCTGTCGCGGTCCTCTATGGCGCGTACCATTCAGGCATTGCGCATCTGCCAGCAAAAGCTGAAACGCAACAAGGTCAGACGGATGCGGCTGGTCGCAACCGAGGCCTGTCGGCGCGCTAAGAACTCACGCGATTTCATCCGGCAGGTGAAACGGGAAACCGGCCTGACGCTTGAGATCATCCAGCCCGAGGAAGAGGCGCGTCTGGCCGTTATCTCGTGCGCGCCACTGGTGTCGACCAAGACCGAACAGTTGCTGGTCGTGGATATCGGCGGTGGCTCGACCGAGTTGGTGTGGATCGACATCTCGTCGGTGCCGCGCCGTGACCGCCCTGCCGCGATCATGCGTCTGCACAACGGGTTTCACACCGCCGAGAGCCCTTTTCCCGCCGCCAAGGTGGTGGATTGGATCAGCGTGCCCTTGGGCGTTGCGACCTTGCGCGACCAATTCCACGATGTCGAAGACGACTCGGCCCGCTTTGCGCTGATGAGCTGGTTTTTCGAAGAAAACCTGGCTGATTTCGCCCCCTACAAGGACGAACAGGCCCGCGAAGGATTTCAGATCGTGGGGACCAGCGGCACAGTGACAACCGTTGCCGCCTCGCATCTGGGGCTGAAACGCTATGACCGGACCAAAGTGGACGGTCTGCGCATGACCAGCGATCAGATTGACAAAGTCATACGAGGATACTTAGAACTCGGCCCACTGGGGCGGCGGCGCGATCCGCGGATCGGCGATGACCGGCAAGCCCTGATCATGTCCGGCTCAGCCATTTTGCAGGCATTGCTCCGCTGCTGGCCCACCGACCGCCTCTCTGTGGCGGACCGGGGGCTGCGCGAAGGTCTGCTTTATGCGCAGATGAGCGCGGACGGGGTATTGGAAGACGGACCGTTCTGATGGCGAAGACACCGAGTGGAAAAAACAATTCAGGCCGTGGGCAACGCGACCTGAAGGTCAAGGTCAAGACAGCGCGCGGGCGCAAGCTCAGCTCGACCCGCTGGCTTGAGCGTCAGTTGAACGACCCCTATGTGAAACGTGCGCAGGCCGAAGGGTATCGCGGGCGCGCAGCGTTTAAGATTCTGGAACTGGACGATAAATTCCGCTTTCTCGTTCCCGGTGCGCGTGTGGTTGATCTAGGCTGTGCGCCGGGTGGCTGGCTGCAGGTGGCCGTGAAACGCGTCAATGCTCTGGGTGAGAAGTCGGGCAAACGGGTCGGCACGGTTCTGGGTGTGGACCTGCAAGAGGTAGAACCCGTCGCCGGTGCCGAAGCGCATGTGCTGGACTTCATGGAAGACGACGCCGATGTGAAGGTCAAAGACTGGCTGGGCGGCAAGGCTGACGTGGTTATGTCCGATATGGCGGCGGCCTCATCGGGGCATAAACAGACCGACCATTTGCGGATCATGGCTCTGTGCGAAACAGCGGCCTATTTCGCCTTTGACGTTCTGGAAGAAGGCGGCACCTTCGTCGCCAAGGTTCTGGCCGGAGGCGCCGAGGGCGATCTGCAAAAGCTGTTGAAGCAGAAATTCGATAAGGTGGCCAACGTCAAACCGCCTGCGTCCCGCTCCGACAGTTCCGAGAAATTTGTGGTCGCCACGGGGTTTCGGGGCTGACCTAATCATTGATCCAGATTCGGTCGCCTGTCAGAAACTGCTCGCGCAGTGACGCAGCAGCGGTTTGTTGTAGCAATAGCGCCTGACCGTGATTGATATATTCCGGTTTTCTGGCCTGCAGATCAGCGACCCTTTGGTCCGGGGACACAGGGTTTTGCAACTGAGATGTATGGACCGGTTTCTCCGGCATGGGTCACCTTTGGGCATGGCGGGGTTTCTGCGTTGCTCATGGTTAACGCCCAAATTTGCCGGGATCGTGGCCTAAACCGGGCCAAGCGGTGCCGACTCACGGGGCCAACTGCGTCCTGAGTTGCAGCAGCCCCGGATCGTCCGGCAGCACCTTCAACCCCTCTTGCAGCGCGCCCCGCGCGGCATCCGGACCATTGTTGATCTGTGCCAGTTGCACCAACATGGGCCACGCCTCGGCCCGTTGCGGGTCCAGGGTAACAACCTCTCGAAAGGCGCGCTCAGCGGCCGGGGCGTTGCGGAAGGTCAGGGCCATGCCGCCCAGAACAAGGTGGGTTTCAGGGAAATCCAGTCGGTTCGCAATCGCACCCTGCCATTCCTCCATTCCCTGCGCCACCTTCGCCTGCTGTTCCGGGTTCAGGGCCTGGCCAGGTATATTCAGGAACTCCTTGGCGGCCGAGATGCGGACGTTGCGCAATGGGTCAGACAGCAAGGGCTCCAGCCGCCGAACCTGATCCGGCTGGGCGGCCTGACGTTGCAGGACCACCGCATTCGCGCGCACCAGTGGGTCGGTGTCAGACAACAAAGACGCCGTTCTTTTCGCGACATCTGCCGAGCCGAAGGGTTGCAGCAGATAAGCCGCCGTGGCGCGGACGATGCCCGGCTGGGCAGTGTCAGTCGCGATCCCCAGCAACGCACCCGGCGCATCAGCGCGCCCGTCCAGAGCCGCCTGAAACGTGGTCCCATAGTGCGGGGCACGGTGGGCTGAGGCTGGAAACCACTCCTCAATCTGCTGCGCGGCCCAGGCCTGATCCTCGGCCTGATGGCAATCGGTGCAGGCATCTTGGCCCAACCCAAGATCGGGGCGCGGAATACGGAAGCTGTGATCGCGCCGCCCGTCAACACCCATATAGACACGTTCGATCATGTGGCAGGACTTGCACTGCGCGCCCGCGCTGTCTTCCGGATGATGGTGGTGCGCGGGCGTGTCGTAGTCCTTGGCGGTCAGGGTCGGAAAGTCAGGATTGCCCGCCGGTGAGTGGCATTGCGTACAGACCCCGTTTCCGTCCGCCTTCAGCTCGGCACTGTGCGGGTCATGACAGTTCATGCACCCGACGCCTTGCGCGTACATCTTGGATTGCAGGAACGAGCCATAGACATAAACCTCGTCCAAAATCTGCCCGTCCGGGTGATAGAGACCGGGGCGCAGCACCGCCAGATTATAGGCGTCGTGATAAGGCGTTCCGGGGATCGGGTTGCCGTCGCCATGCGCCTCGCGCCGGGAATGGCATCCGGCGCATTGCTGGATTTCGGCCTCGGTCCGGCCCCTGCCCCAGCTCATGGTGAAACCAAATTCGTTCAGATCAGCAGCCAGTGTCTGACCCTGCGTCCAGTCGATATGAGCCGATCCGGGACCGTGGCAGGCCTCGCACCCGACCCCGATCTCAGACTGCGTCGAAGCATAGCTGCGGGTCTGCACCTCGTAGTTTTTTTCATAGCCCGTTGCGTGGCATTCCGCGCAGCGGGCGTTCCAGTTCTTGTAGGGGCCGGTCCAGTGCAGCCCATCATCAGGCGGCAGGTCCTGATCGGGATAGAGGTGGAACCACTGTCGGGCCTCGGTATCCCAGACGACATCGAAACTCTGTAACCGGCCGGGTTCGGTTTCGAACAAGTATTGCTGCAAGGGTGCGATCCCCACGACCGAATGCACGCCGTACTCAGTTGTGACGCCGTCCTTTTCGGTCACGTTGGCCCGCAATCCATCGCTGCTTGTGCTGAATTCGACCGTCATGCCGTCGTGGTCAAACCGGGCTCTGTCAAAATCTGCCGCCACATGCCCGGCCTCAACCTCAGTCCAGGCCAGCGCGTGATGGGAGGTCGCCCACGCCTCGGCCTCGGCGGTGTGGCATTCGATGCATTGATCCGAGCCAACATATTCGGGCATCTGGCCAAAAGCGACTGCAGGCAGGAACATCCAGACAAGAAAAACGGCCCTCACGCTTCAGGTCCGTCAGCATCGTTCTGCAGGTCCATCAGCGCCCCGTTGTATTCGGCCCCAAGGATCAGGATCGCCGCGCAGAGATACAGAAAGATCAGGGCCGCCATTGCTCCGGCCAACCCTGCATAGGTGGCGCTGTACGAGGCAAACTGCGCAATATAGACAGAAAACCCCCATCCTCCTGCTGCCCACAACGCCAGCGTCAACAGTACGCCGGGTAGAATTTGCCGCAGTTTGTGACGGCCGGTCGGCAGGATCAGATGCGCCAGCACCACGACCCCCACTGGAACACCTACTGTGAAGGTCCAGCGCAAGCGATCCACCGACAACCAATCGGACACGTTCACATCAGTCTTTTCCGAAACCAACTGCGTATAGACCGGCAGGACGACCTCGACCGCTGCTATGATCATGATGGTTATGCCACCGACGACCACCAAACCCAAACAGAGCAGCCGGGTTTTCCAGAACGGCCAGCTGTCGTGATCGTGGTAGGCCTGATTCATCGCCTTGCGCACGGCCAATACCCCGTTCGAGGCAAAAAACACTGCCAGCAAACCGCCCAACGTGATCACGCCCGACCCGGACTCGGCCAGAACCGAGCGAAGCTCGGCCACGATCGGCCCCGCCACATCCTTGGGCCATGCGCCAAAAATCAACTCGATCAATTCGTTGGTGACATAATCTTGGGACAGTGATCCCGCCAGCGCCACGGTGAACAGGGCAAAGGGAAACAGCGCCAGCATCAGCGACATGGCGACGTGGCTGCTCATGACAAAGCCGTTCTTGGCGTCGAAACGGGTCACGGCCACCCAGAGCGCCTGAACGGGCCGGCCAAAGAAGGGAATCACGCGGGCATTCATCCCCAAAGCCTAACCCGCCTGCCCCAACCACTGAACCGGCAAATCCATATGCTGCGCAAATAATCTCTGACAAACATTTGGGCGCATTGCATAATCCGGCCCTGCTGTGCAGGATCGGATACAAGCGCAATTCTCAGGACGAGCCAACGCATGACACCGGGCCAAGACGATATCGTGAAGCCGACAAAGCTCAAGCTGTCCGTTGTTCGGGATGTGTCGATTGTGACGACACTTGTGGTTCTGGGCCTATACGCCGGGGCCGCGTTTCTGATCCCGTTGACGATGGCCCTGCTGATCAATGTCCTGATCATCGCGCTTAGCGACAGGATCATCGCCCTGACCCGGATGCCGGTCTGGTTGGCGAATGTTGCGGGTGTCACGGTGGTTTTGGCCGGCTTATTCGTGATCATGTATATTCTGGGCAGTCAGGCAACCCAGTTTGCCCGCACGATCGGCACCTACGAAAGCCAGTTCGATGCCGCAGTCAATCGCGTCACCGGTTTGGTGGGCAATGACGTAACCAAGTTCATCCGCGATAACCTGATCAATATCGACATGTCCTATGTCGCACGCATCCTTCTGGGTAGCGCCACGTCATTGCTGAACCAGTTCTTTCTGATCAGCCTCTATGTCGCCTTCCTGATGGCCGAGCGTCTGGCCTTTCGCAAAAAGATCCAGCTGGCCGCCGGTGACCCGAAAACTGGCATCGAGTTCGCCTCAATCCTGGATGCGATCACGTTCAGCCTGCAACGCTATGTCGGGGTGAAAACCCTGATCAGCCTGATCACGGCGGGCATCAGCTATTCGGTGTTCAAGCTGCTGGGGCTGGAGTTTGCCGAAACCTGGGCCGTGCTGACCTTTGCGCTGAACTTCATTCCGTCCATCGGGTCGATCATCGCGGTGATCTTCCCGTCAATGATTGCGCTGGTTCAGTTCGACAGCATCGGCCCGTTCCTGATCATCGTGCTGGGTTGTGGCACCATCCAATTCCTGATCGGCAATTTTCTGGACCCTGCCCTGCTGGGCCGGTCGCTGAACATGTCGACCTTTCTGGTCATTCTGGCGCTGATGTTCTGGACCACGATCTGGGGCCTGATCGGAGCTTTCCTGAGCGTCCCCCTGACCGTCTGCATCCTGATCGTCTTCAGCCATATTCCCGCCCTGCGCCCGGTTGCGATCCTGATGTCGCTGGACGGCCGGTTGGGCGAGGAAAACAGCCCGCGCATAGCACGCTAGACGATGCAGCGCCCCCTGTTCATCGGATCGGAAATCTATCGCAACTCGACCTATGGCTCGAAACACCCTCTGGCCATTCCGCGCGTCTCTACCGTCATTGATCTGTGCAGGGCGCAGGGGTGGTTGTCGTCATCGAACTACCGGGTCAGCCCCTGCGCGAAACCTTCAGCATTGGCGGCGTTTCACACAGCGGACTATATCGCGGCCCTGCAACAGGCCGAGAGGGATCAGGCGGTGTCCGACGAGACACGGGAAAAATACGCGCTGGGCACCCTGTCGAACCCCGTATTCCCCGAGATGTACCGCCGCCCGGCCACGGCCGCCGGTGGATCGATGTTGGGGGCAGAGTTGATCCGGGATGGCGGAATTGTCTTTAACCCCGCAGGTGGCACGCATCATGGGCTTGCCAACCGGGCAAACGGCTTTTGCTATCTGAACGATCCGGTGTTGGCGATCCTGACCCTGCTGAATGCCGGTCTCGACCGGATCGTTTATGTGGATATCGACGCCCATCACTGCGATGGTGTCGAGACCGCCTTCCGCGGGTCAACAAAGGTGCGGATGATCTCGATGCACGAAGGGTCCCGCTGGCCGTTCAGCGGCACTCTGGACGACGATGCGGGCGGGGCGGCATTCAACCTTCCTGTTGCGCGCAACCTCAATGATGATGAGTTCAACGCCATCCTCGACCAGTTGATCCTGCCCGCGACCGCCTCCTTTGACCCGCAGGCCATTGTGTTGCAATGCGGCGCGGATGCGGTGGCCGAGGACCCGCTGTCTCGGCTGACCCTGTCCAACAACGCGCATTGGCGTGCCGTTACCTCTCTGCGCGATATGGCCCCCCGTCTGCTGGTTCTGGGAGGTGGTGGTTATAACCCTTGGTCCGTCGCGCGGCTGTGGACCGGCGTTTGGGCGACTTTGAACAAGACCGCCATACCCGACCTGTTGAATGACGAGGCACAATCGGTGCTTGGTGACCTGACATGGAACCGCGCGGCCGGCAAACAACCGCCCCGTCACTGGCTCGTAACTCTGCGCGATACGCCGAACCAGGGGGAAATTCGCCCCGAACTGCGCGCCGATCTGCACCATATCGCGGAACGGATTTCATAGTGGATCGGACACGGCAAGGCTGTTAACGTCCGATCATTACTGCACATTCCATCTCATCTCGCCCCGGCGCACCCCGCCATGTCCTTCCCGACGTCCGGCCACGATTGGACCAAATAGATGAATGCACTTAATCAGATACTTGATCTTAAAGCCCGCATGGGTCAGGCGATTATCGGTCAGACCGAGGTGATCGACCGGCTGCTCATCGGATTGTTGGCTAACGGCAATCTGCTGATCGAGGGCTTGCCCGGTCTGGCAAAAACCCGTGCTGTCAAGGCCATGGCGCGCAATCTGGACGCCAGTTTCAGCAGGATACAGTTCACGCCGGACCTGCTGCCCTCGGACGTCACCGGAACCGAAGTGTTCCAGCAAACCGGCAACGGCGGCACCTTTCGCTTCAACTCCGGCCCGATCTTTGCCAACCTCGTTCTGGCCGACGAGATCAACCGCGCACCGGCCAAGGTTCAGGCTGCGTTGCTGGAAGCGATGGCGGAACGGCAGGTCGAAGACGAGGTTGAAGTGACCCGTCTGGTGCGCGGTGAACAGATCGCCGCCGGATCCGGCACGACGGTCAGTATGCCGACGCCAATCCCGCAGGACGCCGTGTTTCAGGCCTGATCAGAGATCGGCCAGATCCACGTGCCCGACGCTATGGACCGATATATGGCAGACCTCGTGCAAGCCACCAGAACGCCCGAGAAGTACAGCGAAGAGCTTGCCAGTTAGATTTAAATCGTTGCCATCCTGCGCGCATCACTAACGCTGGACAAATGCGGGCGAACCCACGCCTGGATGAATGAACGCGATTACGTTGACCCGGCGGATGTACGCGCCATCGCCCATGACGTCTTTCGCCACCGCATCACGCTCAGCTTTGAGGCGCAGGGCAGCGCCAAATCGGCGGATGATGTGATAGCGGAAATCCTGCATCTTTGCGGTCCTGTTTGTGCTGGACGATCTCGACCCATCGCAGCTTGCAGAGTTTCGGACCGCAAAGACGCAGGTTTTCTTTCGTACCATGCTCCCCGACGGTGGCGAGATTGTGCAGTTGCGTAATCTGAAGAACGCCGTCGTGGTTCCGTTTTCCACTGGTGACAGGGATATCGCTCGGCTGCAGCGGCAAATCCAAACAGCTTATGTGGATGCCTTGGATGAAGATGATCGTCTGGATTGGCAGGACCGAGGCTGGGTGTTGGCATGGCCTGCGGCGCTGCTAACGCTGCTCTGGTTCCGGCGGGGCTGGGTGATCCGGTGGGCCTTGTTGGGATTGTTCCTGATACAGCCCGCAGGCCCCGCGCGTGCAGAAGGTTGGCGCGATTGGTTCCTTACCCCGGATCAACAGGGTCAAATTGCAATGAACCAAAAACGCTATGCGGACGCCGCCGAGTTGTTTGAGGATCCCTATTACGAAGGCTATGCGAGATTGAAAGCAGACCAATATGCCTTCCCCTCCGGCCTTTCCTGCGTTTGAACAGGAAAATCTGCTGGTGCGACTGCCCGAGCGCGCCTCGGGTCCTATCAGCGAGACTGTGAACGGAGAGACATGGTCCGGTGTTCAGCGGAGCTATCGAATTTACCCGTTGGTGCCAGGAGTGATCGAGTTTCACGCCCAGGACATGACGGTCACTTTTGCAGACCCGGAAACGAACAATCCGACCCAGATTTCCGTTTCGCTGCCGCCGATCAAGGTGAACTCTGTGATCCCTGATGGCGCGCGCGATTTGAATCCGCTGATCATCGCGACAGGTTTTGACCTGGAACAAGAAATCGAAGGCCCAACCGAAATGCAGGCTGGCGATGCCGTCACACGGCGGTTGACGGCGCGTATTTCAGGTACAAGCCCAATCCTGATACCGCAATTAATCCCAGAAAATCAGGATCCTTTACTGCGAGCTTATCCCAAAGAGCCACGATTCTCAGAAACAGAGGATCGGGGTATCCTGTCAGGCAAACGTATTGATGAAACAGTTTACCTCGCGCAAGACGGAGGTGAAGTTCAGCTGCCGTCGGTTTCGTTGCAATGGTTCAACCTGACGACGAACAGCGTAGAAACCGTGAATGTCGGCGCCGTGGACCTGAAGCTTACCGCCCCGAAATCCGGGCCTCCGTCCCCGGAGACCCTGATCAGGTATCTGTTTTGGGCTGCCGCGACCGTCGTCGTTGTTTGGGCCGTTATGCGGTGGTCGATGCCGCGATATCGAAGCTGGAAGGACGCACGTAACCAAGCCTACCATGCGTCAGCGAAATATGCCCTCGTGCAATTGCGCGAGGCGCTGCTTGATCAGGACCTGCCCGCTGCGTATTCCGCGCTGGAAATCTGGAAGCGGCGCTGTGAAGTCCCGCAAGGGTACGGCGAACTTGAAGCGTGTCTACTTCAGATTGGCTCCGCACAGTATGCATTTGTTAAAGATAAGAAAAAAGCAGATTGGCGCAGAGCCGTTTCCGCGCTGGACGCTCTAATGGCCGCCCCAGGAAAACATGCGAAGACGCTTCCGCCGCTGAACCCCTGACCCTCAGGTCTGGCAACTGGCAATCAACGCCTGCCGGTCCTTTAACCGCACACGCCCGTAGCCGAGTTCGATCAGGTCCAGATCTGCAAGACGGTGCAGGCTGCGGTGTAATGTGGGTTGCGACACGGCGATCATCTCGGCCAGCTCATCTTGCGACACCACGATCCAACCATCGGATTTTGACGTCCCCTCATCCAGATGAAGCAGCCGCAGAACCAGCCGTTTTTCACTGCCGGTCACCGCGAGGTTGGCCATTATTCGCAGCGCGGTCTGCATATTCTCCTGCGTCAGCGCATAAAACTCGTGGATATAAGCGGGATTGGCCTGAACCAGCTTGGCGATACGCGAGTGCGGAAAGAACAGGGCTTGTGTCTCTTGCGTGGTGACGACGCTGATCAGCCGAGGGGTGTCCGCGAAAAGAGCCAGATCCCCGATCCAGAACCCGGCACCCTCGCGGTGAATGACGAATTCCTGCCCATCATCCGCCGGTGCGGTGATCTGAACACCGCCGCTGAGGACGGCAAATATTCCGTTTGCCGGGTCTCCGTGGTGATACAGCGCTTCCCACGGCTCATAGGTTTTTGCCGACCCGCATACCATCAAATCGCGCTGAAACGCGTCCGAGCGCTTGCTGAACCACCCGGCCTCCTGCAAGAGTTTCAGATTATGTGCTTTGTCAAACATTAGAATTTTTCAATATCATCATATGATGAGTTTTCAATCCCGCAGATCGCCTAACCTGACCGCATTCGAATCCCGGATGGGTGGAGCTTGGGCGTTCAGATTTCGACATTTTTCCGAACCGCATTGGCTTAATTCTCCAGCCATCAAGCTAATACACACCTGCCGGATCCGCAGAGTCTTACAGATCAGGAGCTTACAATGTCACCACCACGTTCGATTGCATACAGGTGGCGCACCGAGTTGCGTCGTATTGCCGTGGCTACCGTCGCCGTTGCGTTGGCACTTCCCGCTTGGGCGCAAGACCAGAAACCCAACATTCTGGTCATCTGGGGTGACGATATCGGACAGTCCAACATCTCGGCCTATACGATGGGCCTGATGGGCTATCAGACGCCAAATATCGACCGCGTCGCCAAGGAAGGCATGATTTTCACCGATTACTATGGCGAACAATCCTGTACCGCCGGCCGTTCGTCCTACATCATGGGGCAATCGGTGTTCCGGACCGGCCTGTCCAAGGTGGGTCTGCCCGGCGCCGATCTGGGGATGCAGGTCGAAGATCCGACCATCGCCGGCCTGCTGAAGGACCACGGCTATGTCACCGGTCAATTCGGCAAGAACCACCTGGGCGATAAAGATGAGCATCTTCCGACAAACCACGGATTTGATGAGTTTTTTGGAAACCTCTACCACCTGAATGCCGAGGAAGAACCTGAAAACGAAGACTACCCCGGAGATGCGGTTCTGCCAGACGGGCGCACCTTCCGCGAGGCCTATGGTCCACGCGGCGTGATAAAGTCCAAGGCCGACGGCACCATCGAAGATACCGGCCCCCTGACCCGCAAACGCATGGAGACGGTAGACGAAGAAACCGTCGCTGCGGCCATCGACTTCATCAAGCGTGCCCATGAACAAGGCCAGCCCTTCTATGTCTGGTGGAACGGCACCCGGATGCACTTCCGCACCCACGTCAAGGATGAGATGCGCGCTCAGGCGAACGAGATATTCGGTGGCAGCGCCGACGAATACACCGCAGGCATGATCGAACATGACATGCATGTGGGCCAGTTGCTGGACCTGCTGGATGAGCTCGGCATTGCCGACAATACCATCGTTCACTACTCCACCGACAACGGACCGCATATGAACACGTGGCCGGACGCCGCGGCGACGCCGTTCTGGGGTGAAAAGAACACCAACTGGGAAGGCGGCTGGCGCGTTCCGTCGATGGTACGCTGGCCGGGCCAGATCGAGGCCGGATCGGTCACCAACGAGATCGTGCACCATATGGACTGGCTGCCGACTTACCTTGCTGTTGCCGGTGACCCGGACATCAAGGAAAAGCTGAAGGCCGGTTACAACTCGTCAGGCATGGGCCGCGACTACAAGGTGCATCTGGACGGCTACAACATCCTGCCCCTGCTGACCGGCGAAACTACGGAAAGCCCGCGTCGCGAGATCTTCTATTTCTCGGATGACGGTGACCTGACTGCTTTGCGCTTTGATGACTGGAAGCTGATTTTCCTCGAGCAGAAGGCATGGGCCACCCTGCGGGCCTGGATCGAACCCTGGACCGAACTGCGCATACCGCTGATCGTGAACCTGCGCCGCGACCCCTATGAGCGGGCCTACCGGACGTCCAACACCTATTACGACTGGCTGTTGGACCGGGCCTATTTCCTGGTACCCGCGCAGCAATATGTCGGCAGCTTCCTGGAAACCTTCCAGGAATTTCCGCCGCGCCAAAAGGCTGCCAGCTTCAACCTGGACCAGGTGATGGAGAAACTGTCCTCGCCTACCAACAACTGACCCCCTCAGAAAGCGAAGGGCCGCTCGTCAAACGGCGGCCCTTTACCGATTGAAAACAGGGAATTTATCATGAGGAACTCAGTTCTTTCAGCCGCAC
This sequence comes from Ruegeria sp. AM9, assembly GCF_056540565.1. Taxonomy (NCBI): domain Bacteria; kingdom Pseudomonadati; phylum Pseudomonadota; class Alphaproteobacteria; order Rhodobacterales; family Roseobacteraceae; genus Ruegeria; species Ruegeria sp. AM9. Next base: position 132,449 of record NZ_JBQFWY010000009.1, read on the forward strand.
TTGTCATCGCTCCGATGGCCGTGTTCGCGGACCCTCTGCCCAGTTGGAGCACGTCCGCGTCCAAGGACAGGATCATTGAATTTGTCGAGGCCGTCACTGATCCGAACGGAGCCGACTACGTCACGCCGGCCGCGCGGGTGGCGGTGTTCGACAATGATGGGACACTATGGGCAGAACAACCCGTCTATTTCCAACTGACTTTCGCCATGGACCGGCTTGCCGAACTGGCCAAGGCTGACCCCTCGGTCCTGGCGACACCGACGCTGGAAGCAGCGGCACAAGGTGATCTGCAGGCTGTCGTCGAAGGCGGCCACGATGCCTTGATCGAGGTTCTGAACGCCTCGCATTCCGGCATCAGCGTCGAAGAATTCCAGGCGTCCGTTGCCGAGTGGCTGGATACCGCACGTCACCCCGATACCGGTCTGCCCTATAATCAGATGACCTATCAGCCGATGGTGGAACTTTTGCGCTATCTCAGAGATGAAGGTTTCCGCACCTATATCGTCTCGGGCGGTGGTCTGCATTTCATGCGCGTTTTTGCCGAAGGTGCCTATGGCATTCCGCCCGAGCAAATTTTGGGCACCTATGCCGACACGACCTATGAAACGGCCGAGGGCACACCCACGATCACCAAGGCCCCCGGCATCGCCTTTGTCGATGACAAGGAGGGCAAGCCGATCAACATTGAACGCACAATCGGCAGGCGCCCTATTCTGGCCGGCGGCAACTCGGACGGAGATTTCGCAATGTTGGAATGGACCACCGCAGGTGATGGCCCGCGTCTGGGCGTTCTGATCCATCACACCGATGCCGAGCGCGAATGGGCCTATGACCGCGAAAGCCCGATTGGAAAACTGGTCGACGGGTTGGATAAAGGCCCCGACATGGGCTGGGTCATTGTTGATATGGCGCAAGACTGGGATCGCATCTACACTGGAGCCGAATAAGGCACTCAGAGACCGATAACCCCATGTGGACACTGCTTGTTTCCGCGTTCGTCTTCTTTCTGTATGTGACGGCCGCGGTGTTTTCGATACGGGCGGCCCAAACCGCCCGCACGCCGCAAGGGGCCGTCGGGTGGGTGGTCCTTTTGATCTCGGTCCCGTTTGTGGGGGTGCCGCTGTATCTGTTTCTGGGACACCACCGCTTCCGGGGCTATCGCATCGCTCGCAAGCACAGCGAGCGGGTTGTCGAGGGCATCAAGACATTCGCGGATTTCTCGCAACCTGACCCCGAGTTGATGCCCATCAACCCGCGCCCGTTCGAGGCGCTGGCGCATCTGCCGGTCTCACGCGGGAACGGAGCGGAACTGTTGATCGACGGGCAAGCGACCTTCGACTCCATTTTCCAGGCTATCGATGCGGCGCGGAATTACGTCCTGATCCAGTTTTACATCGTGCGAGATGACGCGCTGGGAAAACAGCTCAAGGAAAAGCTGATCGCCGCCACCAAACGCGGTGTGTCGGTGCGCTTCATGACCGATGCGGTAGGCAGCTATGGCCTGCCGACAGCCTATCTGGACGAACTGCGCGCCGCCGGGATCGAGATCGCCAATCCGCGCGACCGTCGCGGGCCGCAATACCGCTTTCAGCTGAATTACCGCAATCACCGCAAGACCGTGATCATTGACGGTGAGACGGGCTTTATCGGCGGGCACAACGTAGGTGTGGAATACCTCGGCCAAGACGCGCATTTCGGCCATTGGCGTGACACGCATATCAGGATGACCGGCCATATCGTCCGTCAGTTGCAGCTGATTTTCACCGAAGACTGGCATTGGGCGCATGGAGAGGACCTGATCGAACAACTGGACTGGGCCGGATCAGAGTCCGAGCAGGACATGAACGCCCTGATCGTTGCGACTGGCCCCGGCGACGACACCGAAACCGGCGCGATGATGTTCTTTGCTGCCATTACCGAAGCGAGGGAAAGGCTGTGGATCGCCTCGCCCTATTTCGTGCCTGACATCGACATCATGACCGCGCTGCAACACGCCGCGCTGCGTGGCGTGGATGTGCGCATTCTGGTGCCGGACGTGATTGACCACCGTCTGCCCTGGCTGGCCGCCTTCGCCTATTTTGACGAGGTCAGGGAATGCGGCGCGCGGGTGTTCCGCTACACCGACGGTTTCATGCACCAGAAGGCCTTTGTGGTCGACGACACGCTAGCGGCGGTTGGGACCACCAATCTGGACAATCGCTCTTTCCGTCTGAATTTCGAAGCAATGGCCCTGTTCTTTGACCAAGGCGCCGCGCAGGCGGTGGACAAGATGCTGCGGGCCGATTTCGAAAAATGCTATGAGCTGACCAAAAAACTGCCCGACCAACCGGCCTATATCCGGTTTGGGTCACCGCTTGCACGGCTGTTCGCGCCGATCCTCTAGGACATAAGCTCTTCTTTGAAGACCTGCGTCATCAGCGCGACCATAAAGGCAGTGGATAACCCGAAGGCCAACAGTCCTGTGACCGAGGCAAAAGCGCCGAATATGCGCAGCGGCTCGCCCAGAACGATGTCGCCGTAGCCCAGTGTCGTGAATGTCACCAACGAGAAATACAGCGCTGAGTTCCAGTCAGGCAGCACATCCCCCAGCACCCAGACAACAGCCCACAGCCAGACCTGAAACGTGTGGATCATGACGATAAAAACGAGGGCGATACAGATCGGGGCGGCGATCGAAACGAACCTTTTGCTGTTTTCCAATCGCAGGGACGCACCCCGTACAACCTGCGTGCACCACGTCAGAAGTATGATCTCGATCAGAAAGCAGATGCCCAGATAGATACTGCCCCAAAGGATCTGCTGCGTTAACGTCATCAATTCGCTTATCATGTTTCGGCCTGAAGAAGTTCCACCACAATGGCGACTTAACCGAAAAAGGACAAGGCTGCGGCGAATGGAAACGAATGCGGTTGGGTGCTGGACTCTGCCGCATGGCGGCGCACATTGTTGCGGGCACAGTCCGAGGTTTTTTGCATGTTGCTGACGATCGACAAGGTCCAGAAATCCTATCCGGGTGGACGACCGGTTTTGCGGGACGTGTCGCTGACCCTCGATCAGGGACAGACGCTGGCCCTGACCGGAGAAAGCGGCAGCGGCAAAAGCACGCTGCTCAACCTGGCAGCGGCATTGGACAGTTTCGACGACGGAGAGATCACGCTGGACGGCACCGCCCTGTCACCACTGGATGACGCGGGGCGCGCCGCGCTGCGCCGCCAAAGCGTTTCGCTGGTGTTTCAGCAATTCAACCTGATCCCCTCATTGACCGTCGCGCAGAACCTTTCGTTTCACGCCCGGCTGTCTGGCCGCGAGGACATCGATTGGACCGCGCAGTTGACGGAAAGGCTGGGCCTGTCCGGCTTGCTCAACCGCTTCCCCGAGAGCCTTTCGGGCGGACAGCAGCAGCGCGTCGCCATTGGGCGCGCCATGGCGGCGCGGCCGAAACTGCTGCTGGCGGATGAACCCACCGGCAATCTGGACGAAACCGCCAGCGCCAATGTGCTGGACCTTATGCTTGCGCTGGTGGCCGATACCGGGGCCGCGTTGCTGTTGGTCACACATTCGCAGAACATCGCCGGGCGGCTGGACCAGCACGCGCATCTGGCGGGTGGTCACATCACATGACCGGCGCGGTCATACAGGCCCTGCTGTCGCATTGGCGGCGTCACAAGCTGCAACTGGCGACTCTGCTGGTCGGAATTGCGCTGGCAACGGGTCTGTGGTCCGCCGTACAGGCGATCAATGCCGAGGCACGCGCCAGCTATCAGCGCGCCAGTGATCAGCTTGCGCTGGGTCTGCATGACGAATTGCGTAACCCGTCCGGCCCGATCCCGATTGCGCGCTATGTCGCGCTGCGCCGTGCCGGGTGGCAAGTGGCGGCGGTTCTGGAAGGCCCCCTGCGCCTGAACGGACGCACCGTGCAGTTGATGGGCGTCGATATGGTGTCCTACCCCGCCCTGCCCGCCGTGACGCAGATCGAACGTTCCCAATCCCCCCCCGATCCGGCCGACATGCTGACCGCACCCGGCCGTCTGCTGTCATCCCCGGAACTTGCCGAGGTGCTGAGAGCGCAGGACGGTCTGCCCCCGATCCTTCAGTCTGAAGCCGTCCCGCCCGACCTGATCCTTACCGATATCGGCGTGGCTGAGACACTGTTGGAAAAACCCGGCCAGATTTCCCGCCTGCTGGTGTTACCAGATCAGCCGCGCGGCATTCCTTCGCTATCTGAGATTGCACCTGAACTGGAGCGCGTTGAGGCCTCCTCCCGGCTGGATGCAGCCCAGTTGACGGACAGTTTTCACCTGAACCTGACGGCCTTTGGCCTGCTGTCCTTTGCGGTCGGGCTGTTCATCGTCCACGGGACTGTCGGGCTGGCCTTTGCGCAGCGGCGGGCAGTGATCCGAACCTTGCGGGCTCTGGGTGTTTCGATGCGACGGCTGGTCTGGATGATCATGGCTGAACTGACCCTGCTGGCCCTGATCGGCGGCCTGTTGGGATTGATCCTTGGCTTCTTTCTGGCCGGAGCCTTGCTGCCTGACGTCGCCGCCACCCTGCGCGGTCTATACGGCGCGCCGGTCGACGGGCAGATCACTTTGCAACCGCAATGGGCTCTGGCTGGGCTGGCGATGGCCTTGGCAGGTACGCTGCTGGCCAGCGGTCAGGCCCTTTTTCGCCTGTCGCGTATGCCCTTGCTGGCAGGGGCTGGCCTGCAATCCTGGCGAGGCTCGCAAGACGGGCACCGCACAGCCGGGCTGATCGGGCTGGTCCTGATCGCGGGCGGCATTGCCATCGGATATACGGTCGACGGGCTGATCGCAGGGTTTGCGATGGTGGGCGGCATCCTGACCGGAGCCGCCCTGATCCTTCCCTATGTTCTGTCGCTTTCCTTGTCGGCCTTCCAGCGCAGCGCAAACGGGCCAGTCGCGCAATGGGTCTGGGCCGATATGCAAGCACAGTTGCCCGGCCTGTCGCTTGCCCTGATGGCGCTGTTGCTGGCCCTGGCGGCGAATATCGGCGTTGGTACCATGGTGTCCAGCTTTCGGCTGACCTTCACCGGCTGGCTGGATCAACGCCTGACCTCCGAGCTTTATGTGACCGCCACCGACAACCAGCAAGGCCAGCAGATCGCGCAATGGCTCGACCCGCAGGTGGACGCGGTACTGCCGATCCGCAGCATTGAACTGGTGCACGAAACGGGGCCGCTGTTCCTGTACGGGATCGTGGATCACCAAACCTATCGCGATCACTGGCCGATCATCGCATCCTCGGACAGCACGTGGGATCGGGTTCAATCAGGCGAGGCCGTGCTGATCAACGAACAACTCGCCCGGCGCGCGAACTTGTGGCCCGGCGATACGCTGACCCTCAAAGAAGGCCATACCCTGACCATTGCGGGCGTCTATTCGGATTACGGAAACCCGACCGGACAGGCCATCGTGTCGATGTCCCAACTGGACCGGATCGCGCCGGGGGCTGACACGCGCAGGTTCGGTATTCGTATCGCCCCGGAGCGTGCCACAGAGATGGCACAAGCCCTGCGGGATCAGTTCGAATTGCCACGTCAGGCGGTCGTTCAGCAAGCGGCGATGAAGGCGCAATCGCTGGCGATCTTTGACAAGACCTTTGTGGTGACATCAGCGCTGAACGTCCTGACGCTGGGCGTCGCCGGGTTCGCCATCCTGACCAGCCTGCTGACCCTGTGGACCCAGCGCCTGCCGCAGATTGCGCCGGTCTGGGCGCTGGGACTGACGCGGGCAAAGCTGGCGCGGCTGGAGCTTTTGCGCAGCGTGTTGCTGGCTGCGTTGACGGCAGCGCTCGCCCTGCCTCTGGGTCTGGTTCTGGCATGGGCCTTGCTGGCGGTGATCAACGTGCAGGCCTTTGGCTGGCGGTTGCCGATGTATCTGTTCCCAACCGACTGGGCCTATCTATTCGCTCTGACCTTGCTGGCCGCCTTTATCGCCGCCGCCCTGCCCGCACTGCGTTTGCTTCGTCTGCCGCCTGCCGATTTGTTAAGGGTGTTTGCCAATGAACGTTAAAACATGGCTCTGTGTCCTGTTCCTGCTGCTCCCCTCTGCCCTGCACGCACAGGGTTATGCCGGGCTGGGCGGCTCGGCCGAGGGGTTCGACATCCCGCAACCCGGCTATACGTTCGAATTCCCCCGCGATCACGGCCCACATCCCGGCTTTCGGATCGAATGGTGGTACCTGACCGCAAACCTGACCGATGAGGACGGGCGCGATTACGGCATTCAATGGACGCTGTTCCGATCCGCCTTGAAACCGTTTGAGGCCGAAGGCTGGCAGAGCCCCCAGCTCTGGATGGGTCACGCCGCAGTCACAACGCCTGAAACGCACTATTTCGCCGAACGGCTGTCGCGCGGCGGGATTGGTCAGGCCGGGGTGACCGCCGCCCCATTCGAGGCCTGGATCGACGAGTGGCACATGCGCGGAGCGGACCCTGGCGCGCTGACCCTTTCCGCCAGCGGCGCCGAGTTTGCCTATGATCTGACCTTGAACGCCCAAGGCCCGTTGGTGTTCCACGGAGACGCCGGATACTCGGTCAAATCCGCGGATAGGCAAGCCAGCTATTACTATTCTCAGCCCTTCTACACGGTCGAAGGCGTGCTGCACCTGCCCGAGGGCGATGTTGCGGTCACCGGCAACGGCTGGCTGGACCGCGAATGGTCTTCGCAACCTCTGGCGGCGGATCAAAGCGGTTGGGACTGGTTCTCGCTCAGCTTTGACGACGGAGACAAGCTGATGGCCTTCCGCCTGCGCGGCGGGCGCGGAGACTTTACGGCCGCCACATGGATCACGCCGGACGGAACAGCGACCACGGTGCCGGATGGCTCTGTCTCGTTCACGCCAATGGACACTGCGCGCGTGGCCGGCCGGGACGTCCCCATCCAATGGCACGTCACCCTGCCCGACCGCGATTTGGACGTCGAGGTCTCGGCCATCACCCGCGATGCCTGGATGGGCACAAGCTTCGAGTATTGGGAAGGTCCCGTCATCGTCTCGGGCAGCCACCAAGGGCGCGGATACCTTGAGATGACGGGGTACTGATCTACCTGACCACGTAGACCGAGACGGTTGAGTGTCTGACGACGCGGGCTGCGTTTGGGCCTAGGAGGTAGTCTTTGAGGTCTGGTTTGTGGGCGCCGATGACGATGAGGTCGCTGCCCGCTTCCTTGGCGGTGTGCAGAATCTCCTGATAGGCGGTGCCGGTGGCGACGACGTGGCGGA
>NZ_JBQFWY010000010.1:0-139671 GCF_056540565.1 Ruegeria sp. AM9
CGCGGGCTTTGCCCGCGCTGCCGGGCCCAACGGGAGGAAAGGTCTTGCCAAAGACCTTGACGACGGGCGGGAGCATCCTCGGCCCTTGTGCCGCGCGGTTGGCATCCGTATTTAGGCGGCAAACCGATACACAGGAGAAAAACGATGCTCAAAGGACTCGGCGGTCTGGGCGACATGGCCAAGATGATGAAATCCGCGCAGGATTTGCAATCCAAGATGACCGAAATGCAGGAAGAGCTGAACAACCTTATGGTCGTCGGCGAATCCGGTGCTGGCCTCGTCAAGGCAACCGCCACCGCCAAGGGTGAACTCAAAGGTCTGGACATCGACCCGTCGATCTTCAACGGCGACGACAAGGAAGTGGTCGAGGACCTGATCCTGGCCGCTATCAAGGACGCGCAGACCAAGGCGGCCGAACGCTCGCAGGCCGAGATGGCAAAACTGACCGAAAGCATGGGTCTGCCCGCAGACATCAAACTGCCGTTCTGATACACACTCCTGACGGAATACCAGCCGGGCACCCCTGCCCGGCCCTTTTGCAGGAGCATCCCCGGTGAGTTCGAACAGCGATATCGACAACCTGATCGACCTGATGGCCAAGCTGCCGGGCCTCGGCCCGCGCTCGGCCCGCCGCGCGGTACTGCACCTGATCCGCAAACGCGCCCTGCTGCTGACGCCGCTATCGGATGCGATGCAGCAGGTTGCCATCACCGCCCGCGAATGCCTGAACTGCGGCAATGTCGGCACCACCGATATCTGCGACATCTGCGACAGTGAGGCCCGCGCGACCGGTGAGTTATGCGTCGTCGAGGACGTCGCCGACCTCTGGGCGATGGAACGCGCAGGCGTGTTCAAAGGCCGCTATCACGTTCTGGGCGGCACGTTGTCGGCACTCGACGGAGTTGGCCCGGACGAGCTGCGCATCCCCCGCCTCAAAGACCGGGTCATGGGCGAAGGGATCACTGAGATCATCCTTGCGCTGAACGCCACCGTCGATGGCCAGACCACCGCCCATTACATTGCCGATCAACTGGAGGGACAGGTCCGCCTGACCTCACTGGCGCAGGGCGTGCCTATTGGCGGAGAGTTGGATTATCTGGATGACGGGACGATTACGGCGGCGCTCAGGGCGCGGAAGGAGTTGTAGATTTTCCGCAACGCATTCTGAATATAGCATTTCTTCAGGTCGCAAACCCCAAATCTCACCCCTCGAGGAGGTAAAATACTGGAATTGCAGCAGTTGTGCCCTTAACCTTCCCTAAACAGCGTTTTTTCGGGGCAACCTTTGCTTATTCCATTTTCTGACCCGATTTGGTCCCGACTTTATGGTCCTTATGGCGTTCAAGATGTAGCTGGTGCTTTAGCCAAACTTGAAAAATCCTGGGACGCGGAAACCGCCATGGACCTTTTCTGGGAGCAGCTGCATCATCAGGAAGACCTGTACCCCGTGACATATGCCGCTTTTCCATGGCTCTGGGAATTCTCGGGCAGGGATTCAACGGATTCCAATGATGTGCTGGAATTCTTTTCGTTAACGATGAGTCGCGCAATATCTTCCTCAAAGGATCGAGACCACGTGAACTCAGGAAGAAGCTATAATGGCCTATCGCTGAAATTAAGCGACCATCAGCACAGTTGGTTACCCACCCCATCCCGCTTGACCAGCGAGGACATGAAAACTCTCGCTGCGCTGGAAGGATGGTATGCAGAAAATAGCGAAGGTATTGCGGAGGCATGTTTAGAAGTCGTCGGCGAGGCGGAGGACTACATCGCTGCAATATTGTCTTTGGGATTTGCGAGTCTCCACGGAGGTGAAGCAGCACCTACCATTGTTATGGCTTGGGGCGACAAACTCGGGCCTGATGACTTGTCTGAGATACTGAGAAACTATCCGTTGCAGCCTCGGGACATCTCAGCACTTTCCGAGCTTTCGATACGGCTGAGTTCGAAGAACGTTAAGCTGGCCTATTTCCTCAAGGAAATCGTCGACCCTTATCTTCCGTGTCAAAGAACTGAGAGTTTTCTATGAAACACAACCTCCTCGCCCTCGCCTTTACCGCCTTCACCGCCTTCACCGCCACCGCTGCCCTGTCTCAGGAACTCATCGACAAGGGCTTTGTCGAAGGCTGGAACATCATGATGGACCCCGCGCTTGGCAACGGGTGTCTGATCCAGACGGTGTATCAGGACCTCTCGGTGGTGCGCATCGGTTATGACGCGCTGGACAATCGCGGATATTTCGCCGTCTACAACAAGGCCTGGGGCGACATCGAACAAGGCAAAAGCTATCCGATCCGGTTCGAACTGGACGGCAAGAGCTTTGATGCCACCGCCATCGGGTTCAACCAGCGCGATGTGCCGGGGGCGACCGTGTTCTTCACCGACCGGAGTTTCGTCCAAGCGATCGCTCAGAACAAGACGATGACCGTTTACAACCCGGCGGGCGAAGTGGTGATGGCGATTGATCTCAAAGGCACCGCCAAGGCGCTGGAATACGCCCGCGAGTGCCAGAACCGGGAACTCTAACGAATCGGATCGAACAGCGCATCCTTGGCCGCGCAGTCGCGGATCACGTCCCGGCCACAGGGCACCGGTTCAAGGTCGCGCGACAGGCACAGGCGCACCTCTTCGATGTAGCCCTGATTGCAGGTGATTGTGATCATGTCCCGCTCCAGCGCGGGATTGGCTTTCAGAAAGGCCTCTTCCACCACCGAAGCGGGCAGTTTGACCGACGCGTCCAGCTTGCGAAACACAGGCGGACGCTGAACGCCCTCATAGGCCTGCCGCGACAGCGCAAAGTAGTCGGGCGCGCTGAGGCCGGAACAGGTGCCGTGTTTTTTCCATTGATGCCATGCCAATCCGGATGAGCCCTGAATATCGGCCATATCGCGGGTCATGCCGCGCGACGGCGGCGCCTCGGGCGTGCGGCAATAGGCGGGCCAACCCTGATGGTATTGCGGCCAGAGCCCGTGCAGGATCCACCCGTGATCGTGCCGCGCATCGCATTGGTCCGACCCGCGCGCATCACCTTCGCGGGCGCACCAGTTGGGCGACCAGCTGAGCGACAGGACGTAATAGTCGAACTCGCCTGCCTTTTCGCCATCGGCCAGCGCCACAATCGCGCCGAACACCCACAAAATCAGCCCCAAAACCGCGCAGCGCATTCGCCTCTTCCCTTCTTGCCGTGCCGCGACTATATAGGCCCCAAGTTCCCCGACAACGGAAACCTGCCCCAAGACCACGGGGCCGCCGAATTCCGGCGACGGGACAGATGTATTTATAGGAGACGGGCTGATGGCAAAACCGCTTATGGCCAAGGCAACAGCCGTATGGCTGGTGGACAACACCACGATCAGCTTCAAGCAGATCGCGGATTTCGTAGGCATGCACGAGCTTGAGGTGCAGGGCATCGCAGACGGTGACGTGGCCGCAGGCGTGAAAGGGTTTGACCCGATCGCCAACAACCAACTGACCCAGGAAGAGATCGACGCAGCGCAGAACAACCCGCTGCACAAGCTGAAGCTCAAGTTCAACGCCGCCGCTGCTGGCGAGGAAAAGCGCCGTGGCCCGCGTTACACGCCGCTGTCCAAGCGCCAAGACCGTCCTAACTCGATCCTGTGGCTGGTCAAGTTCCACCCCGAACTCAGCGATGGTCAGATCGCCAAGCTGGTCGGCACCACCAAGCCCACCATCCAGTCGATCCGCGAGCGGACCCACTGGAACATCTCCAACATGCAGCCGATTGACCCGGTGGCTCTGGGCCTGTGCAAACAGTCCGAACTGGACGCTATTGTGCAGAAAGCCGCCGCCAAGAAGGCCGCCGAAGGTGGCGTCATGAGCGATGACGAGCGCCGCAAACTGGTCTCGACCGAACAGTCGCTTGAAATGGACGCTGCACCCAAGATCCCGACCGCCATCGAAGGTCTGGAGACGTTCTCGCTGTCCGACGACCCGGCAGAAGAGGCCGAGGAAGAGCCGATCATCGACGCCGACAGCTTCTTCAACCTGCCCAAAGGCGGGGCCGAGGATGAAGACGAAGACGATCTGCGCCCCTGATGCACAGACAGCCCCGGTTCGATCAGACCGGGGCTTTTTGCGGAAATACCATGCTGACCATCCTGTCCAAATTCTTCGGCCCACACCGTGCCGTATCGATCTATGCCTTCCTGAAGACATGGGGCCTGCTGGTCGTGGCGGTTGTTGGTACGATCTCGATCGCAACGGCGCTTTTGGTGTTGAATGACAATGGTGCACACGAGCATGATTCGTTCATCACCGTCGCGGTTCTGTCTGCGACCCCGATCAATGGCGATCTCAGCAACGGCGTCGTCGCCTCGGTCCAGCTGCCGGATGGGTCTGCCACGTCGATTACATCGACCGAAGGCCGGGTGTCACAAACCGTTGGCACCAGCGCCTGCATCGAAAAACGGGTCTATGTGGAAAGCGGTGAGCCTCGGTATCGGTTCAAAATGCCGAGCCTTTGCGAGGCCAACCAATAAGCAAAACCGCCCGGTGGTCACACCGGGCGGTTTTTCCTTCAGATCATTTGAAACAGGATGCCCGCAATGATGGCGCCTGTGATCCCCAACCCCAGATAGGTTGCAAAGACCCGGGGTTTGACCAGCGACCAGACCGCCGCCATCGCCGGGATCGAACTGACCGCGCCTGCGATCATGAACGACATCGCCGCACCTGCGCTCATCCCCTGCTCCGTCAGCCCGGCCAACAGCGGCGGCGCGACATATGAGTTCAGATAAGCCGGCATCCCGACCAGCGCCGCAATCACGATGGGCACGATGCCTTCACCGCCGACCACACGGGCGATCAGGTCCGCCGGGACATAGCTGACCAGCAGCGCCTCGAGCACATAGGCCAGCGCCAGCCATTTCAGCAGGAACAGCCCGTTGTGAACAAACTCGGTCCGGAACCGCTGACGGCGTTCGGGTTCCTGCCAAAACCGCCAGACCGGTTTGTCATCCTGTTTCGGCCCGCATCCGCAACACCCTGCCGGTTTGTATTCGCGCAGGGGCTGGGCAAATGCACCCGAGCGCATCAGGCCCCGCACGACAAACCCTCCGAACAGCCCCAACGCAACGGCGGCAACGGCCTTGCCGATGGCAAAAGGCCACCCCAATGCGCCCGCCGTAATCAGCAAGGTCGGCGGGTCGATCAGCGGAGAACTGAGCCAGAACGCCATCACCGCTGACAGCGGCGCGCCCAATGCCAACAGCCCTGCGATGAACGGGATGACCTCGCAGGAACAGAACGGGGCCAACCCGCCGAACAGAGCCGCCAGCAGGATCATCCGCGTTTCGCGCCCTTCAAAGGCGCGCGCGACCATCACCTCGGCCCCGGTTGCCTTGAGGTAGGACAGCAGCAATACGGCAAACAGGATGTACTGGCCGGTGTGCGCCAGCGCCTTGCCGGCAAAGGTCACGACCTCGGTCCAGTTGCCAGGGTCCAGAACGGCGACAGCCGCCAGGATCGCCACGATCAGCGCCCAGGGGGTCTTGATCAGGTCCAGCGCGGTTCTGGCCGAAACCTTGGGGTTTTGTGTCAGCTCAGCCATCGTTCGCCGCCTTTCCCACTTCGTCCGCGCAGCATTCGGCAAGAATGAACTGCGCCAGATTTCTCAACTCGTCATAGCAGGCCCGGTTGATCGTGCTGCGCCCGACTTTCTCTTGTTCAACCACACCACCGGCGGCCAGAAACCGCAGGTGATGCGCCAGGGTCGACGGGGCGATCCCCGTCCGTTCCTGTATCTCGCCAACTGTCAGACCGGCCTGTCCGGCCCGGACCAGCGTTCTCAGAACCTTCAGCCGCGCCTCGGAGCCCATGGCCGAAAATCCTGCTGCAGCGGTTTCCCACATCTCGCTTACTCCATTAAACTAGATTTCTGGTTATTTAGTTTAATCAAGCCACAGGGTCAACCATCCGCATCACGAATTCTCGAGAATTGCTTAAGTCCAGATTGCTCACCCCATAAGTCCAATCTATAAGGGCCTATGGCAATATCGGTCGACACTTTCTTTCTTGAGCTGAACGGGCAAGGCACGCTGCAGGCGCAAATCCAGCAGATGATCGCCGAAGGCATCCTGTCCGGCAGGTTTCATGTCGGGGAAAAGCTGCCCTCGTCCCGCAAACTGGCTGCGCATCTGGGCGTCAGCCGGATCACGGTGACGCTGGCCTATACCGAGCTGCTGGCCAACGATTACCTGACGGCCAAAGGCCGGTCGGGGTATTATGTCTCGCAAAACGCGCCGGTGCCGCCGAAATACTCCCCTGTTCAGCGGGGCACTGAAACCGTGGATTGGGACGCAGCGCTGGCCCGGCGGTTCTCGGGGCGCGATGTGCTGTCGAAACCGGCCGACTGGCGCGACTATCGCTATCCGTTCATCTATGGACAGGCCGACCGCACCCTGTTCGATCATGCCAACTGGCGCCTGTGTGCCGTGCGGGCGCTGGGCCACAAGGATTTCGATTCCCTGACCGCCGATTACGTCGATCAGGACGACCCGCTGCTGGTCGAGTTCATCGCCCGCCACACCCTGCCCCGCCGCGGTATAGCCGCCCGCCCCGAAGAAATTCTGATCACCATGGGCGCGCAGAACGCGCTGTGGCTGGCGTCGCGCATCTTGCTGACCCACAACCGGACGGCAGTGATCGAAGACCCTTGTTATTACGCCCTGCGCAGTCTTTTGGAATGTTGGGATTGCGACGTCACCCCGCTGCCGGTTGATCGCGACGGGCTAACCCCGGATGCACTGCCCGAGGACACCGACGTCATCTTCACCACGCCCAGCCACCAAAGCCCGACGACCTCGACCATGCCGGTCGACCGCCGGCACAAGCTGCTGGAGAGGGCGCGTGAACTGGATGCGATGGTGGTCGAGGACGACTATGAGTTCGAAATGGCCTTTCTGGGCGCGCCGTCCCCTGCGTTGAAGTCGATGGATCGGGATGGGCGGGTGATCTATGTGGGCAGCTTCTCGAAATCGCTGTTTCCAGGATTGCGGCTTGGCTACATGGTCGGGTCCGAGCCGTTCATCCGCGAGGCGCGTGCACTGCGGTCTCTGGTATTGCGCCACCCCCCCGGCCATATCCAGCGTACGGCAGCCTATTTCCTGTCGCTGGGCCACTACGACGCGCAGATCAGGCGCATGTCCAAGGTTCTGGCGCAACGGCGCGAAGCATTGGACAGCGCCATCGAAGAGCACGGCCTGACCGTGGCCGGGCGTGGCATTCTGGGCGGGTCCTCGCTGTGGATGTCGGCCCCCGAACATATCGACACGGCGGGGCTGGCCCGCACCTTGCAAGGCCAAAGCGTTCATATCGAGCCCGGCGCGCCGTTCTTTTCCGGACCGGACCGTCCGCAGAATTTCTATCGCCTGGGCTATTCCTCGATCCCGCAGGACCGCATCGCGCCGGGTGTGACGCTGATCGCCGACGCCATTCGCGCCAGTTGAGACAATTCTGGACCTATTCCGCCGCAAATTCTGGCCCTAACGCCGCCGGGTCCCTTGCGCCTAAACCGTATTCAAACGTCGGGCTGATGGCCCGGCTCAACCTAGCTATGCGCGGAGAACAGTCAGATGAAAATGACCACGGAAGAGGCCTTTGTTAAGGTTCTGCAAATGCACGGGATCGAACATGCCTTTGGCATCATCGGTTCGGCCATGATGCCGATCTCGGATATTTTCGGGAAAGCTGGCATCACGTTCTGGGATTGCGCGCATGAAGGTTCGGGCGGGATGATGGCCGACGGCTACACCCGCGCCACCGGCAAGATGTCGATGATGATCGCGCAGAACGGCCCCGGCATCACCAACTTTGTCACCGCCGTGAAAACCGCCTATTGGAACCACACCCCGCTGCTGCTGGTCACACCGCAGGCCGCGAACAAGACCATGGGCCAGGGCGGTTTCCAGGAGATGGAGCAGATGCGCATGTTCGCGGACTGCGTCTGTTATCAGGAAGAAGTACGCGACCCGTCGCGGATGGCCGAAGTCCTCAGCCGCGTGATCACCAAAGCCAAGCGCGCCTCGGCCCCGGCGCAGATCAACGTGCCGCGTGATTTCTTCACTCAGGTCGTTGACATCGAACTGCCCGCCGTTGTCGATTTCGAGCTGCCCTCTGGCGGCGCCGCTGCCGTTACCGAAGCCGCCGCGCTGCTGTCGGGTGCCAAGAACCCGGTTATCCTGAACGGCGCCGGTACGGTTCTGTCTGCGGGCGGCATCGAAGCGTCGAAAGCACTGGCTGAGCGTTTGGGCGCCCCGGTGTGCGTCGGCTACCAGCACAACGACGCCTTCCCCGGCTCGCACCCGCTGTTTGCCGGTCCGCTGGGCTATAACGGCTCGAAAGCCGCGATGGAGCTGATCAAGGAGGCCGACGTTGTTCTGTGCCTCGGCACCCGTCTGAACCCGTTCTCGACCCTGCCCGGTTACGGTCTGGAATACTGGCCGACCGAGGCGAAGATCATTCAGGTCGACATCAACCCGGATCGCATCGGCCTGACCAAGACGGTCTCGGTCGGTATCGTTGGCGACGCGGCCACCGTTGCGACCAATATCCTGGCACAGCTTTCCGACACCGCAGGCGACGAAGGCCGCGACGCCCGCAAGGCGAAAATCGCGGAAACCAAGTCGCGTTGGGCGCAGGAGCTGACCTCGATGGACCACGAGCAGGACGATCCGGGCACCACCTGGAACGAACGCGCCCGTGCCGCCAAGCCCGACTGGATGAGCCCGCGCATGGCATGGCGCGCGATTCAATCCGCGCTGCCGAAAGAGGCGATCATCTCGTCCGACATTGGCAACAACTGCGCCATCGGCAACGCCTACCCGTCCTTTGAGGCAGGCCGCAAATACCTGGCCCCCGGCCTGTTCGGCCCCTGTGGCTATGGCCTGCCGTCGGTGATCGGCGCCAAGATCGGCTGTCCGGACACGCCCGTGGTTGGCTTTTCGGGCGATGGCGCCTTTGGCATCGCCGTGACCGAACTGACCGCGATCGGCCGCGACGAATGGCCCGCCGTGACCCAGATCGTCTTCCGCAACTACCAATGGGGTGCGGAAAAGCGGAACTCGACCCTGTGGTTTGACGACAACTTCGTCGGCACCGAGCTGGACACCAAGGTCTCTTACGCCGGTATCGCGCAGGCCTGTGGACTGAAAGGCGTCGTTGCCCGCACTCAGGACGAGCTGACCGCAGCCCTGAATCAGGCCATCGAGGATCAAAAGAACGGCATCACCACCCTGATCGAGGCCATGATCAACCAGGAACTGGGCGAGCCCTTCCGCCGTGACGCGATGAAGAGGCCTGTCGAGGTTGCCGGTATCAGCGCGGGCGACATGACCCCACAGGCCGGGGCCTAATCGGCGTGAAGCCTCTGCGCGCCATTCTCGGGACGGCAAGCGCCTCTGACAAGATCATCGCCCTGGCAGAGGGCGATGATCCCCGCGTTGTCGAAGGCGCGGTCATGGCTGTGAAAGAGAACGTCGCGCGGATCATCCTGATTGGCGACAAAGCCGAAGTTTCAGCCTTGTTGGAGGCCCACGAGGGCTACGATCCTGAACGGATCGAAATCCACGATCCTGCCAAATCTGAACTAACGCCCGATCTGACGCAGGCGCTGTACGAACGGCGCAAGCACAAGGGGATGACGCTGGAAGACGCGCGGCAGCAGATCACGGACCGGCTGACCTATGCCGCCATGCTGGTGCAGCAGGGCATTGCCGACGGCACTGTTGGCGGTGCGGTTGAAACCACATCCGACACCGTGCGCGCCGCGTTGCAGATCATCGGCACCGCGCCGGATGCGGCGATGGTCTCAAGCTTTTTCCTGATGCTGTTCTGCAAGGATCATCACGAGGTCAAAGGCGCCCGCATCTTTGCCGATTGCGGCCTGGTCGTTGACCCGGACGCACGGGAAATGGCCGAGATCGCCCGCGCGTCGGCCGCGTCTTACGAGACCCTGACCGGCGACACCGCGCGCGTTGCGATGTTGTCCTTTTCCACCTCTGGCAGCGCCGAACATGCCAAGGTTTCCAAGGTCGTCGAAGCCACGCATATCGCGCGCGAAAAGGACCCGGCGCTGCTGATCGACGGAGAGTTGCAGTTCGATGCAGCCTTTGTGCCCGAGATCGCGGCACAGAAGGCCACGGACTCGCCCCTGAAAGGTGAGGCGAATGTCTTTGTCTTTCCCAGCCTGAACGCCGGAAACCTGGGCTACAAGATCGCCCAGCGCATCGGCGGGGTCGAGGCGATCGGCCCGGTGTTGCAAGGGCTGGCCAAACCGGCAAACGACCTGTCGCGCGGCTGCTCCGCCGAAGACATTCTGCACATGATCGCCGTGACGACCGTGCAGGCTCAACACGCCAAATCCAAGCCGGAGACGCGTTGACCCTGCCACCTAACAACCCCGGCGGCCTGCCCGCCGTTACCGCAACTTTTTCCAGAAGGCCTGTCGGGTAGATGCTGGCAAAGACCGAATTTACGTCTCTTTTAGACGCAAACGCATCGCAGGCAATCCGCACCCTGTTTCCCGGCGTGCTGGTGGCAATGACCGTTGCCGTGACCGCCAAGTTCCTGTCAGAACACTACGCTACGCCTGCCATGCTGATGGCGCTGTTGCTGGGCATCGCGCTCAGCTTTCTGGGGGAAGAGGGCAAAACCGTTCCCGGCATCGGTTTTGCCGCGAAATCGCTGTTGCGTCTGGGCGTGGCGCTTTTGGGCGTGCGCGTATCGATGACGCTGATGATGGGTCTGGGTTGGGACCTGATCGCTTTGGTCGTTGGTGGCGTGCTGGCTACGATTGCTTTTGGCCTGCTGATCGCACGGTTCTTTGGCCATAAATGGCGCTTTGCCTTTCTGACCGCAGGGTCGGTTGCGATATGCGGGGCATCGGCGGCGATGGCGATCAGCGCCATCCTGCCCAAGGACGAACGGTCCGAGGAACGGCTGATCTTCACCGTTCTGGGCGTTACTGTGCTGTCGACCATCGCAATGATCGCCTATCCCATTCTGGTACGCATGCTGGGCATGAGCGACGTGGCAGGCGGCGTATTCCTGGGCGGCACGATCCACGACGTAGCGCAGGTGGTGGGCGCTGGATTCTCGATTTCGGAACAGACCGGCGACACCGCGACACTGGTAAAACTGTTCCGCGTGGCGATGCTGGCGCCGGTGGTTCTGGTCGCCTCGCTGATCATCCGTGGCGTCACCGACATGGACGAGGCGGGAAAGCGCCCCCCGATCCTGCCCAGCTTTGTGGTGGGCTTTCTGGTTCTGGCCGGGGCCAGCTCGTTCGGGCTGATCCCACCCTTCGTCTCGGACCTGCTCAGCCAGATCTCGCGTTGGTTGCTGCTGATCGCCATCGCCGCGGTCGGCATGAAGACCAACCTGAAACAGATCCTGTCGGTCGGCGGCGCTGCAATCGCCCTGATCGTCGTAGAAACTCTTTTCATTGCAGGAGTTATCCTCGCCGGAATAACATTCCTGACCTGATCCGCCGCCCCGACAGAAGGACGCCAGATGACCATCCAGCAACCGAAGATCGACACCAGCCCCAAAGTCTCGGACGAGGTCCGGCGCACCACCTGTTACATGTGCGCCTGTCGCTGCGGCATCAACGTTCACATGAAGGACGGCAAGGTTGCCTATATCGAAGGCAACCGCGATCACCCGGTGAACAAGGGGGTTCTGTGCGCCAAAGGCTCGGCGGGGATCATGCAGGTCAATGCGCCCTCCCGCCTGCGCAAGCCCCTGCGCCGGGTCGGGCCGCGTGGTTCGGGTGAATTCCGCGAGATCGAATGGGATGAGGCGATCAGCACGGCGGTCGGCTGGCTGAACGAACTGCACGAGACCGCCCCGCAGAAACTGGCCTTCTTCACCGGGCGCGATCAAAGCCAGAGCTTTACCTCTTTCTGGGCACAGCACTTCGGCACGCCCAACTACGCGGCGCATGGCGGGTTCTGCTCGGTCAACATGGCCGCTGGTGGCATCTACACGATGGGCGGCGCGTTCTGGGAATTCGGTCAGCCCGATTGGGAGCATACCAAGCTGTTCATGCTATTCGGTGTGGCCGAGGACCATGACAGCAACCCGATCAAGATGGGGCTGGGCAAGATCAAGGCGCGCGGCGCGCGGGTGATCGGGGTGAACCCGATCCGTTCCGGCTATAACGCGGTGGCGGATGATTGGGTCGGGATCACACCCGGCACCGATGGCCTGTTCATCCTCTCGCTGATCCATGTGCTGATGAAGGCGGGCAAGATTGATCTGGATTACCTTGCCCGCTACACTAACGCGCCGATTCTGGTAAATGCAGCCGAAGGCCCCCAGAAGGGCCTGTTCCTGCGCGACGCCGACGGCAAACCTCTGGTGATCGACCGCGTGACCGGAGAACCTGCCGCCTTCGACAAACCCGGCGTGCGCCCGGACCTGTCGGCCACGTACAACAAAGACGGCGTGACCCATCGCCCGGTCTTCCACCTGATGGCCGAGAAATACCTGTCCGACGAGCACGCCCCCGAAAACGTGTCCGAGCGCTGCGGCATCCCTGCCAAACGCATCCGCGCCATCGCCGCTGAAATCGCCCGCGTGGCCTTTGACGAAGCGATCGAGCTGGACCACGAATGGACCGACTTCCGGGGCGAGACACACAGCAAAATGACAGGCCGCCCGGTCAGCTTCCACGCCATGCGCGGTATCTCGGCCCATGCCAACGGGTTCCAGACCTGCCGGGCCTTGCACGTCCTGCAAATCCTGCTGGGCACGGTCGAGGTCCCCGGCGGCTTCCGCTTCAAACCGCCCTACCCCAAACCCATCGAGGCCCACCCCACCCCACACGGAGACCGCCGACCGGGCCGCCCGCTGGAAGGCCCTCACCTTGGCTTCCCACGCGGCCCCGAGGACCTGTTGCTGAACGAAGACGGCACCGCCCAGCGCATCGACAAGGCGTTCACTTGGGAAAACCCGATGTCCGCCCACGGGCTGATGCATATGGTGATCTCGAACGCCGCCGCAGGTGACCCGTACAAGATCGACACGCTGTTCATGTATATGGCGAATATGTCGTGGAACTCGTCGATGAACAGCAAAGGCGTGATGGAGATGCTGACCGCCCGAAATGAGGACGGCAAATATACCATCCCGCGCATCATCTATTCCGACGCTTATTCCTCGGAAATGGTGGCCTATGCCGATCTGATCCTGCCCGACACCACCTATCTGGAGCGGCACGACTGCATCTCGCTATTGGATCGCCCGATCTGCGAGGCCGACGCGGCCGCCGACGCCATCCGCTGGCCGGTGGTCGAGCCTGACCGCGATGTGCGCGGCTTCCAATCGGTGCTGATCGAACTTGCGAACCGCATGAGCCTGCCCGGCTTCACCAACGAGGACGGCACACCCAAGTGGAAGGACTACGCCGACTATATCGTCAACCACCAGCGAAAACCGGGTATCGGCCCTCTGGCCGGATTCCGGGGTGAAAACGGCGACAAGGAAGGGCGTGGTGAGGTCAATCCGGACCAACTGAACCGCTATATCGAAAACGGCGGTTTCTACGTCGCGCATATTCCTGAGGGTGCGGATTACTACAAACCATGGAACACGGCTTATCAGGACTGGGCCGTGGGCATGGGGATTTATGACAGCCCGCAACCCTATCTGTTCCAGCTTTACTCCGAGCCGATGCGCCGATTCCAACTTGCCGCCGAAGGCCATGGAGACCGCCAGCCCCCCGACCACCTGCGCCAGCGCATCAAGGACACGATGGACCCGCTGCCGATCTGGTACGAAACCGATCAGCAGGGCAACGAAGGCTTCACCGTCAACGCCCTGACCCAGCGCCCGATGGCGATGTATCACAGCTGGGGCACCCAGAATGCGTGGCTGCGCCAGTTGCACGGGCGCAACCCGCTCTATGTCCCGACCAAACTGATGCGCGAGCACGGGTTGAAGGATGGCGACTGGGCCAAGGTCACCTCTCCGCACGGGGAAATCACCGTCCCGGTGATGGAGATGGCCGCGCTGAACGACAACACCGTCTGGACATGGAACGCCATCGGCAAGCGCAAAGGCGCCTGGGCGCTGCAAGAGGACGCGCCCGAGGCGACCAAGGGCTTCCTGCTGAACCACCTGATCCACGAATTGCTGCCGCCAAAAGGGGACGGGCAACGTTGGACCAATTCGGACCCGATCACCGGACAGGCCGCATGGTTCGACCTGAAAGTGAAAATCGAAAAAACCAACGCCCCGGGTGATGCAGAAAGCCAGCCCGAGTTTGGCCCGATCAAGTCACCCGTTGGCACCGGCCCGAAAGATCTTGCGTGGAAGGTAGGCAAATGACTCAACTCCCCCAATCCACCGAGCGCAAGATGGGTCTGGTCATCGATCTGGATACCTGCGTCGGCTGCCATGCCTGCGTGATTTCCTGCAAAGGCTGGAACACCGAAAACTACGGCGCGCCCTTGTCGGATCAGGACGCTTATGGCGGCAACCCCTCGGGCACTTTCCTGAACCGGGTGCATTCCTACGAGGTCACGCCTGCCGAAGGCCACGCCCAACTGATTCACTTCCCCAAGTCCTGCCTGCATTGCGAGGACGCGCCCTGCGTCACCGTCTGCCCCACCGGAGCCAGCTACAAGCGGGTCGAGGATGGTATCGTGCTGGTCAATGAAAGCGACTGCATCGGCTGCGGCCTCTGCGCCTGGTCCTGCCCCTATGGCGCGCGGGAACTGGATGTGGCGGAAGGCGTGATGAAGAAATGCACCCTTTGTGTCGATCGCATATATAACGAGAACTTGCCCGAGGTGGACCGCGTGCCCTCGTGCGTGCGCACCTGCCCGGCCGGAGCACGCCATTTTGGCGATCTGGGCGACCCTGACAGCGATGTCAGCAAACTGGTCGCTGAACGCGAGGGTATGGACCTGATGCCTGAAATGGGCACCAAACCCGTCAACAAATACCTGCCGCCACGGCCCAAGGACCAGCTTGAGGACCAGATCGACATTCTGGCCCCGCTGCTTGCCCCTGTTGCCGAAGAGCCCAAAGGGTTCCTTGGCTGGCTCGACAAAACACTGGAGAAGCTCTGATGCATCCGGCCCCCTCTGTCATCATCTTCACAACCTGCTCCGGGCTGGGCTTCGGGTTGCTGTTTTTCCTTGGCCTAGGCCAGCCCGAAGTGACCGGTTTCGTCGCCTTCGTGTTCTATGCCATCGCCTATGCACTGGCTGTGGGCGGGCTGCTGGCCTCGACCTTCCACCTGGGTCACCCAGAACGTGCGTGGAAAGCGTTCAGCCAATGGAGGTCCAGCTGGCTCAGCCGTGAGGGGGTCTGCGCGGTTGCTGCGCTGCTTATCATGGGGCTTTATGCGCTTGGCGCCGTGTTTGCAGGCAGCCACTGGACGGTCATAGGTTGGATCGGGGCGCTGCTCAGCCTGGCGACAGTGTTTACCACCTCGATGATCTATACGCAGCTCAGGACCATCCCGCGCTGGAACATGAACCTGACACCGGCAATGTTCCTGTCCTTCAGTCTGGCCGGGGGTGCGCTGTTGGCTGGCGCCGAGGCCCTGGCCCCGTGGCTGCTGGCCCTCGCAGGGCTGGTGCAGCTCGCTTATTGGGCCAAGGGCGACGGCGCGTTTGCCAGCTCTGGCACCAGTTTGGGCACCGCCACCGGGTTGGGTGGCCGAGGTGCCGTCCGTGCCTTTGAACCACCGCATACGGGCACCAATTATCTGCTGCGTGAATTCGTCCATGTGGTGGGTCGCAAACATGCGCAGAAACTGCGGGTGATTTCCTTTGGTCTGGCCTTTGTGCTGCCCTTGCTGCTGATCCTGATCCCGGTCTCGGGCGTCGCGATCAAGCATATCTTTGCCCTGCTGGCGGTGCTGTCGCATCTGACCGGCGTTGTAGTGTCGCGCTGGCTGTTCTTTGCGCAGGCGGAACATGTGGTCGGGCTGTATTACGGCAAGCGTTGAAGCTTAGCGTTAAAACGAAAATGGGCGGCCATCTGTGATCAGAGGCAGCCCATTCATTTTTATTGTTATAAAGTCAGATCAGACCAGCATGGGCCATTGCCGCGTCGATGGCGGCTTTGGTGCTGTCGTCCAGCGGTGTCAGCGGCGAGCGCACCTCTTCACTGCACAGGCCCAGCTTGCTGAGCGCGTATTTTGCGCCCACCAGACCCGGTTCGATAAAGATCGCCTCGTGCAGCGGCATCAGACGGTCCTGATACTCCAGCGCCTTGGCATAATCGCCCGCCAGTGTGGCCTGCTGGAATTCAGCGCATAGTTTCGGCGCAACGTTTGCGGTGACTGAGATGCAGCCAACGCCACCATGCGCGTTGAAGCCCAGCGCCGTCGCATCCTCGCCCGACAGCTGGCAGAAGTCCGGCCCGCAGGACGCGCGCTGCTGGCTGACCCGCGCCAGATCGCCGGTGGCGTCCTTTACCCCTACGATGCGCGGCAGCTTGGCCAGCTCTTCCATCGTTGCAGGGGTCATGTCGATGACCGACCGGCCGGGGATGTTGTAGATGACGATCGGAATATCGGCGCAGTCATGCAGCGCGCGGAAATGCGCGACCAGGCCCTTTTGGGTCGGCTTGTTGTAGTAAGGCGTCACCACCAGCGCCGCATCCGCACCAATCCGTTCTGCGAATCGCACAAACCGGATCGCTTCAACCGTGTTGTTCGAACCCGCACCCGCGATCACCGGCACACGACCGGCAGCGGCCTTGACGACCTCTTCCACCACGGTTTCATGCTCTTCATGGCTGAGCGTCGGGCTTTCACCGGTGGTGCCAACGGGAACCAGCCCGGTCGAGCCTTCCTGAATCTGCCATTCCACCAAGTGTTTGAGCGTCTTCAGGTCCAACTCGCCGTTTGTGAACGGGGTGACGAGGGCTGGCATCGAGCCTTTGAACATGGCACGCTCCTTGGTGTGCGGTTAGCAATTTTTGCGCTTGGGGCCATCACAATCGTCGCGATGTGAGTTGATCCCGGCAGCACAAGGTTTATCCTGAGTGGCTGTATCCTTGGTTGGTTGGGAAATGCAAGGCATGACACGCGTTCTGGCGCTTTTGATAGCGGTGATTCTGGGCTCAATCGGGCAGGCGCAAGCCGACGCCGTTGGCGACCTGCGCGCCGGGATGAACGAAATGCGCAAGGGCGACTGGAATGCGGCCCTGCGCGTGTCGGGTAAGCGGGGGTCTGTCAGCCGCGATATCATTGTCTGGCACTGGCTGCGGCAGGGCTTTGGCAGCTCGGGTGATGTGCTGGTGTTTCTGGACCGTCGCCCGGACTGGCCCGGGCTGGCCTGGTTGCGGCACAAAAGCGAGCCCGCCTTCACCGGTGCCGATCCCGACCGGGTGTTGAAATTCTATGCTGGCAACCCGCCGCAAACCGCGGAAGGCGCACTGAACTATGCCGTGGCGCTGAGGGCAAAAGGACGTCCGGGGGATGCCGAGGCCGATATCGTGACCGCCTGGCGCACCATGCCGATGGGGGCCGGGCTGCAAAAGGACTATCTTGAGAATTTTGGCAAGCTGCTGAAACCCCATCACGCCGCCCGGCTGGACCGGATGCTGTGGGATGGGCACCTTGTCAGCGCCGCGCAGATGCTGCCGCTGGTCAGCACCGATCAGCGAAAGCTGGCCGAGGCGCGGATTGCCCTGCAAAAGCGCCAGCCCGGTGTAGATGGAAAGGTTGCCGCAGTTCCAAAATCGCTGGCCGAGTCTCCGGGGTTGGCCTTTGACCGGTTTGTCTGGCGCGACCGGAAGGAACTGGACGACAGCGCGATTGATCTGATGCTGGCGCGCTCGACCGGGCCGGATGCGCTGGGTGAACCGGACAAATGGGCCGAGGGCCGCCGTCGTCTGGCCCGGCTTGAGATGCGCAATGGCGATGTCAGCCGCGCGTATAAGATCGCTGCCGCCCACCATATGACGCCCGAGATGGGCTATGCCTATGCGGATCTGGAATGGCTCGCCGGGTTCCTTGCGCTGCGCAAGCTGAATGACCCCGCCACGGCGGTGCGGCATTTCCAGAACTTCTCGGGCGCGGTGGAATCGCCCATCTCGAAAGGGCGCGGTGGCTATTGGCTGGGCCGGGCCTATGCGGCGCAGGGAGATGCCGACAAAGCTTATGACGCCTACGCGGAAGGCGCGGACTATCAGACTTCGTTTTATGGGCTATTGGCGGCCGAGCGGATCGGGCGCCCCTTTGACAGCGAGCTGGCCAATCCGCGCCGGGCACCGCATTGGAGACAGGCCGATTTCGCCAATTCCAGCGTTTTGGAGGCCGGGCTGCTGTTGCTGCGTGCCGGGGAAAACAACCTGTCCGAGCGTTTCCTGACCCATCTGGTCGAAGAGCTGGATCCAGTGCAGGCCACGCAGCTGGGCGATCTGGTGATCGAACTGAAGGAGCCGCATCTGGCGGTGATGATTGCCAAACGTGCCGCGAAAACCGGCATCGTGCTGCCCGCCGCCTATTACCCGGTGCACCCGGTCGCCGATATGGGACTTCCCATGGCAAAAGAGATGACGCTGGCCATCGCCCGCCGCGAAAGCGAGTTCGACCCGGTGGTGATCAGCGGTGCAGGCGCGCGCGGGTTGATGCAGGTGATGCCCGCCACGGCCAAGCTTGTCGCCAAGGAGCTGGGTATCCTCAGTGGCCACAAGACGCTGAAGCTGACGTCGGACTGGCAGTACAACGCCAAGCTTGGGGCAAATTACCTGTCCGGACTGGCGGCGGATTTCAACGGCAACGTGGTGATGATGGCGGCAGGCTATAACGCCGGGCCGCGGCGCCCGATTTCATGGATGGGCCGATACGGCGACCCCCGCGCCGGTGAGATCGACGTGGTCGACTGGATCGAGACCATCCCCTTCAGCGAGACCCGCAATTACGTGATGCGGGTGGCGGAAAGCCTGCCGGTCTATCGCGCCCGCCTGGGTCAGCCCGCACTGCCGGTTCCGTTCTCGCAGGAGCTGGTCGGCTCAACCCTGGCTTCGTTCGCGCCATAGGGTGAACAGGCCCGCAGCCACAACCAATGCGGCCCCGAGGATAACTGCGGGCCGCAACGCCTCACCAAAGACGGAAATGCCGATGATGGCCGTCCAGACCAGATGGAAATAGGCAAAGGGCTGCACGGCGCTGGCTTCGGCCATTTCATAGCATTTGATCAGCAGCCAGTGCCCCAGTACGCCACTAACGCAGAGCAGCGCCATCCACGCCCAATCCGCGCGCGCCATCGGCTCCCAGAACCACATGCCCACCAGCGTCATCGCCACCGCCCCGGCAACGCCAGTCCAGAAGAAACTGGTGGCCGCGGTATCCTTGCGGGCGGCATAGCGGGTCAGCAGACCATAGAGCGCGAACAAAAACGCCGAAATCAGCGGGATAATGGCCCATGGGTTGAACACACCCACACCCGGTTGCAGGATGATCAGAACCCCGATGCAGCCCACGCCGATCGCCACCCAGCGCCGCCAACCGACCTGCTCGCCCAGAACCGGCCCGCTGAGTGCTGCGACCAGCAACGGGTAACAGATGAACACCGCCATGCTGTCGATCAGGCCCAGCACGGTAAAGGCATAGACGGCGACGCAAATCTCGGTCGCCAGAAGTACTCCTCGGAACACCTGTAAGCCCAGTTGGCTCGTCTGGGTCGCGGCGCTTAATCCTCCGGGCGCGCGCGCCGCCAGCGCGATGACAAAGGCGGCGAAGAACCAATAGCGGATCATCACGACCATGTAGGTGTTGTAGGTCCCCGCCAGATGGCGCGAGATGCCGTCTTGCAAGGCAAACACAACCGTTGCCGCGACCATCAGCGCGATACCGGCCCGGGTGTTGTTCTGTTGGGTCATTCCCGGATCGCCCGGGTCATATGGCGCTTGCGGCCATATCCGGGGGTGCGGGTGACGGCAAAACCCGCCTCCTCCAGCCCGCGCCGCACAAATCCGGCGGCGGTATAGGTCGCGGCCGTGCCACCAGCCGCCGTATGGGCGGCCACCTGCTGCATCAGGTCCGCGCCCCAAAGTTCGGGGTTCTTGGCCGGAGAGAACCCGTCCAGAAACCAAGCATCAGCCGCGCCTTGCCATGCGGGCAATGTCTGACGCGCATCGCCCTCGATCACCTCAAGGTGCAGGGTGCCCAGATCACAACGCCCGCCCTGCCACCGGGCCAGAAAACGGTCGGCCCAAGGCGCAAGCTCGGGAAAGGCCGCCAGTGCGCGGGCCATGTCCTCGGGCACCACCGGGAAGGCCTCGAAACTGGTGAAGGTCAGCGGCGTGGTCTGGCCCGCCCTCTCCCACTCGGACCACACGGTCAGCATGTTCAGGCCGGTGCCGAACCCCAGTTCAGCAATGCGGAACCCCGGCGCAAACCGTGCGGGCAGATCATTGCCCGCCAGAAACACGTGGCGCGTTTCCTCAAGCCCGTTTTGCAGCGAGAAATACGGATCGTCGAAACGGTCCGAGACCGGAATCTGATCCTCGGTCCATGTCAGTTCAGCGCGCTGGTCTGCCATCGGGGAATCCTGTAGCTAAGCGGCGCGACACTGAACAAGGAAAAGGGGAATGGCAATGGTCGATGTAACGGTGCGCGGTGCGGGCATCTTTGGCCTCTCCATTGCGTGGACCTGCGCCCGGCGCGGCGCCAAGGTGCAGGTCGTCGACCCCTTCGGCCCCGGCGCAGGCTCCAGCAACGGGCTGGTCGGTGCGCTGGCCCCGCATGTGCCCGAGAACTGGAACGCCAAGAAAGCCTTTCAGTTCGACAGCCTGATCATGGCCGAGCCGTTCTGGAAGCAGGTCGAAGCCACAGGGGGCGTTTCCCCCGGATATGCGCGGCTGGGCCGGTTGCAGCCCATCGCGGATGCCCGTACGCTGGAGCTTGCCCATGCCCGCGCGGCCACCGCTGCCGAACTCTGGCAGGGCCGCGCCGAATGGCGGGTTGTCGAGGCCGGGGCGCTCGGGTCATGGTGCCCGCCCAGCCCGACCGGTTTCGTGATCCACGACACGCTGAGCGCCCGGATGCATCCCCGCCGCGCCTGTGCCGCGCTGGTTTCGGCGTTGGCGGTGATGGGAGTGGACGTGGCAGCCGAAGCACCGGACCAGGGTCAGGTCGTTCACGCCACCGGTCTGGCCGGGTTGCAGGAGCTGAGCCAGGCCTTTGGCAAAACTGTCGGCAATGGCGTCAAGGGGCAGGCCGCACTGCTGCGCTTTGATGCGGGTGAGGTTCCGCAACTGTTTGCCGATGCGATCCATATCGTGCCTCACGCAGATGGCACGCTGGCGATCGGCTCGACCTCGGAACGGGACTATGACGACCCATCCAGCACCGATGATGCGCTGGACGACGTGCTGGAGCGCGCCACGCAGGCGGTGCCGGTGCTGCATGGGGCCGAGGTGATCGAACGGTGGGCCGGGGTCCGCCCCCGCAGCAAAAGCCGCGCCCCGATGCTGGGCGCGCATCCTTTGCACAAGGGGCAGTTCATCGCCAATGGTGGTTTCAAGATCGGTTTCGGCATGGCCCCCAAAGTGGCCGAAGTCGTGGCCGATCTGATGCTGGACGGGCGCGATTTGATCCCCGACGAATTTCGGCCCGAGGCGTCTTTGTGAACGCCGATAAAACCCCTTCACGCCTGATGTCAGACAGCACGCGCCTGACAGAAGTCTTGCAGCTGATCCGCGAGACTTTTGCCTATATGGAGGGCCGCATTGACCCGCCCTCTTCAATGCATCGCCTGACCATGGAAGAGCTTAAACGTCAGGCGCGTGACGGTGAGATTTGGGGGATAGGAGATCGGCCCGATGCAGTCGTCTTTCTGACGCCCAAGCCGGACTGCTTGTATCTGACCAAACTCGCCGTTGCCCGAAACAAACGCGGTCAGGGGCTGGCCCGACGTCTGGTGGAAATGGCCGAACAACGGGCCCGTGCCAAAGGGTTTCGGGCCTTGGAATTGCAAACCCGGATCGAACTTGTCGAAAATCATGCGGCCTTTGCACGTCTGGGATTCGTGGTAACCGGCGAGACAACCCACCCCGGTTATGATCGAACAACATCACTTACGATGCGGAAGCGGCTGGACTGATGCCCCGACCCAAAGAAACTGCTTCTGGAGTAGTTCAAAATCCCGCCTCGGCCCGCAGTTTCTCCATCAGCACACGCAAACTTCTTTCATAGCGGTCGCTGGACAGTTTCCCCTGCTCGTCGAACTCGTTCGAGCTGTTGGCCAGATGGATTTCCGGCCCCTGCAGAATGCGTGGCTGAAACGGTACCATATAGCTGCGCAACACCATCTGCGCCCGTTCCCCGCCCGCACGCCCAGCGGCCGCCGACATTACGGCAACCGGTTTGTCGGCCCACGGGCGGCCCTCGGTCCGGCTGACCCAGTCCAGCGCGTTTTTCAGCACACCCGACGGACCCTTGTTGTATTCCGGTGTGGAAATGATCACCGCGCGGGCCTGCGCGATCTGATCGGCAAGCGTCTGGACCGCCTGCGGAATGCCTTCGCCGTCTTCCAGATCACCGTCATAAAGCGGCAGGTTCAGATCAGCCTCGATATGAGTGCCGGGGTTGAACAGCCGCGCCGCCTCGCGCAGAAGTTTGCGGTTGGTGGCGTTTTGGCGCAACGAGCCCGAAAGGCTCAGCAGGATCGGTTCGGACATCGGGGAACTCCGTCATGGTGTTTTTCCCGAAGTTAGCCCGAGACCCGCGCCAGCCAAAGCCCTGGTGACGCGCAGTCAATGTGCAAAAAAGGGGCACCCGCAGGTGCCCCCTCAGCTTATGTGCGACCGTTGGGAATGATCTCGATATCGACCCGGCGGTTGCGGGCCTTGCCTTCGGGCGTCAGGTTCGAGGCGGCGGGGCGGTTCTCACCCAGGCCGATTGTACTGATCCGGGCGCCGCTGACGCCATTGGCCTGCAGGATATCGGCCACGGACCGGGCACGGCGCTCGGACAGGGCCTGATTATAGGACGCCTCGCCATCGCTGTCGGTATGACCGATGACCTGAACGCTCGAGTTGGGGTACCGCGTCAGGTTCTGCCCCACCCGCACCAGATCGGCGCGCAGCGCCGGGCGCACGGTCGCGCTGTCGGTGTCAAACGAGATATCGTTCGGCACGGTGACGATCAGCCGGTCGCCCGCATTGGTGACGGTGATGCCCTGATTGGCCAGTTGCTGGCGCAGTTCGGCCGCCTGACGGTCCAGCTGGTTGCCGATCAGACCGCCACCGGCGGCCCCCACCGCGGCCCCGGCCAATGCACCCAGACCCGGGTTCGAGTTATTGGCAATCGCGCCAACACCGGCCCCGACCAGACCACCCAAAAGCGCGCCCTGTTTGGCGTTCTGATTGGGATCGGACGGCAGGTTCAGCGTGCCGGGATCCGTACAGGCCCCAAGAAACATGGCCGAGCCCAGCCCGGCGGACAAAACAAATTTGGAAATCGTCATGATATCACCTTCTGCTCCGGCGCCCGTTTACCGGACGCGTTTTGTTTGGCGCAGTATATCGCGCCGCCCGCAGGTGTTCTCAAGCAACAATCCGGTGAAATCGGCGAATACCCGCCACTTAAGACGCCCGTGCCGAGGCATCCCATTGGTTCTGCTCCTGCCAGAGCGCACGCAGAGATTCGCCCTGCCCGCAAAAATGATCCTCGGTCAGGTCACAGGCCCAGATACGATCGGTACGGAAATGGCGGAACCCTTTGCGCAGCTCGCACCAGGCGGCCAACAGGGTGCATTCGATGTGATAGATCAGCGCAACAGGGCGAACGATCCGGTCGGTCCGGACACCTTCGGCATTCACATAGGTGATGCGGATCTTACGCTCATTCCGGATCGCCTCGCGATAGTTCACAACCGGCACACAGCCTTTTTCAGGATCGTCCATCGGAGCCCCCCAGGGGGCCACCTGCAGCCAGTCGGCGGGCTCGCGCAGCGCTTCGATCTTGCGGCACACCCGGTCGGCGGCCTGTTGCAACGTGCTGTCGCCGGTGCGCGCCAGCATCGACAGGCCGACCCACAGCGCCTCGACCTCTTCGGCGTCAAAATTCAAAGGCGGCAGGTCATAGCCGCGCCGCATCAGGTACCCGACGCCCGCCTCGCCCTCGATGGGCGTACGCTGCGCCTGCAGGGCGGCGACATCGCGATAGACCGTGCGCGCGGACACTTCCAGCTTTTGAGCCAGCGTTTCAGCCGTGACCGGCGCCTCGGCGGCACGCAGAATCTGGATGATTTCGAACAGGCGGGTGGATCGGCGCATACGTTTCTCCGGGTCAACTGCTGACACCCTAGCACACC
This sequence comes from Ruegeria sp. AM9, assembly GCF_056540565.1. Classification (NCBI taxonomy): domain Bacteria; kingdom Pseudomonadati; phylum Pseudomonadota; class Alphaproteobacteria; order Rhodobacterales; family Roseobacteraceae; genus Ruegeria; species Ruegeria sp. AM9. The sequence goes on from NZ_JBQFWY010000010.1 coordinate 24,309, forward strand.
CCCCTGACAGGGTGGTGTCAGGAGTGATGGGCGAGACTTGGTACCAGACGAAAAGGAGATCACCGATGCCAAGCCTCGACAATCATGTGATGATGACCCTGAAACTGGGCCCTTGGGCGCAGGATCACACCCTGCGCGGCTTTGAGATCGAACGTGAGATCATGGCCGCCCGTCAACCCCGCGCCCCGCGCAAACGCCGCAGGCGGTTTTCGCTGGGCAACCTCAAGATGCTGTGGACCAGTACGGCGTAAGGTTCAGAAATCCGCCTTGGCGCGGAACTTCATCGACGCCCCACCGTCTGGGTTCTTCAGGCGCAGTTCCTCGGAGTGCAGCATCAGACGCGGGAAATCCCGCGCCGCGCCTTCGGCATAGAACGGGTCACCCAGAATCGGGTGGCCCAGCGCCAGCATATGCACCCGCAACTGATGCGACCGACCCGTCTTCGGGAACAGGCGCAGACGGGTCGTGCGGCCCTCATACTTCATGACACGCCAGTCGGTGACGGCAGGCTTGCCGGTCTCGTGGCACACCATCTGGCGCGGCCTGTTGGGCCAATCCACGATCAGTGGCAGATCAACGGTTCCGGTCTTTTCCTCAACCTGCCCCCAAACCCGCGCCACATAGGTCTTGCGGGTCTGGCGGTTCTCGAACTGCATACTCAGATGGCGCTGCGCATGGGGCGCCTGGGCAAAGACCATCACCCCCGAGGTATCCCGGTCCAGCCGATGTACCAGCAACGCCTGCGGAAACGCTGCCTGCACCCGGCTCAGCAGGCAATCGGCCAGATGCTCGCCCCGCCCCGGCACCGACAACAGCCCCGAGGGTTTGTTCACCACAATCAGCTGCGCGTCTTCATGCAGCACGTCCAGAGGGGTCTTGGGGGGATCATAGGTCTCGCTCATGCGCGCCTGCCTATCGCAGCGCGCGACCTCCCGCAACGTCGCGCTTGCCTGAACGGATCGGTTCAGCAACTCTGCCCCCAAAGCGGAGAGGAGAACCCATGCACCCCACGATCGAACGCATGCAGGAGGTGGTCGCCAAGGGCGATGAAAGCCTGATCCACGAATTGCTGGCCGAGGATGTGCGCTTTTCCCCACCCACCTATTATAGCACCTGGACCGGACGCGAACCGGTGGCGGCTGTGCTGGGCCATGTGGGGCAAGTGTTTTCGGATTTCCGCTATCGCCGCGTGATGGGTGAGGGCAAGGACTGGGCGCTGGAATTCCAGTGCAAGGTCGGCGATCTGGACGCCGTTGGGGTCGATCTGATCACGCTGAACGATGACGGGCTGATTCAGGAGTTCGAGGTCGTCATGCGCCCCTACAAAACCATCGGCGCCCTGCGCGAGGCGATGATGGCCCGCGTCATGACCGATCCGCGATTCCTTGAATACAAGAACGCGCTCAGCTGACCATGCCTGTTGCCGCCGATCAGCTGCTGCGTGTGCCACTATTACCAGTTCTGGCGGCTCAGGGCCTGTCAGTACGCCGCAACGCCCAGATGCTGCCGGAACCCACCGGGCCACGCGAAGGGCGCGCGGGGCGCGGACCGCGGCGGCGTCTTCTGATCGCGGGCGACAGCTCTGCTGCGGGGGTCGGTGCCGGGACACAAGCGCAGGCGCTGTCAGGCTACCTCGTGGCCCGGCTGGCCAAGCACTATACGGTCGAATGGCGACTTGAGGCCACGACCGGGCATACAACACAGGACACGATTGACCGACTGCACGGCCTGAGTGGCCAGTTCGACATGGCCGTCACCGCTCTTGGCGTGAATGACGTGACGCGCGGCGTGACACGCCGGCGGTTCGTCGACCACCAGACCCGATTGCTGGAGCTTTTGACCGGCCCTCTGGGCGTGCGGCGGCTGGTGGTTACGGCTGTGCCGCAGATGCACCTTTTCCCGGCCCTGCCGCAACCTCTGGCGTGGGTTCTGGGATGTCAGGCCGCACGGCTGGATCGCGGTTTGCAACAGGTCGCGGCCAGTTTCCCACAAGCAAGACATCTGCAATTGGATTTACCCAACGACCCGGCCCTGGCCGCGCCTGACGGCTACCACCCGAGCCCTAAAACCTATGCGGTCTGGGCCGACCAGGCCGCCCGCCTCTTGCGTCAGGTCTGAGCCCGCATCTGCCGGATCATCGGGATCGAGTACACCACCAGCGCCGTCCAAATCAGCGGAAACGCGATCATACGCCCCCGGTCGATCTGTTCGCCGAACACAGTGATCGCAGTGATGAAGATCATGGTCGGCGCGATGTATTGCAGAATGCCCATCGTCGACAGCCGCACCAGTTTCGCCCCGTTGGCATAAACCAGCAGCGGCACAGCCGTGACAACACCTGCACAGGCCAGCAACATGGTGTCCGAGGCCCCAACGCCGAAATGCCCCGTGCCCTGCACCCCCAGCCACGTGACATACATCAGCGCCGGGATCAGCAGGATCAGAACCTCAAGGAGAAACCCCTGATTTGGCCCAATCGGCAGCGACCGCTTGAAAAACGCATAGAATCCCCAGCTGACCATCAGCCCCAGCGCAGGCCACGGCAGGCTGCCTGCCTCGACAACCAGAACCAAAACGCCCAGCGCCGCAATGGCCACCGCCGCCAGTTGCGTCTTCGTCAACGGCTCGCGCAGCAGAACCGCGCCCAGAGCAATGCTGAACAACGGATTGATGTAATAGCCCAGCGCCGCGTCCAGCGCCCGGTCATTGGCAATGGCCCAGACATATATTGCCCAGTTCACCGAAATCAGAGCGGCCGTTATGCAAGCCATCCCCAGCATCTTCGGGTTCGCCAATGCCGCCTTCAGATCTCGCGTACGTCCCAAGGCCACCAGCAGCAGCCCTGCCACCGGAACCGACCAGATGACGCGGTGAGAAACGAGTTCAATTGGTCCAACATGAGACATCGCCTTCATGTAGAGCGGCAGAAAACCCCACAGGACATAAGCCGTCACGGCCAATGCCAACCCTTTGGGCGTATCTTCTCTGTTCGGCGGGACGGGGGTATCTGCCACGGCGGGTCTCCGATTGATATCGGGCATCTCTACGGCAAATCAGACCTAGTTGGGAACTGCGAAAACTGTGAAGCAGGCGATCAGGAATTCTGATACTTCGCGGTTACCACCGGCAACCCCAAGAAAAGAGCCGGGGCGCCGCAGCGCCCCGACAATTTGATTATACTTTAACACGTTCCGATTTCGGGTCGTACATCGGCTTCAACGATGCCTCGGCCCTGACCTTTACGCCGCAGACGTCGATCTCATAGGTCGAGGCCAGTACATCCGCCGCCTTTTCGCCCTCGCACGGCACGTAACCCAGACCGATGGCAGCGCCCAGCGTGTGGCCATAGTTGCCCGAGCTCAGATAGCCCACATATTCGCCATCCCGGATGATCGGCTCATTGTGGAACAGCAGCGGCTCGGCATCGGTCAGTTTGAATTGCACCAGACGGTTCTTGGGACCGCTTTCCTTGCGTGCAATCACCGCCTCGCGGCCGATGAAATCACTGCCCTTATCGACCTTGACCGCAAAGCCCAACCCGGCATCCACCACGTGGTCCTCGCAGGTGATATCGTGACCAAAATGGCGGAAGCCCTTCTCGATCCGGCAACTGTCCATCATGTGCATACCGCACAGCTTCAGCCCCATGCCCTGTCCCGCCTCGTGCAGCGTTTCGAACGCGTGGCCAGCCATGTCGGAGGAAACATAAATCTCCCACCCAAGCTCGCCCACGTAAGTCACGCGGTGGGCACGGGCGAGGCCCATGCCCAGCTCGATCTCTTGCGCGGTGCCGAACGGATTGGCCGCGTTCGAGAAATCGTTGGGCGAGACCTTCTCGAGCAGCGCACGTGCATTCGGGCCCATGACGGCCAGAACCCCTTCGCCCGCGGTCACGTCGGTGATGACCACGTTGAAGTTGCCCGCGTGGCGCATCATCCAGGTCTGGTCGGCCGGGCGCGTCGCCGCCGGTGTGACGACCAGATAGGCGGTTTCGGTCAGGCGGGTGACGGTCACATCCGCCTCGATCCCGCCGGTGCGGTTCAGGAACTGGGTATAGACGATCTTGCCATTGGGCACTGAATAGTCGCCGCCGCCAATGTAATTCATGAACTTCTCGGCATCCGGCCCTTCCACGCGGATCTTTCCGAAGGACGACATGTCATACATGCCGACGTTTTCGCGGATCGCGCGGTGTTCAGCCGCCGAATTCTCGAACCAGTTCTGGCGTTTCCAGCTATACTGGTATTCACGCTCCTGCCCTTCATTGGCGAACCAGTTGGCGCGCTCCCAACCGGCGATTTCGCCCATGACGGCGCCCTGCTCCAGCAGGTGATGATGGAACGGCGTGCGACGCACCCCGCGCGCGGTCGCCTTTTGCCGATAGGGGAAGTGATCGGCATAGAGCAGACCCAGCGTCTCTTTCGAGCGCTCGAAAAGGTATGTCTTGTTGCCCTGAAACGGCTGCATCCGACCGATATCCACGTCACCCAGATCAAAGGGTTTCTCACCACTATCCATCCACTCGGCCAGGGCCATGCCTGCGCCACCGGCGGATTGGATACCGATCGAGTTGAACCCAGCCGCGACCCAGACATTGTCCGTCTCGGGCGCCAACCCCAGGTGATAGGCGTCGTCGGGGGTAAAGGATTCCGGGCCGTTGAAGAAGGTGTGAATACCCGCCTCAGCCAGCATCGGCATCCGGTTGCAGGCCGCTTCGAGGATCGGTTCGAAATGGTCGAAATCCTCGGGCAGTTGGTCGAACTCAAAACTGTCTGGAATCCCGTTCATGGCCCACGGTTTGGCATTGGGCTCAAATGCGCCCAACATCATTTTGCCTGCATCTTCCTTGTAGTAGGCGCATTCATCCGGCACCCGCAGAACCGGCATCTGGCTCAAGCCTTCAATAGGTTCAGAAACGATGTAGAAATGTTCACAGGCGTGCAGCGGCACATTCACGCCGGCCATCTTGCCAACCTCGTGGCCCCACATTCCCGCACAGTTTACAACCATATCGCAGGCGATATGCCCTTGGGATTGCCCGTCATCACTGGTCCAGTCGACACCTGTCACACGGCGTCCTTGCCGGGAAATCCCGGTCACCTTCACCCGTTCCTTAATCACCCCGCCGCGTTGACGCGCGCCCTTGGCCAGCGCCAAGGCAATGTTGGCTGGATCCGCCTGACCATCCGTTGGCAACCAAACGCCACCTGCCACGCCATCGAGGTTGATATGCGCATATCGCTCTTTGACTTCCGTCGGTGAAAGCTCTTCGACCGGCACGCCAAACGCCCGGGCCATTGCCGCATTTCGGTACAGCTCCTCCAACCGCTCACCGGTCAGGGCGACCGAAACAGAGCCGACCTGACGCAGGCCGGTGGCGACACCGGTTTCTTCCTCGAGGCCCAGATAAAGCTCTGCGGAATAGCGCGCCAGTTTGGTCATGTTGGAAGACGCGCGCAACTGCCCGATCAGACCGGCCGCGTGCCATGTGGTGCCGCTGGTCAGTTGCTTGCGCTCCAAAAGCACCACGTCGCTCCAGCCCTTCTTGGTCAGGTGATACGCGACCGAGCATCCGATAACGCCGCCGCCGATGATGACCACTCGGGCCTTGCTGGGAAGATCAACCATCCTGAAATCTCCGCTGTGTCAGGTTTGGGGCAAAATGACATGGAAGATCGACAATAAATGCACCAAAAACGTCACAGTGTCGGCAATTTTCACCTATGTGCCGCCGCCCGCTTTTCCCGCCTGACGACAAAGGGGGTGACGCCGAAAAAGCTCTTGTAAACAGAGGAAAACCCGTTGGGGAATCCGCAGGCCAATCCGATTTCGCGGACGCTCATGGTGGTGTTCAGCAACAGGTTGTTGGCCTTCGCCAGCCGCATTTCGCGGTAAAACCCATTCGGCGTGGTTCCAAAGTAGTTTTTGAATTTCCGCTCCAACGAGCGGTTCGACAGGTGCAGCGATTCGACAATCTGGTGGATCGGCAAAGGGTCTTCGATATTGGCCTGCATCAGCTTGATGCACTGATCCAGCTTGGCATCGCCCGTAGCTGTCAGCTTGGCCCCGGAAAACGGCTGCATCGAGGAAAAGTCGCGGATGTTTTCATGCAGCATGATGTCGGCCACCGTCATCTTGGCCGGGCCCGAGATATGGCGCCCGATCACTGCCAACGCCACATCCGTCGTCGCCTCCATCCCCGCGCAGGTCACCACCGCGCCCTGTTCCGTTGCAATTGACAGCTTGGCCTCGAACCGCGCCCTGCGCTCTCGGAGGAACGAAGCGTTTTCCCAATGTGTTGCCATATCGTCGGTGCCTTGTTCATCGATATAGCGGCTGGCGGCTTCGGCCAGCAGGAACACCTTGGCCCCGCGGAATGTGTAATCCGAGACCACGCGCCCCAGGGACAGATCCGGGTGATCGGGGTCGGAATTACCGATTACGAACAGGTAATCCGCCTTGGGTTGGGTTGGCACAGATTCGGTTTGCACCACCGCATCGCTTCTGCTGGCAATCGGGCCGCCTTTCAGCGACCGATAAGAATAGCTGAACGGAGGCGACGGACACACACGATTGGCCAGCCGCAGCACCTCGACCAGCGAAGCCAGTTCCAACAGCACATATCCGGGCGCAACCAGGATATCGAAATGCAGCTGGGCCGAATTGTCCGCCGGGTTCCGCATCCTGTGTACCTCAGACAATCTGGTGACCGGCGGCGCGCAACCGGTTGGCCAGAGTTTCGATGTGATCCGGACCAACCTCGCAGCAGCCGCCCAAAATGGTCGCGCCTTGCGCAACCCATGCCATCGCGTGATCGGCATAGGCCTCGGGTCCCAGATCCTGACGCTGTTCCAGCGCATCTACGGTGGGCGCGTCTTCCAGAAACTTCTGGGTGATGCCGGTGAACCCGTTCGCATAGGCCCCGTAGGGCCGGCCGAATTCAGCTATGATGTCCAAGGCGTTGGGAATGGCCTCGGGGCGCGAGCAGTTTATCAGCACGGCCTCGGGTGCAAAACGGCCCACTACCGGCGCGATATCGGACAGCGGCTCGCCCGAGCGCAGGCGCGTGCCGTCGTCATCCATCACTGTCAGCGCCAGCCAGACGGGCTTGCCGCCTTCCGCTGCACCCCGCAGGGCGCCTTCGGCCTCCTGAACCGAGGACACGGTTTCGATCAGGAAAAAGTCCACACGATCCGCCATCATCTGCGCCAATTCAGCAAACTTCTCGGCCGCTTCATCCACGTCGGGTTTCAGGTCGGGCCGGTACGAGGCCAAAAGCGGTCCCAACACCCCGGCAATACGCCCTCCGTTTGAGCCGCGCGCTTGCTCGGCCTGCGAAACTGCAGCGTCGATCAGATTGTAAAGCTGATCTTCCATCCCTTCCCGCACCAGCCGTGACCGATGCAAGGCATAGGTATTCGTGGTAGCAACCGTCGCGCCGCGACGGAAATACTCTGCATGGACCTCGCCGACCAGTTCGGGGCGATCGATCATCACCCGAGTCGACCACAAAGGCGTCGGCCGGTCACCGCTGCGCTTGACCAGTTCCTGCCCAATTGAGCCATCCAGAAGAGTGATTTTTGCCATTTTCCCAACCCTTTCACGGAATAAGAACAAGTTTGCCCGGGAACGCCTTGGATTGAAAATCCGCCTGCGCCGCCGCAATGTCCCTTAGCGGATAAGTCTTTGAGATCAAGGGCCTGATCCGGCCGGCATTGATCATCTCGACCAACCTCCCGAACACCTCAAAGGCCTGATGGGTGCAGCCGTGGATGGTAATGTCGCGCAGATAGATGTCGCGCAGATCGGCCTGAACGATCGGTCCCGCGATTGCGCCCGACACAGCATAGTGGCCACCCGGCTTCAAGGCCAGGATCAGGCCGGGCCATGCGGGTCCGCCCACAACGTCGATCACCACATCAAACATATCCGCTGGCAGCGTGGCATCACGTGCAAAGGTCTCGACCGCGCCTTGCCCTTTGACCACCTCGGCCTTGGCCGGGCTGCTCACGCCCCAGACAGTTGCGCCCCGCAGCGCCGCCAGTTGCACAGCGGCCAGACCCACACCGCCGGACGCACCCGTAATCAACACTTTTTGCCCCGAGGTCACGCCCGCACGGGTCAGAAGGTTTTCGGCGGTTCCAAAGGCGCAGGGGATGGCGGCGATTTCGACATCCGACAGGGGCGAGGCGGTCACGTCATACAGATCATCCGCCTCGACCAGACAATATTGCGCAAAGGCGCCGTCCAATTCGGACCCCAACGCAATGAACCCGGTCGGATGACCCGGACGTGGGCGCGGCAGGTTGATCGGGCAAGTGACGCGCTGACCGGGCTGGAAACCCGTCTCAGGCCCGGCCAGTTCAACAACGCCGCACAGATCACCGCCCTGAATGCGCGGGAAGTGCAATGCACCACCCCAGCCTCCGGCCTCGACATCCTGATCAACGGCATCGGTCGCACCTGTCACGTCAGAGGAATACCAGCCGACCCGCGTGTTGATATCGGTGTTGTTCACCCCAGCGGCCAGAACCCGAACCAGTACTTGACCCGGCCCGGGCTGGGGCATCGGGATATCCTCGCGCCATTGCAGCGCCTCTGGCCCGCCGTGTTGGGTCAGGTGCACACCGGACATGGTTTTGGGGAGTGTCATCCGATGCGGCCTTCAGGTTTGATCGTCCGGATGCGCCGGAACCGGCCCCATCGGGATGATGTCGTAACGGGCATTCAGCGCGGCCATCTTAGCCTCATCCGCAAAATCGGTCTCGCTCATTGTCGCAAGCTCGGCAAGGAAGCCATCGAACCCCGAGGGCTGAAAGATCATCAGCATCCGCGCCGGTTCACCCCCGGCCACGCGGCACGCATGTGGCACGCCCGCAGGGACATGCATCGTTGTACCCGCCGTGCACCGGTGCCAGTCGCCATCGACGAAGAAATCCACCTCACCGTCCAGAAAGTAGAAAGTTTCAGCATGGCTGTCGTGGCGATGAAGGCCAAGCGCAAAGCTGGCCTTCAGGTTGTCTTCCATGAGCGTATAGGCACCGCCTGAGTCCTGACCGGACACCTTGACGAAGGTATGGTCGTTTTCCCAGTCATAGTTGAGGCCCTCACCGGGCCCCAATTTGGCGTATCGCTTGCTCATGGCACCTCCGTCCGGGGTTACGCGCGCAGCCGCTCGTTCGCCGGATCCCAGAGCGGTTGGTTCTCTTGTACCACAGCGCGGTATTTCTGGCCGTAGATTTCCACCTCAAGCTCGGTGCCCGGGTTGGCTGCTTCGGTCTTGACCATGCCCAGCGCGATGGATTTGCCGACGCGATAGCCCCAAGCGCCCGACGTGGTCTCGCCCACGATCTCACCGTTCTGCGAGATGCAGGACATGTAAGGCGCATCGCAATCACCAGCCTCAACGGTCAGCGTGACAAAGGATTTCTTCACCCCTTGCTGCTTTTCGTTCTGGATCGCGGCCTTGCCGGGGAAGTCCTGCGGCTTGTCCAGCTTGACGAACCGCTCCAGCCCCCCTTCCAGCAGCGAGTAATCGCTGGACAGATCGCCCTTCCAGGTGCGGTAGCCCTTTTCGATCCGCAGCGCGTTCAACGCATACATTCCGAACGGCGTTGCGCCTGCGTCGAGGATCGCCTCGTAGATCGCGGGCATGTCCTCGTTCAGGGCGTGGACTTCCCAGCCCAGCTCACCGGCGAAGGAAACACGGATCAGGAAGGCCGATTTACCTGCAACGGTGGCCGCCTGATGGGTCAGCCACCCGGCGGTCAGGTCCGCATCAGTCAGACCCGACAGAATCTCACGCGATTTCGGGCCGGTCACGATCAGCGTGTCGCGGGTGGTGGTGACGTCCTCGACCGAGACGCTGGCAGGCATGACCTTTGTCAGGATGTCACGGTCATGCCACTGTGCGGTGGCGGCAGTGATCATCATGAAGTCATCCTCGCCCAGGCGGACACAGGACATCTCGGTCAGGATGCGGCCCCGGTCGTCCGAGATATAGACGAGGTTGATGCGGCCAACCTTGGGCAGACCACCGGTGATCAGGCCGCGCAGCGCCTCAGCAGCGCCTTCACCCTTGACCATGAAGCGCGAGAAGCCCGGCAGGTCGAGCACGCCGCAATTGTCGCGGACGGCTTCGCACTCTTCCTTGATGCGCTGTTCCCACGGCCCGAACCGGCCCCAGGTATGGGTGGCGCCCTCAGAGGTGTCGTCGCCCGGCTTGGCAAACCAGTTGGCGCGCTCCCAACCGTTATAGGCCCCCATCACGCCGCCCAGTTCCCTGACCTTGGCATGGACCGGAGACAGCTTCTTGTCCCGCGCCGCAGGCCATTCGTGGTGCGGGAAGTGCATGGCGTATTCGTTGCCGTAAACCTCCATGCCTTTCTGGTTGCAGTAGTCCTGATCGGTATAGTCGGTGTAGCGGCGCGGATCGACGGCCCACATATCCCATTCGGTGTGACCATCGACGATCCATTCGGCCAGCACCTTGCCTGCACCACCGCCCTGCGCGATGCCGAAGGTAAAGCTGTGGGCTTCGAACGCATTTGTCACTCCCGGCATCGGGCCAATCAGCGGCAGACCATCGGGCGCATAGGGGATCGGACCGTTGATGACGCGGCCCACACCCGAGGTTGCCATCAGCGGAACCCGCTCCATCGCGTCGGTGACGATGTCTTCGATCCGATCCAGATCGTCATTCCACAGTTGGAACGAGAAATCCTCGGGCATCGGATCGTCTTCGGTCATCCATTCGCCCTTACAGTTGGGCTCATAGGGGCCGAGGTTGAAGCCGTTCTTCTCCTGACGCAGGTAGTACGAGATATCCACGTCGCGCAGCAGCGGCAGCTTGCCGCCGTTTTCCTTCGACCACGCCTCGACCTCGGGCACTTCGTCGGTCAGCAGGTACTGGTGACTCATGACCATCGCGGGCACGGTGCGGCCGCCGTACGCCTTGAACATCTCACCCACACGCTGGGCATAGTAACCGGCGGCATTCACAACATAGTCACAGGCGATGTCGCCTTTTTCGGTGTGCACGGTCCAGGTGCCGTCATCGTGCTGGGTGACGTCGGTGGCCGGGCAGAACCGGATGATCTTCTGGCCCAGGTCGCGCGCGCCCTTGGCAAAGGCCTGAGTCAGCTGCGCCGGGTCGATGTCACCATCGGTCGGGTCGTACAGCACGCCTTCCAGGTCATGGGTTTCGAGGAACGGGTAACGCTCTTTCGCCTGTTCCGGGGTCCACATCTCCATCGGGATGCCCTGATACAGGCCCATCGACATGGCGCGCTCGAATTCCTGCATCCGTTCCTTGCTGTGCGCCAGACGGATCGACCCCGACACGTGGTAGTTCATCGGATAGTCAACTTCGTCGGCCAGACGCGCATACAGCTCGGTCGAATAGCGCTGCATGTTCATGATCGCCCACGAGGTCGAAAACGTCGGCACGTTGCCCGCCGCATGCCACGTCGAACCTGCGGTCAGTTCGTTCTTTTCCAGCAGCACGCAGTCGGTCCAGCCCTTCTTGGCCAGATGATACAGGGACGAACAGCCAACGACGCCACCGCCGATGATGACCACACGGGCCTTGGTTGGAAAATCGCTCATGTGCATTGATCCTCTTTTACTGTGCCCGCTGGGGCAGATCGTCTGTGATGTCGTAGTAATCGCCCTTGTCGGCCACAAAGATGTGCCGGGCGAGGTGCAGTCCGGTGGGTTCGCTCAGGGCGCCCATGGAAATGGAAATCGTGTCCTCGTCATTGTGCTGCCAGAACAGGAAAGACCCGCAGGCACTGCAAAAGCCGCGCCGCGCGATGTCCGAGGCCCGGAACCAGCGCAGCGCATCGCTGGCGGCAAAGCTGAGATTGTCCTGATGGGTCGTGGTCGAGGCCCAGACATGTCCCGACTGTTTGCGACACTGGCCGCAATGGCAGGCCGATGGCAGCGACAGGTCACCGTCGATGGCAAACGAAACAGCGCCGCAGAGGCAGGAACCGGTATGCATTTGATTATCTCCTTGCTGCTGGCGCATGGGTGAGCGCTTTGCCAACCCCGCAAATGTTGAATGCGGACTCCGTCATGTCAGTACACCGGCGGCGCAATGACCCAGACGGCCACCGCAGGCTCATCATACGGGTTGGACCATTGATAGGGTTCGTTTTTGATGCGGAAGCTGTCCCCCGGACCAACCGAAAACGCGCGGCCCCCGATCACCAGGTCCAAACGACCTGACACCATATAACCGACCTCTTGCGTTGGGCGGTCTGCCGGCGTCTGCATCTTTGAATGCGGCTCGAACGTGGAATGCACCATTTCGAAGTCATCGGTCAGATCGGGCGAGAGCAGCTCTTCGATCAGCCCCTCTTCGCCCGAGCCCATCGGGCGGCGCGATCCGGCGCGCACGACGTAACCCTGCTCGGCCACTGGCACCGAGGAATGCGCGAACAGCATCGACATCGGCACACCCAGGCATTCGGCAATCTGACGCAGGTCCGAAATCGACGGGTCCGACATGTCCCGTTCAACCTGGCTGAGCCACCCGACAGAGCGGTTCAGACGTTCGGCAATTTCAGTCAGCGTCAGACCGCGCGCCTTGCGCAGGGCGCGGATATCCGCACCAAGCGTCGCGCTTTGAGGGGCCTGTGTGTTCACCGATCGCTCCTGATTGTCGTGAAATTTTCTCCCTGTTTTTCACGATGACTCGAATCAGTGAAAATTCCAAGCCTTTTTTCATTTGATATTGCAGCCCGGCGTGGATATCCCTCCGGCATGTGGATCGCTGTGCTTTACCTGTGGGCAATTAACATCCTGAGCCTGCTGGCTTTTGGCTGGGACAAACTGCGCGCACGACGTCGTAAAGGACGCATCCCCGAGCGTAGATTATTATGGCTGGCGGCCCTGGGCGGTAGCCCTGGCGCAGTGGTGGGGCGGTGGATATTCAACCACAAGACCCGCAAACGCGGGTTTTCCACGTGGCTGTTCGCTATCGTCTGCCTGCAGGCAGCGACTTGCTTTGCGACATGGCAGCTTTGGCACGCGGCCTGATGTCCGCGTTGCCCGCTTAGGCGAAAACCTGCACGAGGATGCGGGCCAGCCGCTCTGCATCTTCTTGGGTGAACGCATCCGGCTGGTCGCTGTCGATATCAAACACCGCGATCACATCACCCGCGGCATTCCGCACCGGCAGCACCAGTTCGGACCGGGTGGATGACGCACAGGCGATGTGACCCGGAAACGCATCCACATCGGGCACCAGTTGCACCTCGCCGGTGCGCGCCGCAGCGCCACAGACGCCGCGCTCGAACGGGATGACAAGACAGCCGTGCCCGCCCTGATAGGGGCCGATCTTCAGCAGGCCAGGCTCGGTCACCCGGTAAAACCCGGTCCAGTCGAAGCGGTCGTCGGCGTGGTGCACTTCGCAGGCCATTGTGGCCATCAGGGCGACCTGATCGGTTTCGCCTTCGGTCAGGGCGGAAATGGTCTTGGCAAGCGTGTCGTAGTCAACGGTCATGGTCAGTCTTTTTTCGTGCTGGGCGGGGGCGCTGCCCCCGAACCCCCGGAGTATTTGGAAAAAGATGAAGCGTCAAACCCGTTCGATGGCAATGGCCGTGCCTTCACCGCCGCCGATGCAGATGGCCGCAATGCCGCGTTTGAGGTTTCGCTTTTCCAACGCATTCAACAAGGTGACCATGATGCGCGCGCCCGACGCGCCGATCGGGTGGCCCAAAGCGCAGGCGCCGCCATTCACGTTCACCTTGTCCCGCGGCAGGCCCATCTCATGCATGAAGGCCATGGGGACAACGGCAAATGCCTCGTTCACTTCCCACAGGTCCACGTCGTCTTTGGACCAGCCGATAGCCGAGAGCAGCTTTTGCGCCGCCGGGACCGGGGCGGTCGTGAACAGGCCGGGTGCCTGCGCATGGCTGGCGTGACCGACGATCCGGGCGCGTATCGTCAGGCCCTGAGCCTCGGCAGCGTCGGCCGAGGCCAGGACCAGCGCAGCGGCTCCGTCAGAAATCGATGAGGAGTTGGCCGCCGTCACCGTACCGTCCTTACGGAATGCGGGTTTCAGAGTCGGAATTTTGTCGGGTCGCGCGGATTGCGGCTGTTCGTCTTCGGCAAAGGTGACCTCGCCCTTGCGGGTGCGGGTGGTCACTGGCGTGATCTCACCCTCGAACGCCCCGTTTTCTTGGGCGGACAGGGCGTTGGACAACGATTTCAGCGCGTATTCGTCCTGTGCCTCGCGGGTGAATTGATAGGCTTCGGCGCAGTCCTCGGCGAAGGTGCCCATCAGGCGGCCTTTGTCGTAGGCGTCCTCGAGCCCGTCGAGAAACATGTGGTCGACCACCTGACCGTGTCCGATCCGCGCACCGCCGCGCATCTTGGGCAGCAGATATGGGGCGTTGGTCATACTCTCCATCCCGCCCGCGATCATCGTATCCGCATGACCCAGGGCGATCTGATCATACGCCATCATCGCCGCCTTCATCCCCGATCCGCACATCTTGTTCAGGGTCGTCGCGGGCACTTCTTCGCCAAGACCTGCCGCGAAACCGGCCTGTCGTGCAGGCGCCTGACCCTGACCGGCGGGCAGAACGCAGCCCATCAGCACCTCATCCACCGTATCCGCGCCTGCGCCCTGCAAGGCGGCACGGATGGCGGTTCCACCCAGTTCGGCGGCGGCCACGCCGTCGAACATTCCCTGAAACCCTCCCATGGGTGTGCGCGCGGCCCCGGCGATAACGACCTGTTTCATCGGCATGATCCTCCTCTTTTTCCATTGGATGGATACCGAATGGTAAGATTTGCAGTCTAGCGTATTTCTACCAGCGATTTTCAGATTAGAGGACCGTCGCGCATGGCCCTGACCAGCACAACGACCGACGAAACCCAGATTATCAAAGTACATTCAGACCGGATTGATGCAGCCATGGCTATCCAGTTCAAGGAAGACATGCGCAACGAGGCCGAAGGCGGCGCCATTCGTGTGGTGCTGGACCTGAGCAGCGTTGAATTCATCGATTCAAGCGGGCTGGGCGCCATCGTCGCCTCGATGAAGCAGCTTGGTAACGACCGCAGGCTGGATCTGGCCGGGCTGCATCCCTTTGTCGAAAAGGTGTTCCGGCTGACCCGCATGGACACGGTGTTCAAACTGTACCCGACGCTGGATGATGCCCTGTCGGCCGCGGCCGGCTGACCCTCCTGACCACCTGAATAGGCCCAATGCCCATGTGTAACGGCAAATGTTTGGATCTGAGCTTTGCAGCGACCGAGTCTGAGGCCAGCGCCGGTATTGCGCAGCTCAGCAGATGCCTGGCGACACAGGGGCTGCCGCAGCACAAGGCGGGGGACGTGAAGATTGCTTTGGCCGAAGCGATCAACAATGTGGTGGAACACGCCTATGCCGATGTGACACCGGCCAAGGTCAAGGTGCGGTGCCGCCTGCACCGGAACTGGCTGGATATCCTGATCTCGGACACCGGCAACCCCTTGCCCGGGTTTCGGGTGCCGGACGGCGTACCCGCACCGTTGGGATCAACGATCGAAGACCTGCCCGAAGGCGGGTTTGGCTGGTTCCTGATCCACGAATTGACCAGCGACATCCGCTATGAACGCTCTGACGGCTGCAACCGGCTGTCGCTGCGATTTGACTTTCCCGATCCTGCCTGACGGCCAGAAAACGTCACAATAAGGCCCAGATCGAACCATTGTGGCGCCGCAAACAACCGACAAAAAGATACCTGTAGCTCAGATAGCTTCCCTCGGCGCCAAGTGTCACAGCCCCCACCCAGTGAACGGCGCCGAGGACCTTCTCCTTCATGTGACTGGACAACTTCTGACCGCGCGATACCTTCGGCGCGTTCAAATCGGGAAAAGCATCATGCGGGATTTTCACACTCCGGGTCGGTCCGAAGTTCTGGCGACCGAAGGGATGTGCGCGACGTCGCACCCTCTGGCCGCGAAAGTGGCCGTGGACATTCTTGCGCGTGGTGGCAACGCGATGGATGCGGCCATTGCCGGTGCGATCCTGCTGGGCATTTGCGAACCTCAGATGACCGGGCTGGGCGGCGATTGCTTTATCCTTTACAACCGGGCCGGAGAGGACGAAATCCGTGCCCTGAACGGTTCGGGCCGCGCGCCTGCCGCCGCCAATGCCGAGAAACTGCGAGCACAAGGGTTGATGGCCGTGCCGCTGAATACGGCGGACGCGGTAACTATCCCTGGCGCGGTCGATGCGTTCTGCCATCTGGCGGAAACCGAGGGCAGGCTGGGGCTGGACACCATCCTACAGCCCGCCATCCATTATGCCGAGGCCGGTGTGCCGGTCGCGCCGCGGGTTGCGTTGGACTGGGCGACCGGGGCAGCCACCCTGCAAGGCGCGGCGCGGACGCATTACCTGATCAACGACAAGGCGCCTGAGGTCGGGCAGCTTTTCCGATCCCCCGGTCAGGCCGAGGTTCTGCGCCGGATTGCCCGGGACGGGCGGGACGCGTTTTACTCCGGCGACATCGCCGAGGACATGATCGCAGCGCTGGCCCATCGGGGCGGCACCCACACGGCCAAGGATTTTCTGGCCACCGCCTGCACCAAAACGCAACCCGTCGGCAGCCCATATAACGGTCTGGAACTGGTCGAACATCCGCCCAACGGTCAGGGCGCCACGGCCATATTGCTGCTGAACATCCTCAAGAATTTCGACCTTGCCAGCATGGATCCGTTCGGGGCCGAACGTCTGCATATCGAGGCCGAGGCCTCAAAGCTGGCCTATGACGCCCGCAACCGGTTCATCGCTGATCCCGATCATACAACACATGCGGATCGGTTTCTGGATCAGGACGTGGCCGACAGGCTGGCGGCACTGATCGACCCGAAGCGCGCGATGCCTGCTGCGGCCCCGCTGACAGAGGCCATTCACAAGGACACCGTCTATATCACCGTGGTGGACCGGGACAGGATGGCGGTCTCGCTGATCTATTCCATCTTCCACAGCTTCGGCTCGGGGATCGCGTCAGAAAAATACGGCATTCTGCTGCAGAACCGCGGGGCTGGCTTTACCCTCCAGGCAAACCACCCCAATGAGTTGAGCGGTGGCAAACGTCCGATGCACACCATCATCCCCGGCTTCCTGAAACAGAATGGCCGGGTTTTGATGCCGTTCGGAGTGATGGGCGGTGCCTATCAGCCGACCGGTCATGCCCGGTTCGTGTCAAACCTGACCGACCACGGGCTGGGCATGCAGGCCAGCATTGACGCTCCACGTGCTTTTGCAGAAAACGGCATATTGAAGCTTGAACGCGGAATTTCGCCCAAGGTGGCTCAACAATTGTGTGAAATTGGCCACACTGTTGAGATTCCAGAAACGCCCATGGGCGGAGCACAGGCCATTCGAATCTGTGAAAATGGCGTTCTGAAGGGCGCAAGTGACCCGCGAAAGGACGGTTGCGCCCTCGGGTTTTGACCAGTGAACGCGCGGTCAGAGAAGCTCAATTCAGGTGGAAATGCAGCGGGTAGGACCCGTTTTCGAACGGCCCGAACATGTCGGGGATATCCGGGTGCTCAACCGGTTCGCCCGACTGATCCGCAACCAGATTTTGTTCTGAAACATAAGCAACATAGAAGGATTGGTCGTTTTCCGCCAACAGGTGGTAAAACGGCTGATCCTTAATTGGGCGGCTGTCTTCGGGGATGGCCTGATACCACTCTTCGGTATTCGAAAACTCTGCATCCACGTCAAAAATGACCCCTCGGAAGGGATGTTTTTTATGACGAACCACCTGACCCAGGCGATACTTTGCATGTGTCTTCAGCATTGTTTCTGCCCCCAATGGTCTTACTACCTGTTTCCGGGCCGAAAAGCCAATCATTGATCCGAAATTTAGGGAAACAGTCTGTGAACCTCTGGCCGACAGTGCCGGGATTCGCAGCCCGTGTCGTCGCTTTGGCCAAAGTGATTCATGATCTCAATTCCCCTGTCCGCAGGAGCTTTACCTCCAATTCGAGCTATTGTTCCGCAACGAATGTGATTTCCTAAACGCTCAATCTGCGCTAGAATGAAAGAAAAAGGCACGAGGCACATGAGCAGAATTCTTTTCGTACTCTTCGGGGTGCTGCTTCTGGCATCCTGTGGGGGTGGTTCCAAGCAACCGCCCAGCAAACTGAATGACGCGTGCAGCATTGCGCGCGAACGGCCCGAATACATAAAGGCCTTCAAAAGCACCGAACGGAAATGGGGCGTCCCGGTCCACGTGCAAATGGCGACGATCTATCAGGAAAGCCGGTACAAGCACGATGCCCGCACGCCGCACCAATACGTTCTGGGTGTGATACCGATGGGCCGCCAAAGCAGCGCCTACGGCTTCAGCCAGGCGTTGGACGGAACTTGGGAGCAATACCAGAAAGAAACCGGCAAACGCCGCGCCAAGCGGGACCGCATCCGCGACGCGTCGGATTTCATCGGCTGGTACATGAACAAAAGCTACGAACGGAACGGCATTCACCCCAGCGACACGCGCAACCAGTACCTCGCCTATCACGAGGGGCACACCGGTTACGCCCGCGGCAGCCACTACGGCAAGACGTGGCTGCTGAACGTCGCCAATGACGTGGACGCACGCGCCAAGCTGTATCAGGCGCAACTGTCCGGTTGCCGCTACTGACAGGTTAGCGGGTCAGCGATTGCCTGACCCGCTTCTGTTCGATTTCGTGAACAAATCCCGGCTCAGGTTGGCATCCGTGTCCAGCTGGCCCAGCAACACGGTTGTCTGGGTGCCCGCATTGTCGTGAATCACCCATTTGCGCAGTTCGACAGGGTTGTCAGTGAACATCAGCTCAATCCGGCCGGACTCGGGGTTTTTGGGGTCCTGCGCGGTCACGACCGTCGCGGTGCCGTCGAAATCATGCGCCACAACCATATTCGCCTGCCCCAGATTCACATTGCGCGCCAGCACCAGCGACAGCGGTGTGCGTTTCAACGGGTATTGCTCGGGCGGCTGATTCGATTTCGGGTCAAAGATCTGCACCGCGCCCGCGTTGGCCAGCACTACGGCGCTGCTTGGCGGATCATATTCGAACCGCATCTTGCCCGGCCGCTGCATCCACAGTTTTCCGGTGCTCAGCGAGCCATCGTCGTTGACCTGAGTGAATGTTGTCTGAACGGCTTTCAGATCGTTCAGATAGTTGGAAATCTGCGACAGCGGCAGTTTATCGGCCGCCCAGGCGGCAGGTGCGGCCAGGGTCAGGGCAAGGGCAAAAGCAATCTGTTTCATGTGACACAGATATGCGCTCTGCCCTTGTTATTAAATATCCTACTGCTCGGGGACGAGGATTTCCCGCTTACCGACGTGATTTGCCGCCGAAACAACGCCTTCGTCCTCCATCTGCTCAACCAGCCGAGCGGCCTTGTTATAGCCGATGGCGAGTTTCCGCTGGATATAGGAGGTCGAGCATTTGCGATCCTTGATCACAATCGCCACCGCCTGATCGTACAGAGCATCCTCTCCGTTGGTGTTGCCACCGGTGTTCAGACCCAGAACGGCGTCGATATTGTCGGCCTTTTCTTCGGCCGGGCCATCGACCACGCCGCTCATGTAATCGGGCGGACCGAACTGTTTCAGGTGGTTGACGATTTCCTCGACCTCTTCGTCCGAGACAAAGGGGCCGTGACAACGGGTGATCTTGGCGCCACCGGCCATATACAGCATGTCGCCCTGCCCCAGCAATTGCTCGGCGCCCATTTCGCCCAGAATGGTGCGGCTATCGACTTTCGACGTCACCTGGAACGAAATACGGGTGGGGAAGTTCGCCTTGATCGTACCCGTAATCACATCGACCGAAGGCCGCTGCGTCGCCATGATCAGGTGAATACCCGAGGCCCGCGCCATCTGCGCCAGACGCTGAATGCAGGCTTCGATTTCCTTGCCCGCGACCATCATCAGGTCGGCCATCTCATCAACGATGACGACGATATAGGGCATCGCCTCTGGTGCGAATTCCTCGGTCTCGAACATCGGTTCGCCGGTTTCGTCGTCAAAGCCGGTCTGCACCGTGCGGCTGAACATCTCGCCCTTGGCCTGCGCGTCCTTCACGCGGCCATTGTAGCCGGCGATGTTGCGCACGCCCATCTTGGACATCTTGCGGTAACGATCCTCCATCTCACCCACGACCCATTTCAGGGCCACGACCGCCTTTTTCGGGTCGGTCACAACGGGCGACAACAGGTGCGGGATGCCGTCATAAACCGACAGTTCCAGCATCTTGGGGTCGATCATGATCAGGCGGCATTCATCCGGCGTCAGCTTATAGAGCAGCGACAGGATCATCGTGTTGATCGCCACCGATTTACCGGACCCCGTGGTCCCCGCGATCAGCAGGTGGGGCATCTTCGCCAGATTCGCCACAACAGATTCACCGCCGATATCCTTGCCCAGCGCCAAAGGCAGCGCGTGGTTGCCATCGCCAAAATCGCGGCTTGCAAGGATTTCACGCAGCACCACCATTTCGCGGTTTTCGTTCGGCAGTTCGATCCCGATCACCGATCGGCCCGGCAGGGTCGAAACCCGCGCCGACAAGGCGGACATCGAGCGCGCGATATCGTCCGCCAGACCGATCACCCGGCTGGCCTTCAGGCCCGGAGCAGGCTCCAGTTCGTACATGGTGACCACGGGGCCGGGGCGGACGCTGACGATCTCACCCTTGACGCCATAGTCATCCAGCACGTTTTCAAGCATCCGCGCGTTTTCCTCCAGCGCCTCATCGCTGAGGTGATGACGCTGGATGCTGGCCGGGTTCGACAGCAGGCCCAGCGGAGGCAACTCGAAATCCGCATGTTTGTCCTCAAAGGACAGCGCAGGCTGTGCCTCGGCCTGGGCCCGGCGCGAGGGCGGCGGGGTGCGGCGCACGGGTTGGGCGACCACCGGTTTGCGCGGCTCGGCCACCGGGATTTTCATCGCCGGACGCGGCTGCGGCTCGGGTTCGGGAGCGTCCTCGAACACGGCCTCGTCTTCGAAATCCGGCTCGGGCGCGAAATCCTCATGCAGCGGGTCTTGCTGCCAGTCCGGCGCGGGCTCAGCCGTCAGCATCGGTTCCGGCGGCAGACCGGCCGAGGTCATCGGCGGTTCAGGCGGCAGGTCTTCGCCACCTCTGGCGTTCAGGATCAGCGGGTCCGGACCGCGGCCCCGCCCCTTGGTCAGCGGCAGGTTCGGATCATGTTCGGGCGCCATCTCGCCTGCGGCGACCTTGCGGTTGCGCACAGCGGCAGAGATTTTGGACCGGATGCGATCCTCGCCCGGCATTTCGTCAAAGCCTGCAACGGGTTCGGGATCGACCAGTTCGGGTTCGGGCATCGGATCAGGGCGACGGATCAGGCTGGGCATCCGTGCCAGCAGACCGGTTTTTACCGGCTCGGGCTCGTCAAGCTCCGGTTCTTCAAAGACCGGGTCTTCAAAGGCGATTTCATCATCGAAAACGGCGTCGGCACGGGCGGTTTTGCGTTCCTCCCACTGCGTGCGACGGTCGCGCGCGGCCTGCGCGGTGGCAGCGGCACCACGGCCCAGCAGGTTCATCAGCATGTCGTAGGACATCACCAGACCCAACAAGAAGGCGCGGAAACCCTTGCGCACATCGGCCTTGGTGAACCCCAGAACAAAGACACCCAGCGTCAGCATTCCGGCGGCCATCGCCAGCGACATCAGCTTGACCATGAAATGCGAGGAGATCGGCAGCAGCGTCAGTAGCGCACCCATCACGGTGTCACCAAACAACCCACCCAAACCAAAGCTGTGGGTCGCGCGCCAAGCCTCACCCGGCACCAGCGTTGCCGCGTAGACTGAGACAATAGCAATCCAAATCGGGGCAAAGATCAGACGACCAACCGCGCGTTCTTCGCCGAAATGCCCGGCAAAACGCACGCCCCAGCCGATCAGCACCAATGCGATGCTCCAGCTGCCCCAACCGACAATCATGAACAACGGCGCCGCGATCGAGGCACCGATCCGCCCCATCCAGTTCTGCACCGGCGCATCGGTCGACACCATCCAGTTCGGATCATCCGGCGTGTAGGACCAGATCATTGCTGCGGCGGCCAGCCCCAGCAGGATCAGGGCGATCCCGATCAACTCCTTGCTGCGCCGCTCGATGGCGGCTTGCGTCGTGCTGTCCAGCAATGGATCGCGGTTGCGCGCGTTATATGATGCCATTTTGCCCTCGTACCTCACGAATAGATGCAGTCGCGGAGCTTGATCAGCCCCGGCCGCAACTCTGTTTTTGGGGCCACCAGAGCGACCCTGATAAATTGCTCGCCCGGGTTTTGCCCCGGATCACCTTGAGAAAGATATGCGCCCGGCAGCACCCGAACACCGGTTTGCTTCCAGACTTTCAATGCAGTTTCTTCGCCGTTTTCGACCGGCAGCCACAGGAAAAACCCGGCCTCGGGCGGCATATAGCCCTGAATGCCGGCGAAGACCTCATCGGCAATCGCGTATTTTTCCTGATAGAGCGCGCGGTTCTCGGTCACATGTTCTTCGTCGGCCCAAACCCGGGCCGCAGCGGCCTGCAAAGGCAGCGGCAGCGGTGCGCCTGCATAGCTGCGCAGCTGTTTGACCCGTTTGATCGTCTCGGGGCCACCGGCAATCAGGCCGGACCGCAGGCCAGCCAGATTGGACCGTTTCGACAGCGAGTTGAACAGCGTCACCCGCTCTGGGTCGGCACCTAGCTCTTGCGCCACGGTCAGCGCCCCCGTGGGAGCGTCATCGCGGTAGATCTCGGAATAGCATTCGTCAGCGAAGATGCGGAAATCGTATTTCTCGGCCAGTTGGATCAGTTCGACCCAATAGTCGTGCGAAGCCACCGCACCCTGTGGGTTGGCAGGCGAACAGATATAGGCCGCGACGGTGCGGTTCAGAACGTCCTCGGGCAAGCCTGCATAGTCTGGCAGATGGCCTGTTGCGGCTGTGGCGGGTACAAATACCGGCTCGGCCCGGACCGAGATCGAAGCGACCATATAGACCTGATAGAACGGGTTCGGGCACAGGATGACCGGTTTCTGACCGTGTTTTTCCTCGGGGCACAGCGCCATGGCGGCGTTATACAACCCCTCGCGGGTGCCGTTCAGGGCCATCACATTGGTTTCCGGGTCCATCTGCACGCCATAGCGGCGGCTGATCCAGTCGGTGATCGCGCCGCGCAGCTCGGGCGAGCCTTCATTCGGCGGGTACCCCTGAAACCCGGCGGCATTTTCGGTGATTACCTCGGTGACCCAAGCCGGAAAATCATGCATCGGCGCACCGATTGTCATGTGAATCACGTCCCCGCCCGGTTGGTGATGGTCCAACAGGGTGCGCAGACGCGGGAATGCGTATTCCGGTAGGTTCGAAAACCGCTCGGGGAAATTCATAACTGTTGCCTCAATACCGGGATCATTTTCGCCCCGTTTTTTTGGCAGATTACAGGCCGCGCCCCGCTTCGTCCAGACAAAGAGGCGCCGAATCAGGGGATTGTGGCATTCAGGCCAAAGCGGCCTCGGCGGCTGATCCTAGCCTCAGCAGGGCCTCTTCGGACCCCGGATAGCCCATCATCATCACCCCACAACCCGGCGTTGACGTGGGCAATGTCAGCGCGGCCAACCCCATCAGGTTGCCAATCCGCGTGTTGCGCAGGGCCAGCAGGTTCTCGGTGACATAATAGTCGTGGTCGGCCATCAGACGGTCCAGGTTTGGCGGCAGAATGGGGGCGGTCGGGGCCAGAACCGCGTCAAACCCTGCGGTGGCCGCGTCCCACGCGGCGCGGCTGGCCTTCAGCTTGGACCAGGCGGCGATATAGTCGGGACCAGAGGCGTTCTTGCCCGCACGGAAGCGTTCCAGAATCTCTGGATACATCGCGCCCGGGTTGGCCTCGATCACATCTCGCCACAGCCCGTACGCCTCAGTTGTATAGAGGATACCGGACAGGCCCATCGCCTCGTTCAGTTCGGGGACTTCAAGGGGCACAATTTCAACCCCCGCATCCCGCAGACGGTCCAGCGCATCGTCGAAAGCCTTGCGCGGCGCGTCCCGCAGATCGTCCTTTGCCACGTTTTGCAGATCAGCAAAGCGGCGGCCTTTCAGGCTAGCACCGCGCAGATCGGCCGGTGCGTTCCCCTCCATCATCGCCAGCAGATGCGCCGCGTCCTCGACCGAACGCGCCAGCGGACCAGCAGTGTCGAAGCGCAGGCACAAGGGCACGACCCCTTCCAGACTGACCCGCCCGGCAGTGGTTTTCAGCCCGACCAGATTGTTCCACGCTGCCGGGATACGCACCGATCCACCCGTGTCCGAGCCGATGCCGCCAGCCGCCAGGCCCCAGGCCACCGATGCCGCAGCCCCCGAGGATGAACCACCGGACACTGCCGCTTCGTCATCGATGCAAGGCGGGGTTCCGGTGATCGGGTTCAGGCCCAGCCCGGAAAAAGCCAGTTCGCTCATATGGGTTTTGCCCAGGCAGACGGCCCCCAGCGCGGTGGCGTTGCGCAGCACAACTGCGTCGGCTTCGGGCACGCGGCCTTGCAACAGAGCCGATCCGGCCTCGGTCGCGGTTCCGGCGCTGTCAAACAAGTCTTTCCAACTGATCGGCACGCCATCCAACAGGGACAGGCGCAGGCCCAGCTTCGCACGTTCCTGCGCCGCCCTGGCCTCGGCCCGGGCGCGGTCGTGGGTCACGCGGGCGTAGATCCGGTCGCGGTGGGGGTGGGCATCGATGGCGGACAGATAGGTCTCGGTCAGCTCCACCGGATCAATCCGGCCCATGCCGATACCCCTGCCCAGATCACACGCCGTCATGGTCAGCCAGTCCTGCATCCCTGCCCCCTTTGGAAAATCGCGTTATCGGACGGTAGCGACAGGACCGCACATGGACAATCCCGAATGGCCGCGCATATTGCGGGGCATGGAACAGAAGACCGATATCCTGATCGTTGGCGGCGGGCTGAACGGCCCGGCCCTGGCCTTGGCTCTGGCGCAGACGGGGCATTCCGTCACCGTGATCGACGCCTTGGCCGAGACGGTGCGCAAGAACGCGGCCTTTGACGGGCGCGCCTATGCTCTGGCGCTGGCGTCACAACGCCTGCTGGACGCGATCGGGGTATGGGAGCGGGTCGCCGAACACGCCCAGCCGATGTTAGAGATCAAAGTCACCGACGGCCATGCGGGCGCGGGGCCGTCGCCGTTCTTCATGCATTTCGACCACGCCGAGATCGAAGAAGGTCCGATGGGCTATATGGTCGAGGACCGCCACCTGCGCCGCGCCTTTCTGGACGCTATGGCCAAGGAAAAGGGCGTCACCCAGATCAGCGGCCGGACGGTCATCGCGCAAGAGGCTGACGCAACCGGCGTAACCCTGACGCTGGACGATAACAGCACCGTCACCGGTGGCCTGTTGGTGGGCTGCGACGGCCGCCGCAGCGGCACCGCAGCGCGCGCGGGCATCAAGCGCACCGGTTGGGATTACGGCCAGACAGCGCTGGTCTGCGCCATCGAACACGACCTGCCGCATCACGGCGTCGCGCATCAGTTCTTTATGCCGCCCGGCCCGCTGGCGATCCTGCCGCTGACCGGCAACCGCAGCTCGATTGTCTGGAGCGAACGGTCTGAGGCCGCACAACGCATCAACGCCCTGCCCAAGGCCGAGTATCTGCAGGTTCTGCGCCCCCGGTTCGGCGATTTTCTGGGCGATATCCGCTTGCAAGGCGACCGGTTCACCTATCCGCTGAACCTGACCATCGCCAATTCCTTTATCGGCGACCGCATGGCTCTGGTCGGAGACGCCGCTCATGGAATGCACCCCATCGCCGGGCAAGGCCTGAACGCGGGCCTGCGTGACGTGGGTGCTCTGGCCGAGGTGCTGACGCTGGCCGGGCGGCGCGGCGAAGATATCGGCTCGGCCCTGGTGCTGGAGCGCTATCAGGAATGGCGCCGCTTTGACACTGCCGCGCTGGCGATGGCGACGGATGTGTTCAACAAACTGTTTTCCAACGACAATCCGCTGCTGCGCATGGGGCGTGATATCGGGATGGGGATCGTCGGCTCTCTGCCCGGTCTGCGCCGCGGCTTTGTGCGCGAGGCCGCCGGGCTGACCGGAGACCTGCCGAAACTGCTACAGGGCCGCCCGATTTAATCCAGCTGGCGCGCCTCGTCCACCAGCATTACCGGGATACCGTTGCGGATCGGAAAGGCCAAATTGGCCGCCTTGGACACCAATTCCTGCTTTTCGGCGTCGTAGTGCAGCGTGGTATGGGTCTGCGGGCAGATCAGTGCCTCAAGCATGTGGCGGTCAAAGGGGTGTTCGGGGTCGGTCATTGCAGTTTTTCCTCGTTCGTTCCGCCGCGCATGGCGAATTCTATCAATGTCACCAAAGTCTCGCGCCGGGTACGCAGGCAAGGCGCCTCCAGCAATGCCTGCTTCTCTTCAGGGTCAAAATCCAGCAGCATCGACAGTGAATTGACCAGCAACTCATCGTCGGCGTCTTTCAGCGTGTCCCAATCCGTCGACAGCTGACGCGAGGCGAAGAAACGCTCCAGCAGATCCAGAAACCGGGACCGGTCGAACCCGCCGTCCAGCTCGGCCTTGCCCAGATCGCGGTCAAACCCGCCCCATGACACGGCGCAGCGCCGATAAGGGGTAAATGCGTCCAGTTCCGACGTGATGCGGAACCGGGAAATACCGGTCAGCGTGATCAGATAGCGGCCATCTTCGGTTTCGGAAAACTGCGTCACCCGCCCGGCGCAACCGATCTGGTGCAGTTTGTCCTCATCGCTCTGACAGGGGTTCGGCTGAACCATGCCAATCAGGCGTTCCTGCGTTTTCAGGGCATCGTCCAGCATTTGAAGATAGCGCGGCTCGAATATATGCAGCGGAAGGCGCGAACGAGGCAGCAGCAGCGCCCCCGGCAAAGGAAAAACGGATACCGTTTCCGGCAGATCAGCGGGATGCATCATGTACCCGAGTGTAGCTCTGATCCGGAATTAGGCAAATATCATCGAGCTGAGCTTGCGGCGGCCGTTCAGAACAATCGGATCGTTGGGCTTGAGCGCATCGAAGATGGTGAACAGCTGCGTCTTGGCGGCACCGTCATTCCATTCGCGGTCACGACGGAACAGGTCCAGCAGCTGTGCGACGGCCTCTTCCACATCGCCATTGGCGTGCAGCGCCTGCGCCAGATCAAACCGCGCCTGATGGTTGCCGGGTTCGGCTTCGACCGCTGCGGTCAGTTCGGCCACGGGGCCGGCATCGGCGGCCTGTTTGGCCAATTCCAGCTGTGCATGGGCGGCTTCCAATTCGGGCGACGAGGATATTTCAGCCGGTGCGCCGTTCAGAATAGCCTCGGCCTGTTCCAGATCACCGGCAGCGATATGGGCGCGGACCAGCCCGCCATATGCACCGGCATGGTTGGGGTCTTCACCCAGAATGGCAGCGAAAGTCTGGGCGGCGTCACTGGCCGCGCCTTCGGCCAGCATCTCTTCGGCGGCCTGAACGGCGTCGTCCAATTGCCCACCGGGGCTTTCGCCACCTGCGGCCTCGATCACGCGGTCAATAAAGGCCTTGATCTCGGACCCCGGCAACGCGCCCTGAAATCCGTCCACCGGCTGACCTTTGAAAAAGGCATAGACGGTCGGGATCGACTGGACGCGCAACTGACCGGCGATCATCTGCGCCTCGTCCACGTTGATCTTGACCATCTTCACCGCGCCCTTGGCGGCGGTCACGGCCTCTTCCAGCAACGGTCCCAGGGTCTTGCAGGGGCCACACCAGGGCGCCCAGAAATCGACGATGACCGGGATGTCCTGCGAGGTTTCGACCACGTCGGCCATGAACGTGGCCTCGGTTCCGTCCTTGATCAGATCGGTGGTCTCAGGGGCACCTGCGGCGTTCAGAAGGTCCATGGCATTCACTCTCCGGTTCGAACTTGCGCCCTATATGCAACCGCTGGCTGCGGAAACCAAGGGCAGAGTTGCCGCTTTACAGATCGAAACTGGCAAAAACGGGTGCGTGGTCACTGGGTTTCTCCCACCCGCGCGCGTCCCGCAGGATGCGGCTGGAATGACCGGCGTTCGAGATATCGGGCGTGGCCCAGACATGATCCAGCCGCCGCCCCTTGTTGGCCGCATCCCAATCACGCGCCCGGTAGGACCACCAGCTATAGAGCTGCCCTTCGGGGATATCCTGCCGGGTGATGTCGACCCAGCCGCCTGCATCCTGCGTCTCGGCCAACTGTTCAACCTCGATCGGCGTGTGCGAGACGACCTTGAGCAGTTGTTTATGCGACCACACGTCATCCTCGCGCGGGGCGATGTTCAGATCACCAACCAGAATGGATTTCTCGGGCTTTTCCGCGCGGAACCAGTCGCGCATATCGGTGAGGTAATCCAGCTTTTGGCCGAACTTCTCGTTCTTTTCCCGATCCGGGATGTCACCGCCTGCGGGGACGTAAAAGTTGTGGATCGTGACGCCGTTCTCCAACCGCCCGGCGATGTGGCGGGCATGGCCGAGACCTGCGAAATCCTTGTCACCCACCTCCTCCATCGGCAGGCGCGACAGGATGGCGACGCCGTTATAGCCCTTTTGCCCGCGCGCAACCATGTGGGTATAGCCCAGCTCGGCAAACCCCTCGGTCGGAATCTTTTCGACCGGAGATTTACACTCCTGCAAACACAGCACATCCGGCGCTTCTTCCTGCAGCAATTTCAGCACGATGGGCTCGCGCAGGCGGACCGAGTTGATGTTCCAGGTGGCAAGGGTAAAGGGCATGGGGGATTCCTCTGTCGCGGTTGGCGCAGATTAGCGTGACGTTTCGCCCGGCACCATGGGAAATGACATTGGCAATTGTGTTTTGAAGCCCACGCCGTGACCGCGATTTCCCCTATATGAAGCGTAGATGAATTCACCTTTATTTTTCAACACCCACATGGAAACCGCAGCTTCCACCCCCAACATCTGTGGAAAGAAAACGGAGGAGATCATGACCAGATTTAAGACACTTGGCGCCGCCGCTCTGGCCAGCACCTTTGCTTTTGCCACCCTTGCGGCCGCCGATAACGCACCCGACCTGCGCGGAGTCTGGAGCGGCATTCACACAATAGCCGCCCTGCCCAACGAACACAGCGACGGGGCACCGCGTTTCAACCAGTCCGAATGGGTTCTGGAGATCAAAGAACAACAGGACAATGCATTCTGGGGTACCAGCAAATGGAGCCGCATCGGCTCGGACCGTTGGAACGAAGGTCAGGTGACGGGAACAATCAGCCGCGATGGTTCGGGCACGATTGCCATGGTCGAAAGCCGCACTGGTGAAGACCGCAAAGTGAACGGACTGATTGATGCCACCTTTGAAGATGGCAAGATCTACGCTGATTTCCGCAGTCTCCGCAGTGGTATGACCTACGGTACTGTCCTGGAGAAAGATGGAACCAGTTAACCTATTCCCCGAGGCGGTAGATTTACCTTCGCTTCAACCATTTCCAAAAAAAAGCCGGGCCAAAGGCCCGGCAGTCCAACAGGGAGGTGCATGTCATAACCCGGACATGCGCGGGTTGGGAGATATCTAATTACACATCCAGAGTATCACTTTGATCTACGTCAATCCACAACGAGTTAAGAAACCAGTCGATATCCACCCGATTCTGTGACCAAAAGGCGGGCATTGGACGGATCGGGCTCGATCTTCTGGCGCAGGCGGTAGATGTGCGTTTCCAGCGTGTGGGTGGTGACCCCGGCGTTATAGCCCCAGACCTCGTGCAGCAATACGTCGCGGGCGACCACGCCATCGGTCGAACGGTACAGGAACTTGAGAATATTGGTTTCTTTCTCGGTCAGCCGGATTTTGCGATCCTCTTCGGTGATCAGCATCTTCATCGCAGGCTTGAACGTGTACGGCCCCAGAACGAACACTGCATCCTCGGACTGTTCGTGCTGACGCAGCTGGGCACGAATGCGGGCCAGCAGAACCGGAAATTTGAACGGCTTTGAGACATAGTCGTTGGCACCCGCATCCAGACCCAGAATGGTATCCGCGTCGCTGTCATGACCTGTCAGCATCAGAATCGGGCTTTTAACACCTTGCTTGCGCATCAGGCGGCACAGCTCGCGACCGTCGGTATCCGGCAGGCCGACGTCCAGAATGACCAGATCGTAGATCGCCTCGCGCGCGCGTTCCATCGCGGATGCACCGTCATGGGCTTCGAACACGTCGAAATCCTCGGTCATCACAAGTTGCTCGCTGAGCGCCTCGCGCAGGTCTTCGTCGTCATCCACCAGCAGGATTTTCTTGAGCTGAGCCATGTCCGGTCCTCCTAAGCCTTTTCCACCACTTGCGCGCGGAAGATGCAATCAACAAGGTTTACTGCAATAGTCTCACGCCCTCGTGTCCGAGGCGGAGGAAATGTTTCACATTTCCGTTCTATCAGGCTACAGGAAGGCCAGAACGTTACAGGGTAACATAGATGAGTCTGATCCCGGATATTTCAGAATTGCTGGCGCGGGCCCGCGCGGACCTGCGCATGGGGGTTCCGGTTGCCCTGACCGATGACATCGGCTTCAGCGTGCTGGCGATTGCCACCGAAACGCTGAGCGCCCAGCGGCTTGCGGATCTGCGCAGCCTTGGCAGCGAGCCGGTGGTCGCCGTCACCGTACGCCGGGCCGAAACGCTGAAGGCGCGGGCCTATGACGGTGATCTGGCCCGGGTGATCATTCCGGCCGACGCGGATATTGCCTGGGTTCAGGCCGTGGCCGACCCGTCTGACGATCTGAATGCGCCGATGAAAGGCCCCCTGATGACCGAGCGGCAGGGTCACGCCAACCTGCACCGCATCGCCGTCGCCCTGACCAAATCGGCGCGGTTGCTGCCTGCAGCCGTTGTTCTGCCCATCGAGGACGGGCACAGCTTTGCTGTTGCACATGGGCTGACATGCATCGACCACACCCGCGCCGCGCCGCATCTGGCGGATCGCAGCGAACTGCACGCGGTGGTTGCCGCCCGCCTGCCAATGGAAGTGTCCGAAGCCGGACGGCTGCACGTCTTCCGCCCCGAAGATGGCGGCGAAGAGCATTACGCCGTTGAAATCGGCCGTCCTGATCGCGACAAGCCGGTTCTGGCGCGGCTGCATTCGGCCTGCTTCACCGGTGACCTGATGGGCAGTCTGAAATGCGACTGCGGCCCTCAGCTGCGGGGCGCGCTGGCGCAGATGGGATCGGAAGGGGCCGGAGTGCTGCTGTACCTCAACCAAGAGGGGCGCGGGATCGGCCTGGCCAACAAGATGCGTGCCTATTTCCTGCAGGATCAGGGCTTTGACACGGTCGAGGCCAATCACCGGCTGGGCTTTGAGGATGATGAGCGTGATTTCCGGCTGGGATCGGACATTCTGAAATCGCTGGGGTTCAGCTCGGTTCGGTTGCTGACCAATAATCCGGCGAAAATAGCGATGATGGAGAAAACCGGTATCGCCGTGACCGAACGTGTGCCCCTGAAGGTCGGCGAAACCGCCCATAACCGCGGGTATCTGGCTACCAAGGCGGCCAAGTCAGGGCATCTGCTGTGACGCCTGCCGATCTGGTGCTGACCCCGCGTGGCGTTCGGTTTGCCGGTCGGGTCTTTCCCTGCTCCATCGGAAAAGGCGGGCTGAGCAATACCAAGCGCGAGGGCGACGGCGCCACCCCCACCGGCGTGCATCATATTGTCGGCATGTTTTATCGGCCGGACCGGATTGCGAAACCGTGCGAATGGGCGAGTCC
Organism: Ruegeria sp. AM9; assembly: GCF_056540565.1. NCBI lineage: Bacteria > Pseudomonadati > Pseudomonadota > Alphaproteobacteria > Rhodobacterales > Roseobacteraceae > Ruegeria > Ruegeria sp. AM9. The sequence goes on from NZ_JBQFWY010000010.1 coordinate 56,060, forward strand.
CATCGGTCCGCGCGATCTGTGGTCGGATGATGTCCGGGACGACCACTACAACAATCTGGTCACTGCGCCCCACGCCTTCAGCCATGAAAAGCTGCGCCGCGCCGATCCCCTGTATGATCTGGTGCTTGTCACCGACTGGAACTGGCCCAATGCCGTGCCCGGCCACGGATCGGCGATCTTTATCCACCAGTGGCGGCGCCCCGGCTATCCGACCGAAGGCTGCGTCGCCTTCCGCCGCGACCACCTGCACTGGATTGCCAGTAAGGTGTCGCTGGGTACGCGGCTGATTATTCCTGAGGTCTGACCCGTTCGCCAAAAATGGCAGAACCGACGCGTACATGGGTTGCTCCCAGCGCGATGGCCTTTTCGAAATCACTGCTCATGCCCATCGACAGACCCCGAAGACCATTGCGCCCGGCAATCTTGGCCAGCAGGGCAAAATGCAGAGCAGGTTCCTCGTCAACCGGAGGGATGCACATCACCCCCCGAACCGGCAGGTCCAATTCCCGGCATTCGGAGATGAAGGCGTCGGCATCGGCAGGCAGGATACCTGCCTTTTGCTCCTCTTCCCCGGTATTGACCTGAATGAACAGGTCCGGGCAGGAACCGATCTCTTGCGCCAGCCGGGCCAGTGTCTTGGCCAGCTTGGGCCGATCGACCGAGTGGATGGTGCTGAACAGCTCCATCGCCTGCCGGGCCTTGTTGGTTTGCAGCGGGCCGATCAGATGCAGATCGACATCCGGGAATTGCGCAGTAAAGTCCGGCCATTTGCCAGCGGCCTCTTGCACCCGGTTTTCACCGAAACACCGATGCCCCTGATCCAGAACGGCCTGCACACGCTCATCCGGCTGCACCTTGGACACCGCGATCAGTTTGACAGACCCCGCAGCCCGCCCTGCGGCGGTTTCAGCTTTGGCGATACGGGCAGTGATATCTTGCAGCGACATTGGGTTCCTCAATCTGCTTTGAGCGCAGAAAAACACCATGTCGGCACAAAAGAAAAGGGCAGGCCCGACGACCTGCCCTAAAACCTTGCGGTTTCAGATCAACTTAGAAGTTGAACTGCGCACCGAAGTCAGCACGGATGCGACCGTCGCCGTCACCGGTTTTGGCTTCGCCTACACCACCGCGCAGCGATGCACCGCCGCCCAGATCATAGATCGCGCCGATACCGATGTTGCGTGTATCTTCGTCCGCCGAACCGTCACCATAGACAGCCTGCAGGGTGGTCGCTGCGCCAACGTTGTAGGAAGCCGACAGACCCCAAGCGGTGCCGTTCGTGTCATCGGCTTCTGTGTCATCGTCCGCCAGGAACAGAGTACCAGAGAAGTCACCGAATTCTGCACCCACGGTCAGAACAGTCAGAGTGTCTTTGCCACCGTCGCCGAAGTCGTCCTGACCGTAAGCCAGCCCAACAGTAATGTTGTCGAAGGTGTAAGATGCACCGATATCCCAGTAGTCGCCGTCCTCAAACCCGATGGTCGAAGGTGTGGCAGTGGTGTCAACAACCGCTTCACGCTGCTGGTCATACGCCGCGCTGAAGGTGAAATTGGAAACTGCATACTGGAAGAACACCGCGTTGGCGCCTGCACCGGTCGAGGTGTAGTCCAGAATGGTGAAATCCACACCAGAGTACTGGCTGGAGAACTGCTCCAGGCCTGGTTCAAAGCCGAAGTAGTTGGGCAAGTTGGAGAACGAACCGGCAACGTTACCGGCGTCAACACGCAGGCCGCCATAGATAACCGAGAACAGCGCACCGTTCAGGCCTGCTTCTCCGGCTTCGCCGTTGCTGTTTTCGTCTGCTTGCAAACGAACACGTGCGAAGAACTCAACACCACCATCGGTTTCCGCTGTACCGTCAATGTTCAGACGGAAACGCGAAATCAGGATCGTGTCGTCAGGATCCGGGTCAGTCACATCTGCGTCAACGTCAACGGTTACTGTTGCACCGTCTGCCGTGACCGTGGTGATTTCGGCACTAATCGGGCGGGTCGCGGTGCGATCTTCCTGGTAACCAATACCAAAACGACCATAGCCGCTAAATTTAATATCAGCCGCGGCAACACTTGCGGTTGCGATCAGAGCGGTCGATGCGAAGAGAACTTTTTTCATCTTGTTTCCCTCGGTTTCAAAAAGTTTATCTACTCGACACATGCCTCAGCACATGTCTCAGCACGGGAACCGTTTCGCTCTTTTTGCCCCCGACACGCAAGCTTGGCGTATATGAGGTGACTGCATTGGCCGCAAAATGGTGCAAGGATGCCACAGTCTGTTTCGCAGGCTCGAGCGTCCCCATTTCCACCGATATGTGACAACAATGGGGTTGTTGCTGAACGGGTCCTTGTCTAGGAGTAACAATCGACAACGTTGACCATAATGAACAGGACCAATCGACAATGCGCCTGCAGACGATTTTCGGCTTGATCATATTAACTGCTACCGTGTCGGCTTGCGGACAGAATAGAAACGCTACACCCACTGTTAGTCCGACGGTCGGCACCGGTACCCGTGGCGAAGAGCTCGAACTTAACGATCCGAACCGTTCCACAATCTGGGATGTGTTCAACACCGCAGATGTCGAGCAGGTCACAAATGTAAATCGCTATCTGTGGGCGGCCTCGCTGGATGTGCTGAATTTCCTGCCTGTGCAGGAGGTCGATCCGTTTACCGGTGTGATCGTAACGGGTTACGGCACGCCTCCGGGTGGCGGGCGCCAATACCGCGCGACCGTACATATCAGCGACCCGGCCTTGGCGGCACGCTCTTTGTCAGTGTCGCTGCAAACCAGCGGCGGCGCACCGGTCAGCGCAGCCACGGCGCGCGCGATCGAGGATGCGATCTTGTCCCGCGCACGGCAGTTGCGCATTGCGGACAACAAGCTCTAGCCACCCGCAGAAAATCACAATATTACCACGCCGGGTTCATGCCCGGCGTTTTCATTCACGAAGGACCGCACGATGTCTCGCTATTCGGCCAACGAAATCGAAGCAAAATGGCAAGAGGCCTGGGACAAGGCCGGAATCTTCACCGCCGACCGCACGGCGGACAAGCCGAAATACTACGTGCTTGAGATGTTCCCCTACCCCTCGGGCCGAATCCATATGGGGCATGTGCGCAACTATACGATGGGCGACGTGATCGCGCGGCACAAGCTGGCGACCGGCCATAACGTATTGCACCCGATGGGCTGGGACGCGTTCGGGATGCCTGCGGAAAACGCTGCGATGGCCATTGGCGGCCACCCCAAGGACTGGACCTATGGCAACATCGCCGACATGCGCGGGCAGATGAAACCGCTGGGCCTGTCGATCGACTGGTCGCGCGAATTCGCCACCTGTGACCCGGAATATTACGGCCAGCAACAGGCATTGTTCCTGGATATGCTTGAGGCCGGGCTGGTTTACCGCAAGAACGCCGTGGTGAACTGGGACCCGGTCGACATGACCGTTCTGGCCAACGAACAGGTGGAAAACGGACGCGGCTGGCGTTCGGGCGCGTTGGTGGAACGCCGCGAGCTGACACAATGGTTCTTCAAAATCTCGGACTATTCCGAGGAACTTCTGGATGCGCTGGACACGCTGGAGAACTGGCCCGCCAAGGTGCGCCTGATGCAGGAAAACTGGATCGGCAAGTCGCGCGGTCTGCAATTCGGCTTTGAACGCACCGATGGCGGCGATCCGATCACCGTCTATACGACTCGGCCCGATACGCTGCTGGGCGCATCCTTCGTCGGTATCTCGCCGGATCATCCAATTGCCAAGGCGTTGGAGGCCGAAAACCCCGAAGTGGCTGAATTCGTGGCTGAATGCCGCAAGGGCGGTACCACGGAAGAGGCCATCGAAACCGCCGAAAAGCTGGGCTATGACACCGGCATCCGCGTGCGTCACCCGCTGGACCCGAACTGGGAACTGCCGGTCTGGATCGCCAACTTCATCCTGATGGATTACGGCACCGGCGCGATCTTTGCCTGCCCGGCCCATGATCAGCGCGACCTTGATTTCTGCCGCAAATACGGCCTGCCCGTGGTCGATACGTTCTTTGCGCTGGATGATGACACGCCGGTCGACAAGATCGCATTTGTGCCGCCGAAAACCGAAAAAGTCCGCTGGGTGGACCATTTCGCGGGCCTGACCGAGGCGACAGGCGACGAGGCGATCAACGCCACCGTCGATTTCGCCGAGAAAGCCGGTTGGGGCGAAGGCGTCACCAAATACCGCCTGCGCGACTGGGGCCTGAGCCGTCAGCGTTACTGGGGCTGCCCGATTCCCGTGGTGCATTGCGATGCCTGCGGCGTCGTGCCCGAGAAGAAAGAGAATCTGCCGGTTCGCCTGCCCGATGACGTCACCTTTGACAAACCCGGCAACCCGCTGGACCGCCACCCGACCTGGCGTGACTGTTCCTGCCCGAACTGCGGCGCCCCTGCCAAGCGCGAAACCGACACGATGGACACGTTTGTCGATTCGTCGTGGTATTTCGCCCGTTTCACCGCCCCGCGTGCCGACACCCCGACCGATCTGGCCGAGGCCGAATACTGGATGAATGTCGACCAGTATATCGGCGGGATCGAGCACGCGATTCTCCACCTGCTTTATTCCCGCTTCTTTGCACGGGCGATGCAGATCACCGGCCACCTGCCGAAAAAGGCGATCGAGCCGTTCAATGCGCTGTTCACCCAAGGCATGGTGACACATGAGATCTACCAGACCCGCGACGCCAATGGCCGCCCGGTTTATCACCTGCCCGAGGACGTGACCGACGGCAAACTGGCCGACGGCACCGAGGTCGAAATCATCCCCTCGGCCAAGATGTCGAAATCCAAGAAGAATGTGGTCGACCCGGTCAGCATCATCTCAGCCTTTGGCGCAGATACCGCGCGCTGGTTTGTTCTGTCCGATTCGCCGCCGGAAAGGGATGTGGAATGGACCGCAGCCGGAGCCGAGGCCGCGTTCAAGCACCTCAGCCGCGTGCACCGGATCGCGTCGGAAATCGCCGCTTCCGATGAACCGGCCAATGCCGAGGATGCGGCTCTGCTGCGTGAGATGCACAAGGCGATCCATGATGTGTCGGGTGGAGTCGAATCCTTTGGCTTCAACGCCTCGATTGCCAAGCTCTATGCCTTCACCAACACGTTGGCGAAATCCAAGGCGGGCACCGCCGTGAAACGCGAAGCCGCCAAGACGCTGGCGCAGCTAATGTCGCCGATGACCCCGCATCTGTCCGAAGAACTGTGGCAGCTGCTGGGCGGCGAAGGTCTGGTCGCTACCGCCCCGTGGCCCGTCGCCGACGAGGCAATGCTGGTCGATGACACTGTCACCCTGCCGATCCAGATCAACGGCAAGCGTCGCGCGGAAATCAGCGTGGCCAAGGATTTGGCCAAGGACGAGGTTGAAAAAATCGCGCTCAGCACCGAAGCTGTGCAAAAGGCGCTGGATGGCAATGCGCCGAAGAAAGTAATCGTTGTCCCGGGCCGGATCGTGAATGTCGTTGTTTAATCGCAGAACCCTGTTGTTGATGCCGTTCGCCCTCGCGGCCTGTGGCTTTGAACCGGTCTACGCGCCCGGCGGTTCGGGCGCGGCCTTGAATGGCAGGGTCGCCGTGTCGGCTCCGAATTCGGTCGACAGCTATATGCTGGTTCAGAATCTGGAACAGCGTCTGGGGCGCAGCGCAACGTCGGGCGGCGAATACAACCTGGATGTGAGGGTTTCGACCGCATTCCGGTCCGCTGCGATCACCACAACGAACGAGACCAACCGATACACTATCGAAGGCAGCGCGAATTACGCCCTGCGGTCGAATGCGACCGGTCAGGTCATTGCCTCCGGCACGGTCAGCAATTTCGTCGGCTATTCGGCGGCCGGTTCGACCGTATCCACACTGGCCGACGAGCGCGACGCCAGAGAACGGCTGATGGTGATTCTTTCGGATCAGATCATAGCCGAGCTGTACGCCGCGCCGGGCCTTGGCACATGAAGCTCAGCCCGCGCGAGGCTGAAGGGTATTTCGCCCGGCCAGATGCCGGCAAGGTCGGGCTGCTGATCTATGGCGCGGATGCGATGCGCGTGGCGCTGAAGCGGCAGCAGGTTCTGGCTGCACTTCTGGGTCCCAACGCCGAAGAGGAAATGCGCCTGACCCGCATGCCGGGTGCAGATTTGCGCGGTGACCCGGCCCTGTTGCTGGACGCGGTCAAGGCAGTTGGCTTCTTCCCCGGCCCGCGCGCCGTGTTCGTCGAAGACACCACCGATGCCGCCGCCCCCGCGATCCTCGCCGCGTTCGAGGATTGGGCTCCGGGCGACGCTCAGATCATCGTTACTGCCGGGCAGCTGAAACCCAGCTCGAAAATCCGCAAGGCGTTCGAGGCGCATCCGGCGGCCTATGCGGTCGGCATCTACGACGACCCGCCTTCGCGCGCTGAGATCGAGCGGATCCTGACCGAGGCCGGTTTGCAGACCATCCCCCGCGATTCGATGTCGGCCCTTGCAGAGCTGGCCACCGGAATCAGCCCCGGGGACTTTACGCAAACCATTGAAAAACTGTCGCTCTACAAACGTGGCGACAGTTCGGAACTGACTATCGAGGATATCGAAGCCTGCGCCCCCCGCTCGACCGAGGCGGCGCTGGACGATGTTCTGAACGTGGTCGCTGAGGGCCGCGCGGGCGAGATCGGCCCACTGATCCGGCGTCTGCAATCGCAGGGCACCAACGCGGTCAGCCTGTGCATCGGCGCAACCCGGCATTTCCGCACTTTATACGCCTGCGCGTCCGACCCGGGTGGCGCGGCGCAGGGCATCGGCAAGCTGCGACCGCCGGTTTACGGCAAACGCCGCGACCGGATTCTGCGGCAGGCGCAGGGCTGGGGCGCTCCAAAACTGCAAACGGCTCTGACCGTCCTCACCGATACCGACCTGTCGTTGCGATCGGCGGGGCAAACCGCCCCTGCGATGGCGCTGGTTGAACGGGCCATGATCCGTCTGGCGATGCTGGCCCGGTCACGCTGAACGGCTCACCCATTCCGCTGCAGAGCGCCCGGCCCATTTCCCCGTCGCCATGCAGGCGGTCAGCAGATAGCCCCCGGTTGGCGCTTCCCAATCCAACATCTCACCGGCGCAGAACACGCCGGGCATCACGGTCAGCATCAGACCGTCATCCACGACGGATTGCCGGACACCGCCAGCCGTTGAAATCGCTTCATCCATCGGGCGAAGCCTTGCACCAACGATAGGGAGGCGTTTGATTGCTGTTGCCTCATGCGACTTGGGAAGCGCACAACGCTTTATCATCTCGTAAAACAGCGCGATCTTTTGCGGCGGCAGTTTCAATGACTTTTTCATCCATTGCGACAGCGTGGTCTTTGAACTCTTTGCGGCCAGCCGCTGCTGCAGAGAAGCCGCGTCCAGATCGGGCACCAGATCAACAAAGAAATCGGCTCCCTCGCGCAGGGCCGGGGTCAGAGAGTACAGCCCGCCACCTTCAAGCCCGGTCGCCGATATCGTGGCCTCGCCGCGACTGTCCAGTTCTCCGGCCCTCCAGCGCACCGATTTCAACGCCGCACCGAAATGGGGCTGCATGTGAGGGCTCCAATCGACCGACAGGGCCGAGTTCGCCGGAGCAAACGGTGCAAGCTCCACACCTTTCTCCTGCAAGGTTTGCGCCCACTGGCCATCCGATCCCAGCCGCGCCCAGCTGGCCCCGCCCAGTGCAAGCACGGTGACATCCGGTGTGGTGCTTTTCTGGCCGTCCACGGTTTCGAACAACAGCGCATCGCCGTCCCATCCCAACCAACGCCAGCGGGTTTTGATTTGAACGCCCGCTGATTCCAGCCGCCTCAGCCACGCGCGCAACAAAGGCGAGGCTTTCATCGCCGTGGGAAACACCCGCCCCGTCGACCCTGTGAACACCTCCTGCCCCAGTTCGCGCGCCCAGTCCTGCACAGCGGCGGCATCGAACCCGGCAAGCATCGGGCGCAGCCAGTCCGAGGCGTCACCATAGGCGTGCATCAAAGTCTCGAGCGGTTCGTCCTTGGTCAGGTTCAGGCCCGATTTTCCGGCCATCAGGAACTTGCGCGCAACAGAAGGCTTGGCCTCGGCCACCAGCACGTTATGACCCGCAGCAGCCAGTTCCTCTGCCGCCATCAGGCCTGCGGGTCCGGCCCCGATTACCACTGCCTGCGCCATTGCCGTCCTCTTGCCTTCTGCGCCATCCGGCGCAAATTAGTCCCTGCCATGTCGACCGACGAACCGATCTGCCCGCTTTGTGACCGCCCCATCCCGGATGGGGGCGGCAGCCTGCACCATCTGATCCCAAAACTCAAAGGGGGCAAGGGCGGACCCACGGTTTTGCTGCACATCATCTGCCACAAAGAGGTGCACGCCACCCTGTCCGAGGCCGAACTGGCCCGCAGCTTCAATACGGTTGACGCCCTACGCGCCCATCCGCGGTTGGAGAAATTCCTGAGCTGGGTCCGCAAACGCCCGCCCGGGTTTCGCTCGAAAGTGCCGGGCAAGCGGCGAGGGCTGTGATCAGCCGGGGCGCACCGGGTCGCCAAAGGCATCCCGGATGGACGCCGCCAGCCCCTGAACCTCCAACCCCCTATAATCCGGCGCCGGGGCAAATTGCGCGCCCGCAAGATGTTGGAATTCCAACGTGGTATAGGGGCGTTTCCACAGCCATTCGCGGTTTTCGACCGACCAGAGGTCCGGGTTCGGTGGCACCTCGTCTGTGAACGCATAGAAATGCAGGTCGAACCCGTACTGATCCACTTCCTGCACTGACAAAAGGCGCATTCCCTGCGCGCGGCAGAACGCATCCTCGGCCGCGATATCCCCGGTGCGCAAGGTGATCTGACCGATACAGGCCTTGGCAAACGGGTCGGCCGGGTCGGCCGCATTTTCGGGGCGGTTGTCCTGAAAGTCATGTTGCAGCAACTCGATCACAAAACCTTCGGGGTCTTTCAGATGGCACATATAGCCGATGTCGAGGAACTGTTTCGAATCCGAGACCTCAACCCCTTTCCGGCGCAGATACGCGGCGGCAAGATCGACATCCGGCACGGTGATCCCGATCTTCCAATACCTCTGTCCACCGTCATGGGTGTAGCCCCCGCCACCCGGCATCAGCAGCAGATCGGCGTCCTGACCACCATAGCCAACACGGCGGTTCGATCCCTGGGCCCGCCCGGACATGCCCAGAACATCCGCGTAAAAGGCGGTCAGCCGGTCCGGGTCGGCGACGCGTAACAGTACAGCAGACAATCTCATTGGCACATCCTTGCAATACCGGCGGCAATCGGGGGGTCGGCGGCAAGGCTGTCCGCCACCAGCTCATGCGCCGTCGGCATCAGCCTGTCGGGGTCAACCACGCGGTCAACCAGACCGAAGGCATAAGCCTCATCCGCGGTGATCTTCTGCCCACCCATCAAAATCATTCTGGTCCGCGCCGGCCCGATCAGGGCGGTCATGCGCACCGGGTCCGATGGTTGCGGCAGAAAGCCCAGCTTCATGACCGGGTAGAAAAACTTGGCCTGCGGCACCGCGATGCGAAGGTCACAGGCCAGCACCATCCCGTTGGCCCCGCCCGCAAGCGTTCCATTCAGGGCGGCGACTGTCAGGCATGGCAGAGCGGCGATAGCGCCCGAAAGCCTCTCCCACACGTCCGAGGTCGCTAACCCGGCGCGCGCCTCGTCCAGATCGGCCCCGGCGCTGAACACCTTGCCTGTACCCGTCAGGATCAGGGCGCGCGCCTCGGTGGCGGCCTCGGCGATCTCGGCCAGTTCGGTCAGCATCGCTTCGGTCAAAGCATTGGCCTTTTGCGGGTTGTTGAGCGTGACAGTCCACAACCCGTCATCCTTGGTCAGCTCGATCACGTCAGCCCTACCCTTTGCCGGATATCTTCACGCCGCAGCGAGATTTCGGTGCCCAGGAATTCGTCCGCATCCGCCGAGCACATCCACAGCAGCGCCCGCGCCGGCCAATCAGCGGGGATGTGATCGCTCCAGTCCAACTGGCTGACCGCGTTGATGCCGCTGGCCTTGATGACACGCTGCATATCCGTGGCCACGGTGCCCGGTGACAAGCCCATGGCGCGGATGCCGTGAATGGATTCCTCAAGATGCAGGCATTCCGTCAGCATCTTGGCCCCCGCTTTTGAGGCGCAATAGTGGCTCCAGGCCTCAATCGGGTTGGTCGCCGCCCCCGAGGACACCGTGATCACCGTGCCCCCGCCTGCGGCGCGCATGACGGGTAGGGCCGAGCGCATTCCGTAGAAAACGCCTTTGAGGTTGATGTCGATGGCCGCGCCCCATGCCGCGACATCGGCACTGGACAGGTGGAAGATCGGATCAATGACGCCTGCGTTGCCGATCAGAACGTCCAGCCCGCCGAACCGGTCGACGCAATCCGCCACCGCCTGTTCGACCTGCGCGAAATCGCTGACATCACAGTGCAGCGCGATGGCGTTTCCGCCCAACGCGTCGGCCAACACCCCGATCTGATCACGATTGCGTGCGACCAAAGCGACATTGGCACCGGCTGCGGCAAATACGCGCCCTGCTTCGGCCCCGATGCCGCGGCTGGCCCCTGTTATCAGTACGGTTTTCCCCTGCATGTGACCTCTGTAGCTCCGTAGTTTTGAGATTGTGTGAATCTGTACCGCGCCAACGGGGAACGGGTCCAGCCCTTGCCCCTTGACGCCCGGCGCCGCAGACACGACGATGCCCGCAAAATTGATCAAGAAGGGTTCTCAAATGTCCGTTTTCGTTCGCCGCAGCTGCGGCGCAGTTCTGGCTTATGCCGTTGTCACCCAAGGGGCGCTTGCCGATGTCACCGCACAGCAGGTCTGGGATGACTGGCAGGCCTATCTGACCCAGATGGGGTACGCGGTTTCGGCCGAACAGTCCGTATCGGGCAATGTGACCACCATCTCGGATATGAACGTGGCCATGACGGTGCCGGACAGCGACGGTGCATTCCAGGTCACCGTGCCGCAAATGACCCTGACCGAAAACGGCGACGGTACGGTCAGCATCGGCCTGCCCGAAAACTTCCCCATGACCGTAACGGGTGAAGAAGAGGGCGAGGCGTTTGCCGTCGACATCGAATACTATCACACCGGGCTGGAAATGCTTGTTTCGGGCGATCCGGACGACATGACCTATGACTATTCCGCACCCACCCTGGGCGTGAAACTGGGCGGCCTGACAGTTGACGGAGAATCCGCGCCCGAAGACCTTCTGGATATGGATTTCGAACTGAGCAACCTTGCCGGCAGTTCGCAGATGAAAATCGGCGAAAACCGCAAGGTCGATCAGAAATTCACCGCCGATGGCCTGACCTATGACCTGGTGTTCAATGACCCCGAAGGATCGGATGACGGCAAGATCGTTGGATCGATGGACACACTGACCTTTGAAGGCCTCAGCGTGATCCCGTCTGATTTCGATGGCTCGGACCCGGCAAGCTTTTTCCAGGGCGACACCTCGTTCTCGGGCCTGTTCACCTATGGCTCGGGCAACACCGCCATTGACGGGACCAGCGAAGGTCAGGCGTTCTCGATGGGCAGCGAATCCCAGGGCGGGCGGTTCGGCGCCAGTCTGGACGAACAGCGCCTGGCCTATGACATCGAACAGAACAACGCAAAACTGGCGGTGACCACGGCCGACCTGCCGTTCCCGATTGAAATCGCGATGGCCAAGACCGGTGTGAGCTTCGAGTTCCCACTGAAGCAATCCGAGGAAGAGCAGCCCTTTGGGTTCGCCTTGAACCTGACGGACTTCACCATGTCGGACGTGTTGTGGAGCATTTTCGACCCCGCCGGAGCGCTGCCGCGCGACCCCGCCACCATTGCACTGGACACCACCGGCACGGCCAAGATCCTGACCAACTTCTTCGATCCGGCCTCGATCGAGGCGATGGAGGAATCCGGTGACGCGCCGGGTGAGCTGAACTCGCTGAAGATCAACGAATTGCTGGTATCGCTGGTTGGTGCGAAACTGACCGGTGACGCGGACTTTACCTTCGACAATTCAAATACCGAAGAGTTTGACGGAATGCCTGCACCTTCGGGCGTGGCGAACCTGCAACTGGTGGGGGCCAATGCGCTGATCGACAAACTGATCGGCATGGGCCTGCTTCAGGAAAGCGACGCGATGGGTGCCCGGATGATGATGGGCCTGATGGCGGTTCCGGGGGATGAGCCCGACACGCTGAATTCGAAAATCGAATTCACCGAAGACGGCCAGATTCTGGCCAATGGTCAGCGCATCAAATAAAATCGATCGGGAAGGCGGTTTGACTGCCTTCCCGACAAACAGACCTATCGGCGGCCAATGCGGCGGAACAGAACGGACCCGCCCCTGCTGACACGTTGATCATAGGCAAATCCCAACGCCGACAAATGATCGAAACAGGCTTTTATCCCGCGAAGGCCGATTTTACGCGTGTGGACTTCAAGGTAAACTTTCTGAACCCGCGCCAGATTGGCCCCGTCGAACAGGTTTTTCTCGCCACCTTCGATATCGACGATCAGAACGTTGGCATCAAACTCGTCCAGTATTTCCGACAGGTACCGCTCGGGCACACTGACCTCTTTGACATAATCCGGCTTGGGGTCCAGAGACGAAGACCAGAAGGGCTCTCGAACGTAAAATGTAGAGGTGCCCGGGCTCTGGGAATCGCTCAGGGCAACCGCATTCAGCACGTCGACGTTTGAAATCCCGTTTGCGGCATGGGCCCGCGTTATGAATTCGCACAGGCTTGGGTTCGCCTCCACACACATCACGGATCGAACACCCAGCTGTGTGGCAAGAAAAGATGAGATAAAACCAATCCCGGCACCGAGTTCGACCACGCGATCGTCTGGTTCAATAAACTTCGGCAGGCCTTCGACTTCGCCTTTTTCATAGCGCCCCGCCAGAATGGCCCGTTTGACCTGTGGCGTGATGATACTCGGATCATCCGGAAGCTTGACGCCCCGCAGTTCGTGAAAGTCACTCATGAAGTATCCTGCCCGTGTGCCCCGTTAATCAGCTTTAACGTTATCGCCTTGCAGGACCTTTTAGATCAAGGCTGTCGCCACCGCAGCAGGATTGATTGGAAATCGGGAATTATTTTACCTCTGCAGCGTGTGTGCGACAAAGACAAAACAGTCGCAGGTCTTGCGGGTCGGACGGTCCAAGGCTAGGTCCAATGCATAAAGACCGGAGGCCGCATGACCCGAACACCTGAAGAGATCAGCCAATCCCTGCTGGACGCAGCCCGCACAGCCGGGGCGGATGCGGCGGATGCCATCGTGATCGACGGCTCTTCGGTCTCGGTCGAGGTACGGGGCGGCGCGCTGGAACATGCCGAACGCTCGGAAGGCACCGATTTGGGCCTGCGGGTGTTCCTGGGCCAGCGGCAGGCCATCGTGTCCAGCTCGGACAGCCGGCCTGAGACCCTGACCGCGATGGCCGAACGCGCCGTGGCTATGGCGCGTGAAGCGCCCGAGGACCCGTTCACCGGTTTGGCCGATGCAGAGCAACTGGCAAGCAGTTGGGACCTGCCCGCGTTGGAACTGTTCGACCCGACCCCGGAACCGGCGGCCGAATACTTGATGCGCGACGCGCTGGAGGCCGAAGCCGCAGCACTGGCGGTTCAGGGGGTGTCACAGGTCTCTGACGCGGCGGCGGGTTATGGCACCCATCGCGTGCATCTGGCGGCGACCAACGGGTTTTCCGGCGGCTATGCCCGCAGCAGCCGCTCGACCTCTTGCGTGGCGATCTCGGGCGAAGGCACCGGGATGGAGCGTGACTATGACGGTGACAGCCGCACCTTCCAAAGCGACCTGCGCAACCCTGCCGAGATCGGCCGTACCGCAGGCGAACGCGCCGTGTCCCTGATAGGCGCGCAAAAGCCCGCGACCGGCACCTTCCCGGTGCTGTTTGACGAACGCATTTCATCCTCGCTGATCGGTCACCTGCTGGCGGCCAGCAACGGGGCCGCCATTGCCCGGGGTGCCTCGTGGCTGAAGGATTGTCTGGACGAACAGGTGCTGCCCGAGCATCTGTCGCTGATCGAAGACCCGCACCGCCCACGCATCGCAGGCTCGCGTCCTTTCGATGCCGAAGGGCTGGCGACGCAGCGGCGTGCGATTGTCGAAAACGGCGTTCTGACCGGCTGGACCCTGGACCTGGCCAGCGCACGCAAGCTGGACATGACATCAACCGGCAACGCGGCGCGCGGCGTGTCCGGGCCGCCTTCGCCCAGCAACTGGAACCTAAGTCTGACGCAGGGCACCCAAAGCCGCGAGGACCTGCTGCGCGACATGGGTACAGGGCTGCTGGTGACGTCAATGATCGGGTCCACCATCAACCCCAACACGGGCGACTATTCGCGCGGCGCTTCGGGGTTCTGGGTGGAAAACGGAGAGATCACCCACCCGGTCAATGAATGCACCATCGCCGGTAATCTGCGCGACATGCTGAAACGGATCATCCCGGCAAATGATGCGCGGCCCTACCTGTCGCGGGTGGTGCCTTCGGTGCTGATCGAAGGAATGACACTTGCCGGCAACTGACCTGCACCTTCTGATTGACGCGGCGTTAGAGGCCGGAAAAATCGCCACCCGATACTCGGGCACCACGGCGCAGCGCTGGGACAAACCCGATGGGGCAGGCCCGGTGACCGAGGCCGATCTGGCAGTTAATGCCATGCTGGAACAGCGCCTGCCCTCGGCCCGGCCCGGCTATGGCTGGCTGAGCGAAGAGACCGAGGATTCCACCGCCCGGCTGACCCGCGACCGCGTGTTCATCATCGATCCAATCGACGGCACCCGTAGCTTTGCCGAAGGCTCTCGTACCTGGGCGCATTCCCTTGCCGTCGCCAACGAGGGCGAAGTCACTGCCGCAGTGATTTACCTGCCGCAACGCGACCTGCTCTATGCCGCCGCCAAAGGCGAAGGTGCGACGCTGAACGGTGCGGCGATCCGGGTGTCCGGGGTCTCGGCTTTGAAAACGGCCGAAATTCTGGCTGCCAAACCCAATCTGGACCCGCGCCATTGGTTGCATGGTCAGGTACCCGAATTCCAACGGGTCTACCGTCCCTCACTGGCCTATCGCATGGCCGTTGTTGGCCAGGGGCGGTTTGACGGGATGCTGACGCTCAGACCCAGCTGGGAATGGGATATCGCCGCCGGAGACCTGATCATCCGCGAGGCGGGCGGCACCTGTTCGGACCGCCATAGCCAGCCCTTGCGGTTCAACAACGCCCATCCGCGCCTGAACGGCGTGATCGCGGCGGGTCCGGCGCTGCACGATGCCCTGCGCGCACGGCTTGACCCGGACAGTACCGGTATCCACCCATGAGCAAGCCGCGCTCTCTCAGCCTTGCGGCGTATAGGGTGCTGTCCTGGGGCGTGCCCAACACGGTCGGTCAGCCCAACGTGCCCCGCCCCGAGGGCGAGCTGATCTGGGTGCATATCAGCACCCAGCACCGTCAACGCGCGGTGACCGATTTCTGCCGTCGACTGCAACAGGCCCGCCCGTCCCTGAACGTGCTGCTGACGGCCCCGCCCGAGGCCGATCTGCGGCGCTGGGATCAGGGAGATTACCCGCTGGTGAACCTGCCCCTGGAACAGACCGGCGCCGCGCGGGCCTTTCTGGATCACTGGCGCCCCGATATCGGCCTCTGGGTCGGGGGCGGGCTGATGCCCAACGTGATCACCCGTGCCGAGGAACGTGGCATTGCCCTGATCCTGATCGAGGCGCAGATCGACATCAAGATCGCGCGCGGGGCACGCTGGCTGCCCGATATCACCCGCTATACGCTGGACTGTTTCCAATCGATTCTGACCAAGACATCCGAGACCGCCCGCACGATCCGCCGCCTTGGCGTTGCATCGAGCAAGGTCCGTGAATCTCCGCCCCTGCATGTCAGCCCGAACCCGAAGCCCTGGCCCGAAGACGAGTTGATCGAAACCACTCATGCCCTGGCGGGTCGACTGGTCTGGCTGGCCGCCTGCGTGCTGGACAAAGAGTTCATCTCGGTCCTCAGCGCCCATCGTCAGGCGCTGCGAATCCTGCCCCGGCTGACGCTGGTGCTGCATGTCGCGGACACGGCCGAGGCCGAGCCCTTACACCGGCGCCTTGAGTCGATGGACCTGCGTTGTGCCAACTGGGACACCGACGGGCAGGTCGAAGACACCACGCAGGTCATCCTGTCGGCCGAACCCGAGGACCTGGGCCTGTGGCACCGGATTTCACCCGTCACGTTCATGGGCAGTTCGCTGGAACGCGGCGCGGGTGGACACGATCCGCTTGTTGCCGCAGCGCTCGGTTCGTCTATCATCCACGGGCCGTTTGTGCATCGCCATCAGCAGATATACGATCAGCTGGATCGCGCCGACGCCGCGCGCAGGGTCAAAACCGCAACCGAACTGGGCGACGCCGTGGTCGAGATGCTGTCGCCGGATCGCGCTGCGGACATGGCGCTGGCGGGGTGGCAGATCGTATCCGAGGGCGCACCACAGACGGATCAGCTGATTGACATGGTGCAGGACTGTCTGGATCAGCGGGGGACAGATAATGCGGGCACCTGATTTCTGGAATACCGCACCCGACCGGCTGGACCTGCGCGCCAGATTGCTGGCACCGCTGGGGCGTATCTATGCGTCCGCAACCGCGCGCCGGGTGGCCTCGGACCCCGGTGTCAAACCCGGCGTTCCGGTGATCTGCATCGGCAACCTGAACGCGGGTGGAACCGGCAAGACCCCGACCGTGATCTGGATGATCGAACAGCTGCGCGACGCCTGGCACACAACCCATGTGGTGACGCGCGGCCATGGCGGGTCACTGGAAGGCCCAGTGCGCGTTGATCCTGCCAAGCACAGCGCCGCGCAGGTCGGGGACGAGCCGCTGCTGCTGGCCGCATTCGCCGAGGTCTGGGTGGCCAAGGACCGCGCCGCCGGAGCCCGTGCCGCCGCCGAGGCCGGGGCCACGGTGATTGTACTGGATGACGGGTTTCAGAACCCGTCGGTCGCCAAGGATTTCTCGGTCATCGCGGTGGATGCGGCGCGCGGTTTTGGCAATGGCCTGTGCCTGCCCGCTGGCCCCTTGCGCGAACCCGTCGATGTTGGATTGCAACGCGCCGATCTGGTGCTGTCACTGGGGGATGCGGCGTCTCAGGCGCAGTTCACAGATCGTTGGAGCGCGGCTCTGACGGTGCCCCATGTCACGGGTGAGGTCGCACCCTTGCAGACCGGTATGGATTGGACTGACACGCCCGTTTTGGCCTTTGCAGGCATCGGGTACCCTGAAAAATTCTTTCGCACCCTCCGCCAGCAAGGCGCAAAGCTGCTGCGGGCCGAGGCGCTGGACGATCATCAGCCGCTGACACCGGCGCTGATGACGCGACTGGAAAACGAAGCCCGGCTATTGGGCGCGCAGATGG
This sequence comes from Ruegeria sp. AM9, assembly GCF_056540565.1. Taxonomy (NCBI): domain Bacteria; kingdom Pseudomonadati; phylum Pseudomonadota; class Alphaproteobacteria; order Rhodobacterales; family Roseobacteraceae; genus Ruegeria; species Ruegeria sp. AM9. Next base: position 73,477 of record NZ_JBQFWY010000010.1, read on the forward strand.
TGACAACGGAAAAAGATGCCGTGCGCCTGCCCGCCGCGTTCCGCAGCAAAGTCGTGACGCTACCTGTTCGTCTGAACGTGGATGAGGCCGACAAGGTCCGGCAGATGCTGAAGCAAATTGCCCCGTCGCCGTGAAAGGCGACCGGCCCGGATTGAGCCGGTCGCATAAGCCAGTTAGCTGCCCAGCTCTGCTTCGATCAGCGTCTTGAAATCGGCATAGGACATGTTGTCGACCTTCTTGCCGTTCACGATGAAGGATGGGGTTGCCTGAATGCCGTCACGCTCGGCGTTTTCCTGATACCAGGCCACCAGCGTCTGGGCGCGGGTGCCGTCCTGCAGGCAGGCCTCAAGCTGGTCATTGTCGATACCGGCCAGACGGCCGATCTTGCGCAGCTCTTCCACGATCTCGGCCGGACCGCCGGCTTTGACCCATTCGGACTGGCCTTCAAAGATCAGGTCGGAAATGCCAAAGAACTTTTCGGGGCCGCCACAGCGCGCCACCATCGAGGCCCACAGGCCGTAGCGGTCGAAATACACCTCGCGGTAGATGAACTTGACCTTGCCGGTGTCGATGAAATCCTTCTTCATCTGCTTGTAGGCGCCCTGATGGAAGGTGGCGCAATGCGGGCAGGTGTACGAGGCATATTCGATGATCTCGACCGGCGCATCCTCGGCGCCCTGCACCATCTCTACGATGGTCGAAGTGTCCAGATCGGCCTCTTGCGCCTCGGCACTACCGATCAGCGGATAAGACGGAGAGGAATTTGACAGCGACAGCCAATAGCCGCCTGCGGCGATGGCGACCGCCGCGCAGATTCCAGTTGCGATACGGCTCATTTCTCAGCCCTTTCTCAGCGTTTTTGTTTGGATAAAACATTGCGGCCCAGACGTTCAAGGGCCGCGCGCAGATCACCGTCGTGAACGTCGCGAGCGGTCCGGCCAGCCTCGGCCTCGATCTCTGGGTCAATCTTGGGTTTCGCCGGTCTCGGTTTGTGATCGAAACTGGCCTGCCCCTCGGCAAATCCGGTCGGAGCGGTCTGGGTGATGCGCACCCGGCTGATGGCGTTATAGCCATAAACCGCGTTCACCTTGCCGCGCAGCTGTTCCTTTTGCATTTCCAGCATCGGGGCCTGCGGGCCGGTGGTCAGAACGGTCAGCGTCGCGCCGATCCCTTCCCGGCCATAACCCACCTTTACGGGGCGCGCGATCGAGGCCAGGTCCTGGCCCACAATCTCGGCCCAGTGGGTCAGCAGGCGCGACACGGCAAAGCCCCGGCTTTCCCCGGCGCGCCGAATCTGTCCGTTCAGCAATGTCGCGGTGCGTTTGAACCCGCGGGTCGAAGAACGTCTGCGCTGCATCTGGTTTCCAACTCCTGCGCCGCTATTGTAAAGGGCGTGACACCGGGCGCCAGCGAAACCCGACAGGGAGATAGATAAAACTTGCGTGACTCTATTCAACAAGGCCTGAGCGGTGCTCTGCTGGACTGGTACGACCGCCACGCCCGCGAAATGCCCTGGCGCGTCGGCCCGGCGGACCGGGCCGCAGGGGTGATGCCGGATCCCTATCGCGTCTGGCTGTCCGAGGTGATGCTGCAACAGACAACCGTGGCCGCTGTGCGCGACTATTTCATGCGGTTCACATCGCGCTGGCCGACGGTTCGGGAACTGGCCGCCGCCCCGGATGATCAGGTCATGGGTGAATGGGCCGGGCTGGGCTACTACGCCCGCGCCCGCAACCTGCTGAAATGCGCGCGGGTTGTCGCTGATGACCATGGCGGTACTTTCCCCGACACTTACGAGGCCCTGCTAAAACTGCCCGGCATCGGCCCCTATACCGCCGCCGCCATATCAGCCATCGCCTTCGACCAACCCGAGACGGTGCTGGACGGTAACGTCGAACGGGTCATGGCCCGCCTTTACGACATTCACGCCCCCCTGCCCGGTTCAAAACCTCTGCTAAAGGACAAGGCCGCTGCGCTGACGCCGGACACGCGGCCCGGAGATTATGCGCAGGCGGTAATGGATCTGGGCGCCACGATCTGCACACCGAAATCTCCGGCCTGCGGAATCTGCCCCCTGCGCGACCCCTGTCAGGCCCGCGCAGCCGGAACGCAGCCCGACCTGCCACGCAAGACCCCGAAAAAGCCCAAACCCACGCGCTACGGCCATGTCTATATCGCCCAAAGCGACAACGGTGCACTTCTGTTGGAGCGCCGCCCCGACAAGGGGCTACTGGGCGGAATGCTGGGCTGGCCGGGCTCGGACTGGTCGGACGCGCCGGATGAATCGCCGCCGTTCGAGGCGGATTGGCAAATGCTGACCGGAGAGGTGCGACACACGTTCACACATTTCCACCTGATCCTGCGCATCTGGACGGCTCCGCTGCCTGCCGAAAGCGCGCCCGATGGCCTGATTGTACTGGAAAAACATGCCTTCCGCCCGGGCGACCTGCCCACGGTGATGCGCAAGGCGCACGATCTCTGGCGCGACCGATAGTCCGTTGTGCACGCCAATGGACTGTGACTAGTCTATGCGCAATCGTTCGGAGCCCTCCCATGATCGCATCCCAGTCCTTGTCCCGCTGGCAATCGGCACTGCCCTTCTGGATCTCGTTCCTGCTGATCCCGGTGATCTGGACCACGGCGACAGTTGGCGGCTGGTGGGTGCTGCTTGTCCCGATGTCGACATGGTGGGCCTTTGCCATTCTGGACCGTTTGGCCGGGCTGGAACTGAGCAACGCCGACCCTGACACACCAGACACCGTGCTGCGCTGGTATATCCTGCTGACCAAGGCCTGGGTTCCGGTGCAATTCCTGACCCTCTACGGGCTGATCTGGTACGCCACCCATACCGACCATCTGTCGACACCAGCCACGATCGGATTGTTCTTCGGCATGGGCACCATTTCCGGCACCATCGGGATCAACTACAGCCACGAGCTGATGCATCAGAAAGGCCGGTTCGAGCGTTGGTTGGGCGATATCCTTCTGGCGATGGTGCTGTATTCGCATTTCCGCTCGGAACACCTGCTGGTTCATCACCGCTATGTCGGCACCCCGCGCGATCCGGTCACCGCGCGCTACAACGAAGGCTTCCATCGCTTCTACCCGCGCGTCCTGAAACAATGCCTTGTTTCCGCCTTCCGGGCCGAGCGCGAAAAACTGGCCCGCAAGGACCGCCCCTGGGCCGACCGCTCCAACCCCTTCTGGCGCTATTGGGCCCTGCAAACGGCGATGCTTGCCCTTGCCTTTGCAATCGGAGGCCTGGCCGGCCTCGCCCTGTTCCTGATCCAGGCGGGCACGGCCATCTGGCAGCTGGAACTGGTCAACTACGTCGAACATTATGGCCTGACCCGCAAACATCTGGGCGAGGGGAAATATGAACACGTCCTGCCGCGCCACTCGTGGAACGCCTCGCAAAAGGCCTCGAACTGGCTGCTGATCAACCTGCAGCGCCACTCGGACCACCATTACAAACCCAACCGGCGATTTCCGCTGCTGCAGCACCATTCCGAGGACGCCGCACCGCAACTGCCCTATGGGTATCCGGTGATGACGGTTGCCGCGATGATCCCGCCCCTCTGGCGCCGGGTCATGAACCCCCGCGTCCGCGCCTGGCGCCGCCAATACTACCCCGATGTCACCGATTGGGCGCCCTACAACCGCGCAGAAAACCCCACACCTCAGCCGTGACCGCAGCGCGCGCCAGCGCGCTGCCCGGCCCAACGATCCGCCTTGCATCTCTGATGCAGGGCAGATCGGCGGGAGCACCTACTTTTTCATCACCCACACATCCATCGGGGCCTCTACCCCCCGGACCGTGTGGTGTTCGTGTTTCGCGAATCCCGTCATCGACTCCGGCGCGTTTGTGCCTTCCTCCAGCAATTGCCCCCGCACCGCATCGCTGATGACGACCCTTGCCTGAAACTCCCGGGTCAGCGCCTCCAGCTTGGCAGCCACGTTCACCGCATCCCCGATCACCGCAAATTCCAGCCGGTTGGCCCCGATATCACCCAAGACAACAGCGCCGTAGTGCACACCGATCCCGACACGGATTTCGGGCTCTCCCGCCCGGCGGCGCTCGATGTTCCACCGGTCGATCACCGCAACCATTGCCCGGGCACAGGCCACCGCATTGCTGGCATCCAAGGGCGTTGGCACCGGCGTTCCAAAGGTCGCCATCAGCCCGTCACCCAGATATTTGTCCAGCGTCCCATGATGCCGAAACACCTCGGCCTCCATCCGGGCATGGAAGCCGCGCAGAACCTCAATCACCTCGTAAGGATCGCGCCCGGCGGCATATTTGGTGAACCCGACGATATCGATGAACAGAACCGCAATGTTCTCTTTGCGCACCTGCTTGAGCGGCTCGTCATTCTGGCTCAGCTCGTCCACCACGTTCGGCGAAAAATACCGCGACAGGTTTGCCCTCTCGCGTTCCAGACCGGCATTCGTCATCAGCAACCGGTTGAGCCGCCGCATCGACACACCCAACGTGACCGCCACCATCATGAAAACGACAATCTGCTGAACCCGCAACTGAGGCCGAAAGCTGTTGGGGTCCAACAGCTCGGCCACATCCGGATAGCTTGCCAATGCCTCAGCCACACGCTCGCTGAGACCGGGCATCGGCGTCGCAATCCACCAGGCGATGATCCAACCTACGGTCCACATCGCCGCCGTCCATGATCCCATCGCAATCACGGTGCGCCAGGAATAGGCCAGCGTTCCGGCCGCAAGAATGATGAAGAAATACTGAAAATTATCGAACCGGTATTGCATCGCCAGCGGCCGCACATCGTCGCTGAACGGGTTGGGAACAATCATTCCCAACGTCATGATCAGAAGATCCGCAAAAATCAGCAGCAATTCGGCCCGTGACTGCCCCACGCGGCCCGCACGCCGGATCAACCAGCCATTAGCGCAGATCAGCAACAGGATGAAATGGTACCACATCACCTCCCATTGCGGGTTGAGGAAAACCAGCAGAACCGCAGTCAGTCCCATCGCGATCCAGCGGGCGCGGACGGCAAGTTCCAACCCTTCGCGTTTGTGACGCTCAAGCGCGGCTTCGGTGTATTTGTTGTCCAGATCGTAGTTATCCGGGCGGGTCACAAAGAACCGGTCAAATCGGGATGGGCTGGCTGTGGTATCCGACATCGCTGGGGCTCCTTCACTGCGCCGAAGGATACAGGAGGCGTGTTTTGACACCAGACACCTGGAAAACAAAAGACCCCGCCGAGGTCGGCGGGGCAAGGCGTAGTGCCTTGTGTCAGGCCACAGGCACCGGCGGTATTTGTGAAATCAGTTCATCTCGGCCCGGATCTGCTGGCGCAGAACGTCGATCGGCACCGTCTTGCCGTCGCGTTTGAAACACCAGTAGGTCCAGCCGTTGCAGGACGGCGCGTTTTCCAGATGCGCACCCACCTGATGGATCGAGCCTTTGACGTTTTGCCCGACCAGCGTGCCGTCGGCGCGAACCTTGGCCTTGTGGCGCTGGTTCATCGAATAGAGTTCCTCGCCCGGACGCAGCATCCCGCGTTCGACCAACTGACCGAAGGGCACGCGCGGCTCGGCGCGTTTGCTGGCGCTGACTTCCAGCGCCTCGCGGTCGAATTTGCGCACCTTCGCGATGCGCTTTTCGGCCACTTTGCGATAGTTTTCCTCGCGCTCGATCCCGATGAACTCGCGGCCCAGCATCTTGGCGACAGCGCCGGTCGTGCCGGTGCCAAAGAACGGGTCCAAAATCACATCGCCCGGATTGGTCGAGCCGATCAGGACACGGTGCAACAGCGATTCCGGTTTCTGCGTCGGATGCGCCTTGTCGCCGTTTTCGTCCTTCAGACGCTCATGCCCGGTGCAGATCGGCAGCACCCAGTCGCTGCGCATCTGCACGCCTTCGTTCAGGGCCTTCAGCGCTTCGTAGTTGAACGTGTATTTCGCGCCTTCACGCTTCGAGGCCCAGATCATCGTCTCATGCGCGTTGGTGAAGCGCTTGCCGCGGAAATTCGGCATCGGGTTCGACTTGCGCCAGACAACGTCGTTCAAAATCCAGTATCCCGCATCCTGCAGGGCCGAGCCCACGCGGAAGATATTGTGGTACGAGCCGATCACCCAGATCGCGCCGTTCGGCTTGAGCAAACGATGCGCCGCCTTCAGCCACTCGCGGGTGAACTGGTCATAGGCGCCAAAGCTGGAAAACTGATCCCAGTGATCGTCGACCGCGTCTACCTGGCTGTTGTCTGGGCGGTGCAACTGACCTTTCAGCTGCAGATTATAGGGCGGATCCGCAAAGATCAGGTCCACCGACGCCTCGGGCAGACTGTTCATCACTTCGATGCAGTCCCCGGATAGAATCGTGTTTAAAGGGAGCGCTTTTGCGCCCTTTTTGGTGGTTGTTGTCATTTTACTGCCTCAAGTATCCACGGCGCTTTTGCGCTCATTTGGTTGAGACAAGGATGAGTCAAAGACGATTCGCCGTCAATTTCTTTTTTGAATCAGCAGGTTACGATTTACTCTTGATACAAGATATTGTGTACCGGCTTGAACGAACGTCTATGGTGTGGGGTCACCCCAAGATTTTGCAGGGCTTCGCGATGTTGTTTCGACGGATAACCCGCGTTTGTCTCCCAGCCGTAGCCGGGATGCTGTTGCGCCAAATCCACCATCAGTTGATCGCGCCAGTTTTTGGCGATGATCGACGCCGCCGCAATCGACACCGAATGCGCATCACCTTTCACCACCGCCTGCGCCGGGATCGTCAACCCGCGCGGAATCATGTTGCCGTCGATCAGCAGGTAATCCGGCGGCGGGTCGAGCGCCGCCACCGCGCGTTCCATCGCCAGATGCGAGGCGCGCAAGATATTGTGTTCGTCGATCTCGGCCACCGAGGCCTCGGCCACCGCGACCTCGGCCCGGTCGCGCAGGGCGGCCTCCAACGCGGTGCGGCGTTTGGCGGTCAGCTTCTTGGAATCGTTCAACCCTTGGGGAATGTCTTCGGGGTTCAGAACCACCGCCGCCGCAACCACCGGCCCGGCCAGCGGCCCGCGGCCCACCTCATCCACGCCCGCGATGCGCAGATATCCTTGCGCTGCGGCGGCTTTCTCAATGTCATAATCCGGTTTCGTCATACCCCCGGAAAACCGCGTTTAACCGCCCACCGCAAGAAAAAAGAGAGGGCAGCTTGCGCCACCCTCTCCCTGCACGGCACTTCTGCGGCGCCGCTCCTGCTCGAAAACCGTTACTTGTAACTTACGCGGTATCCTTTCTGGCTCAGGCAGCCAGGGTGGTACGCCCGCTTGACCTTTTTGCCATTCCAGAACCTGACCTTGCACTGGTCCGGCAGGCTATTGCTGTATTTGTAATGCTTGCTCAGGCAGTTCCTGCCCAACAGCGGCTGATCGGGCGAGAACCCACGGAAGGTGCGCAAGCATCGTTGCGGCAGGCTATAGCGCGCAACCCGTTCCGGCAGTGGGCGTACGTGATGCGGCCTGTGCTTTGGCTTTGTGTACACGTGGTCCTGGGGCGCCTTATATATGTGATTGTAGTTTTGCGTAACGGTCTTCTTCTTGTTTTCGTCGTTCAAATGCTTCACCGCGACGCCCAGCAGCGCGATAGCTGCCAATCCACCAAGGATATCTTCGACATCGGCCGCCCGCGCCTGCGACGCCGAAATTCCGGTGATGGCAACCGCAGAGGCCACGATCAGGGCGATGAATTTCTTATGCATGGTGCTTGTCCTTCAGAAGTCTCAGGGGGCCCGGAGGCGGGCCGTGTGTTCGATGCCCTGACACTGGGTGCTCGCTGTCCAGACAAGCAATAACGGCCCCGTGTTATCCGATATCAGCCCTGCCAAACCCCTTGGGTTATTGAATATCGTGGCAACCCATGCGCAGGATGCGGCCTATGAAACAGATCCTCTCTTCTCTGACCCTGCTGGCCCTGATATCGCTTGGCTCTGCCGCTGCGGCGGCCGATTGCTATGCGGATTACAAGGCCAAACAGGACAATCCGCTGCGCCTGCACTATGGCGTGATGCAGGTATCGGCCTGCGACAAGGGGCAGGCAAAACGTGAAGTCGCCCAGCGCCTCAAGGGCGCGGGCTGGACCCTGCTGAACGTCATGTCCGTGTTCGGACCGGAAGGGTTGGAGAAAAGGAAGGCCAATGCCGGACAATTCTATCTCCGTTACTGAGGCCCGCCGGTCCGGTGTCAGACTGGTCGGCGCGGGCATCGCGGCGATCGTGTTGATTCTGGTGACGGCGGCGATCTTTCTGTTCTGGACCCTGCCCGACGCCAATGCCTTCAACGCGCGGGTCGAGCGGCTGTTCATCGAAAGCGACCTGACCTCGCAGACCGAAATCCGCCTTTTGGAGATTCTGGCGCAATCCGGCACGGCCTTTGCCGACACGCTGTCCAGCTATCGCATGGTGATTTTCGTGCTGCTGGTCTTTGCCAGCGCCATGCTGGTGACCGCGCTGGTATTTCTGGTGATGCTGGTGATGCTGAACCGGCGGATGGCCCAGATCGAACGCACTGGGATTCAGGTGACCTCTCTGCTGATCAGCCGCGAGGAAAATACCGTCTACCTCAACAATATGGATTTCAAACTGACCCCGGCGGCGATGGAAACCCTGTCGGTGCTGGCCGAATCCCGTCTGGATGACGAGGTTCTTTCGGGCGTGCAGATCGAGGCGATGATTTCCGGCAAGGACGCCGCCGATTGTGACGAGGCCGCAGGCGCCACCCGGATCAAACGGCTGCGCGATGCCCTTGGCAACCAGATGGTCAGCGAGCTGCTGGTCAAGAACATCGCCAAAAAGGGCTATATGCTGTCGATCGAAAAGGATGTGATTCAGATGGTCTGATCCGACCGCACCGCACAGGACACGTGCGGTAAAATGCCGGTGACACCCCTTGGAATGCGACGGTCAAAGCCCCATCCTATAAAGACTCGCGTCAGGGAGTCTGATGATGAATGTGCACACCACCCCAAAGACCAAAGGTTACGGCATCTCGGTCGAAGAACTGACCGGGCGGGTTGCGATCTACCGCGACGACACCCTGTTGGCCGAAAGCACCAACGCCAAGGTCATGTACGAAACGCGGCTGCCGGCCACGATCTATATCCCGCGGGATGACGTCTGCATCGATCTTGGCGACGAAACCGAATTGCAGACCTTTTGCCCCTTCAAAGGCACCGCGACCTATCACGATGTCATTCTGGATGGTCAGCGGCTGGCTAATTCTGTCTGGGCGTATGAAGACGCCTTGCCCGAAAGCACTGCCATACAGGGCCACATTGGCTTTATGTCTGACGCCTATACGCGGATCGATCTGGGCAAGAACAATCTGCGCGATCCCGAAGATGGCAATATCAGCGGCCCCCTGATCGACTGGCTGATGCGCGGCGCGTCCGAGAACCAGACCCCCGAAGCCTTTACCAAAGCCCTGGCTGAAAAGATGCTGGAGCACGGCATCGCCATCCAGCGGCTCAGCATTCTGGCCTGGTCCCTGCATCCGCTGATCGCGGGCAAACACTATATCTGGGAAAAGGGCGAGGCCGAGATTTCGACCAATGTGCCCACTTATGAAATCCACGACCACCCGGCCTATATCAACAGCCCCCTGCGCCACGTGTCGAACGGGCTGGGCGGGGTGCGTCAGCGGCTGAACGACGAAAATCCGCAAAACAGCTTTCCGATCATGGAAGATTTGCGCGCCAAGGGGGCAACCGATTACGTCGCCATGCCGCTGCCGTTTTCAGACGGGCGGACCAACGTTCTGACCCTGACCTGCGACCACCCGGACGGGTTCACCACCGAAAATCTGGGGCTGGTGTTCGAATGCTCCTCGGTCATTGCCCGGTTTTACGAGGTCTTCATGCAGCGTGAAAACGCGCAGGTGTTGTTGGAAACCTATGTGGGCAAACGCTCCGGCGCGCGGGTTCTGGGGGGTGAAATCCGGCGCGGGGACGGCGATGAGATCGACGCCGCGATCATGTTCTGCGACCTGCGCAATTCCACCAGTCTGGAAGAACAGCTGGGTCGAACCGCCTATATCAACCTGCTGAACGAGTTCTTTGAGACCGTGTCCGGCATCGTGCATGAAAACGGCGGTGAGGTTCTAAAGTTCATCGGCGACGCTGTACTGGCGGTGTTCCCGGCCGGAGACGACGCTGAATCGGCGCGCTGGAATGCCCAACGTTCCGCCATCGAAATCGTCGAAAAACTGGGCGAGCTGCGCCAGTCCGGCTCTGACATCCATTGTGATTGTTCGATCGGTGTAGCCTATGGGCGTGTCACCTATGGCAATGTCGGATCACGCGAACGGCTGGATTTCACCGTCATCGGACAAGCCGCAAACGTGGCAGCCCGATTGGGAGAATATGGCAAAAAGGTCGGCCACCGTATTGTCGTCTCGGCCGATATTCAGCCAGCCTGCGCCAACGCGGTGCCGCTGGGGGATGTCAAACTGCACAACGTGTCCCTGCCGGTCACTTCCTTCGCCCTCCGAACCTCAGCAGATGCGGTTTTGAGCGGCTGACGACCGGTGTAGCGATCAGGGGGGCGCCGACCCGTATTTCCATCACGCCCCCAGCAGGATCAGCGCGGTCTGAGCAGGTGAAATCGTGCTCTGCAACTGTGCAATCTGGCTGCGGGCAAGATACCGATCCGTTAGCTGCGCCACCGCCGCCTCATCCGTAAACTGAGACAGATCATCTGACCCGGTCACACCGGACAGCCTGTCTTTGAACACCTCAAGTTGCCGGTCGATATCCAACTGGGCGAAGCTGGACGGCAGGCCAAGTGCCGTTTCCATAATACTGCGCAGCGGCGGCAGGCTCATCAAATCGAACCACTTGGTGTCCGCACTGCCCCTTTGCCCGGCCAGATCAATCAGGGCATGTTGCGCATACAGCGCAATACGCATGGTTTCGTCGGACTCGCCCACCGCGATTTCGAACCGGGACACGTCGTTGTCCCGCGCGATGTCTTCCATGAAGGTTACCAGCCCCGTCCGGCGTATTTCACCCGGCCCCAGACCAAACGCCTCGGAAAACTCCCGGTACCTGCCGTCAGACAACCTGTTCGACAGCGCATCATCGGCGCTGGTGCCATCGGACAGCACCTTCTGGATGAAGTAACGGTTGTTTATATCACCTTCCAAACCGAAAGCGCCCAGCGCGATCTGCAGCAAGCGGCGGTCCGACACCAGATCCTCAGCCGTTTGAACCTTTCCGATGTTTTCCAGAAAATACTGCCGCTCCCTCTCGTTGACGGATGATGACGAAAAACTGTCGAGCTGCGCGTCATAGGTGCGTTGCAGAAACCGCCAGCCCACGAGGCCGCCCGTAGGGATGACAGGCTGGAACGTCATTGCTGATACGCCATCAACCGTTCTTCACGCGGCAACAACGCGCGCAGGGCCTTCAAACACTTGTAATACTGCTCGGCCAGCAAGGCCTCGGTGGCCTCGGAAAGCACGCGACGACTGTCCGAGTCGGTGAAGACCTGGCTCAATTCCTCAACCCGGCGCAACAGTTGCTGACGGGCCCGTTCCGGCTCCATGTCGCCGGACAGCACAAGCTGGGCGGCATAGCAGACCCGCCGTACCGGGGTGTTCACCTCATCCGGATGGATGGCGTCCCGCAAGCGCAGGACGTTAGCATCCGGCGTCATGATCGAAAACCGGCTGCGGCGATCCCCGTTTTCCACAACCACGCCGTTGATCAGCACCCTCTCTTTCGGTGCCAGTTTCAGAACCAGCCCGCCCATCAGGTCGCCCCCATTTGCCGCAGGCCACGCAGAACGGCCATGTTGATCTCAAGCAGAGGTTCCACGGTCGCCTTGTTGCCCAGAACCTGGCTGCTGTGCTGTTCGGTGAACTCGGCCAGATAGAAAATCCGTGCCCGCAACTCGTTGGGCAAGGCGTTGTCCGAATCCGTGACACCGCTGGCCAATACGGTCCAAAGACGGCGATTTTCGTGCAGTGCCTGAACAAACCCGCCAAAATCTGTTTTTTGCCGGGCGGCGGCAGCCTTAAGCCGGTGCGTGATTTTTGAAATCGCCTCGTATTCGGTGTCGCGCGGTGTGCGCGTAGGGGCGGCGGTCTGTGCATAGGCTCGCTGTGCAAGAGTGTGCGGTGTCACTTGAAATCCTTCCAATAATCCGTCTTTTGGCGGTCAGGGCCGGGGCGCGCTTCCACGCCCCGACCAGGTTCCGGAGATTAACGGAACAGAGACAGGATCGACTGCGGCGCCTGGTTGGCGATCGACAGCGACTGGGTGGCCAGCTGCTGCTGCACCTGCAGGGCCTGCAGACGGGCCGAGGTCTCTTCCATGTCGGCATCAACCAGCGACCCGATACCGGATTTGAACGAGTCGGCCAGGTTCGAGATGAACTCTTGCTGGGTCTCGATCCGGCCTTGTGCCGAACCGAATGCAGCCGAGGCGTCGATTGCGGTATCGATCAGCGTTTCAACGGTTGCCAACGCCGCGTTTGCACCGGCGCCGGTGGAGACGTCAATCGAAGACAATGCACCCAGACCACCCGAGCCGGCATTGGCGAACTGACCGCTGACGGTCAGGTCATTGCCGCCGGCGTTGGTGAAGTTCAGCGTACCGGGCGTACCGCTGTCATAGTCGACGGTCAGACCTGCGACACCCAGCTCGTCAACCTTGGCCTTGAGCGCAACCGCGACGATATCAGCCGTGGTTGTTGCCGCTGCATCGTCTGCCGTCACCGTATAAGAGACGGTTTCGTCACCAACAGTCAGGCTGACGCTGTCACCGGCAGCAAACGCAGTGCCATTCTCCGCGATCTCGATCTGTTCGTTACCGCCACCGTTATCCAGCGCGATTGCAACAGTATCGCCGTTCGCCGACGCACCTGCCGAGCTGCCCGAGAAAATGTCATTGGCAGTATAACCACCAACCGACAGATCCTGACCGGCAACAGAGATCGACGATGCCGTTACATTGCCAGTGTTGTCCCGGTCGAGCGAGGACAGGATCGAGGCCGAACCGGTCGAGCCGTTGACCAGATTGAGACCGTTGAACTGAGCGGCACCCACCACTGCGGCGATCTGGTCCCGCAGAGCGGTCACATCGTCGTTGATCTTGCCACGATCCACGTTGTCTTCCTGCGCAGCGACGATCTTGCCTTTCATCTGGGTCAGCAGATCGGTCACGGTTTCCGAGGCGTTCCGGGCCACTGCAACGGTCGATTCACCCAGCGCCAGGCTGTCCTTGATTGCGTTGAAGCCCTTTACGTCGGATTCCATGACTTTGGAAATCGCCCAGACGGCCGAGTTGTCTTTGGCAGTTGCAACGTCCTTACCGGTCGAGATCGCGTTCTGGGTCTGCGCCAGGTTCTTGTTGACCGATTTCAGAGTTTGCAGCGCAACCATTGCGCCATTGTTGGTCAGAATGCTGGACATAGCTTTCTTCCTTTTCCGTTCGGGCCCTTTGCGCCCATGCTTACCCCGCATCACATGCGGGCTTTGACGTCTTTCTGATCAGTGCGATCCGCCGTCGGGCTGTTCGCGCCACCTGCTGTTTCCAGGTGCCCGACCACCTTTGCCCCTGATCCCCTAACGGAGTGCTAAAGCGTCCAAGCCAGAAAATTCGGATTTGAATCAAACCCGCCGCTATGCCCGTTTTTCCAGCTTTGCATGGTGGCGCACGGTGTATCCGTTGCGCTGACCGTCGGCGCCATAGGTGCTGAATTCCTGCCGCACGCGGCGCAGTTCGGCCATGCGGCTGGCCACGGCGCGAATTCCCTCGGCCGCGCTGTTCAGCAATGCCTGATTGCGTTCGACCTTTTCCTGCAGGCGAATCAATTCGGCACTGTCAAAGACCCGAAGCTCATTGATCGCCCCGATCAGCTTTTCCTTTTCCGGCGCCATTTGATTGAGCCGGTCCAGATCACCATCGACAAGCGCGGTACGCTCAAGGTCCAGCACTTCTTCCAAGGACTTGATCAGGTCGGTGTCAGCTTTGGTCGGCATTGGTTTTCTCCATCATGGACTGGAACAGAATTTCGGACAGGCCGACGCCACCGGATTCGGCCAGAGCGCGCGCCTGATGCTGCACAAGGAATGAGGAAAACTGGTCCTCCCCCGTGCCTCCGCCAAAGGATTGGCGCGCCTTGCCCAATCCAGAGGCCTTGAGCATTTCAGCCAGAAACGCCGCCTCCAACTCGACAGCGGCGGCCCGTACTTTCTGACGGGCCGTTGGTGGTTGCGGGACGGGAGGGGTCGCAGAAACCTTCATTGCTTTCTCCGAAATTTGCATCGAACTTTCTCGATCAAAGGCGAAAGCGGTTAAAATAAACGTAACTTCCTGCGGGCAGATTTCCGGTTACACAAAAGGAGCCGGAGCAAAATGCCCAACCCTCTTTCAGCGGTGATATCCTCACCAACCGCCGCCACCGCGAAACCCGACGCGACCGCGCGAGAGGCACGCGAATCCAAGGGCGGCATGTCCTTTCAAACGGTCATGGACCAGGACACCGGGCCGCAATCCGATGATGCTGACACGACTGACCTTATGATTCAGGACCCGGATGCAGCGTCAGAGCTGGAGGCCATCACGGAAGAGGTCGAGCCGACAGGCATCGTTGTTGCACCGGATGACCAGCCGCCTGCCGAAATCCGCCCTGTTGCTGCCGAGGCGAATCCAAACCCTGCATCGAAAACGACGCCCAAGGAGCCGTCCGTGACAGCTTCGATCGATCAGGTTGACGCCGAAACGACCGGGCACAAGCAACCGGGCCTTCCACAGGCTGAACTGCCGCGAACTGCTGAAAGCTCCGCGCAACGGTTGGTTCCGCCGGTCTTTCAAGCGTTGATTTCAGGGGGTGACAAGCCGAGGCGACCATCTGAAAACGCTCTTACGCCAAAGAGCCTGCCGATGGGGTCAATCATAGCGGACCCGCGCCCGAAAGAGATGCCGGTTTTGTCGGCCTTTACCGACCCGGATCGGGGCGCGACGCATGCCGCATCCGCAGCTGAACCGAAGCCGAACCATCCCGGAACAGCTGATCGCGCACCGACACTTGTGCAGGCGCAGTTTCTGGCATCCGACAAAGCGCAAGTTCAGGCCGAAACACAGCCGATTCCCGAAGTCGAGGACATGCAGGCCGCCAGAGAAGCTCCGACGCCGTCAGCCACGCGCGAATCGGGACCTGCGGTTCAGGCCATGACAGCCACCGCCCGCGCAGAAACGGCGCGCGCCATCGCATCGCAGATGGCGACCGCCATCAATGTGCGGCCGCATTCCGGCGCCATCGAGGTTGCGCTGAATCCCGAAGAACTGGGGCGCGTTTCGATCGTTCTGAATGGTCGGGACGATGGCCTGCATCTGACAATCAGCGCGGAACGCCCCGAAACGCTGGACATGATGCGGCGGCACCTCTCGGTTCTTGAGGCTGAGTTCCAGAACTTCGGCCTTGGCGACCTGTCTTTTGATCTGGGTACATCTGCCGATGCGCAACATGAGGACTCTGATGGGGGTGAGGGCACCGAGTTCTCCTCTCCTCAGCCCGAGCACGTCGCCGAGGCTGGCCCGGCGCGTCCAAACATTGCCCTTGATGGGCGAATCGACATGAGGCTTTGACCATGATCACCCCAACGCAATCGACGACTCAGGCCAACACGCCCGCGCAGGCGGCGTCCAGTTCCCAAGCCGCATCCGTGGCATCCGATTTCGACACGTTCCTGTTGCTGATGACCACGCAGGCACAGAATCAGGACCCGCTGGAGCCGATGGATTCCAGCGAATACGCCTCACAACTGGCGCAGTTTTCGATGGTCGAACAGCAGGTGCAAACCAACGAGGCGCTGTCCGAACTGGTGCTGTCGCTGGGTGGCGTCAAGCTGGAAGAGCTGGCCAATTGGATCGGCATGGATGTCCGCACCACCGCAGCGTTTCACTTTGACGGTGAGCCTGTGACCCTGTCCGCGCAGGCTGCGACGGCGGCGGATGGCGCGGTGATGGTCATCCGTGACAGCAACGGCACCGAGATTGAGCGGGTTTCCGTCCCCGTGACCCAAACCGATTTTGTCTGGGCCGGAACAGCAAGTGACGGCAGCCCGTTGCCGACCGGCAGCTATACGGCAACGCTGGAAAGCTATGACGGGGATGACCTGCTGTCAGCCCAACCCGTCGCGGCCTACAATCAGGTGGTTGAGGCTCAAGTCGGGGAAGATTCGGTCTTGCTGACGCTGGAAAGCGGTCAGGTCGTACCGGTAGGAATGGTAACAGCGGTTCGCGCCGGAGCTTGATCTGCCGGGCGCGACGGGCCAAACCTGTGCAACCTGCGACTCGCATTTTACCGGTGGCCCCTCTGTCTGACCCGATTACCCCTCCGTTGGATCTAGTTGAGGACCTGCGCGATCAGGGTCTGATTGCCGGAGGCGCGCGGTTTCAGACCCTGTATGGCGGGCGCACCAATCAGGTCTGGAAGGTGCTGGAGGAAAACGGCGGCAAGGTGCTGAAACTATATCGTGACGGGCTGCGCAATCCGCTGTTTCGCAACGATGCCGAGTTGGAGGCGCAGTGCCTGACCGCCCTGGAACCCACCGGTTTTGCCCCGCGCCTGCGCGCAGCCGGTCAGCATGAGTATGGCCGATGGGTGTTTTACGATCATGCGCCGGGTTCTCCGTGGCGCGAGGGGGCGGCTGAAGTGGGAAAGCTGCTGCGCAAACTTCACGCGCTCGACCTGCCGGTACAGGCCCCGAAAGGGTGTAACGGCAGCGCTGATCTGGCCCGACATGGGCAGAATATTCTTGATGGATGCCTTTCACCAACACGGCTTCGGCTGGACCAATTACAGCCCGACGGGCAAGTGCCACCGACCACCAACACCTGCCTGATCCACGGCGATCCGGTTGCCGGGAACATTCTGACCTCACCGTCCGGCCTGACCCTTATCGACTGGCAGTGCCCGGCGCAGGGTGATCCTTGTGAGGACCTGGCTTTGTTCCTGTCCCCGGCGATGCAACACCTTTACCGGGGCGCGGCTCTGACGCGGGAAGAAGAGCGTGAGTTCTTGTCCGCCTACGGCCACACGGATACGCTGGAACGGTATCAGACACTGCGCCGATGGTACGCATGGCGAATGGCGGCCTATTGCCTGTGGCGGATCGAAAATGGCGCGGCCGACTATGCCGAAGGGTTGGAGTTGGAGCTGGCAACGCTCTGACCATCACCGATCCGCAAGCGCCATCACAGCATAAGCGGGTGGCATCAAAGCACGACGCCAACGCCCAAGCGGAAACCGCTGCGGCTCATGTGCAACGGGGGCCGGCAACCCAGCATCCCGCCCCAGAACCATCCGGGCCAGCGCGCGCCCGCAATAGGTGCCCATCGCCACCCCGTTTCCGTGATAGGCAAACCCGGCGAACATCCCCGGCTTGTCCGCCACAGGACCGGCATATGGCGTAAGACCCCGCGACAGGCAGACCATGCCCGACCACATATGGGTCACTTCAACGCCCGACCATTCCGGAAACATCCGCCTGAAATCCCTTATGACCTTGCGCCGAATGGCAGCCTCGGCCCCTGAAGAGGACAGCAGCCCTCCGCGCATTCCAAACAGAAACCGTCGGTCGGGCATCAAACGAAAATAGTGCAGCAGATGGCGGGTATCATAGACCATCTGATCCGAGGTCCAGCCCTGCGCCTGCACCTCAGCCTCGGACAGGGGGCGGGTCACCAGTACCGTGGACTGGGCGGGCAAATAACGACCCGCCATCCAGGGCGGGATGTCCTCGCTGGAATAGCCGTTGGTGCAGATCAGCACGCTTTGCGCCCTGATCCGACCCGAGTCGGTCTGAACTTCGAAACCGGATTGCGTTTTAAGGACAGATTGCGCGGCGCTTTGCTGGAACAGATCCGCGCCGCGGGACCGGGCCGCCTGCGCCAGTTCGAACAGGTATTTTCTGGGATTCAGGGCAAATCCGACCGGGTTGGTGTAGCCGCCGTGGAACCCCTCACCAAAGCCAAGCCCCGGCAGATCACCCGGTTCATGAAGCGTGCCCGATGCCTCGGCCTGCCGCCGCAATTTCTCCATCGCGCGCGCAGTGTGGGCCAACTGGGTCTCACCCTGCGAATGAACGTCGGCATCAATACGATGGGTCTTGAGCAGATCAGCGACAAGGTGAACGGCGTCTTCTTCGGCTTGGGCATAGCTCTTTGCGGCAGCTTCTCCGAACTGGCGGGTCATCGCGTCATGGCTCAGCTTTGACCCGCCCAGACAACAAAACCCTCCATTGCGCCCGGATGCGCCCCAACCCGGCGTCTCGGCTTCGAGCACAGCGACCGACACGCCGGCCGCAGCCAGATGCAGCGCCGCCGAGAGGCCTGTGAAACCGCCGCCGATGATGACGACGTCGGTGCTCAGACCGCCGTGCAACACCGGCCAATCCGGGCTGGCAATCGTTTCATCCCACCAACAATTGGTCCGGGGACCGGGGCCATAGGCATAGTCGGAAAACAGCCGTTTCATTCGGTGCGCGCGGCGGCCATTTCATCCTGCTTTTGCCGCATCATCGCGCGTTTCGTGATCAGCGACGCGGTGATGACCCCCACCGTCACAATCCCGATCATGATCGTGGACAGCGCGTTAATCTCGGGGCTAACCCCAAGACGCACAGCCGAGAATATCTTGATCGGCAGGGTCGTGGCCGACGGCCCCGAGGTAAAGGACGCGATCACCAGATCATCCAGCGACAGGGTAAAGGCCAGCAGCCAGCCCGAAATCACCGCGGGCGCGATAATCGGCAAGGTCACCAGCCGGAACGCCTGCGCCGGAGAACAGCCCAGGTCCAGCGCGGCCTCTTCCAGCGACTGATCGAAGGTCACGAGGCGCGAGGAGACGACAACCGAAACGAAACACATCGAAAAGGTCGTATGGGCCAGCACGATGGTCAGGATGCCCCGATCCAGCCCGATGCCGATGAACAACAGCAGCAAAGAAAGGCCGGTGATCACCTCGGGCATCACCAGCGGCGCATAGATCATGCCGGAAAACAGCGTGCGGCCAAAGAACCGCCCGCCGCGCACCAGCACATAAGCCGCAGCGGTACCCAGAATGGTCGCCAGCGTTGATGAGAACACTGCAACGCGCACTGTTACCCATGCCGCGTCCAGAAACGCCTGGTTCTGGACCACTTCGCCATACCATTTGGTCGAAAACCCGGCCCAGACGGTAACCAGCTTGCCTTCGTTAAAGCTGAAGATGATCAGAATGATCATCGGGATATAGAGGAAGGCGAACCCCAGCGTCAGGGACACGGCGTTGAACCAGCTCATCCTGTTCATTGCTCTGCCTCCGCCTGTTTCTGCTGGTTGCGCTGGAACAGCACGATCGGGATCACGAGGATCAGCAGCAGCACCACGGCTACGGCGCTGGCCACCGGCCAGTCGCGGTTCGAGAAGAACTCCTCCCACAGCACCTTGCCGATCATCAATGTGCCCGAACCGCCCAGCAGCGAGGGGATCACGAACTCGCCGATCACTGGGATCATCACCAGAAAGCAACCCGCGATGATGCCGGGGCGCGACAGCGGGATGGTCACCAGCCAGAAGGCTTCAAGGCGCGAGCAGCCAAGGTCTTCAGCCGCTTCGATCAGCGATCCGTCCATCCGCTCCAGCGATGAATAGATCGGCAGGATCATGAAGGGCAGGTAGGTATAGACGATGCCGATGTAGACCGCCCATTGCGTGTTCAGGATGGTCAACGGGGTCGAGATGATGCCCGTCCACAGCAAAAACTGGTTCAGGTAGCCTTCGTTCGACAGGATGCCCATCCACGCATAAACCCGGATCAGGAACGAGGTCCAGAACGGCAGAATTACCAGCATCATCAGCGTCGGCCGCCATTCCGCAGGCGCACGTGCCATGCCATAAGCGATGGGATACCCCACCAGCAACGTCAAAAAGGTCGAGATCACCGCGATCTTTACGCTGGAGAGGTAGGCTTTCCAATACAGATCATCCTCGGTCAGCCAGACGAAGTTCTCGAAATCCAGCTGGCTGAAGAAATCCTTGATCCCGGCCCAGCCCTGCGACAGGTCCAGTGTCGGGGTGTAAGGCGGGATCGCCAATTCACTGTCCGACAAAGAGATTTTCAGGACAATGAAGAACGGCACCAGAAACAGCGCCAACAGCCAGACATAGGGAACGGCAATCAGAAACGCGCGGCGCATCAGTTGGCCAGCAGAACCGCAGCCGTTGCTGTCCAGGACAGCCAGACCGGGTCTTCCCATGTGAACGACCGGCGCGAGATGCGGCGGGTGTTGGCCGTCTGCGCCTTGATGATCGTGCCGTTCGGCAATTCGACGTGATAGGTGGAGAGATTGCCCAGATAGGCGATGTCATGCACCTTGCCCTGCACCGCGTTGATCGCGTCTGCCGGACGATCTGCCGAGATCGTCACCTTCTCGGGCCGGATCGCAATATGGCAAGTTTGTCCGTTGGAAAAATCGCGGGCCGAGGTCGCGGTCAAGGGCGACTGCCCTTCGGCCCATTCGATCTGATAGGTATCCTCACCACCGGACGAGGCACGGCCCTCGATGATGTTCACGTCACCGATGAAATCCGCGACATAGACCGAATTCGGGTTCTCATAGATACGATCCGGCGTCGCGACCTGCATCAGCTTGCCCTGATCCATAACGGCCACGCGGCTGGCGACGGTCATCGCCTCTTCCTGATCGTGGGTGACGATGACGAAAGTTGTGCCGGTCTTTTCCTGAATATCCATCAACTCGAACTGCGTGTCCTGCCGCAATTTCTTGTCCAATGCGCCCAGCGGTTCGTCCAGCAACAGCAGCTTCGGCGCCTTGGCCAGAGACCGCGCCAGCGCCACCCGCTGACGTTGCCCGCCGGAAATCTGGTGCGGTTTGCGGCGGGCGAATTGCTCCAGCCGGGTCAGGCGCAGCATTTCCTCGACACGGTCCTCAAGGTCATGTTTGGGCATGCTGTCCCTGCGCAAGCCAAAGGCGATGTTGTCCCAGATGCTGAGATGCGGAAACAGCGCGTAGGACTGGAACATCATGTTCACCGCCCGCTTGTTCGGCGGGATCGGGTCGATGTCCTGACCACCCAGTATGATATGGCCTTCGGTCGGCTTTTCGAACCCGGCCAGCATCCGCATCATGGTGGTCTTGCCGCAACCCGACGGCCCCAGCAGGGCAAAGAACTCGCGCTCGAAAATGCCCAGAGACAGATTGTCGATGGCCGTGAAATCACCAAACCGCTTGGTGACATTTTGGAACTGGATCAAAGGTTTCGCCTGTGGGTCTTCCCACGGCGCAAAGACGTCAGAGTTCAAAGCGGCCCCCGTTTCGACAAGCTGAAAAAGGCGCAAGGCGGTCCCAACCGCCCTGCGCGTAATCGGATCAGGTGCCCGATTTGATCTTGGTCCACATGCGCGTCACGACGCGCTGGGTTTTCTGCGGGTAAGGCCCCTTGATATAGGTGTTCGCCATAGCCTCTGCCGACGGGTAGACGGCGGGGTCACCGATCACATCCTCCGCAAGAAACTCTTGCGACGCCTTGTTGCCGTTGGCGTAGTAAACATAGTTCGATGCGGCGGCCATGTTCTGGGCGTCCAGCATGAAGTTGATGAACTTATGCGCCCCGTCCGGGTTCGGCGCATCAACCGGCACCGCCAGCTGGTCGAACCACATCTGCGATCCTTCCTTGAACGCGTTGTAGGCGATCTCGACCCCGTTATCGGCCTCGGCCGCACGGTCCCGCGCCTGCAGCACGTCGCCCGAGAACCCGACGGCCACGCAGATATCCCCATTGGCCAGCGCGTTGATATATTCCGAGCTGTGGAATTTGTTCACGTAAGGCCGGACGGCGGCAAAAACCTCTTCGGCCTTGGCGATATCGTCTTTTTCATGCGAATTCGGGTCGAGGCCCGCATAGACCAGCGCCGCCGGTACCATCTCATCCGGGGCGTCCAGGAAATAGACGCCGCACGCGGCCAGTTTCTCCATGTTCTCGGGGTTGAAGATCAACTCCATCGAATCCAGCGGCGCATCCTCGCCCAGCACTTCCTTGACCTTGCCGACATTCACGCCCAACCCGGTGGTGCCCCACATATAGTTGACCGAATGCTTGTTGTCGGGATCGAATTGCGCGACGCGTTCGGCAATGACATCCCACGCATTACCGATATTTGACAGCTTGGCCGCGTCCAGTTCCTGAAACGCACCCGCCTGGATCTGGCGGCTCATGAAGCTGCCGGTCGGGACCACCACGTCATAGCCCGATCCCCCGGCCAGCATCTTGGTTTCCAGAACCTCGTTGCTGTCGAACACATCGTAGATCAGCGTCAGGCCGGTCTCTTCCTCGAATTTCTTCAGAAGATCCTCGTCGATATAGTCGGACCAGTTGTAGACACGCACCTCTTCGGCGAAGGCCGCCGAAGTCCCCAATGCGATGACCGCGGTCATCGTCAGCGTTTTGATTGACATTTTTTTCTCCCTGCAAGTGTACGGGTATTTTCCCGTTTTTTTGGATTTGATCAAGTTTTGCGTTTTCCCCCGATCCAGCGTATGGTTTCAAAAGGTCAGGCACCTGGCAAGTTAACATCATCGGAAACAGGGCAAACCAATTGGATTTGATCAAAAATAAGGCATCAGGAACGAAGGCAGAGGGTGAAAAACGACCCGCGCATGAGCAGGTGTACCAAACCCTGAAAGCACAGATCATGTTCGGCGAATTGGTGCCGGGGCAGCCGGTCACCATACAGGGTCTGACTGAATCTCTGGGGGTCGGAATGACCCCGGTGCGCGAGGCGATTCGACGCCTGATCTCGGATGGCGCGCTGGTGTTTCAGGGCAATCGCAGGGTCAGCGTTCCATTGCTCTCAGCGGGCGATGTCGAGCAGATGATTTTTGCCAGATTGTCAATGGAATCAGAACTTTCCAGACGCGCAGCCACGAATATGAGCAGTGCGGATATCGACAGTCTTGAACGCCTCGACCAGCAGCTGGACCGCACCATCGCCGACGGGGACGTCAGCGGCTATCTGCGTCTGAACCACAGCTTCCACGAGACACTCTATTCCCACGCGAACGCCCCGATCCTCAGTGATCTGACCGAGCGGCTGTGGCTCAGATTCGGGCCGTCTCTGCGGGTGGTTTGTGGCCGGTTTGGCACGCAGAGCCTGCCGGATTGGCACAAGGATATCCTTGCCGCTTTGCGCGCCCAGGATGCCGAAGGGGTGGCAAAAGCCACTGCGAAGGACATTGAACAGGGTATGGAACTGATGGTCGACGCCCTGAGCCAGGGCTAGATTCATGCGATTCGATTGACAGAAAAAAATTTGATCATATTGTGAGTGCCGACCGCTCTTTCAGGAGGTTTCCGGATGTCCACCATCACCAATCACATGCCCACCGCCGAATTGCAGGCACTGGATGCCGCCCACCACATGCACCCGTTTTCCACCAATGCCGAGCTTGGGCAAGACGGCGTGCGGGTCATCACTCGTGCCAAAGGCGTCTACCTGACCGACAGCGAAGGCGAAGAGATTCTGGACGCCATGGCCGGCCTGTGGTGCGTCAATATCGGCTACGGCCGCGACGAACTGGCAGAGGCCGCCGCCCGCCAGATGCGGGAACTGCCCTACTACAACACCTTTTTTAAAACCACGCATGTACCCGCCATCGCGCTGGCCCAAAAGCTGGCCGAATTGGCGCCGGGCGATCTGAATCACGTGTTCTTCGCCGGCAGCGGGTCCGAGGCGAACGACACCAACATCCGCCTGGTGCGCACCTACTGGGCTGAAAAAGGCCAACCCGACAAGAACATCATCATCAGCCGCCACAATGCCTATCACGGCTCATCCGTGGGGTCGGCCTCGCTGGGGGGGATGGCCGGGATGCACGCGCAGGGCGGCATTCCGATCCCGAATGTCCACCACATCAACCAGCCGAACTGGTGGGCCGAAGGCGGCGACATGACGCCCGAGGACTTCGGCCTAGCCCGTGCGCGCGAGCTGGAAGAGGCCATTCTGGAGCTGGGCGAGGACCGCGTCGCGGCCTTCATCGCCGAACCCGTACAGGGCGCAGGCGGCG
The DNA here is from genome assembly GCF_056540565.1 of Ruegeria sp. AM9. Classification (NCBI taxonomy): domain Bacteria; kingdom Pseudomonadati; phylum Pseudomonadota; class Alphaproteobacteria; order Rhodobacterales; family Roseobacteraceae; genus Ruegeria; species Ruegeria sp. AM9. The sequence goes on from NZ_JBQFWY010000010.1 coordinate 97,575, forward strand.
TGATCGTGGCGCCCGACAGCTACTGGCCCGAAGTTCAGCGCATCTGCGACAAATACGATATCCTGCTGATCGCCGATGAGGTGATCTGCGGCTTTGGCCGGACCGGCAACTGGTTCGGGTCAGAAACCGTGGGCATCAGGCCGCATATCATGACCATCGCCAAGGGTCTCAGCTCGGGCTATGCGCCGATCGGCGGGTCCATCGTCAATGACGAGATCGCCGAGGTTATCGGCGGCACCGAGTTCAACCACGGCTACACCTATTCCGGCCACCCGGTCGCCGCCGCCGTGGCGCTGGAAAACCTGCGCATCCTCGAAGAAGAAAAGATCGTCGATCACGTCCGCGACGTGGCTGCGCCCTACCTGAAACAGAAATGGGAGGCGCTGGTCGATCACCCGCTGGTGGGTGAGGCCAAGATCGTCGGCATGATGGCGTCCATCGCCCTGACCCCGGACAAGGCCAGCCGCGCCAAATTCGCCTCCGAGCCCGGCACGGTCGGCTATATCTGCCGTGAGCGCTGCTTTGCCAACAACCTGATTATGCGTCATGTGGGCGACCGGATGATCATCTCTCCGCCGCTGGTCCTGACCTCTGCGGATATCGACGAGATGTTCGTGCGCATCCACAAATCGCTGGACGAGGCACAGGCCGAGATCACAGCGCAGGGGCTGATGAAGGCGGCAGCGTAGGTCATCGGCCTGGATAAGAAGATCGCACGGGCGGTTGGTTCAACAACTGCCCTTTTTCAACCCAACACTGTACTCAGCGCTTTACAAAACCCATATGGTTGACTTACCTCGGAAGCAGTCTTGTTAGCTCCGGTTTTTGATGCCTGACACCCCTCCGCCACGCAAACGCAGACCCCGCCCTCCGCTATGGGTCACTGTTGTATATGCCAGTTTTGTGTTGCTGTGCGGACTAAACATCTTCCAAGGTTACTTTGGAGTTCAGTATTTCCCGTCTCCCGACTGGGTTACCAAGGCTCGCTCTTTGGACATTGCTCTTGGCATTGCTATGTCCTGCTTTTTAGGCGCAATGTGGTTCAGGCTGTGGAAAAAACAGAGCTCTCCGTCCGAAAGATCCAAAGTCCTCTGGGACGGGATTAGTCTGAGTATTCTGCCGATTTTTGTTGTTCTACTTAGCGGCATGGGGCCAATCACTTATGGTGTCCCTATGATAGTTGCCAAACTCGCTGGGCAGGACATAGAACTGTCATATGTTGCAGACTGGGGTGGCAACCCGAGATCGGAAGGTCGGTGCCCGTACTCAATCTATTTAGATGGAGTTCCGTCGCCATGGCAGAGATTCTGCAATTTGCCTGAAGAACTCGTCACTACCGTCAGGCGTGGCGATACGATCATCATCTCCGGCAAGGGGACAAGCATGGGTCTATATGCAGATAGCGCAGCTCTCTCTACTGGTAGCTAGCAGCGTCCCTAAAGACAGTCCTCGCTAAATCACCGCAGCCGCTGCAACAGCTTCAAACTGGCATAACCATCCGGCAGCAAGCCCTGCGCCAATTGGTACGCCCGCACCGCGTCGGTCGTGTTTGGCCCGGTGCGCCCGTCGATACCTTGCGTATCAAAACCGGCTTCGGTCAGGCGGGTTTGCAATTCCTTTTTCTCGGTGAAACTCAGCACCCGGTCGCTGCGGGGCCAGTCGGCCTGAAACGGCGCGCGCCCGGCCAGACGGTCGGACAGGTGGCCGATGCCGATCACATAGGCGTCGGCGCCGTTATATGCCTCGATCACGCGGAAATTGTCGAAGATCATCAGCGCCACGCCCTGCCCGCCCGCAGGCAGCAGGATGGCGGCGTGCCCGTAATCCGGGACCGGTTTGCCGTCACGCCCGACCACGCCGCGTTTGGCCCAGTCCGACGGCAGCAATGTATGGTCTCGTTTGGCGGTGGCATACTCGAACCCCTCGGGCAGGCGTATTTCAACGCCCCAGGGCTGGCCTTTGGTCCAGCCGTGCCGCGCCAGATACGCAGCGGCCGAGGCCAGCGCATCGGTCGGATCGTCCGACCAGATATCCCGCCGCCCGTCACCGTCAAAATCCACCGCATGATCCAGGTATGAGGTTGGCATGAATTGCGTGTGACCCATCGCACCCGCCCAGCTGCCGACCATGTGACCGGGGCTGACATCCCCCGCCTGAATGATTTGCAACGCAGCGACCAGCTGGGTTTCAAAGAACGGCGCCCGCCGCGCATCAAAGGCCAGCGTCGCCAGCGAGCGGATGGTGTGATCACTGCCCCGGAACGTACCGAACGCGGTCTCAAGGCCCCAGATCGCGGTGACGACTTCTTTTTCCACGCCATACCGCGCCTCGATCCGGGTCAGGGTCGCGTTGTAGCGCTCCAGCCCGGCGCGGCCATTGGCGACGCGCGTGTCCGAGACGGCAGAATCCAGATACTCCCAGATCGGTTTCGAAAACTCGGCCTGATTGCGGTCACGTTCGATGATCTTCTTGTCATAGGTTAGACCGGCCAGCGCCCGATCCAGCGTATCGGTGGAAATGCCCTGCGCAAGCGCCCGGTCCCGAAACGCCCCCAGCCACGCCTGAAATCGCGCGTTTCCTTCGGTCGACACCCGATACTCCATCGCTGAGGGCCGCAGAACCGGTCGCAACGACACAGTCAGATCGGCCGAGGCCAGCTGAAAGGTCTGAGACCCATCCGCTGTATTGAGGGATTCCGCCTGCACAATGGATGCCCATAATGCAGCGGCAATAACGCCACTTGTGCATTTACGCATTCCGAAATTCCTGATTACTGCTCGGGGCCAGAATAGCGCAAAATGCGGGATTCACAAAGTACTCAGGCCGAAACTTCTGACCTGCCGGGTCAAACCGGATAAGCTGCTGACATGACACCTTTTACCGATCCCAAAGTGGCTGCCGCCTATGATAGCCTGCCCGAGAACGCCCGTGCCGGCGCGCTGATCCTGCGCGAGTTGATCTTTGACACCGCCGCATCCCTGCCCGCTGCGCAGCCGCTGCAAGAGGCGCTGCGTTGGGGGCAGCCCGCCTATCTGGCCCCGAAGGGTTCGACGATCCGGGTCGGCGCGCATAAATCCGCGTGTTTTGCACTGTTCGTGCATTGCCAAAGCCGGTTGATGGGCGATTTCACCTCGGCCTTTCCGGGTGACGATCAGCTGGATGGCAACCGGGCCGTGCTATTCAGCGAGCCCGCGCAGATCGACCCGGCGCGCCACGGCTGGCTGATTGCGCGAGCGCTAACCTATCACCTCTGACGGCGTTTGCGCTCGACCTTGCGTTTGATCTTGTCTTTCTTGCGCTTGGTACTGACCGCCTTGCGCCGCGTTGGCCGCCCTTTCGGTGCACGCCCACGGGGCAGCGCCTGATCATCGATGGACAACAATTCCAGCTCCAGCCCGCCGGTCACAGGTGTGGCCTCGGTCAATCGAACTGTGACGCGCTGACCGATGGCGATGATCAGACCGGTGTCTGAGCCCATCAGGGTTCCGGCCTCTCGGTCAAAATGAAAGAACTCGCGCCCCAATGATCGCACAGGCACCAGCCCGTCCGCGCCGGTTTCGTCCATCTTCACGAAGGCGCCGAACCGGGCGATCCCGCTGATGCGGCCCGAGAATTCATTGCCCACACGTTCGCTCAGATAGGCCGCCAGGTAGCGGTCGGTCGTGTCGCGTTCGGCCATCATCGAGCGGCGCTCGGTGTCCGAGATATGGGTGGCCGTTTCGTCCAGCCGCCCGATTTCGTCCTCGGTCAGCCCGTCCTCGCCCCAGCCATGGGCCGAGATCAGCGCGCGGTGTACGATCAGGTCGGCATAGCGGCGGATAGGCGAGGTGAAATGGGCATAATTCCGTAGCGCCAGTCCGAAATGGCCGAAATTCTCGGGGTTGTAATAGGCCTGTGCCATCGACCGCAGGGTGGTCAGGTTGATCAACTCGGCGTCTTCGGTCCCGGCGGCGGCGTTGAGCAGCGCGTTCAGGTGGCGGGTTTGCAGCACCTGCCCCTTGGCGAGGTTCAGCCCCGCCGCCTGCGCCGTTTCCCGCAGGCTTTCCAGTTTCTCGGGCGCGGGTTCTTCGTGCACGCGGAACAACAGTGGGCGGCGTTTGGCGATCAGCGTCTCGGCGGCGGCCACATTGGCGAGGATCATGAACTCCTCGATCAGTTTATGCGCGTCCAAACGTTCACGGAAGGCCACGCTGGTCACCTCACCCGCATCGCTGAGGACGATCTGACGTTCCGGCAGGTCCAGGTCCAGCGGCTGCCGCACGGCCCGCGCGGTTTTCAGCGCGGCGTAAGCGGCATAGAGGGGTTTCAACACCGGTTCCAGCAGCGGCCCGGTGCGGTCGTTGGGGGTGCCGTCGATGGCCTCCTGCACCTCGGCATAGTGCAGCGAAGCGGCAGACCGCATCAGGCCGCGCACAAACCGGTGGCCGATCTTGTTGCCATCCGCGTCGATCTGCATTCGAACGGCGATACAGGCGCGCGGAACGCCCTCGTGCAGCGAACACAAATCGCCCGACAGACGATCCGGCAGCATCGGCACCACGCGATCGGGGAAATAGCTGGAATTGCCGCGCTTGCGCGCCTCTCGGTCCAGCGCGGTGCCGGGCTGCACATAGGCGGCGACATCGGCAATGGCGACCCAGATCACATGACCGCCGGGGTTTTTCGGATCGTCATCGGCATGCGCATAGCAGGCGTCGTCATGATCGCGCGCATCCGAGGGGTCGATGGTCAGCAGCGGCATGTCCCGCAGGTCTTCGCGGCCTTTCAGGCCGACGGGTTTGGCCTTGTCGGCCTCGGCAATCACCTTGTCCGGGAAATCATCGGGAATGCCGTGCTGGTGAATTGCGATCAGGGACACGGCCTTGGGCGCAGACGGGTCGCCCAACCGTTCCACGATCCGCGCGCGCGGCAGGCCCATGCGGTTCTTGGGTCCTGCCTGTTCGGCCTCGACCAGCTCACCGTCCTTGGCCCCCAGAACGGCCCCATCGGCGACCAGCCACTCGGTCTGGCCAGTCTTGTCGATTGGCACGATGCGCCCGCCCTCGGCCCCTTTGCGGAAGATGCCCACGATCTTGCGCGGGTTGGTTCCGATCCGGCGGATCAGGCGGGCTTCGTAGTTGTGGTCTTCCTCATGCACCACTGTCAGGCGAGCGAGAATACGGTCGCCCTCGCCCAGCGCCGGATCGCTGGCACGGGCGATGATCAGGACAATGGGCTCGACCCCCTCGCCATGCCACTCCAGCGGGCGCGCAAACAGGTCGCCATCCGCATTCGGTGCCTTCACCTGCAACACGCTGACAGGCGGCAGGCGATCCGGGTCGCGATAGCTGCGCTTGCGCTTTTCCAGATGCCCTTCGGCCTCAAGTTCCTTGAGGATACGCTTGAGATCAATCCGGTCAGCGCCCTTGATGCCAAAGGCCTTGGCGATATCGCGTTTCGAGGTCAGGGTGGGGTTCGCCGAGATCCAGTCGAGGACCTCTTGCTTGGTGGGGATGCGAGTCATGATTCCGGCCTAGCACGGGGATGCGACCGCGTCATGACTAAAAAGGATCAGGGTTTCAGATCGGCCAGCGTGTCGACATCACGCAACTGATCCAGCAGGGCCACGCGCGTGCCGGGGACAGAGGCCAACGTGTCGGCCAGGGCGTGTTCGGTCGACCAGCGCACATTGCGGAACAGGCCCTGAGGCAGCGCACAGTATCGTTGCGCCCCGACCAGCCAATAGCCCCCATCCGGAGCCGGGCCGAACACCATCTGATCCCGCCCCAAGGCCTTGAACGCCCGCGCGATATGCCCGCGCGTGATACCCGGAATATCGGCACCGATCAGGCAGACCGGTCCTTTTGGCATACCGCGCAGCATCCGTGCCATCCGGTCACCCAGATCACCGCGCCCTTGCGCCGCGCGGGGCAGGTCAGCAGGCCAAATGCGGCTGGTCAGCCCTTCGCGATCCGGGGACACCGCCAGCACGATCTGCCAGCGCGGGTCACGCAGCCGTCGGATCAGCGACCGGGTCTGCTGCCGGAACCACCACGCCGCACCGACCATGCCGATATCGCGGCCCAGCCGGGTTTTCACCCGCCCCGGGCGTGGCTCCTTGACCATGATGACCAGAGTGCGCTGCATCACTCAGGCGAAATAGTCCCGCAGGATGCGCGTGTAGATCGCCTTGAGCTGTTCGATATGCGCCACCTCAACGCATTCATCCACCTGATGCATCGTGCGACCGACCAGGCCGAATTCAACCACCGGGCAGTGGTTTTTCACGAACCGCGCATCCGAAGTGCCACCCGTCGTGGACATCTCGGGCCGGATACCGGTTTCCGCCTCAACCGCCTGCGCCACCAGATTAGACAGCGGGCCGGGCGGGGTCAGGAAACTTTCGCCCGAGATCTTGATGCGCACACCGACCTCAACACCATAGGTTTCGGCCACGGTTTGCGCCTCGGTCCGCAGCCATTCGCTGAGGCCTGCGCCCGAGTGCAGATCGTTGAACCGGATATTCACCGCCCCGCTGCACTGCGCCGGGATCACATTGGTCGCTTCGTTGCCCGTGTCGATATTCACAACCGCCAGCGTCGAGGCGTCGAAATGGTCCGTGCCGCGATCCAGTTCGTGACTGGCCAGCTGGTCCATCAGCCGCGCCATTGCAGGCAAAGGGTTTTTCGCCCGGTGCGGATAGGCCGAATGGCCCTGCACGCCGGTCACGGTGAACCACGCGGTCATCGAGCCGCGGCGGCCGATCTTCATCATCTCACCCATGGTATTCGGGCAGGTCGGCTCGCCCACCAGACAAACCGACATCTTCTCATCGGCTTCGGCCATGTAATCCAGCAGCGCCGTGGTGCCGTCCAGTGCATCGGCCTCTTCATCACCGGTGATGGTCAGGATCACGGCGCCGTTGGGCGGCGTATCACGCACGAAATCCACGGCTGCCGCCGCAAATGCCGCGACGCCGGATTTCATGTCGGTGGTGCCGCGCCCATACATCACGCCATCGCGGATTTCGGCGCCAAAGGGCGGCATCGTCCAGGCGGCCTCGTCGCCAACCGGCACAACGTCAGTATGGCCGTTGAACCCAAAGCTGCGCGCGTGGCCCTTTTCGCCCCAGCGTGCAAACAGGTTGCTGATGCCGCCGCGGTCGACGCGGGTACAGTCGAACCCCGCATCGGACAGCAGTTGTTCCAAAAGAACCAGGGCGCCACCCTCCTCGGGTGTGACCGATGGGCAACGGGTCAGGGCCGCTGTCAATTCTACCGGATCTGTCATGGCAAGGCCCCTTTGGTTCGTTTGCGCGCACAGATTCAACGAATTGAGCCAATTGCCAACCCCTGCCCGCCCAAATCTGAGGGCTTTTTTCCCCGCATATCACCCTGACACCTGAACAAAACACAGGTCTTTACCCTGCGACCACCTTGCTGCACCGTTCAAATCTGCGTTAGAGCCCCGCGAAACAGGTGATTTGAAGATGATACGCGCGCTTTTCGCATTGGTCTGGCTGACCTTCGCCGTTCTTGCACAGCAAAGCCGGGCCCAGACGCTGGATGTCACCACGGTGACCCGCCCTCCGTTTTCCTATGTCGAAGACGGGGCCCAGACCGGATTTTCCATGGACCTGCTCGAGGCGCTGGCCGAGGCACTGAACTGGGAGTATTCGGTCGACCGGGTCGGGACCTTCAACGACATGCTGGGCGCGGTGCAGGACGGGTCCGCCGATCTGGCCATCGCCAACATCTCGATCACCGCTGCGCGTGAAACGCAGATGGACTTCAGCCAGCCGATTTTCGAGGCCGGATTGCAGATCATGGTTCCGTCCGAGGCCACGCGCCAGCCGTCGCTGCTGCATGCGCTGCTGTCGCGCGAATTGTTCATCGCCATCGGCCTGGCCTTTGCCCTTTTGCTGGGCGGCGGCATGTTGATGTGGACGTTCGAACGCCGCTCGCAGCCCTATTTCGACCGCAAGCTGAACGAGGCTTGGTTCCCATCCTTCTGGTGGGCGCTGAACCTGGTGGTGAATGGCGGGTTCGAAGAACGGATGCCTCGCACCCCGTTCGGTCGCCTGCTGGGGGTCATTCTGGTGGTCTCATCCCTGTTCATCGTATCGGTGTTCACGGCGCGCATCACTTCGGTCATGACGGTGGATGCGATCAGCGGCAGCGTGAACTCGGTCAACGATCTATACGGCAAGCAGGTCGGTACGATCACGGATTCCACCGCCGCCAGTTTCCTGAACCGGCGCGAGATCGAATTCGTCGGGTATTCCGGCCTTGATGAGATGCTGGCCGCCTTCGAGGACAAGGAACTGGACGCTGCGGTCTTTGACGCGCCGATCCTGTCCTATTATGCCTCGCACGAGGGGCGCCGGATCGCCACTATGACCGGCGGTGTCTTCCTGCGCGAAAGCTATGGAATTGCCTTCCCGACCGGTTCGCCTCGGGTTGAAGAGGTCAACCAGGCGCTGTTGTCGCTGCGCGAAAACGGCACCTATGACGAGATCTACCGCAAGTGGTTCGGGGTGCGGAACTAGGCGTTTAGCGGTTTCGCTGACACAATCTCATTGAAATGCGCGTTCGACCGAAAAGAGAGGCAGCGTATTTCGATGCTTTGCAAACGCAAAACGCCTTAGGCCTGTTCTTCATCCCCGAAAAACGGCGTCATCTGCGCGACGATTACCGCGTTTTCATCCAAGGCCCGCTGCATCAGCGCCCGTTCATCGGGGTCGATATCATGGCCCTGCGCCTCGCGCTCGGCCAGGGTGCCATAGCCGGTGACATCCAGCGGCGCGGTATCGGCCTGTTTCAGGATGGCCACGGTTTCGCGCACCGCCTCGGCCTCGTCCACACCGCTGGCGAAACACATCAGCGCCGCCCCGGTTGCGCCTTCGGGCAGGCCGTCGCCATCCTTGCGGCCGATCTGCACAAGCAGGGTGTAAACCTGCTGACGAGAGGGTTTCTTTTGCTTTTCCATGTTGGGGGCCATAGCCGCGCGCCCGCCCACGGTCAAGCGGTCGGCAATTGCAGGACGTCGCCTGCGCGTTCATAGTGCCCGGATATAAACCGCAAAGGACCTTTCCATGGCGTACCCGGATTTCATCACCGACTTTCCCAGCCTTGATGTACCCTTCCCCGAGGACGTGGTGCAATCCGCGGTGATCCGGTCGGATGCGGGGCTGGTGGCGTTCTTTACCTTCCTCAAGGATTTCGAACTGCCCGCGCATTCGCACAAGGCACAATGGGGTACGGTGATCGAGGGTGCGGTGGAATTGACCATTGGGGATGAGACCAGAACCTATCGCCCCGGCGACAGCTACTCGATCCCGTCCGGTGTAGAGCATGGCGGCAAGATCAAGGCCGGAACGCGGGTGATCGACGTGTTCGAGGAGCCTGACCGCTACCCGGTCAAAGGGTAAACAAAAAAGGCCGCAGCGCGATGCTGCGGCCCCTGTCTGATCTGCGCTCGGATCAGTCGCGCAGCAGCTCGTTGATGCCGGTTTTCGAGCGGGTCTTCTCGTCCACCCGCTTCACGATCACCGCGCAGTACAGGCTGACATTGTTCTTGGACGGCATCGACCCGGCGACCACCACCGAATAGGGCGGCACTTCACCATACATGACCTCACCGGTCTCGCGGTCGACGATCTTGGTCGACTTGCCGATGAACACACCCATGCCCAGAACCGAGCCTTCGCGGACGATGCAGCCCTCGACCACTTCGGAGCGTGCACCGATAAAGCAATTGTCTTCGATGATGGTCGGACCTGCCTGCATCGGCTCAAGCACACCGCCGATACCGACGCCACCCGACAGGTGAACGTTCTTGCCGATCTGCGCACAGGACCCCACGGTGGCCCATGTATCAACCATGGTGCCTTCGTCAACATAGGCGCCCAGGTTCACGAAAGACGGCATCAGCACCACGCCCGGCGCGATGTAAGCCGATTTGCGGACCACGCAGCTCGGAACGGCGCGGAAGCCAGCGGCCTGCCACTGGTTCTCACCCCAACCGGCGAACTTGCTGTCCACCTTGTCCCACCAGCCGCCAGCCTGAGGACCGCCGTGCTGGATTTCCATATCCTTGATGCGAAAGCCCAGCAGAACCGCTTTCTTGGCCCACTGGTTCACGTACCAGTCACCGCTGTCCAGCTTTTCGGCCACACGCAGCGAGCCGCTGTCCAGCGCGTTCAGCGTGTCTTCGATCGCTTCACGGGTCTCGCCGGTGGTGGCGGGGGTGATGGTGTCGCGCGCCTCCCAGGCGGCTTCGATGGCGGCTTCCAGTTGCGCGTTGGACATTTGCGGCTCCCTGCAGAATCTGTTTGCGTTGGTGTTGCCTATACGCAAGCGAAGAACTGGCTGCAATGCGACGCAGAACGCGCGCTTTGCGGCTGTTTGCGGCGATTTTAAGCGCCCAGCGGGTCCGGAGAGATGTTGCCGCCGCAGATCAGCACCGCCACCCGCTCATCCGGTTCAGGCCGGTAGGCCCCCGAAAGCAGCGCCGCCAGCGCCGTCGCACCTGCCGGTTCCACCAGAATCCGATGCGCTTGCCACAGGGCTTGCTGCGCCCCGGCGATGGCTTCATCCCGCACCAGAACCGAAGTCACCCCCTGCGCCAGCCCGAAACAGATCGACCCGATCCGCCGCGCGCCCAGCGCATTGGCGGCAATGCCCGAGACCGTGACATCCACCGGCGCCCCCGCCTGCAAGGCCGCGTTCAGCGCGCAGGAGGTCTCGGGTTCAACCGCAACAACCTTGCGTGCGCCCTGAAACCAGCCCAGCGCCCCGGCGATCAATCCGCCGCCGCCAACGGCGATCAGAACGGTGTCGGCCCGCAGGCCCTGCGCCTCCCACTCGGCGAAACAGGTACCCTGCCCGGCCACGGTGGCGGGCGCGTCATAGGCATGGATCTGCATTGCGCCCGTCGCCTCTTCGTGCTGCTGCGCCCCGGTCAGTGCGTTGGCATACTCACCCGGCACCACGCTCAGATTGGCACCGGTCTGTTCGATCAGGGCGATTTTGGACGGCCCCGCAATTTCCGGCACGAAGATTTTCGCCGGATAGCCCAAGGACCGCGCCGCAAAGGCCGCCGCCGCACCATGATTGCCGCCCGATGCGGCCACAACGCCCGCCTCGGGCACGTCCATACTGAGCAACGTGTTGAACGCCCCACGCGCTTTAAAACTGCCGGTGTGTTGCAGATGCTCCAGCTTCATCCCGACCGGATAGCTCAGCCCCAAGGCCGTGCTTTCCATCACCGGCGTCACCTGCGCATACCCGGTGATCCGGTTGGCGGCGGCTGAAATTTCGCTCTTCCAATTCATTGTTGTTCTTCCGTGACTGGCGCTCTGGCCGCGAACCCTATAGCTGTTTCAGGAACACGCAAGCAGGGAACCATCACCCATGAGAGAAGACCGCCTGAGCCCTTTCCGCGACGCACAGACCGACCGCTCGACCGCGAGCGAGGTGCCGGACACGCCGCAAACGCGCTCGCCCGCCTATCGCCTTGCCTTTGCCGATGACGATTTCCTGTGCCGGGATGAGCTGCGCCCGGTGCGCCTGCAGCTGGAATTGCTGAAACCCGAGATGATCATGACCGAGCGTGAGATCACCTCGACCATCGTCATGTTCGGCGGTGCGCGTATTCCGGAACCGTCGCAGAAACACACCGCGCGGACTGAGACGCTGGCCGGTCTGTCGCAATATTATGACGAGGCCCGCGAATTCGCCCGGCTGATGACCGAGAAATCGAACGAAACCGGCTGCCGTGAAAACGTCATCGTCACCGGCGGCGGCCCTGGCGTGATGGAGGCCGGAAACCGCGGCGCACAAGATGCGGGCGGCTGTTCCATCGGGCTGAACATCGTGCTGCCACATGAACAGGCCCCGAACCTGTATGTGACGCCCGATCTCAGCTTTAACTTCCACTATTTTGCCATCCGCAAGATGCATTTCCTGATGCGCGCCCGCGCCATTACCATCTTCCCCGGCGGCTTCGGCACCATGGATGAGCTGTTCGAATCCCTCACCCTGATCCAGACCGGCCGGATGGAACGTGTACCTTTCTTGCTGTTCGGTCGTGAATTCTGGGAAAAGGTCATCAACTGGGAGGCGCTGGCCGATGCGGGCACCATCTCGGACGAAGACCTCGACCTGTTCCGCTTTGTCGATACCGCACAAGAGGCGGTGGATATCATCGAGAACTGGGAGCCTGCCCCGCCCCGCGACACAATTCCGGGGCGCTGAAGCATGGCGCCGAAGACCGGAGAGATGCTGCATCTGCGCGGTAATGCGTTGGACGCGGGCGACCCGGTGGCACTGCCGCTGACGCAAAGCAGCATGTTCCACCTGCCGGGCGCACCGGACGGCCTGCCCACCTATGGCCGGGTCGACAACCCCACGTGGCAGCATCTGGAACACGTTCTGGCCCATCTGGAGGACGCGCCTTGCCTGATCTTCCCGTCGGGCATGGGGGCAATTTCGGCGGCTTTGTTTGCGACCCTGAAAGCCGGATCGCACCTGCTGATCCCCTCGGATGGATATTACGTCACACGCGTACTTGCCGACCGGTTTCTGTCGGGGCTGGGTGTATCGGTTACCGAACGCCCGACAACCACGTTTACCGAAGGCGGGTTTGATGGCTTCGATGTGGTCTTTGTCGAAAGCCCCTCGAACCCCGGGCTGGACATGATGGACCTGCCCGCAATTGCCCAGGCCGTACGCGCCGCGGGGGGTATCACGATTGCCGACAACACGACCCTGACGCCCTTGGGCCAGCGCCCGCTGGATCTGGGTATAGACGTGGTGGTGGCCTCGGACACCAAAGCCATGGGTGGGCATTCCGACCTGCTGATGGGTCATGTCGCCAGCCGCAACCCGCAGATCATGGAACGGGTCGAGGAATGGCGGAGGGTTTCCGGCGCGATTCCCGGCCCGCATGAGGCATGGCTGCTGCATCGCGGGTTGGAGACGCTGGATGTGCGGTTCGACCGCATGTGCAGCTCGGCGCAGGTGCTGGCTGAACGGCTGGCGGATCACGCAGCGGTCCGGCAGATCCGCTATCCCGGCCTACCCGGTGACCCCTCGTACACGCTGGCCAAGGCTCAGACCGCACGGTTCGGATTCCTGCTGTCGATCACGCTCGAGTCGGAAGACAAGGCCGAAACTTTCATCAACGCCTGCCCGATGCTGCGGCCCGCCACCTCCTTCGGCGGCGTCCACAGTTCCGCCGAGCGTCGCGCCCGGTGGGGTGACGATGTCGACCCCGCCTTCATCCGCCTGTCGGTCGGGTGCGAGCCGGTGGAGGAACTTTGGCAGGCGATTGAGGCCAGCCTCAACGCGCTGTAATCACTTCTTGGGTTCGCGCAGTTCCGGGAACACAAAGATCGGCAACACGATGCTGCCGATCAGCGCGCCCAGCCAGACCAGCAGCGTTGCGGCCAGCAGGTTGGCAATCCCTCCGATGGTCAAGCCGTTGGTGATCCAGTCCGTCACCAGCAAACCCACGAACGTCACGATCAGCGCGATGCCACCCTTGATCGCGGGTGCTTTCTTTTCCCCCAGCTTCAGGATCAAAGGCTCGGCAATCACCTGAACCAGCGTAAAGACGATCACCACCACAATGAACGAGATCGGCCGGATCGCAAATTCCGACAACAGCAGCGCCGCCAGCAGCAACCCGATGGCATTCCCGGCCAGCAGGGCCAGAACGGACTTGAGTCTGCGCGTCATGGGGGTCTCCGTTAAAAATGCGAAACATGCATATGTTAACAGACCTGCGCGGATTTGCGAGCGGTTTCAAAAGCCTCTTCCTTTTGTCCCCTTGAAAACGCATGATAAAACCATCCTGTTCAGCCCGACCCGCGAGAGGTGAGATGAGCGACGATCCCTATTCCGCCCTTGGTGTCGCCAAGGACGCCAGCGAGGCGCAGATCAAAAAGGCCTATCGGCGCATCGCCAAGGAATGCCACCCCGATCTGAAACCCGGTGACGCCGAGGCAGAAGCCAAGTTCAAGGCCGCAGCCGCCGCCTATGACCTGCTGAAAGACCCGGAAAAGCGCGGGCAGTACGACCGGGGCGAGATCGATGCCTCGGGTCAGGAACGCCCGCAGCAGCAGTATTATCGCGACTATGCCGAGGCCGCCGGAAACCCCTATCGTGGACGCGCGGCGGACCCGGACGACATGTCGGACATTTTCGCCGAGTTCATGCGGGGCCGCAGCGGATCTGGCCAGCGCAGCCATGAATTCCACGCGCCGGGGCATAACCGTGCCTACAGCCTGCAGATCAGTTTTCTGGATGCGGTGTTCGGCGCCAGCCAGAAACTGACCCTGCCCGATGGCGACCGGATCGAGGTGAAAATCCCCGCCGGTATCACCGACGGCCAGACGATCCGCCTGCGCGGCAAGGGTGATCCGGGCTTTGGTGAGGGGCCTCCGGGCGACGCGCTGGTCACGGTCTCGGTCGCGAAACACCCGGTCTTCGACCGTCAGGGCGACGATATCCACATCACCCTGCCGATCACCATTGATGAGGCCATTCTGGGCGGCAAGGTGCCCGCCCCGACCATCGACGGCGGCGTCAATGTCAGCGTCCCCGCGGGGACCAGCAGCGGCAAGACCCTGCGCCTGCGTGGCAAGGGGGTAAAGAAACGCGGCTCGACCGAGCGGGGAGATCAGCTGATCGAACTGACCATCACGATGCCCGACCAGATCGACGACGCGTTGAAGCAGTTTATGGAGACATGGCGCGAGAACCACAGCTATGATCCGCGCAAAGGAATGCCGTCATGAGCCTGACCGAAGAGCAACTGATCGCAACCGTCACCCGCCTGACCTCGGCCCGGCTGACCGAGTATCTGGCCGCCGAGATCGTGATCCCGGAACAAACCGATGAGGGGCTGGTCTATCACAGCCTCGACGTCGCCCGTCTGGAACTGGCCTGCGAACTGCATGATCAGTACGAGATGGAGCCGGATGCCCTGTCGATGATGATCTCTCTGATCGACCAGATGCACGGTTTGCGCGCCGAACTGCGCGAGGTGCTGAACGCGGTCGAGGCGCAGCCCGACCCCGTGCGCCGGCAACTGATCGAGGTGATCGGCACAGCGCGGTTCCGTCGCAGATAACGGGCTTTTGGACTCGGGGTCTTTGCCGTAAAAGGCCCCCTTGATCCAAAACCCGGTATGTCCATGACCCAGTCCAGATCCGAATTGCTGATGCCTGCGGGCAACCTGCGCAAGTTGAAACTCGCCATCCTCTACGGGGCGGACGCGGTGTATCTGGGTACGCCGGATATGTCGCTGCGCACGAAATCCGAGTTCTCGCTGGAAGAGGTAATCGAAGGGGTCGAGTTCTGCCACCAGCACGGGCGGCGCGCCTACCTGACGCTGAACCTGTTTTCGCACAACAAAGACATCCCGAAGCTGGACGAATACATCGACACGGTCCGCAAGGTGAAACCTGACGGGTTGATCATCGCCGACCCCGGTGTGTTCCAATATGTGAGCGAACGGGCACCGGAACTGCCGCTGCATATCTCGACCCAGGCCAATATCTGTTCCTGGCTGTCGGTGAAGTTCTGGCAGGACCAAGGGGCCGAACTGGTGGTTCTGGCCCGCGAGGTGTCCTATCCCGAATTGGTGGAAATCCGCGAGAAATGCCCCGACATCAAGCTTGAGGCCTTTGTTCACGGCGCCATGTGCATGACCTATTCGGGCCGCTGCCTGCTGTCGAACTTCATGGCCGAGCGTGGTGCCAATCAGGGCAACTGCGCCAATTCTTGCCGCTGGAACTATGGTCTGAAGTTGCGCCTCAAGGACGGCACGCATCAGGAACTGCGCATCACCGAGGAAAACGCCGACCTGTTCGAGTTCCTGCTGGAAGAAGGTTGCCGTCCCGGGGATCTGATGCCCATCGAAGAGGATGATCGCGGCTCTTATATCCTGAACTCGCGCGACCTGTGCATCATGCCCAAGCTGGATGAGTACCTGAAGATCGGCGTCGACAGCCTCAAGGTCGAAGGGCGCGGCAAGTCCGAGTATTACGCCGCCATCGTCGCGCGGGCCTATCGTATGGCCATCGACGATTATCACGCGGACCCCGAGAACTGGGACCCGAAGCCCTATATGCGCGAACTCGAAACCGTCGGGAACCGTGGCTATACGCTGGCCTTCCACGAAGGGCGGCTGACCAATTATGCGCATGATTACGAACACACGGCATCCATCGCCCAATGGGAATATGCCGGGATCGTCACCGAGGTCACCGAAGATGCGTTTCTGGTCGAGGTGAAGAACAAGCTGGAACCGGGTGACGTGCTGGATTTCGTCTCACCCATCTCGCGCGACACAGTTCTGCTGCGGGTCTATGATTTCGAGCGGGCCCAAGATGGCGCGCGGCTGGACGTGGTGCATGGCAGCACGAAAACCGTGATCCGCCTGCCCTTCTCCCTGTTTGATCACGAAGATACCGACGACCTGCGCGCCCGATTCCCGGTCTATTCCGTCCTGCGCAAGGAACGCGCCCTGACCGACGAACACTGGAGCCGGATCCGGTTCGACAAGCTGGTGCAGGGGCTGGAAACCACAGGGCGCGACAACCCGACCGCCTACGCCCGCCGCCGCGACACATTGGTGGAAAAGATTGGTGAGGACGGCAACGAACGCCGCTTCAAGACCAACCGGATCGGCACCGAGGGCTGCTGCGGCAAGGGCTGCAACGGCTGCCTGATCTTCTGGCAGGATGAGAAATACGCGCTGGCCCGCGAGGTGCTGTCGAAACGCAAACAGGGCGAACAGCTCAGCCGCCGCGAAGCCACGGCGCTAAAACTGCCCGGCGAAGCTGTCTGACCGTCAGTTCCCGACGATGTAGTCTTCGGGAACAAAGAAGGTGTAGTCCCGGTCCGCCACCGCCTCGTGGCAATCATGGCAATAGCCGACCGCTGAGGCGCGGAACCCCATCGTGTCACCGAACAAAGACCCGTCCGGCAATACCATGATATAGCGCCAGTCGGCCGTGTCGGGGCTGGCGCCCTCGGCCAGTTTCTCCATCACGAACAGGGCGCCGGGATGGATGTTGCCCTCATCCGTGACGGTCACGCTGTCCTTGGCCAGCACCGAGCCCTTGGGCAGCTTTTCGCCCTCCTGCAATGTGCCGTAGTTATGCGCCATACGGTTGGCATAGCTGTTCACGAAACGCTGGCCATGGGTGGCCGAGATATAGGGCGCATCGTTGAACAGCGGCCAGCTCTGGTAGTTCAGCAACAGATCCAGCTGCGCGGCACCATAACCGCGCGCCATGCGCCGTTGCAGCGACTTGTAAATCTGCAACGCCTCGTCCTTGGACAGATCCGCCGGGTTTTCGATGGCAATATGCGCATCCTCGCCGGTGGATTGCGCAGCCGCAGGGGGGGCAGAAACGCCCGAGATCACCAACGCTGCAAGGAAGATCGAATACATTCGTTTTAATCGTAATAACATATGGATGGCCCACCTGGTTAATAAGGTTCGCCTGAACGCCGCTCGTCATGCCAGAAATAAGATAGCGGCCCTGAACAAACACGCCACGACCGGAGAGCGGCTTTCACCGCTTTGTGCGCAAGAGTGAAATGCGCCCATCCCGCCTTGACGGTCGAAATATATCAAATTTTGCATTCAAAAAACAGCGGGGCAAACATTAAATTATTGTCGCCCGCTGAAAGACAATCGATCGGGTCAGTTTTGCAGTCCGGCCTCGGCCTCGATCTGCTTGCGCGATTTGCGGGCGCGCTCGGTGGCTGATTTCAACTGCCCACAGGCCGCCATGATATCCTCGCCGCGGGTTTTGCGGATGGGAGAGGCGTAACCGGCCTGATAGATGATGTTCGCAAAAGCCCGAATACGGTTGTTCGAGCTGCGTTTATAGGGCGCGCCCGGCCATTCGTTGAAAGGGATCAGGTTGATCTTGGCCGGGATGTTGTGGCGCTTGATGTGGTCGATCAGGCGATGCGCATCCTCGTCACTGTCGTTGATGCCGTCCAGCATCACATATTCAAAGGTGATCCGCTCGGAATTCGAAGCTTTGGGATAGCTCGCCAGCGCCTGCAACAACTCCTCGATGTTCCAACGCTTGTTGATCGGCACCAGCACATCACGGGTTTCGTCCGTGGTGGCGTGGAACGAGATCGCCAGCAGACAACCGATTTCCTCGGCCGTGCGTGCAATCTCGGGCACCACGCCCGAGGTCGACAGCGTGATCCGGCGGCGCGACAGGGAAATCCCTTCGGGGTCCATTGCGATCTTCATCGCGTCACGCACATTTTCAAAATTATAGAGCGGCTCACCCATGCCCATCAGAACGATGTTCGACAACAGACGGGTTTCGTCTTTGGGCGCACCGGGGACCGGCCATTCCTCAAGATCATCGCGCGCCATCATCACCTGACCGACAATTTCCGCCGCGGTCAGGTTGCGCACCAGTTTCTGCGTGCCCGTATGACAGAAGGAACAGGTCAGCGTGCACCCCACCTGGGACGAGATGCACAGCGTGCCGCGATCCTCTTCGGGGATATAGACCACCTCAACCTCGTGCCCGCCAGCGATGCGGCACAGGTATTTGCGGGTGCCATCCTCGGATACCTGACGGGTCACAACCTCGGGGATTTCGATCACGAAACTCTGGGCCAGTTGCGCGCGATAGGCTTTGGCCAGATTGGTCATCTCAGCAAAGTCGCGCACGCCCCATTGATAAATCCACTGCCAGATCTGGCCGGTGCGCATCTTGGCCTGTTTTTCCGGCGTGCCATGTTCGATCAGAACTTCGCGCAGCTGGTCGCGGGTCAGGCCGACAAGGTTAATCTTCCCCTCGGGCAATTTGCGGGGGATGGTCATGACGTCTTGAGTGATCGGCGCTTTGGGCGACATGTGGCTATCTCAACGGATTCTGGCTTGGGATGCGCCTCTATATAGGAACATCCGCAAAGATCAAAAGGAATCGTACCGGTCAATCGGCAAAGCGCAGCAATTCATCCACCCGCGCACGCCCCAGATCAACCCGGCACGACGTGATCGCGATACCGGTTCCGGACCCTCCGCCGTATGAGGCACCGATGGCCTCGCATTGCGCATCCCTGTAGCGTTCCCAAGCCGTATGCGCGGCCTCAAGCGCTGGCTGCGCCACCACACGCCCGGTGACCTCGTCCAGCTCGGCGGCTGCCTGCATTGCAAAGCCGTAGCTTTCCTCCAGCGCCCGAGCGACCCGGCCCTCCATTGCGCTGACGCAAGACCCGATTTCGACCTGCGATCCTGCGCCTGAGCACTCTAGCGTCGGGTCCGACAGAGCAGCGGTTGGCAACAACAATAAAAGCAAGGCTTGGCGCATTTTCCGATCCCGATTTAGGCGTTGCCGGGCCACGATACCACGCAATACGCCAAGGCCCCAAATACAGATCGGCCGCACCGACCAAACCGGTGCGACCGAGTGCATGTCTATCGGGTCAGGTTCCCCCTCAGATACCCGCAGGCAGGATATCGCAATCTGCAGCGTCCAACGTTTTCACCGGATCTTCCGGGCCGCACTGCTCACCCGAGACCGGGTAGGTGTCGGCGTCTTTTTCACAGGCGCTCAGGAACATGGCGGCGGTCATCATGAAGGCGACAATGGTTTTGTTCAGCATGGCAAGCTCCTTCCTTGTCTCTGAACTGATTAGTTCAGAAAGGCCGGTAACTCTCTTTGATACGGATCAATTTTCCAGGCAGACGTGGCGTCAAGCGGGCGTGTTTTGCCCAAAAGAAAACCCCGCCGGATGACGGGGTTTTGCGTGTCTGCGGATCACAATCAGTTCGCGCAGCGTTTCTGAGCATCCTCAAGTGCCGCAGTGAACCCCAGCAACGAGAACGTATCCTTGGTCTGCGTGCCGCGTTCGGATCGCGCGGTCACCACCGCCTCGGTGCCTTTTTTCATGGCCGCGATCACATTGGGCTCCTGACCTTGGGTCGCGGGCCAAGCCCATTCGCCGTCGGTGATGAACTCAAACTCCTGATCGTCGATCCGGACATTGACCGAAGACCCGGCTGCAAACGGGTATCCGCCGGTAAAGGACACCTGACCGGCAACGTTTTCGCTGGGGCGGAACACAACGAACAGCAGGATGTCGCTGCGCCGCACCGAAACCACGCGCCCGCCGCGGGTGTTGACGGTTTCGTCGGGTGTCGCAACGCTCCAACACTCGGTGGGATCCTTTTCGACGAACACGCTCCAATCCGTCTTGGCGGCCACGCGATTGGTGCTGGACGCCTGTTGAGCGGTTGCAGTTGTGGCCATCCCTGCCACGCACAGGCCCGCGATCACGCGGACGAGTTTCGATCCCATTTGTCCAGCCTCCTAGCTCGACCTAAACCTCATACCCATCGGAAACACCTGCGCCCCTTGCCGGTTCGTCTGTAAGTTGCGTATTCCGATGATTGTCGACATACACACACTAACGCAGGTTTCGCCACAGGCGAAAGGGCGATTGGCAGAATTTTGCGCATATTAAGGAGGGTCCCGATGACGCAGCCCGTATCAATGACAGAACTGTGGCGTGGCCCTTTGCTGGAAAGTCTGCATCTGGGCCACGCGGTGATCTGCGACGACAGCGGCCAGATCGTGCAAAGCTGGGGGAATCCGGACGTGACGATCTATCCCCGGTCTTCGGCCAAGATGATACAAGGGCTTCCGCTGATTACCTCCGGCGCGGCGGCAAAATACGGGCTGAATTCCGAGCATCTGGCGCTGGCCTGTGCCTCGCATAGCGGCGCGCATATTCATACCGACCGCGTGACGGCCTGGCTGGATCATCTGGGCCTGACGGAACACGCTCTGCGCTGTGGCCCGCAGGAACCAGAGGACATGGCGGCGCGCGACGGGCTGATTCTGGCCGACGACACGCCTTGCCAGATTCACAACAATTGCTCGGGCAAACATTGCGGGTTCCTGACCGTGGCGCAGCATATGGGCGCAGGGCCGGAATATCTGGAGATCGACCATCCCGTGCAGCAGGCCTGCCTGTCCGCGCTTGAAGAAACCACCGGCGAGACCAGCCCGGCCTATGGCATCGACGGCTGTTCAGCGCCGAATTTCGCCACTTCGCTGGTGGGGCTGGCGCGGTCGATGGCGTGGTTTGCCTCGGCCGCTGACCGCTCGGACCGGGCCAGCGATGCGGCGCAGCAGTTGACGGCCGCGATGATCAAGCACCCGGAACTGGTAGCCGGTGAAAACCGCGCCTGCACCGAGCTGATGCGCGCCATGGAGGGCCGCGCCGCGATCAAGACCGGGGCCGAGGCCGTATTCGTTGCCATCATTCCGGAAAAACGCATGGGTGTGGCGCTGAAGATCACCGACGGCACCACCCGCGCCAGCGAATGCGCCATCGCGGCCATTCTGGTGCATCTGGGCGTGCTGGAGGCCGAGCACCCGGCCACCCGCAAATTCATGAATGCCATCCAATACAGCCGTCGCGGGATAGAATGCGGCGTGATCCGCCCTGCGCCGGGGTTCCCCGGCTAAGGGTCACATCTCGATCGGATGCACCTCGGCCACCTCGACTGACCCCGAGCCGTTCACAACCATGGGGCACCCCTTGGCCATCTCGGTCGCGGCGTCGATGCTGTCGGCCTTGATGACGGTAAAGCCCGAGGCCGGGTTTGCCCCACCATTGTCGACCACGCCACCGGAACTGACCGTATAGGACTGGCCCACCGGGTTACCGGGGATATCCAGCGCGTCGCCCATGTTCTGGAACCACGCCCCCCAGGCAGCCATGGTCGCTTCGATTTCGGCGGGGTCGGTTGGGGTGTGACCGCCGTGATAGACAAACAGAAACTGAGGCATTTCTCTTCCTCCCTGATGAAATCCTTAAAACTGAGCTTCCAATTTGCGTAGCGACGAGGTCCAGCCTTGGTTGTGGTTCGCCGCGATCTCATCATCACCCAGATCGCGGTGATCCAGGATCAGGCGCGCGCCCTCGCCAGCCGCCTCGACGGTCAGCGTTACATGGCTTTCGGCACCACGCTGGTCCTGATCGTCATGCCAGCCCCATGTGAACCCCACCGAGTTGGGCGGATCGACATGGGTAACCTGCCCCGAGACCTTGTATTGCTGGCCCTCGGCGTTCTGCATGACCGAATACCACGGCCCAAGGCGCGAGAAATCCAGATCATGCTGAGGTACATGCATCCCTTCGGGCCCCCACCACTGCAACAGCTTTGCGCCATCACTGATCCAAGCAAACAGATTTTCCGGGGTGGTGGGGAACTCACGTTCCAGTTTCAGGTCGGCCATGAGTTTTCCCTTTCAATCAAATCGTTCAAACGGTCGAGGCTGGATTCCCAGAATTGCCGTTTAGAGATGGCCCATTCGGCAATCGCCCGCAGCCCCTCGGGCTGGATGGAATACATCCGCTGGCTGCCCTGCACCCGTTGCTGCACCAGACCGGCCTCGCGCAGAACCTTCAGATGGCGCGAGATCGCAGCACCGGACATGCCGCGCCCGTCGATCAGGTCACCGGCGGGCAGCTCGCCATCCTGCATCAACTGCTCGACGATCGAGAATCGGGTGGCGTCGGACAGGGCCGAGAATGCGGTCAGAAGCGTGGTCATGACCGCTGTTTAACATTTTTGTTAAATAATGGAAAGACCCCATCGCCTTTGCCCACACAGTTTTCAGACCTCACGAAAACCCGGCACAGGTGAATTGCCGTTTCACGGATGCCCGATGATCCACCTTTAGCGGTTGCTTTCCCACAATCAGACCGCCAGATTTGCCGCAGTAGTGAACATAGGATCCAAGATGGCAAACGTCCGTTTTCTTCTCTCCACCGGCCGCACCTCGACGCAGAATATCGCGTCCATCCTTCAGGCGTCACTACCTGAAACAGTTGTTGAGCATGAACCCCTTGGTCCCGACTATTTCTCACGCCACGTTTACCGCCGCCCGAAAAGTTTTTTCGGCGCATTGGGAAAGCACGTCCCCATTCAACGCAAGCTGATTGAAATCGAAGACATGCTGGCCAGTGGCACATCCTATATCGACGTCGGCTGGACCTGCTACGCGTGGCTGCCCTATTTCGCAATGCGGTTCAAAAACGAACTCGGCTTTGCGCATTTGCTTCGAAATCCGTTTGAAACCGCTACTTCACATGCCACGCACGGTATCTTTGTTCCCGGAGTGCCGCGTGGGCGAAGGACAGAGAAAATCGCGGTGATACACCCGGATGACCCGACCGTGCATTTCAAGAAAGTCGCGCAAAACGCGGCAAAGTTCTCGCCTTTTGAGAAAAACCTTTTCAATTGGCTGGAAGTCAATCAATTCGCTCTGGAACAGCATGAACGTGACGGATTCATCGGTCTGTACCGGTTCGAGGATCTTTATAATCCTGACGACCCAAAACTATCCGCATTTTTGACCGATTTTGCCGGAACGGCGGATTATGATGTGAAGTCAACGCCGGTCGACAAGGTGCAGAAGATTCTCCCGACAACCATTGATTCAGTGGATCAGCAATTGCTGGATGCGGTCTTCGATCTGGCAATCAGGCTTGGCTATAGTGAAGAAGAGCTTGACCGGTATTGGGATGCGGGCGCATTGCAGGAAAAGTACTCGGCCAGACGGCGCTAGGGAACTGGCGCTGCTCAGGGATTCTACGCTCTCAGGAACTGGTCACTCTTGCTCGCGAAACTCGTTCCGGGAATACCCTTGCAGGTATAGCAAGGCCGTCAGATCTCCGAAGTTGACCCTGACGTCGCATTGCTGCGCGACCGAAGGTTTGGCGTGCAGCGCCACCCCGGTTCCGGCCTTGCCCAACATGCCCAGATCGTTGGCACCGTCGCCCACAGCCAGCACGTCGGCAGCAGACAGGCCCAGTCGTTTGGTGATCTGCTCCAACGCGTCCACCTTGGCCTGCTTGCCCAGAATGGGGCGCTGAACATCTCCGGTCAGTTTGCCGTTCTCGGTCAGCAGAGTGTTTGCACGGTTTTCGTCAAATCCCAGCTGCTCGGCCACCTTGGAGGCAAATGCCGTGAACCCGCCCGAAACCAAGGCCGTATAGCCACCGTTCAGGCGCATGGTTGCAACCAGCTCCGCTCCACCCGGCATCAGCGTGATACGTTCCTGCAGCACCCTGTCGATCACCGACTCGCCCAGCCCTTTCATCAGGCCGACCCGTTCAATCAGCGCGCCATCGAAATCCAGCTCGCCGTTCATCGCCCTTGCGGTGATCTCTTTGACCCGGTCGCCGACACCGGCCTCGTCGGCCAGTTCGTCGATGCATTCCTGCTGGATCATGGTGCTGTCCATATCGGCCAGCAGCATCAGCTTGCGCCGCTTACCGAAGGGTTGCACGATCAGGTCGACCTCCAACAGCTGCAGTTCAGCCCAGACCGCCTCTTGATTGTCGGACAAGGCCGGGAACCTGAACTCGGCCGCCTCATTCTCGCTCAGCCAGATCGGCTCCGACCCGCCCCAGGCATTGCAGAGCGTCTCGACCAGAGCTTCCTCAAGCTTAGGCGTGTTTGGGTTGGTCAACAGAGTGGCTACGAACATGGTTAGTCTCCTGAAGGCTGTTCTGCGCATATCGCACAGCCGACCAATTCACCAGAGACCTTGTTGCGTTTACAGCAGGATGCAGGGCCGCAACGGGCCAAGCGCAGACCGTCGGGCGCGAGATTGCCGAGGGCATGCTGGCCATCGAGTTCTCGTGCACCCGCGCCACGTGTGCCGGCGTTTGCGGGCGTGCCGCGAGGTACCGGATGACCACGGAATTCTGATCCCGACCCCGTTTTCCGCTTTACCGCCCAACCGATCCGGGACAGATTCAGCCCCGAATTGAGCAGGCGCAAAGGAATAACACTATGGGCAACCCGCTTTATGACCGGCTGTTTGGCATTCACGCGGGCAAGCATACCCCGTTCCTGCATTTGCCCGATGGACAGACCCTGACCCATGCCGCCTTTCTGGATTTGGCCGCGCAGATCGCCAACGCCCTGACCGGGTATGAGCTGGAACCCGGCGAGCGGGTGGCCGTACAGGTCGAAAAATCCCCCGAGGCACTGGCGCTTTATGCCGCCTGTGCACAGACCGGGTTGATCTTTCTGCCGCTTAACACCGGCTACACCACGAGCGAGCTGCAGTATTTCATCGAAAACAGCGGCGCCAAGCTGGTCGTCTGCGGCGATGCGAAAGCCGAAGGGCTCGCTTCCATCGCCGCCGCCCAAAATGCAAGGTTAGAGACGCTGAACGCCGACGGATCCGGCAGCCTGATGCGGCGGTCACTGGGTATGCTACCCGCGTTCGAGCCCGTTCGCCGCACCGAGGATGACCTGGCCGCGTTCCTCTATACCTCGGGCACCACCGGGCGATCCAAGGGCGCGATGCTGACGCAAGCCAACCTGCTGTCGAATGCCGAGACGCTGGTGCAGGAATGGCGCTTCACAGCCGATGACGCGCTGCTACATGCCCTGCCGATCTTTCACACCCACGGGCTGTTTGTGGCGACCAATGTGGTGCTGGCCTCGGGCGGGTCGATGATCTTTCTGCCGAAATTTGATCTTGAGGACATGCTGCGCCTGATGCCGCAGGCCAGCTCGATGATGGGGGTGCCGACCTTTTACTCCCGCCTGCTGGACGATGACCGGTTCACCGACGATCTGACGCGACATATGCGGCTGTTCATTTCGGGCTCGGCCCCGTTGCTGGCCGAGACGCATGAACGGTTTGAAACCCGCACCGGCCACCGCATCCTTGAACGCTATGGCATGACCGAAACCAACATGAGCACCTCGAACCCCTATGACGGCGAACGTCGCGCCGGCACGGTGGGCTTCCCCCTGCCGGATGTGGACCTGAAGGTGACGGATCCCGAAACGGGCGAAACCCTGCCCCAAGGCGAGATCGGCATGATCGAGGTACGTGGCCCCAACGTCTTTCAAGGCTACTGGCAGATGCCCGAGAAAACCGCCGCCGAACTGCGGCCAGACGGGTTCTTCATCACCGGCGATCTGGGGCGTGTGGACAAGGACGGCTATGTCCATATCGTTGGCCGCGGCAAGGACCTGATCATCTCGGGCGGTTACAACATCTATCCCAAAGAGGTCGAACTGCTGCTGGACGACCAGCCCGGTGTGTTGGAAAGCGCGGTGATCGGTGTGCCGCATCCTGATTTCGGCGAAACCCCGGTGGGTATTCTGGTGCCCGAGCCGGGACAGAGCCCGGACCCCGAAGCCATTCTGGCCAATGTGCAGGATGCTTTGGCCCGGTTCAAACACCCCCGCAAGCTGATCGTGCTGGATGAGCTTCCGCGCAACACAATGGGCAAGGTGCAGAAAAACGTCCTGCGTGAGGATTACAAGGACCTGTTCACCAAGGGTTAGGGGTCAGCGGCACCCGCCCCGCCTCGGTCAGCAGCCAGCAGCCGCGGCCTTCAAAGACCGCCGTGGCCAGCGGACGGCCATAGCCCGCACCCGCATCCAGATTGATCCGTACGCCGCAGTGTTCGGCCCGGTCCACCGGTGTGTGCCCGTGTACCAACAGCCATGGATGCGGGCCGGGGTCACGCAGAAACTCGTGGCGTATCCAGACCAGATCATCCTCGGCCTGTTGTTCCAGCGGAATGCCGGGGCGGATACCGGCGTGGACGAACAACAGTTCCCCTTCCTGATGGTACAAAGGCAACGCATTGATGAAGTCGATATGCGCGGGCGGCACCGCGGCACAGGCGCGCTCGTTGACCTGAAAGATGCGGTCTTCATCGACGACATCAACCCCGTATGAACCCAGCGTTTCCCGCCCGCCCAAACGCGGGTGCAGCCAGCTGAGCGTGATCGGCAGGCGATTGTCGGCGATCTCACAATCCTGTACGAACCGGGCCATCATGCGGTCGTGGTTGCCCTTGACCATAACCCAGTTCCGATCCGCGCGCTGCCCTTCGATCAGCAGGTCCAACACGCCGCGACTGTCGGGGCCGCGGTCCACATAATCCCCCAGAAACACAATTCGCGCATCCGGCCCGCCATCCTGTTCAATCAGGTGCAGCGCGTGTTCCAGCATGCCAAGCTGACCATGAATGTCGCCGATGGCGTAGATGGGGGAGGTCATGAAAAATCCTCGGTCAAAGTGAATACCCTGCTTGTGGCGCGTTTCCGGTCGCCGGGAAAGAAAATACCCGCGCCTTGGGCGGCGCGGGTACGGATTGTCTCAGAATTTCAACACCGCTCAGGCGACGTCGAACTCCAGCGGCTTGATCTGGGTGAACAGCCCGGTTTCCGCCAGCTTGGCGCGGGCTTCGGCCGGGACCGGCTCGTCGACGTAAAGCAGAGCGATGGCCTCACCGCCCGCCTCGGACCGGCCAAGGGTAAAGTTGGCGATGTTCACGTCATTCTCACCCATGGTCTGACCCAGCGCACCGATGATACCCGGAACGTCCTCGTTCGTGGTGTAAAGCATATGCGCACCCACCTCGGCGTCGATATTGATGCCTTTGATCTGGATGAAACGCGGCTTGCCGTCGCTGAACACGGTGCCCGCGATCGAGCGTTCGCGCTTGTCGGTGACAACCGTGACCTTGATATAGCCATCAAAGACACCGGACTTGTCCTGATTGGTGGTCGAGATCTTGATCCCCCGCTCTTTCGCGACAACCGGGGCCGAGACCATGTTCACCTCGGGGTTGAACTTTTTCATGATCCCCGCGACCACGGCGCAGTTCAGCGCGGCGAGGTTCATTTCAGCGGCTACACCATCATAGAGGATGTTGATCGCCTTGACCGGCTCGTCCGTCATCTGACCGATGAAGCTGCCCAGATGGCCGGCCAGCTTGATCCAAGGCCCCATGACTTTGGCCTCTTCTGCTGTCACACTGGGCATGTTCAGCGCGTTTTCCACCGCCCCGGTCAGCAGATAGTTCGAGATCTGCTCGGCCACCTGCAGCGCCACGTTTTCCTGTGCCTCGGTCGTGGCCGCGCCAAGGTGGGGCGTGCAGACCACGTTGGGCAGGTTGAACAGGGCGTTTTCCTTGGCCGGTTCCTCACTGAACACGTCAAAGGCCGCTCCGGCCACATGACCGGATTGCAGCGCCTCGGACAGTGCTTCCTCATCGACCAGACCACCACGGGCACAGTTGACGATACGAACGCCCTTCTTGGTCTTGGCAAGGTTTTCCCGGCTCAGAATGTTACGGGTCTGATCGGTCAGCGGCACGTGCAGGGTGATGAAATCGGCGCGCGACAACAGCTCGTCCAGCTCGACCTTTTCCACGCCCATCTTGGCGGCTTTCTCTTCGCCCAGATAAGGATCATAGGCGATGACCTTCATTTTCAGGCCCAGTGCGCGTTCGCAGACGATGCCGCCGATATTCCCGGCACCGATCACGCCGAGGGTCTTGTTGGTCAGCTCAATCCCCATGAACTTGGACTTTTCCCACTTGCCCGCATGGGTCGAGGTACTGGCCTCGGGGATTTGCCGGGCGACGGCGAACATCATCGCAATCGCATGCTCGGCGGTGGTGATCATGTTGCCAAAGGGCGTGTTCATCACGATCACGCCTTTCTTGGATGCAGCGTCCTTGTCGACGTTATCGGTGCCGATCCCGGCGCGGCCGATGACTTTCAGGTTGTCGGCTTTTTCCAGCAGGGTTGGCGTGACCTTGGTGGCGGACCGAATGGCAAGGCCGTCATATTGGCCAATCACCTCGGCCAGCTTGTCCTTGTCCTTGCCCAGGTCGGGCATGAAATCCACGTCAATGCCGCGATCACGGAAGATCTGCACGGCTGTTTCGCTGAGCTTGTCAGATACGAGTACTTTGGGGGCCATATTCTCTGGTCCTTGAATTGTATGGAAAGCCCGGGCCTTGAGCGGCCCGGTGAAATGTCAGGCAGCTTCGGTTTGCGCCGCGATCTCGGCCTCGAAGGCCCAGGCCAGCCACGGCAGCATCGCCGCGATATCCGAGGTTTCCACAGTACCGCCGCACCAGATACGCAGGCCCGCAGGCGCGTCGCGATAGGCCCCGATGTCCAGAGCGATGTTTTCGGCCTCAAGCCGCTTGGCCACGGCCTTGGCGAAACTCGCGCCGTCCTGAATACGCGGATCGGTGAATTTCAGGCAAACCGAGGTATTCGACCGCGTCGCCGCATCGTCAGCCAGATTGGCGATCCAGTCATTCTGGTCACAGAACGCATGCACAGCACCGGCATTGGCGTCGGCACGGGCGATCAGCCCTTGCAGCCCACCGACCGAGCGCGCCCAGTCCAGCGCGAACAGGTAATCTTCGACCGCCAGCATCGAGGGCGTGTTGATCGTGGCCCCGGTAAAGATACCTTCGATCAGCTTGCCGCCTTTGGTCAGGCGGAAAATCTTCGGCAGCGGCCATGCGGGGGTGTAGCTTTCCAGCCGTTCCACCGCGCGAGGGGAAAGGATCAGCATCCCGTGCGCCGCCTCACCGCCCAACACTTTCTGCCAGCTGAACGTGGTCACATCCAGCTTGTCCCAAGGCAGGTCCATCGCAAAGGCGGCGCTTGTCGCATCGCAGATCGTCAGACCCTGACGGTCATCGGCGATCCAGTCGCCATTCGGAACCCGTACGCCCGAGGTCGTCCCGTTCCATGTAAACACCACGTCATTGGCAAAATCGACCGAGGCCAGATCCACGATCTGCCCGTAATCGGCGGTTTTTACCTCGGCGTCGATCTTCAACTGTTTGACCACATCGGTGACCCAGCCCGCGCCAAAGCTTTCCCAGGCCAGCATCTCGACCTTGCGTTCGCCCAGCAGCGACCACAGCGCCATCTCGACCGCGCCGGTGTCCGAGGCGGGAACGATGCCGATCCTGTAGTCCGCCGGAATGCCCAGCACCTCTCGTGTGCCTTCGATGGCCGCCTTCAGCTTGTCCTTGCCGACAGCGGCACGGTGCGACCGGCCAAGTGCGGCATCGGCCAGTTTGCTCAGATCAAATGTGGGGGGTTTGGCGCAGGGGCCCGAGGAAAAACGCGGATTTGCCGGCCGCGTGACCGGTTGTTCGATAGTCATGTGTATTACCCTTCCAGATACACGCCCCTCGTTGGGGAGGGGTGTCCCACCTCAACACCTAGAAAGCCCGCCGCGACGCAGCAAGCAAAAAAGACGCTTTGAAATAAAAAAACGACAACTTCATTTGTGCCGCTTGCGGTCACAAGTTTCCGATAGGCGGCAAAGTGATGACTCCCCAATGCCACGCCCGAAGCATTTGACTGTTTTTTAGGCAGTGCAGATGGGACGCGGACAGAATCGCGCCCGATCTCTTGTGAACAGGCAACACGCCGGTGAAAAGAGGCCATGCCAGACACGCTGACCATAGTAGTGGTGGAAGAAGACCGCGAACGCGCGATTGCCATCGTCGATGCGCTCAAGGCGTCCGGGTCTTATGATGTGCATGTGATCGGCAATGCCTCGAGCCTTGCGCGCAAGATCGCGGCGCTGGTGCCGGATGTGGTGCTGATCGATATCGACAACCCCACCCGCGACATGCTCGAGGAACTGACGCTGGCCTCTGGCCCGTTGGAACGGCCCGTTGCGATGTTCGTGTCTGGCGCGGCGGGGGATTTGGCCTCGACCGCGATCGAGGCCGGGCTGTCGGCCTATGTGGTGGACGGAATGCAACCCGACCGGCTGAAACCGGTGCTGGATGCCGCCATCGCCCGCTTTCAGATCGTCCGCCAGATGCGCCGCGAACTGGCCGAGACCAAACGCGCGCTGGAGGAACGCAAGGTGATCGACCGCGCCAAGGGCCTGCTGATGAAGGCCCGCGGGATCGAGGAAGAAGAGGCTTACGCCCTGCTGCGCAAGGCCGCGATGGATCAGGGCCGCCGTGTCGCCGACGTGGCCGAGGCGCTGGTCACCGCCTCGGGGCTGCTGTCATGAACGCGGTCACCCTGCCCGTCGCCTATGTGCCTTTGGTCGATGCCGCGCCCTTGATCGTGGCGCATGAAATGGGCCTAGCGCGCGCCGAAGGGGTCGAACTGGACCTGATCGCCGCGCCCTCATGGTCATCCGTTCGGGACATGCTGGCCTTTGGCCGGGTGGATGCGGCGCATTTGTTATCCCCCGTGCCCGTCGCGATGGCGCTGGGTCTGGGCGGCGTCACACAGCCGCTCTCTGCCGTCTCGGTTCTGTCGGTGAACGGCGACGTCATCGGCGTCAGCCGTGCTTTGGAAACCCGCCTGCGCGAAACAGGCTATGATTTCGACTTCCACGATCCGTTCAAGGCCGCCGCTGCGCTGGCCTCGGTTGCGGATCGGCCTTTGGTCTTTGGCGTGCCCTTCCCGTTCTCGCTGCATGTGGAACTGCTGCATTGCTGGCTTGAGGCCACAGACCTGTCAGGGGTCGAGGTCCGCACCATTCCACCGCCCCTGATGGCGCAGGCGCTGGCCGAAGGGGACGTGGACGCGTTCTGCGTGGGCGAGCCCTGGGGCTCGGTCGCGGTGGAGGCGCAGGCGGGGGCGTTGTTGCTGCCCGGTCTGGCGATCTGGGCCTTTGCGCCGGAAAAGGTGCTGGCCGTGCGCACCGAATGGGCCGAGACCGAACCGCACCTGCTGGGCAAGCTGATGCGGGCCGTCTGGCGCGCCGGGCGCTGGCTGGGCCAGCCCGGAAGCCACACGGCCGCCGCCGAAATCCTCGCACGCGATACTTACCTGAACCTGCCCTCGGAGCTGATCGACCGCGCGCTGTCGGGTCGGTTCACCATCTCGGGGCAGGCAGAGCAGCGCGAGGTGCCGGGTTTCCTCGAATTTCACGACGGCGCCGCAAACTTCCCCTGGCGCAGTCAGGCCAAATGGATCGGGCATCGTCTGGCCGCGCGGTACGGTCTGGACCCGCATCTGGCACTGGCGCAGGCGGGCGGCGTGTTCCGAAGCGATATCTACCGCGATCAGATGGCCGGGATTGGGGCTGACCTGCCCGGCGCGTCGGAAAAACTGGAAGGCGCGATTCGCAGCACCACACCCGTCGCCTCGCAGAACGGGCAACTGTCGCTGCAGCGGGACGCGTTTCTGGACGGGCGCATTTTTGACCCTCAGGATTTCTGACGCCTAAAAAACAGGCATCGGCCTGCGGCGTGCGGTGCAAATGCAGCAATCTATGCCGCATCGCAGCAAAACCCCTTGATCAGACCTGCGCAATTTCTCACGATGCCTCTATCGGCACGCAATGGCGTGTGCCTTTCGAATTCCTCCCAAAGTTTGGGAATGACCGAGCAAAGCCGCTCACACTCTGGCCACCTCCTCCCGGTCAGAGCGTGCAGCGGCTTTTTGTTTTTCACACCCGGATATGCCGGGACCAAGAAAGGGACAGACCCAGATGACGCGTCTCCTCGCAGGCCTTGTCGCCACCACCGCCCTGATCAGCCCGGCTTTGGCCGAGACGCTGGAACTGGAAAAAGACGAGCTGACCTTCGGCTTTATCAAACTGACCGACATGGCCCCGTTGGCCGTGGCCTATGAGAACGGCTACTTCCTGGACGAAGGATTGTTCGTGACGCTGGAAGCGCAGGCCAACTGGAAAGTGCTGCTGGATGGCGTTATCGACGGGCAGCTGGACGGCGCGCATATGCTGGCCGGACAGCCGCTGGCCGCGACCATCGGCTATGGCACCGAGGCGCATATCGTGACCCCCTTCTCGATGGACCTGAACGGCAACGGCATCACCGTGTCGAACGAGATTTGGGAAGAGATGAAGCCGAACATCCCGGTGATGGAGGACGGCCGCCCGCAACACCCGATCTCGGCCGAAGCCCTGGCCCCGGTGGTCGATAAATACAAATCCGAAGGCAAGCCGTTCAACATGGGCATGGTCTTCCCGGTCTCGACCCACAATTACGAGCTGCGTTACTGGCTGGCCGCTGGTGGTCTGAACCCGGGTTACTACAGCCCCGACGACGTGACCGGCCAGATCGGCGCGGACGTGTTCCTGTCAGTGACACCGCCACCGCAGATGCCGGCAACGCTCGAGGCCGGGACCATCTATGGCTATTGCGTGGGTGAGCCCTGGAACCAGCAGGCCGTGTTCAAGGGCATCGGCGTGCCGGTGATCACCGATTATGAACTGTGGAAGAACAACCCCGAAAAGGTCTTCGGCATCAACGCCGAGTTTGCCGAACAGTACCCCAACACCACCCGCGCCGTCACCAAAGCTCTGATCCGCGCCGCGATCTGGCTGGACGAGAATGACAACGCCAACCGCCCCGCCGCGGTCGAGATGCTGAGCCAGCCGGAATATGTGGGTGCCGACTACGACGTGATCGCGAATTCGATGACCGGGACATTCGAATATGAAAAGGGCGACAAGCGTGATGTGCCCGATTTCAACGTGTTCTTCCGCTATAACGCGACCTACCCGTTCTATTCGGACGCCATCTGGTACCTGACCCAGATGCGCCGCTGGGGCCAGATCGCCGAGCCGCAGACGGATGCGTGGTATGACGAAGTCGCCAAGTCGGTCTATCGCCCCGACATCTATCTGGACGCCGCCCGGATGCTGGTCGACGAAGGTCTGGCGAATGAGGCCGACTTCCCTTGGGACAGCGATGGCTACAAAGCTCCGACGCCTGCCGAGGATATCATCGACGGCATTCCTTATGACGCCCGCCAGCCCAACGCCTACCTGCAAAGCCTGCCGATTGGCCTGAAGGGCGAGCAGGTCGTCGTTGGAACCGAAGTTCAAGGCTAAGGCTTTCTCCCCGGCCTGTGTGGCCGGGGTCTTCCACATCAACAGAATTCCACCCCGCCCGGACACCGATCCGGGCCAGGAGACCGCAAGATGACAGCCATCGACCACGATACGCTATCCACGGATGCTGAACGCGAGGCGCGTCGCGCCCGCCTGTTCACCCGGATCAACGCCGCCGACAAATGGTTTCAGGTTCTGGGCCTGTCCTGGATCACCCCCGTCCTGCGCGCCGCCGCAGGTGACAACCCCCGTGCCCAGATGGGCGAAATCTGGCGCCTGCTGGCCGTACCGCTGCTGGCGATCTGCGCCTTTTTGCTGCTGTGGGGCACGCTGGCGCCCAAGGTGCAGACCTCTCTGGGGGCTGTCCCCGGACCGGCTCAGGTCTGGTCCGAAGCCGTCAGCCTGCATCAGGACGCACAGGCCAAAGCCGCCAAAAAGGCAAAGTTCGAGGCGATGGTCGAAAAGCGGAACCAGAAGTTCATCGACGCAGGCCAGCCCGAAAAGGTAAAGGAGGTCGCCTATACCGGCGCGCCGAGCTATTACAATCAGATCTGGACCTCGATCAAAACGGTGTTCTTCGGCTTTCTGATCGCCACCATCGTAGCCGTGCCGCTGGGCATTGCTGCAGGTCTGTCGCCCACCGCAAACGCCGCGCTGAACCCGCTGATCCAGATCTTCAAACCTGTCTCGCCGCTGGCTTGGCTGCCGATTGTGACGATGATCGTCTCGGCCGTTTACGTCACCAATGACGGCTGGTTCGCGAAATCCTTCCTGATCTCTGCCATCACCGTAACGCTGTGTTCGCTGTGGCCCACGCTGATCAACACCTCGCTGGGTGTGGCCTCGATCGACAAGGATTTGGTAAACGTCTCGAAGGTTCTGAAAATGAACACCTACACCAAGATCACCAAGCTGGTGCTGCCCTCGGCCCTGCCGCTGATCTTCACCGGTCTGCGCCTGTCACTGGGTGTCGGCTGGATGGTCCTGATCGCGGCCGAGATGCTGGCGCAGAACCCTGGTCTGGGCAAATTCGTCTGGGATGAGTTCCAGAACGGCTCCTCAAGCTCGCTCGCCAAGATCATGGTGGCCGTCTTCACCATAGGCATCATCGGCTTCCTGCTGGATCGCGTGATGTACGCGCTGCAGTCGCTGTTCACCTTCTCGAACAACCGGTGACCGACATGGCTGTGATGGAATTCAACAATGTCAGCAAATCCTTCGGCACCGGTACCGCTGCGACGGATGTGCTGAAGGACATCGACCTCTCGGTTGAAGAAGGCGAGTTCGTGGTTCTGCTGGGCTTTTCCGGCACCGGCAAGACCACGCTGATCAACCTGATGGCGGGAATCGAGTTCCCGACCAAGGGCAGTGTCTCCTTCCGCGACGCTCCGATCACCGGCCCCGCGCCGGAACGGGGGGTGATCTTCCAAAACTATTCGCTGATGCCGTGGCTGACGGTGACGGGCAATGTACGGTTGGCCGTGGATGCGGTCTTTCCCAAGATGCCCAAGGCCGAGAAAGAGGAAAAAGTCGCCCACTACATCAAGATGGTGGGGCTCAGCCACGCCGCAACCCGTCGCCCCGCCGAACTGTCGGGCGGGATGCGGCAGCGGGTGAACGTGGCCCGCGCCCTGGCGATGGACCCCGAGGTTCTGCTGCTGGACGAGCCCCTGTCGGCGCTGGACGCGCTGACCCGTGGCAATCTGGCGGAAGAGATCGAAAAGATCTGGGAGGCCGACCGCAAGACCTGTGTCCTGATCACCAATGACGTGGATGAGGCGATCCTGCTGGCCGACCGCATCATTCCGCTGAACCCCGATGGCAGCTTGGGGACCGAATTCAAAGTTTCGATCCCCCGCCCCCGCGACCGCTCGGCCATGAACCATGACGAAGCGTTCAAGGCCCTGCGCGGTGAGGTCACCAAGTACCTGATGGATGTAGGGATCGAGGCCAAGGTCGAAGGCACCAAGACCCTGCCGGACGTGACCCCGATCCACGGTGTGCCTGCGGCGGTGAAAGAGGCGCAGACCGGCCTGATCGGCGAACGCTATCTGGATTTCAGCCAATTGCACAAGGTCTACCCCACGCCAAAGGGCCCGCTGACCGTGGTCGAGGACTTCAACCTCAAGCTCAACCGGGGTGAGTTCATCTCGCTGATCGGCCACTCGGGCTGCGGCAAGTCCACGGTGCTGACCATGGCCGCCGGTCTGAACGAAATCTCGAAAGGCGCGATCAAGCTGGATGGCCGCCATGTCGAAGGGGCCGATCCCGAACGCGCCGTGGTGTTCCAGTCGCCCTCGCTGTTCCCGTGGCTGACCGCCAAGGAAAATGTCTCGGTCGGTGTGGACCGCGTCTATCCGCGCGCCAGCCAGGCTGAACGGCAGGATGTGGTCGAATACTATCTGGAGCGGGTCGGTCTGGCCGATGCGATGGATAAATCCGCCGCCGACCTGTCGAACGGCATGCGTCAGCGTGTGGGCATCGCCCGTGCCTTTGCCCTGTCTCCGAAACTGCTGCTGCTGGATGAACCCTTCGGGATGCTCGACAGCCTCACCCGTTGGGAGCTGCAGGAAGTGCTGATGGAGGTCTGGTCGCGCACCAAGGTGACCACCATCTGCGTCACCCATGACGTGGATGAGGCGATCCTGCTGGCCGACCGCGTTGTGATGATGACCAACGGCCCGCAGGCCACTATCGGCAAGATCACCAATGTCGACCTGCCGCGCCCGCGCACCCGCAAGGCGCTGCTGGCCCATCCCGATTACTACGAATACCGGCAAGAGGTGTTGGATTTCCTCGAGGAATACGAGCACGGCGCAAAGCCCAAGCCGAAAACCCCTTCCCCCAAAGCCATTGCCGCGGAGTGAATGACATGAAGCAGAAACTTGTGGTCATCGGTGCCGGTATGGCCTCGGGCCGGGTGCTGGAACACCTGACCGACGCTGCCCCCGATGCGTTCGACATCACCCTGTTCAACGCCGAACCGCGCGGGAACTACAACCGCATCATGCTGAGCCCGGTTCTGGCCGGTGATCAGACTTATGAAGAGATCGTGACCCATGACGACGCCTGGTATGCCGAACGTGGGATCACATGTCGGTTTGGCGAGAAAGTGGTCAAAATCGACCGCGAGCTGAAAGTGGTCGAAGGCGAGAACGGCCATGTGCCTTATGACAAGCTGATCTTCGGCACCGGCTCCAATCCGTTCATGATTCCGATGCCGGGGCATGATCTGGACGGCGTGATCGCCTATCGCGATTTGGAAGACACCCAACAGATGATGGGCATGGGCGCTGGCAAAAAGGTCGTTGTGATCGGCGGCGGCTTGCTGGGCCTTGAGGCGGCCGCAGGCATGGCCGCGCGCGGTGCGGATGTGACCGTGGTGCATATCATGGGCCACCTGATGGAGCGTCAGCTGGACCCTGCCGCAGGCTACCTGCTGAAGAAATCGCTGGAAGAAAAAGGCATCACCGTTCTGCTCAACGCCAAGTCGACCGAGATCGTTGGTGAGAACGGCAAGGCCCGTGCGTTGCTGCTGGAGGACGGCACGGAATTGCCCTGCGACCTGTTGGTGATGGCTGTGGGCATCCGCCCCAACACCGCTCTGGCGCAAGAAACCGGTCTGGCCGTGGGCCGAGGCATCCATGTGGACGATCAGATGATCACCTCGGACGCCGATATCTTTGCCGTTGGCGAATGTGTCGAACATCAGGGCGAGGTCTTCGGCCTCGTCGCGCCGCTCTACGATCAGGCGAAGGTGCTGGCACAAACCCTTCTGGGCGAGCCTGCCGCGTTCAAACAACGCTCGCTATCGACCAAGCTGAAAGTCACCGGCTGCGACCTGTTCAGCGCCGGGGACTTTGCCGAAGGTGAGACGCGCGAGGACATTGTCTTCCGCGACCCCGCCCGTGGCGTCTATAAACGGCTGGTGCTGGAAGGCGACAAGCTGGTCGGCGCGGTCATGTATGGCGACACCGCCGACAGCAACTGGTTCTTCGGCCTGATCCGCGATGGCGAGGACGTGTCCGAGATGCGCGAGACACTGATCTTCGGCCCGGCCTATCAAGGGGGCGGCTCTGCGGACCCTCTCTCAGCCGTTGCAGCATTGCCGCCTGAGGCGGAAATCTGTGGCTGCAACGGCGTATGCAAATCCGACATCACTGCGGCCATCGACGGCGGCGCCACCGATCTGGGCGCGATCCGCGCGACAACCAAGGCCAGCGCGTCCTGCGGGACGTGCACCGGGCTGGTTGAGCAGTTGTTGCAGGTCACGCTGGGCGACGGTTTCCAGATGCCCGCCGCGCAGCCCATCTGCGGCTGCTGTGACCTGACCCACGAAGACGTCCGCCGCCTGATCAAGTCGCAAGAGCTAAAAAGTCAGGAGGCCGTCTGGCAGGAACTGGGCTGGAAAACCCTGAACGGCTGCCATGTCTGCCGCCCTGCAGTGAACTACTACTTGCTGGCCGATTGGCCGGTGGAATATCAGGACGACCCGCAAAGCCGTTTCGTCAACGAACGCAAGCACGCCAACATCCAAAAGGACGGCACGTTCAGCGTGGTACCCCGCATGTGGGGCGGCATCACCAACCCGGCGGAACTGCGCGCCATTGCTGACGCGGCCGAGAAATACGACGTACCCACGGTCAAAGTCACCGGCGGCCAGCGCATCGACCTGCTGGGCGTGAAAGGCGCGGACCTGCCCTATATCTGGTCTGATCTGAACAAGGCCGGACTGGTCTCGGGCCACGCCTATTCCAAGGGTTTGCGCACGGTGAAAACCTGTGTCGGCACCGATCACTGCCGGTTCGGCACGCAGGACAGCACCGGCCTCGGCGTGAAGCTTGAGAAAATCCTGTGGGGCTCGTGGACGCCGCACAAGCTGAAGTTGGCAGTCTCGGGCTGCCCGCGCAACTGCGCCGAGGCGACCTGCAAGGATATCGGCGTGGTCTGTGTGGACTCAGGGTTCCAGATCAGCATCGGCGGCGCGGCGGGCATGGACGTGAAGGAAACCGAGCTGCTGGTGCAGGTGCCGACCGAGGACGAAGCGATTGAGGTCGTCATGGCCGTCACCCAGGCCTATCGCGAGGGCGGCAAGTATCTGGACCGTCTGTATAAATGGATGGCGAAGGTTGGCCTCGACTGGATCAAGGAAACCGTAGTCGACGACCTCGACAACCGTCGCGCGCTGGTTGAACGCTTTGAACTCAGCCAATCCATCTATCGCAAAGACCCATGGGCCGAGCAGGCCAAAGAGGCCCCGCGCTTTGCGCCACTGGCCGATCTGACACTGGAGGCCGCCGAATGAGCTGGATCGACATCGGACATATTGACGAAATCCCCCTGCGCGGCGCGCGCGTGGTGAAAACGCCAGTCGGCTGCATCGCCCTGTTCCGCACGGCGAAGGATGAGGTCTTTGCCGCCTCGGACCGCTGCCCGCACAAGGGCGGGCCGCTGTCCGAAGGCATCGTACATGGGCAGTCTGTCACCTGCCCGCTGCACAATTGGGTGTTCGACCTGAACTCCGGTCAGGCCCAAGGCGCGGACGAAGGCCAGATCGCCACCTACCCGGTGCAGCTGGACGGCGACCGCATCCTGCTCGACAGCACCTCGCTGGGGCAAAGGAGCGCCGCGTGAAGGACCTGACCGCCTGCGCCAAGCGCTCGACCTGCCCCTATTGCGGGGTCGGCTGCGGTGTTCTGCTGCAGCCGGATGGCGCCGGAGGCCTGACGGTCACCGGCGACCCGGACCACCCGGCCAATCAGGGGCGGCTCTGCTCCAAGGGCTCGGCTTTGGCCGAAACGGTGGGTCTGTCGCAGCGGCTGCTGACCCCGGTGGTATCCGGCGTTGAAACCGGCTGGGACGATGCGCTGCAACTGGTCGCCGACCGGTTCCGCGACACGATCGCCAAACACGGGCCGGATTCGGTGGCCTTTTATGTCTCGGGCCAGTTGCTGACCGAGGATTACTACGTCGCCAACAAGCTGATGAAAGGCTTCATCGGTTCAGCCAATATCGACACCAATTCGCGGCTGTGTATGGCCTCGACCGTTGCAGGCCACAAACGCGCCTTCGGCACCGACACCGTCCCCGGCACCTATGAAGATATCGACGAGGCCGATCTGGTGGTTCTGGTCGGCTCCAATCTGGCCTGGTGTCACCCGGTTCTGTATCAGCGCCTGATAGCGGCACGACAGACGCGCGGGACCAGGATTGTGGTGATCGATCCGCGCCGCACGGCATCGTGTGACAGCGCCGACCTGCATCTGCCTCTGGCAGCGGGCAGCGACGTGGCACTGTTCAACCACCTGTTGGCCCAGATTGACGCGCGCGGGCTGGTGGATGTGGATTTTCTGGCCCACACAACTGGAATTCCCGAGGCACTGGACAGCGCATTGGCCGACGATATCTCGGTCACCGGGCTGGAGCCGGAGGATATCGCCGCCTTCTGCGAGATGTGGATTGGCACCGAAAAGGTGGTGACGATCTTCAGTCAGGGTGTGAACCAATCAACCTCAGGCAGTGACAAGGTCAATGCGATCCTGAACTGCCATCTGGCAACAGGACGGATCGGCAAGCCCGGCTGCGGGCCTCTGTCGGTCACGGGTCAGCCCAACGCCATGGGCGGGCGCGAGGTCGGTGGGCTGGCCAATATGCTCGCCTCTCATCTGGATATCGAAAACGCCGACCACCGCGCCGCCGTGCGCGATTTCTGGTCGGCGCCGAGGATGCCCGAAGCCCCCGGTCTGAAAGCGGTTGATATGTTCCGCGCCGTGGGCGACGGGCGGATCAAGGCGCTGTGGGTGATCCACACCAACCCGGCGGTCTCGATGCCCGAGGCCGATGCCGTGCGCGACGCCATCGCCGCCTGCCCGTTCACCGTGGTCTCGGACATCACCGCCCGCACCGATACCGCGCGGCTGGCCAATGTGCTGCTGCCCGCCTCGGCCTGGGCCGAGAAAGACGGCACCGTCACCAATTCCGACCGCACCATCAGCCGCCAGCGTTCAGCCCTGCCCGCCCCCGGACAAGCCCGTGCCGACTGGGATATCCTGTGCGAGGTTGGGCGGCGGATGGGCTGGACCTCTGCCTTTGACTACCAAAGCCCCGGCGAGATTTTCCGCGAACATGCGGCGCTGTCCGGCGTGGCGGCGCGGTTTGGCAAGGATTTCGACATCTCGGGCCTCGCCGATCTGAACGCCGCAGATTACGATGCGCTGGAGCCGACGCGCTGGCCCGTGACCGCCTCGCGACAAGGCGGGCGGTTCTTTGCGGATGGGCAGTTCTTTCACCCTGATGGCAAGGCCCGGCTGTTGCCGGTCAAATGGCGCGCTCCTGCGGCCAAAACCAGCCCCCGCTATCCGTTCTGGCTGAACACCGGGCGGCTGCGCGATCAATGGCACACGATGACCCGCAGCGGGCTATCGCCCCGCCTGTCAGCACATCTGCCCGAACCGTTTCTGGACATACACCCGGACGACGCCCGGTCGCAGAAGATTTCTGCCGCCGATTTGGTCGCGGTGACGAGTCCACACGGCAAAGCCATCCTGCGGGCGCGGATCACGAGGGATGTCACCCAGGGTCAGGTCTTTGCCCCGATCCACTGGACCGGAGAAACCGCGCCCTCGGCCCGCATCGACGCGGTGGTGGCGGCGGCGACCGACCCGGTCTCGGGCCAGCCCGAAAGCAAGGCGTCGGTTGTGAATGTCACCCGGTTCAACGCCGAATGGTACGGGTTCGCAGTCTCCGACCGGGAGATGACCCCAAGCTGCGACTACTGGGCGCAAAGCCCGACCAAATCCGGCTATCGC
The DNA here is from genome assembly GCF_056540565.1 of Ruegeria sp. AM9. Lineage (NCBI taxonomy): Bacteria > Pseudomonadati > Pseudomonadota > Alphaproteobacteria > Rhodobacterales > Roseobacteraceae > Ruegeria > Ruegeria sp. AM9. Next base: position 139,077 of record NZ_JBQFWY010000010.1, read on the forward strand.
GCAGAACTGGCCGGGCTGAACCCCGTCGAAGACTGGCATGCCGCGGCCCGCGACCTGTTCGGATTGCCAGACGCCGAAATCACCGCGGTCGAGGACCCGGCCCGAGGCGTCGCCCGCCTAACCTGCCACCAAAACAGGCGACTGGTTGCCGCCCTCTTTGTCTCAGCCCAGCCAGTTGCGGTGATGCGCGATTACCTGGCGACGTTACCGCAAGTGCCCAATTTGGGCCTGCTGTCCGGCCGCGCCCCGGCAGACATGCCGGACCCGGGGCCAATTCTGTGTTCCTGCTTTGATGTCGGCGTGAACACGATCCTGACAGCAATCGAGACCCGAGGGTTGATCTCGGTCGAAGCCATAGGTGAAGCGCTGCAAGCCGGAACCAATTGCGGATCCTGCCGCCCGGAACTGGCTGCGCTGCTGGCCACAGCTCAACAGAAAGAGGCCGCCGAATAGAAAAACCCCCGCCTTTTGAGCGGGGGCTTCGTCTGTTCTTGAACTGAGCTTACTCGGCTGCGTCTTTGTATGCGTCCATTGGAGGGCATGTGCAGACGAGGTTTCTGTCTCCGTATGCGTTGTCGACGCGGTTGACGGGGGA
>NZ_JBQFWY010000011.1:0-107029 GCF_056540565.1 Ruegeria sp. AM9
GCGCGGGCGCAGCCCGCGCCTGCCTGGCCCCCTGCCGTCCGCAGGACGCAAGGCCGTAGGCCGCGCAGGGTCTTTCAATACTGCTTTACAGGTGCGGTGCCTGATCAATCTGCCCTTGCAGCCACCCGCGAAACGATCTGAGCGGTTCGGATTCCGCGCGGGATTGCGGCCAGACAAGATAGAAGTCCCCAAGGCTTACCCCCGGGCCGCGCCAGGCCGGCACCAGCCGACCCGCCGCCAAGTCGGACTCGATCAGGTAGCTGGGCAGCAATGCCACGCCCAGCCCGTGAATCGTTGCCTGCCCCATGGTCGAGAACTGGTCGAACAGCATGCCGCGTATGCCGGTGATCTCATGGCCTTGCGCGGCGAACCATCTTTCCCAGGCGTCGGGGCGCGTCTCGAGGTGCAGCAGGGGTGCATCTGTCAGCCAGCTGATGATCTCGGCGTCATCGGGCAGCAGGTCGGGTGAACACACCGGCAAAACGTCTTCACGCATGATGCGTAAGTAGTTCACACCGGCCCAGTCGCGCTGGCCAAAGTGAATCGCGGCGTCGAAATGTTCGGTGTCGAAATCGAACGGCCGCAGGCGGGTGTTGAGGTTCACCGTGACCTCCGGGTGGCGGCGCGCGAAATCCTGCAGGCGCGGAGCCAGCCAGTGCATGCCGAAAGCGGGCAGGATTGACAGGCTCAGTGATCCTCCGGTGGGGTTTGCTTTCAGTTTCAGGGACGCCTGTGCCAGTTGGTTCAGCGCGGTGCGCGCGACCTGTACGTATTCTTTCGCCGCCGGTGTCAGGTGCAAACGCATCTGGCTGCGCTGGATCAGGTCCACGCCCAGTTGCTCCTCCATCGACTTGAGCTGACGGCTGATCGCGCTTTGCGTCAGGGAAAGCTCGTTGGCTGCGGCCGAGGCGCTGCCAAGGCGGTCGACGGCCTCTAGCGCCAACAAAGAGGGGATCGAGGGCAGGAACCGGCGCGGCGCGATCATATGATGAATCCTCATACCTTTCGAATGGAATATCACTGGCATTTGCCGGGCGCCAGCCCGATACACATACAGGCTTTTCTTTTGGGTGACCGGTCAGGAAACCACGTGCTATCCAAGATGAAATCGCCCACCTGAAGACATGAAGACCGGGGAACAGGCCATGGATCGCGCTCAGATCGTTCACGAAAACTTCCTGACGCGGGTTGCGAAAGGTGACTTTCCCGAGGGCGCGACCCCGCAGTCGGGCCTCAGCAACACCGCCGCTGTTTCGCTGTTCCGCTCTCAGGTTCTGAGCCGCGCGCTGGATCGGACCAGCCGGGCGATGCAGAAGGCAGGGCAGGGGTTCTATACGATCGGTTCATCCGGGCATGAGGGGATGGCAGCGGTTGCCCACGCACTGCGCCCGACCGACATCGCGTTCCTGCATTACCGCGACGCGGCGTTTCAGATCGCCCGGGCCGAGCAGGTGCCCGGCCAGCAGATCGCTTGGGACATGTTGCTCAGCTTTGCGTGTTCGAAAGAAGACCCAACCTCGGGCGGGCGGCACAAGGTGTTGGGGTCAAAGGCGCTGATGATCCCGCCGCAGACCTCGACAATCGCCAGCCATCTGCCCAAGGCCGTTGGTGCGGCCTATAGCCTTGGCGCAGCCCGGCGGCATGACCCTGAACATAGGGAACTGCCCGGGGACGGGATTGCGATGTGTTCCTTCGGGGATGCCTCGGCCAACCATTCCACCGCGCAAGGGGCGATCAACACCGCCGGGTGGACCAGCGTGCAATCCACGCCGCTGCCTCTGCTGTTTGTATGCGAGGACAACGGCATTGGCATCTCGGTGAAAACGCCCAAGGGTTGGATACAGGCGTCGATGGAGCATCGTCCGGGCATAAGGTATTTTCAGGCCAACGGGTTGGACATCTATGAAACCTACGCCGTGGCGCAGGAGGCCGCCGACTATGTGCGCACGCGCCGCAAACCGGCCTTTCTGCACCTGAAAACCGTGCGTCTTTACGGTCATGCGGGGGCGGATGTACCGACCACCTATCTGCCGAAGTCCGAGGTCGAAGCCGATGAAGCCAATGACCCCCTGCTGCACAGCGTGCGCCTGCTGGATCAGGCGGGTGCTTCGTCACCTGCGGAAGCGCTGAAAATCTACGTGGACACCTGCGCCCGCACCGATCGTATCGCGGCCGAGGCGGCAACCCGCCCGCATCTGGGTAATGCCGCCGAGGTGAAGGCCAGTCTGATCCCGCCGAAACGTCCCTGCAAACCCACCAATGGCCCCAGCGCCGAAGTCCGATCCAAAGCCTTTGGCGGGGACATGCGCGCGATGGATGATCCTCAGCCCATGAGCCGCCTGATCAACTGGGCGCTGACCGATCTGATGCTGGAACATGGCGAGGTCGTCTGTATGGGCGAAGACGTGGGCCGCAAGGGCGGCGTCTATGGCGTGACCCAGAAACTGCAACAGCGGTTTGGCCCGGACCGGGTGATCGACACGCTGCTGGATGAACAGTCCATTCTGGGGCTGGCCATCGGCATGGGGCATAACGGGTTTATTCCGATCCCCGAAATCCAGTTCCTCGCCTATCTGCACAATGCCGAAGACCAGATCCGGGGTGAGGCCGCGACGCTACCGTTTTTCTCGAACGGTCAGTTCACCAACCCGATGGTGCTGCGGATTGCCGGGCTGGGCTATCAGAAAGGGTTCGGCGGGCATTTCCACAATGACAACTCTCTGGCTGTGCTGCGGGACATTCCCGGCGTGATCATCGCCTGCCCCTCCACCGGGGCGGACGCAGCGCAGATGCTGCGCGAATGCGTGCGGCTGGCGCGGGAAGAGCAGCGGGTGGTGGTATTTTTGGAACCTATTGCCCTTTACCCGATGCGAGACCTGCAGGACGCGCAGGATGGTGGGTGGATGACGACCTATCCCTCGCCGGATCGGCGGATTGCGCTGGGTGAGGTTGGCGTGCATGGGGATGGCACCGATCTGGCCATCGTGACCTATGGCAACGGACATTACTTGTCTCGGCAGGCCCTGACCGAATTGGAGGCCGCTGGCGTGAAAACCCGGATCATCGACATGCGCTGGCTCGCGCCGCTGCCGGTCGACGCGCTGCGCGAGGCCACCAAACCCTGCACGCATGTTCTGGTCGTGGACGAATGCCGCCGCACCGGCAGCCAGTCCGAGGCGCTGATGACGTTCTTCGCCGAGGAAAGCCCCGATACCCCAACCGCCCGCGTTGTGGCCGAGGATTGTTTCATCGCCACCGGCCCGGCCTATGCCGCTCCGTTGCCGTCGAAAAATGGCATTGTCGCCGCTGCGTTGGCTCTGACCGGAGGCCGCTCATGACCCGCACTGCCGTTGTGATCTGCCCCGGGCGGGGCACCTATAACAAACCCGAGTTGGGCTATCTCCACCGCTATCATGCGCAGCGGATGGACCTGTTTCACAGCTTTGACGCCATCCGCGCCGAGGCGGCGCAGGAGGCCGTCACCGCGCTGGACGGCGCCAGCCGTTATACGGTCAGCAAGTATTCCCGCGGAGATGCGGCCTCACCCCTGATCTATGCGGCCTCGCTGGCAGATGCGCAGGCTATTGCTGAAGACATCGACGTGGTCGCGGTCACCGGCAATTCGATGGGGTGGTACATCGCCCTGGCTGCAGGTGCTGCCCTGTCACCGCAGGACGGGTTCTGCGTGGTGAACACGATGGGCACGCTGATGCAGGACCAATTGATCGGTGGGCAACTGGTCTATCCGTTTGTGGGCGACACTTGGGAAAACGATGCCGCCCAAAAAGCTGACTTGCTGGCCGATGTTGTGCGGATCAACGCGTCTGACGGGTGTGATCTGGCGCTGTCCATTGATCTGGGCGGGATGCTGGTTCTTGCGGGGAATGAGGCAGGCCTCAAGGCGTTCGAGGCTGCGCACCCCACAATACAGGACCGCTTCCCGATGCGGCTTCCCAATCACGCGGCCTTTCACACCGCGTTGCAGGCCCCCGTTGCGGCCGAAGGGCGGACCCGGTTGGGCGCCGAGATGTTTGGCCAGCCAGAACGTCCCCTGATCGACGGGCGCGGTAAAATCTGGTGGCCGGGGGCGACGGATACACAGGCGCTGTGGGATTATACGCTGGGCCATCAGGTGACCGAGACCTATGACTTTACCCGCGCGATCCAGACCGCCGCGCGTGAATTTGCACCTGACCTGTTCATCGTGACAGGTCCGGGCGCGACGCTGGGCGGTGCGGTGGCGCAATCGCTGGTTCTGGCCGACTGGCATGGCATGTCCGACAAGGCCGCGTTTCAGGCACAACAGGACGCGCAGCCTTTCCTGATCGCCATGGGCCGCGACGATCAAAGGGCGCTTGCAACCGGCTGATCCAGCCCCGATGATCCGCGCACATTCAAGGAGCCCTGCGTGAGCGACCACAACCAGCCTCTCTGGCTGAAAACCTGCCCGGAGCATGTGGAAAGCCTGCCTCTGACCGGCGATATGTCCGTTGACATGGCGGTGATCGGTGGCGGCTACACGGGCTGTTCCGCAGCGCTGACGGCGGCGCAGGCCGGGGCGTCGGTCTGCCTGCTGGAGGCGCATGAGATCGGCCATGGCGGTTCGGGCCGCAATGTCGGGCTTGTGAATGCCGGGCTGTGGCTGCCGCCCGACGACATTCGCCAGTACCTTGGGGACGAGGCCGGGGATCGTCTGATCGACCTGCTGGCCGCCGCCCCCGGTGATGTGTTTGATCTGATCGACAAACATGACATCAACTGTGCACCGGTGCGGAACGGAACCCTGCATTGCGCCCATTCGGCCAGGGGACTGCGGGATTTGCAGATCCGGCACGCGCAGCTATCCGCCACGGGTGCTCCGGTTGAGTTAGTGTCTGCTCACCAGACAGCGCAGCGCACCGGCAGCGCCGCGTTCCAGGGCGCTCTGTTCGATCCCCGCGCGGGGACAATCCAGCCGCTTAGCTATGTCCGGGGCCTTGCCCGCGCCGCTGCTCGGGTCGGGGCACGTATTGCGACCCGAAGCCCGGTGCAGTCCATGCAGCACAATGACGGTGTTTGGACGTTGAAAACCGATCAGGGCACGGTGCGTGCGAAATCGGTGATTCAGGCCACCAACGCCTATCATCAGGGGCTGCAGACATCCGCCCCGGAATTTGTGCCGGTCTATTACTTCCAGTTCTCCACCGCGCCGCTGTCGGACAATCTGCGTGCCAGTATTCTGACAGGCGGAGAGGGGTGCTGGGATACCGGCCTGATCATGACCTCGTTCCGCATGGATGCCGAGGGCCGCCTGATCATCGGCGCGATGGGCGATCTGGGGCACGCGGGCCGCGCCGCCCATACCGCCTGGATCAGACGCAAACTGGCCGAGCTGTTCCCGCAATTGGCCGACCAGCCGCTGATCGAGGGGTGGCATGGGCGGATCGCCATGACCTCGGACCATATTCCCAAGATCACCCAGATCGGCCCCAACGCCCTGTCGGTGCATGGGTATTCCGGGCGTGGCATCGGACCGGGCACCGTTTTTGGTCGTCTTGTGGCGGAAAGCCTGCTGCAGGATAACCCATTGCTGCTGCCAGTTCCGGCAGTTGCAGAATACCATGAGAACTGGACGGGCCTGCGGCGCGCTTACTTTGAAATCGGCGCGGCGCTGACCCATTTCGTGAAGGCACGGTTCTGATCGCGGTATCCTAGACCTGCAACGCTGCGGCAACGGCTTCGATCCGATCACGCAGCCAGCGATGAGCCGGATCGTTGGTCGAGCGCTGGTGCCAGACCATGTAGATCGAAACCGGCTCGCACTCGAACGGCAGCGGCGCACAATCCAATGCCGCCAAAGGCCCCTGCTTCATCAGCAGCGTGTCGGTCGAGATCAGATCGCTGCCCTTCACAAAGGACGGGATGGCATTGAAATGCGGCAGGGTCACGGTGGGTGGCCGGATCTGGCTCTGATCCACGCCGCGCATCACGGCCCGAGAGCTGCGCCCGTCGGCAAATCGCACCTCGACATGTTCGGTTTTGCAATAGCTCGGCCAACTGTCCGGAGGCGTGCGCCGCGCAGCATCGTAGAAGATCATCAACGGGCTGATCAGCACGCGTTTCTGAAAGATATCCGGCCCGTCGGGGGGCAGAGGGGTCAGCATCAGTTGGCACCGATCACTGCGCAGCAGGTCCGGATCGGGGACGCCTGACGGAATGAACCCCAGACGCAGCCTGACGCCTTCGGCCCGCAATGTGCGTAACAGCGGCGGAAAAATCAGCTCGCGTGGCATGTCGTTGGTCGCAATCTGGATGCCGATCTCTTCGGCCAGAGGGTCAAATGGACGGTCATCGGTCAGCGCGCGCATCCCGTCCAACACCTGTTGAACCGGCTCTTTCAGGGACAGGGCGCGCTCGGTCGGCGTCAGGCCCTGACCCGAGCGTACGAACAGCGGATCACCCAGCACCTGCCGCAGCTTGGCCAGCGTGTGGCTGATCGCCGATTGGGTCACGCCCAGACGGTCAGCGGCTTTCGAGACCGAGCTTTCCTCGAGGATGATCAGAAAGGTCCGCAGGACCTTGCCGTCCAGATCGGTAAAATCAGTTTTGCTCATACCATCTATGACTAGTCATGAATGGATTTGCGGTCCAGCGCGCATTAGGTGACATTGATCATCAGGAGGCACACGATGGGGATCCGCTTTTTCTCGGACAAGAACCGGCCGGTTCATATGGGCAAATACCCACTGGAGCGGCTGGCGCGGCAGGCGGCCATACCAGACTTGTCCGCGGTGAAGCCGATGCAGACGCTCAGCTTTCATCGCCCGGATCAGCCCGAAAGCATAGTCAACGCAATGGGTGAGTTTCAGGCGATGATGGATGCCATCCGCGATGGGTTCGTGAACCCGGTGGCGTCTCAGATCCCGGCCAATCCGTCACAGCGTGCCAATCACCTCAAGGCGTTTGGCTATTTCAATGATGCCTCGATGATGGGGTGCGGCCCGCTGCCACCCGAAGCGATGCTGCCCGAACCCCGTCGCAATCCCGATATCGACCGTCTGGCCCATGCGCTGAAAACGCGGCAGACCAAGACGCTGGCCTCGGGGATCGATCTGATCATGGCTGACCTGAAGGACAGTATGGAGGCTGCGCCCAAACCGATGGACAGGCATCGCCACGCCATCGTCTTTCTGTACGAACACAACCGCGATCCTGATCCCGGGGAACCCGGTGCAGAGTGGATCGGCGACGCGCAGGATCATCGCGCCTGCCTGCTGGCGACCGAGAATGCGGTGGTGATCGCCAATTATATCCGCCTGCTGGGCTTTGACGCGCGGGCGCATACGGCAATGTCATCCGAGGTCGATCTGGGCAGGCTGGCAGTAGCGGCGGGTCTGGCCTCGGTCGAGGACGGAGACCTCGTCGCCCCGTGGCTGGGCAGGCGGTTCGGTCTGGCCGCCGTGACCACCGAGATGGAGATCGCCCATGACCAGCCCCTGCAACCAATGGCGCAGCAGCCGTGGTTCCGTACTCAGGGACCTGCTTGGTGGCTGGGCGCGGGGTTTGCCAAGAATGCGATGAACCGTGACGCTTACGCCAGACGGCGTTACGTGGACGGGGCGCATCCGTTTGAAAACCTCAAGCGGGTTGAGGAGCCGACCACCTATATCGATGAGGAGAACGTCGCCCGCGTCCCCAAGCGCGCCGACATGTTCGCGCGGGCGCAGTTCGGCGACATGGGCAAGCCCCTGCAGGATGCGGCCAAGGGCGGGTATTATGTGCGCAAGGCCGCCCCCAGTTGCGCGCAACGCCGCGCGCTGGGCGCGTTTGTGTTGCTGCAGGACGGCGACAGCGCCGACGCGACGCCGCCGACCGATGCTGTCCGCAACGCCGCGAGTATCAAGGCGGCGACTTACTTCCTTGGCGTCGATGCGGTGGGCCTCAGCCGGTGCCCGGACTGGGCGTGGTATTCCCATGACGCGACGGGCGAGGAGATCACTCCGACCCACGATCAGGCCATCAGCATGATCATTGATCAGGGCTATGAAACGATGGAGGGCGCCAGCGGCGATGACTGGATCAGCGTCGCCCAGTCGATGCGCGCCTATCTGCGCTTTTCCCTGCTGGGCGGGGTGATCGCGCAGCAGATCCGCAACCTCGGCTACAAGGCCAAGGCGCATACGGTGATGGATGGAGAGGTGCTGCAACCTCCGCTGCTGCTGCTGTCTGGGCTGGGTGAGGTTAGCCGCATCGGCGAGGTCATCCTGAACCCCTATCTCGGCCCACGCCTGAAATCCGGTGCGGTGACGACGGATATGCCGTTGGCACATGACAAGCCGATAGATTTCGGGCTGCAGAGGTTTTGCGAAACCTGCAACAAATGCGCGCGCGAATGCCCGTCGGGGGCGATCACCGCCGGGCCGAAGCTGATGTTCAACGGCTATGAAATCTGGAAGTCCGACAGCCAGAAATGCGCCACCTACCGGGTGACTACTCCGGGTGGCGCAATGTGCGGGCGGTGCATGAAGACCTGTCCGTGGAATCTGGAGGGTATCTTCAAGGAACGCCCGTTCCGCTGGGCCGCGATGAACATCCCCCAGGCCGCGCCTGCTTTGGCCAAGCTGGATGATGCCGTGGGCAATGGCGGGCTGAACGACGTCAAGAAATGGTGGTGGGATATCGAGTTGCAGCCGGATGGGGCCTATCGCCCCTCGGAACACGCCCTGAACCGGCGCGGTCTGCAAACCGATCTGGATCTGAAATACGAGGACCAGACGTTGGCCGTTTACCCCGCCTATCTGGCGCCACACCCCTGGCCCTATCCCTTTGCGATGGACCGCGAGGCCGGGATCGCCGCTTATCAGGCAATGGTCACGGCCGATGAATACAAGGCCCGTAAAGCCGCAGGCGATATGTCTGTGATCCACCGCTATACCATCGCCGGAGACGCGCCGGTGATGCGGGTCGAGCTGACCAAGGTCGACAAGATGACGGCGGATGTAACCAAATACGAATTCTCGACCCTCGATGGCGCACCCCTGCCCGAATGGACCGCCGGGGCGCATCTGGACGTGCTGGTCGCGCCGGAATTCCTGCGGCAGTATTCCATGTCCGGCGACCCTTCGGACCGGGCGATCTATCAGATCGGTGTATTGCGCGAGGATGAAGGGCGCGGCGGGTCGGCCCTGCTACACCGCATCTTCAACGAGGGGCGCAAGGTTTTCATCTCGAAACCGATCAACCATTTCGAACTGGATGAGACGGCGACCAAAACCTTCCTGATGGGCGGCGGCATCGGCATCACGCCGATGATCGCCTTTGCCCACCGTTTGCACGCTTTGGGTAAACCGTTCGAAATGCACTATTCCGCCAGCACTCGCGCAGATGCCGGGTATCTGGACGATCTGGCCACGATGCCCTGGGCGGATCACGTGCACTATCACTTTTCGGACGAAGGCACGCGCGCTGATCTGGACGTGATCCTGTCCGGCTATCAGGTCGGGTGGCATGTCTACACCTGCGGCCCGGACCGCTATATGGACGGCGTCATGCAGGCGGCGGAGCGGCAAGGCTTCCCCGAGGACGCCCGGCACCTTGAGTACTTCTCGGTTCCCGAACAGCCGGAATATGAAAACCATCCGTTCACCCTGAAGCTGATGCGATCGGGCCGTGAGCTGGCGGTTCCTGCAGAAAAAGATGCAGCTCAGGTGTTGAACGAGGCGGGCATTCACGTGGATGTGAAATGCGCGGACGGTATCTGCGGGGTCTGCAAATGCGGTGTGGTTTCCGGCGAAATCGAACATCGCGATTTCGTGCTGTCCAATAAACAACGCGAAAACGCTGTCATCCTGTGCCAAAGCCGCGCGGCGCAGCCGGATGGTGTGATCGAGCTTGACCTCTGAAATAAGGTCGGGAAACGACATCCGGTACCGGAAAAATTGGTCGCTCCTGCCATGGACGCCGGGGGGTTGCTGCACTAACGTCCCCTGCGAACCCCAGTCTACCCTGATCAACAGGTGCGAGGTAACTTCATGGATTATCACAGCCCCGCCAGCTTTGCCGAGGCGTCGGCTCTGGCTGCAAACGCAAAGGGCATCACGCGGTTTCTGGCAGGCGGCACGGATGTTCTGGTGCAACTGCGCTCGGAACTGGTGACGCCCGATACGCTGATCGACATCAAGAAAATTGACGGTGTGCGCGACATCGCCCGCAATGCCGATGGCGGCTGGACGCTGGGCGTCGCCGCCACTGGCGCCGAGATGACTGAACATCCCGATCTGGGCCGCGACTGGCCCGGCGTGGTCGAAGCGATGGACCTGATCGGCTCGACCCAGGTGCAGGGGCGGGCGACGCTGACCGGCAACCTGTGCAATGGCTCTCCGGCGGCGGATTCGGTGCCTGCAATGGTGGCGGCGGGTGTAACCGTAACCGTGACTGGCCCGGACGGAGACCGAGAGGTGGCCGTAGAGAACATCCCCACCGGCCCCGGCAAGACGTCGCTGGCGAAGGGAGAGGTGATTTCGGCTGTCAACATCCCGGCGCGGGGTGAGAATGGCGGCGACGCCTATCTGCGGTTCATTCCGCGGACCGAGATGGACATCGCCGTGGTCGGCGTTGGCGTGAACCTGCGTCTTGAGGGGGATACCATCGCCGAGGCGCGCGTCTCGCTGGGTGCTGTCGCTCCGACCGTTCTGCTGGTTGATGACTGCGCCAAGGCCATCATCGACAGCACGCTGGATGAAGCCGCGCTAGACGCTTTGGCCGCCGCAGCCTCGGCCGCCTGCAACCCGATCGACGACAAACGCGGTACGATCGCATTCCGCACCGAGGTCGCTGGTGTTCTGGCCAAGCGCGCCGCAAAAATCGCCTATGCCCGCGCCAAGGGAGAAGATGTATGAGCAAGTTCCACGTATCCACCACCGTGAACGGTGACGCGGTCGAATACCTGTGCGACCCGCGTGAAACTCTGCTGGACTGCCTGCGCGACAAGCTGAACCTGACCGGCGCGAAAGAGGGCTGCGGCACCGGTGATTGCGGTGCCTGCTCGGTCACTGTGGATGGCCGCCTTGTCTGTTCCTGCCTGATGCTGGGCGTTGAGGCTGACGGCAAGTCCATCGAAACCGTCGAAGGCATCGCTGATGGCGACGTCCTGCATCCGCTGCAGCAGAAGTTCATCGAACACGCCGCCCTTCAGTGCGGTATCTGCACCCCGGGCATTCTGGTGGCGGCCAAGTCGCTGTTGGAAAAGAACCCCAACCCGACCGAGGAGGAAACCCGGTACTGGCTGGCAGGCAACCTCTGCCGCTGCACCGGGTATGACAAGATCATTCGCGCCGTCATGGAAACGGCGGAAGAGCTGCGGGAGGCTTCGTAATGGCACTCGACGATCGCAAATCTGAGTTTACTTTCGTTGGCACCCGCCCGGATCGTCCGGATGGGTTGGACAAGGTCACGGGCCGCGCCAAATTCGGCGCCGATGCCTATGCGCCGGGGATGCTGCACGGGGCGATCCTGCGCTCGCCGCACGCCCATGCGCGGATCGTGAAAATCGACACCTCGAAGGCCGAGGCGCATAAGGATGTCAAAGCCGTCGTGACACGTGCGGACTTTGCCGAAGTGCCGTTCAAGCCTGGTCTGGAAGGTGAGTTCTGGAACGTGCTGGAAAACGTCATGGCCGGGGAAAAGGCGCTGTATGACGGGCATGCGGTGGCTGCCGTTGCCGCCACCTCGGCGCTGGCAGCACGTGACGCGCTGAAACTGATCGAGGTCGAATACGAGGTTCTGCCCCACGTCACCGACGTGGACAAGGCGATGGCGCCCGACGCACCCGTGATCCGCGAAGGTGCTGCGGACTATTCCGTGCCCGAGGGGATGCATCCGAATGTCGTGCGGTACCACGAAAGCGGTCACGGCGATGTTGAGGCAGGCTTTGCCGAGGCCGATCTGGTCATCGAAGACAGCTTTGCCACCGAGGCGACCCATCAGGGTTATATCGAACCGCACGCCTGTCTGGGGATGCTGGGCAATGACGGCAAGGGTGAGCTGTGGTGCACCACCCAAGGCCACTGGATCGCGCAGAAGACTTGCGCAGCTTTGCTGGGGATCGAAACCTCGCAACTGCGCGTCACCGCATCGGAAATCGGTGGTGGCTTCGGCGGCAAGACCACCGTGTTCATCGAACCCGTGGCGCTGGCGCTGAGCCGCAAGGCCAACCGTCCGGTCAAACTTGTCATGAGCCGGTCCGAAGTGTTCCGGGCCACCGGTCCGACCGCCTCGGCGTCGATGGACATCAAGATCGGGATGAAGAAGGACGGTGCCATTACCGCCGCACAGGGCGTCTTCCGCCTGCAGGGTGGGGCGTTTCCCGGTGCGCCGGGTGATTTTACTGCCATGTGCGCCTTTGCGCCGTACAACGTGACCAATGTTAAGCAGATCGGCTATGACGTCATGGCCAACCGCCCGAAACAGGCCGCCTACCGCGCGCCGGGCGCGCCGATGGGGGCCTTTGCGGTTGAATCGGTGATTGATGAGCTGTGCAAGAAGCTTGACCTCGATCCCATCGATGTCCGTCTGAAAAACGCCGCGCATGAAGGCACCAAGGCCAGCTATGGCCCCCGGTACGAGCGCATCGGACTGGTGGAAACGCTTGAGGCCGCCAAGGCCCATCCGCACTACTCGGCTCCGCTGAAACCGGGGCAGGGGCGTGGGATATCCTGCGGGTTCTGGTTCAACCACGGCGGTGAGACCAGCGTTTCGCTGGCCCTGTCCGAGGACGGCTCGGCGCAGCTGATGGTCGGCACGCCGGATATTGGCGGCTCGCGGGCTTCGATGGCGCTGATGGCGGCCGAGGTTCTGGGTATTCCCTATGAGAACATCCGTGTCACCATCGCTGACACGGCAACGCTGGGCTATAACGACGTCAGCCACGGCTCGCGCGTGACCTACGCGTCGGGCCTGGCGACCATCAAGGCGGCAAGACACGCTGTCGAGAAACTGTGCGAACGGGCAGCGGCCAGCTGGGGCATTCCAACCGAAGCCGTAAAATGGGAAAACGGCTGCGCGGTGCCTTCGGGCCCAAATGCAGGTGACTTCGACCCGCGCCCGCTGGCAGACATTACCGCACATATGGGGTCGACCGGTGGTCCGATCTCGGGCCATTTCGAAGCCACGCCCGAAGGCGCAGGCGTGTCCTTTGGCACCCATATCGTCGATGCCGAAGTTGACCCGGAAACCGGCAAGACCAGCGTCACCCGTTATACGGTCATTCAGGATGCCGGTAAGGCAATCCACCCGACCTATGTGGAAGGCCAATTCCAGGGCGGTGCCGCACAGGGCATCGGCTGGGCGCTGAACGAGGAATACATCTATGGCGACGACGGCCGCCTGCAGAACTCGATCTTCCTCGACTATCGCATCCCGGTGGCCAGCGACCTGCCGATGATCGACACGGTGATTGTCGAAGTGCCCAATCCCGGCCACCCGTTTGGTGTGCGCGGTGTGGGCGAAACGGGCATAGTGCCGCCTCTGGCCGCCATTGCCAATGCGGTTTCGCACGCAGCGGGTGTCCGCATGCGGCAACTGCCGATGTCGCCGCCGCGCATCCTTGCGGCGCTCAAGGACAATGGTTGAGGTCCACCTCTGGTCCGGCCTCCGGTCTCTGACCGGGGGCCTGCAGGTGGTCGAGGTTCAGGCCAAAACCACCGGTGAACTGTTGCGGGAATTGGTACGGGTGCACCCGCAGCTGCAGGGGCCGATTGATGCGGGTGTGTCCATTGCCATCGACGGACGCGTGATCGCCAGCGGGTTAACCGAACCGATTCCCGAGGGCAGCGAGGTCTACCTGATGCAGCGTTTGCGGGGCGGTTAAGCCTTGGGCGACCACGGTTCGCGGTCGACCATACGGTCGGCTTCGGCAGTGATATCGTTCATGTGCTGCTCAAGGCTTTGGCGCAGTTCTTCGATCTGTTCTTCCGAGGCTTTGCGCGGCACGGTTTCGGTCCATTCGCGGCACAGAAACACACCCTTGTTGCGCCAGGGCCGGGGCATCAGCAGGCGATCCCATGTGCCCGCCTCGCTGCCATGCTGCGCGGAAAAGGTGATCCCGAATACCCGTTTGCCCGAGGTGCGCGCCCAAACCAGAGGCACCGTCGACAGCACCCGTTCCGGCCCGCGCGGGCCATCCGCGGCGATGCCGATGGAAATCCCCTGCTTCATCTTGCCCAGCACTTCGCGTGACACGGCAACGTTGCTTTTGTGTTTGCTGGCCATGGCAATCGTGTCCATGCCGAACAGCTTTTGCACGCGTCCGACCATACTGCCTGCCCGCGCAGAGGATGTGATCGAACAGATACGCCCCTTGTCCAGTGGGAAGAAATAGGGCGATTGCGCCAGCCGCTGATGCCACAGCACAACGATGACCGGTTCACCCTGTTCGACCAGTTGGTCCAGTTCCTCGTACCCGATGCGCTGCCAGCTTGTGTTGCGGTTGACCATCCGGATATAGCTCGCAATCCGTCGAGCGGCCCAGTTCAGAACGGCTTCGCTGTTGGCGATCTTCTTGCGGATGCTCACGGTTGGGGTCCTTTGTGCTGACCAAATCGTGTCTTATAGAACTCAACGCCGCGCGCAACTTGTTTGTCAGGTGCATTAGTCGCGCGGAATCTGAAAAAGCCTCTTGAGTCCGTCGCGCGGCTGGCATATCTGAGGCGCACCTTAGGGGTATAGCTCAGTTGGTAGAGCGACGGTCTCCAAAACCGTAGGTCGCGGGTTCGAACCCTGCTGCCCCTGCCATTCCAAACAATCTTTTGGACTTAGCTGCGCGCACAGGGGCAGTGGTTTTCCGTGCTGTGTGAACCGGTCCTGCTTTGATGCTGTAATACGCCTAAACTCAGACAGCTTCAGCGGGGCGAGATCACCTTGCTTGTTCGTCAGGCCAGCAAAGCCTGGTCTCCGATGGTTGTGCTGTGTCGGGTCGGCATCGTTTTCGCGTCCTGACCGTCGATCGTCAGGGCAAGGTCCTTGTAGAAAGCCTTGCTGTCGAACCACCACCGATGGGATTTGGTCCTGTTGCGTTTTCCTTTGGGGACATCTCGCTTGTACTGATGGTCGCAAAAGAGGTCCCAATGCCCCTTTGAGGTCAGCTTGGGCATTCCGGCACGACCGATGCGAGGCTTCCCGCCATTCACGATGCCGCTGGAAAGTGCCAGAACCTTGTCCATGCCGCTGTAGTAATTGGTAAAGCGTTTGCTGCGTTTTTTCAGTACAAGATCCCCCCACGCCCCTTTTTCAAACCAGGCCGCCTCTGCATCGCCCGACACGAACATGACCTGATCTGCGGACCAGACCTTTTTGCCCGGTCCCGCGGAATCACCGAAATCGGAAAAGGCCCGCAGCACGACCAAAGCTCCCATCGAATGCGCAACAACGTGAACCTTGGGTCTGGGAGACATTCCCAACAGTGCCAATATACCGTCGCCAACGAAATGGGGGGCGACCGCCTTGGCATCGGCCCGGTCCCGGTCATAGGTGTGCAGTGATCCATCGCTGGGCCAGTCAAACGCGATAACCGCGCCTTTGTGCCCGTTGGACCTGAGGCCGGATTCTATTTTCTCCAAACGATCCAGCATGTCCTTCTGGCTTGTGTTGAAGCCGTGAACATAGATCAAGACGGATGTGTCTCCGCCCTGTTGGCGCACGAGGTCCAGCCATTTCGCCTTTTTGACTATGCTGCCCTTGCGAATGCTGCCATCCGCGTTCTTCTTGGTAATATTGACATATCTCGTTTTTGCCGCTGGCTTCAGGGTGAACTTTTTCTTCTTGGAATTGTACGTGCGGCGGGAAAAAAACAGTGCCATGTCATGAACTCCATTTTGTTTAATGCCTGAATTCTGGCACGAACTGCTGTTTCTGCAAAATTCCCGACCTTGAGGGTCGCGGTTGGGAAAGCCACCAAGCCCCGCGCGGCTGGTTGCGCGGGTGCTGTCAGACAGGTTGTTGTTTCGGTGCGCGCGATCCGGCCAATCCAGGTTTCCTCTGTCACCGGAATGGCATAAGGTCCCGTCCATTACGAACACGCGGATGGGGATACATGTCGCGCTTTGATGGATACTTCCTGCGGCAATTGCTGATTCTGTTCGGCTTTTTCACGCTGGTTCTGGTCGGCGTGTTCTGGATCACCCGATCCGTCAGCCTGTTTGACCGTGTGATCAGCGGTGGCCAATCGGCGATGGTCTTTCTGGAATTCACCGCCCTGACCCTGCCGACGCTGATCCGGACGGTGATGCCGATGGCGGTGTTCGCCGCTGCCGTCTATGCCACCAACCGCCTCAGTCGCGAAAGCGAGATGACGGTGATGTTGGCCACCGGTTCAAGCCCGTGGCGTCTGGCGCGGGCCGTCGTTCTGTTCGGTCTGGTGGCCGGGTTGATGATGGCCGTCATCAGCGTCTTTCTGCGCCCGGCCTCGGTCGAGCAACTTGAGCAGCGTCAGGCCGAGGTTGCCGGTGACGTCACAGCGCAATTGCTGAACGAGGGCGAGTTTCTGCACCCCACCTACGGCGTCACGGTCTATATCGGCGAGATTGATCTGGATGGCACCCTTTCCGAAGTCTTTGTCTCGGACCGGCGCGATCCGGTGAACCCGGTCAGCTATTCGTCAAAGACGGCCTATCTGGTCAACAACGACACCGGTATCCACCTTGTCATGCTGGACGGAATTGCACTGCGTCTGGATCAGCAGGGCCTGACCTTGTCCTCGACCCTGTTCGAGGATGCCTCGTATGACATTTCCCAGCTGACCAACACCAACAATATGGCCAAGCGCAGCCTTGAGGCCATTCCAACGATCGAGCTTATGCGGGACCGCGATGCGATCAGCGCCTCGGAAGAGTTCACCAAAGGCGAGCTGATCGACGAGCTTCACCAGCGGTTTTCCTGGATTGCCATATGCGTCGCCGTGGCCATGGCCGGATATGCGACCCTGATGCTGGGAAGCTTCTCACGCTTTGGTCTGTGGCCTCAGATTCTGGGTGCCTTTACCATTCTGGTTTTGCTCGAGGGCGTGCGCGGCTTTGTTTCGCCTGTTGTGATCGAAGATCCGAACATGTGGGGCTTGCTGTACCTTCCGGCCATCATAGGCATCGCCATTTCGTGCCTGTTCCTGCTGATCGCCGGGCGGCCGTTGATGCGCAGGCGGTACAGGGATGCGCCGGGCGCGCTGTCGCGGGCTTAGACCGCCGCGCGCAGGTCGGTCAGACAGGTCAGGATGTCCGCGCTGGTGGTGCTGCCACGGCGGGTCACCAGATACAGGGGCAGCATCAGGTCGATGGCTCCGGCCACTGGGGTCAACTCACCTGCGGACAGGTGATCCCGTATGACATATTCCGGGAAATACCCGGTCCCGCCCCGCCGCAGAACATAGCGTAGGGCCATCAGGCAATTGCCCAGAAACAGGGTTTGCCCCGCCGCCTGTCGCGCCGCCGAGCGCACGTGATCCTGATACACCTCGCCCAGTTCGAGATTGACGAAGACCGGGTCGCCCGTGTTCGGCGTTTCAACCAGCATCAGGCGTTCGGAGTTCAACTCATGCGCCTGAATGCGCGGGTCGGTCGGCTGTTCATGCGTCAGCGCCGCGTCCAGAACCTGAGTGGCGACCGCGTCTATCATATTCAGGTCATGGTCATAGTTCAGCGTCAGCAGCAGATGCCCAAGGCTCTTTTCGAACCGCACGGCCAGATCTACCAGCAACGGGTCCCAGATGCTCAGCTGCGCACCAAGACGCAGCGTGACCCGGTTCTGCGTTTGCGCGGGCAGATCGTGCGAGGCAAAGGACCACAGCGACAGCATTTGTTCCGCATAGGGCCGGAACTGCCGCCCGAAATCGGTCAGGCTGGTTCCCCCGGCGCCGCGTGTGAACAACGGCTTGCCGGTTTCCTCTTCGAGCAGGCGGATGCGCGCGCTGACGGCCGTCTGGGTCACGTTCAGCTTGCGGGCCGCGGCGTGAAAGCCACCGGTTTCGGCCACGCACAGAAAGGTCTCGATTGCCTTGAGTTGCATGCCGAAAGTATTTTTTCATCGTGGTGATAAAATCAATTCATTTTTTTGATTATTCGATCCGGGCTAATCTGACGCCAACAGATCAGCCAAAGGACCGCACCATGCTGGACAAAAGCCACAAACCCACCTGGACCAGTTTTGAAGAGGCCACCAAGGCCGACTGGGACGCTGTCATGGAATATGAAGAGGCGTATAACGCCGCTCTGCCGGACCGGATTCTGGACGCAATCCGCTCGTTGGACGAGGACTGGACGCCCTATCCTGTCAACCGCTACCAGCACAGCCTTCAGGCCGCGACCCGCGCCTATGAGGATGGCGCGGATGAGGAACTGGTGGTGGCCGCGCTGATCCATGACACCGGCGATATCCTGTCGCCCTACAATCACGGTGAGCTGTCAGCGGCGATGATGAAACCCTATGTCAGCGAAAAGACCTATTGGATTCTCAAGCACCACTGCGTGTTTCAGGGCTATTACTACAACCACCATCTGGGCGGCGACCGCAACGCGCGCGACAAGTACCGCGACAGCCCCTATTGGGAGGACTGCCGCTATTTCTGCCATGAATACGATCAGAAAGCGTTCGACCCGGATTACCCGACCAAGCCGCTGGAGTTCTTCGAACCCATGCTGCGCCGCATCCTGAACAAAGGCGAGGGCCACATGGAATTGAACCAGACCGCCAAGGATTAACAGGCGGCCATCAGGCGATAGACGATCTGAGCTGCTGTAAAGTCCCAGGCGGCATTGCCGTCCGGGGCCAGTTCAACCACGTCGAAGCCCACGCATTTGCGGCCCTTCAGGGCGTGTTCGACCAGCCGCAGCGCCTGATAGTACCCCAGCCCACCGGGCACCGGTGTGCCGGTTGCGGGCATTTGTGACGGGTCGAGCCCATCGACGTCAAAGCTGACATAGACCAACTCGGGGAAATCTTCGGGCAGGTCGACGGCGTGGATGTTGCCGGTGACCAGTTCCTCGGCATCCACGTGGAAGATATGGTTCTTCACACGGCTCTTGGCCTCTTCGATGGAAAAGGCCCGCACGCCGAATTGCGCCAGCTTGATGCCTTCCTCAGCCAGCAGATGCATGACCGAGGCGTGGGAATGTTTTTCACCCTGATAGGCGTCACGCAGGTCGGCATGGGCGTCGATCTGTACGATGCCGATGGGCTGGTTCAGTGCCCGCGCAACCCCCATGACCGCGCCGTAACTCAGCGAATGCTCTCCGCCCAATGTCACCGGTACTTTGCCCGCGCGGACGGCGGCCTCGGTGCGCTGGGCAAGGCGTTCCATGATCTCGGATAGCGACGCGTCACAATCCACAGGCTCTTCGGTGAAGATGCCCTCGACACAGGGCTCAGCGTGGCCAGTGATACGCTCAAGTTCGCTGCTGGCCTCAATGATGGCCTCGGGGCCTTTGGCAGTGCCGGATCCATAAGACACGGTGCGCTCCAGCGGCACCGGGATCACGCGGAACCGGGCGTCTTCGGAGCGCTCTGACGCGGTGAGTTCGCTGTCGAGGAAAATGCTCATGAGAGTCTGTCCTTAAAGTCGTCATAGCCGAACTGCTTGATGATTTTCAGTTCGTCCGTTTCGCTGTTCCACAGGGCGATTGTGGGTAGGGGAACACCGTTGAACGTGTTGGTTTTGACCATCGAATAATGCGCCTGATCGAGGAAGGCGAACCGCTGTCCGATCTCCAGCGGTTTGCCCCACGTGTAATCTCCGATCACGTCGCCCGCCAGACAGGACGGGCCGCCCAGACGGTAGGTGTGGCCTGCCTCGGCCTCGTCCATCAGGGCGGGGCGATAGGGGGCCTCGATCACGTCGGGCATGTGGCAGGTGGCCGAGATATCGGTGATGGCAAGGTTCATGCCATTGGTCGGCAGGTCGAGGATTTCGCCGACCAGAATGCCTGCGTCCAGCGCGACGGCTTCGCCGGGTTCGAGATAGACGTCGATACCGTAAGTCTCGCGGATGGTTTTGATGAAGGTTACCAGCCCGTCGCGGTCGTAGTCGTCACGGGTGATGTGGTGACCGCCACCGAAATTCAGCCATTTGAGCTGGCTCAGGTAAGGTTTGAGTTTCGGTTCGACGGCGTCCCAGGTGCGCTGCAGCGGTTCGAACCCCTGTTCGCAGAGCGTGTGCATGTGAAGACCGTCCACGCCGGTCATAGTCTCAGCGGTCAATTGGCTGACCGGCGTACCCAGGCGCGAGCAGGGTGCGCAGGGATCGTATTTTGGGATCTCACCCTCGGAATGTTCCGGGTTGATGCGCAGGCCGATCTGAACATTTGCGGCTTGGGCCTTGGCAAGGAACCGGTCCTTTTGCGCCGGAGAGTTGAAGATGATGTGGTCGGACAGCGACAGGATATCGTCCATGTCGGCATCTTTGTACCCGGCGCAGAAGGTTGCGACCTCGCCACCGTATTCTTCGCGGCCCAGACGCGCTTCGTAAATGCCGCTGGCGCAGGTGCCGCCGAGGTGCTGGCGGACAAGTGGGGCCAGCGAGAACATGGAGAACGCCTTGAGAGCGCTGAGGACATGTGCACCTGATCGGGTGCCGATGTCAGCAAGGATGGTCAGGTTCCGTTCCACGGCCTTTTCGTCGACCACAAAGCACGGCGTGGGCACACGGCTGAGGTCGAAATCGCGGAAGGCTCCAGCGTCACCGGCTTGGGTGGTCATCATGTCGGACATGTCCGGCGTCTCCGATTGGTGGAGAGGCCGGGGGCGCTGCCCCCGGACCCCCGGAGTATTTAGGAAAAGATGAAGATCAGAAGCTCACTGGCCCATCGAGTTCGTGGACCTGCCACGGCAGACCGTGTTCGTTCAGCATATCCATGAAGTCATCGGGGTCGAGCTGTTCCATGTTCCACACGCCCGGCTGGGTCCAGTTGCCTTTCAGCACCTGTGCCGCGCCGATCATGGCGGGGACGCCGGTGGTGTAACTGACGGCCTGGCTGCCGACCTCGGCATAGCATTCTTCGTGGTCGCAGATGTTGTAGATGTAATAGGTTTTTTCGCCCGAGCCGTCCTTGGCCTGACCCGTGGCGATGTCGCCGATGCAGGCCTTGCCCTTGGTTTCCGCGCCCAGATCGCCAGGATCGGGCAGCAGGGTTTTCAGGAACTGGATCGGGATGATTTCCTTGCCGTCATGCATCACCGGGTCGATGCGGGTCATGCCGACGTTCTCCAGCACTTTGGCGTGGGTGATGTAGGCGTCGCCGAAGGTCATCCAGAAACGGGCACGCTCGATCTCGGGGAAGTGGGTGCTGAGCGACTCCAGTTCCTCATGATACATCAGGTACATGTTCTTGGGGCCGATGGCGGGGAAGTCGAACTCGACCTTGTGGGTCATAGCGGGGCTATGTTGCCATGCGCCGTTCTCCCAGTGGCGGACCTCGGCCAGCACTTCGCGCAGGTTGATTTCCGGGTTGAAGTTGGTGGCGAATTCCTGATCGTTGCTGCCGCCATTGGCGTCCAGAACGTCGATCTGACGGATGGTGTCCAGCTTGTGTTTTTTGAGCCATTTGGCGAAGACGCTGGTCACGCCCGGATCGAAGCCCGAGCCGAGGATGGCGGTCAGACCGGCCTCTTTGAAGCGCTCCTGATAGGCCCATTGCCAGTGATATTCGAACTTGGCCTCGTCTTCGGGTTCATAGTTCGCGGTGTCGAGATAGTTGATGCCGGCCTCGAGGCACGCATCCATCAGCACCAGATCCTGATAGGGCAGGGCGAGGTTGACGAGAATTTCAGCGCCGGTTTCCTTGATCAGCTTGACCGTGTCTTCGACCTTATAGGCGTCGAGTTCGGCGGTTTTTATATCAACGCCGACGCGGTCCTTGACCGCCGCAGCGATGGCGTCGCATTTCGATTTTGTGCGGCTGGCCAGGGTGATCTCGGTGAAAATACCCGAATTCATCGCCATCTTGTGCACGGCTGCGTGGGATACGCCGCCTGCGCCGACAACCAGTGTTTTGCCCATGGTGTGTCTCCTTTTTATTCGTAATAGGTGTAGCCGTTGATCGAGTCGCGATAGGCGCTCATCAGGGTTTTGCGGTCTTTGGCTTTCAGAGTACCGGTCGAGATCGCCTCGTCCACCATTTTACGGAAAGCGGCGACACAGTCCTGCGGGTCGAATTCGACATAGGACAGGACCTGGCTGATCGTGTCGCCCTCTTGTTCATGCAGCAGGTCAAACCCGCCATCGGCACGTAGGTCGATGGTGACGACGTTGGTGTCGCCAAACAGGTTGTGCAAATCGCCCAGAGTTTCCTGATAGGCGCCGACAAAGAAGACGCCCATGTAGTATTCGTCATTCTCGGGCAGGGAATGCACCGGCAGGCTGGGTGAGACGCCATCGGTCAGGATGAAGCGGTCGATCTTGCCGTCGCTGTCGCAGGTGATGTCGGACAGAACCGCGCGGCGGTCCGGTGTCTGGTTCAGGTTCTGCAGCGGCACGATCGGGTGCAGTTGGTCGATGGCCCAGACATCGGGAAGGGATTGGAACAGCGAGAAGTTGCAGTGATAGATATCGGCCACTTTCTCAAGCTGGTCATCGACGTCGGTTTCCAGCTCGTCGCTGGCCGCCAAGGCTTTGATCCGGGCCATCAGTGATAGGTAAACCCGTTCACCCCGGGCCATCTGGCGCAGGTCGACATAGCCGCGGCGGAACAGGGCGCGCAGCTCGTTGCGATAGAAATTGGCATCGTTCCAGCATTCCTGCAGACGGTCGCTGGACAGGTATCCCTGTACCGCCGCCAAATCCGAAAGGATATGATGATCATCAGCTTCGACCGCCGGGGCAGTTGCCGCGTCATAAAGCGTGCTTTCCAGCACGTTGAACACCAGCATGGACGACGTGGCCACCACGGCGCGGCCACTTTCGGTTACCAATGTCGGGTGCGCGACTTCGGCTTCATCCATCGCGTAGGCCACGGTTTCGACCACGTTGGCGCAGTATTCCTCGACCGTGTAGTTGATCGAGTTCTCGGCGGCCTTTTTCTCGCCGGTATAGTCCACGCCCATGCCTCCGCCGAGATCCAGATGGGTCAGCGGCACGCCCTCACGCGTCAGTTCGGTGTAGTACCGGCAGGCCTCGCCCACAGCGCGGCGCACATCGTTGACGTCCTGCACCTGCGAGCCAAGATGCGAATGCTGCAGTTTCAGGCAATGCAGCAAGCCCGCGTCTTTCAGCTTATCCACCGTCGCGACCAACTGGTCGGTGTTCATGCCAAAGGCGGACCGGTCGCCCGAGCTTTCCTCCCACTTGCCGCTGATCTGGTTGGTCAGTTTGACCCGCACGCCGATCAGGGGTTCGATGCCCAGCTCGTTATAGACCTCGATCACCGTGTCGGCCTCTTTCGGGCTTTCCAGAACGATGACCGTATTGAAGCCGATCTTGCGGCTGAGGATCGCCAGTTGGATGAACTCGGCATCCTTGACGCCGTTGCAGACGATCAGGGCCTGGCGCGACAGACGGTGGGCGAGGGCGATCACCAGTTCTGGTTTGGACCCGGCCTCGAGCCCGTATTCGTATTGCTTGCCAAATTCGACGATCCGGTCGACGACCTGCGCCTGCTGGTTCACCTTGATCGGGAACACACCACGATACTGGCCCTTATAGCCGACGCGGGCGATGGCATCGTGAAAACTCTGGTTCAGATGCGCGATCTCATGCTCCAGATATGAGCTTACGCGCAGCAGCATCGGCGCCTTGATGCCCCGGTCGTCCAGATCGTGCAGAATGCCGGGCAGGCTGATCGCATCGGCCTCGGGGGCCAAAGGATTGCGCAGACCGATCTCGCCATCCCCTGTCACCTCGATGAGGCCTTTGCCCCATTTTTCAACCCCGTAGATGGAATGCGGTGCGTCGGGCGTCTGTTTCAATCAAGTCGGTCCTTAACGTAGGGGTGCAAGTTTAGCGCCCGCCAATACGGCAGCAGATTGATTCGTCCAAGTGTAATCTATGTAACTGGATTTGCCGAATTCACGCGACCGGGCGAATTGGGATCAGGTGATTGTCCCATTGGCAGTCCGGTCGTGCGGAAATCTGGACCCCGGCGGTCAGTTCGCCGACGATTCCGGTGCCTGTGGTGAAAACGAAATCTCTGGGTCCGGGACCCAAGCCGCAGACGTCCTCCAGCGGGAAGGCACCGGTTAGCAGGCCGCTTGCGACGTTGAACCGGTGCAGGGCGTTGCCACGGGGGCAGGTGATGGCAACGGCCTCTCCGTCACCGGAAAAGGAGATGCTGCCGGCATAACCTTGCAACGTGCTTTGCTCGGCGTCAGGAGCCGACAGCAGGCGCGGCGCCTCGCCGCGACGGTGCAGGCCCAGCAGCGGCGGATGTTGCGCCTTGTCTCCCTGCCATTGCATCGCAAACGCTACCAGCCCGTCTTGGCGCACGGCCAGATGCCGGATCGAGTTCTTGTGCAGCGCCTGCGGCAGCTCCACCTGTTCCAGAACCGTACCGTTCAAGTCTAGGTAGGACAGGCGCGGTTGCATGGTTGGCAGGTTTAGTTTGGTACGCCCCATGTCAGGGTGGGTTTCGATGCCGCCATTGGCGATGACCAAAGTCTGACCATCGGGCATCAGCCGCATGTCATGCGGGCCAACGCCACCTGACGGGAATTCGCCCAGGCGTCTGTAATCGGCGGTGTCCCAGATGCCGATCACGCCCTCTCCGGCTTCATAGTCGTTCTCGGTGGTGAAAAGCCGTGTGCCATCGGGTGAGAAGACGCCGTGGCCAAAGAAATGGCGGCCTTCAGGGGCGGTCAGCCGGGTCAGCTCGGTGCCTGTGGCGCAATCAATGACCAGCGCGAAAGTGCCGGGACGGCGCGCGAAGGCCACCGCTTGCGCGTTGACGGGATGAGCTGCAGCCGCATGGCCGCGCGCTGGCAGGGGGAGTGAGAACAGGATATCGCCGCCCGTATCCAGCCCGGCCAGACGGTAGCTGCCGTCCGGAAACAACGCCGCTGCCAGATAGTCGGGCGCACCGACCGAGGCCCAGCCGCGCAGTGGGGTCAGGCTGCTTGCGGCCAATCCGGCCAGAAAATGTCGGCGGCTTGGCATGGGTCAGTCCCCGTCCAAGGAGTTGAACCCGGCGCTGATGCCCAGTGTCGGGCCAAGCTCGGTCGAGGCGATCTGGCGGATATCGTTGATCGACTGCTGCAACGCCTCGACCCGGAACCGACCCTGCGGATCGGCCACGCCTGCAAGTGCCGGATCGTCCAGTGCCTGCGCGCGGGTGATGGCCTTGTCGAACGCGCCATCCAGATCAGACGCGATCTGCGGGTGATCGACCGACAGATGCGCTGCCAGATGGCGCAGCGCGATCAAAGACAGCTCAACATGGCGCAGGGATCGTTCAGAGCGGCGGGCTTCGGCGCGGTTGGGGCGGGGGCGGTCGAACGTGCCCATCGGGCGACCAAGGCGGGTGTCGCCGGTGAATTCCAGACCGGTGACCAGTGCCTTGTAAAGCTCTTGCATCGCTTCGTCACCGGACCGATAGGGGCTGTTTTCGCCCGGTTGTGTCAGCGCCGTTGCGAAGCGTGACCAGTCGTCGTTCATCGCGCGGGCGTTCAGGTCGATATCGTTGGCGATGGCCTGTATCAGAGCGCAGCGATAGGCGTCGTTGCCCTGATCCGCAAAGCGCGGATCGTAAAGCATCTGTTC
This sequence comes from Ruegeria sp. AM9, assembly GCF_056540565.1. NCBI lineage: Bacteria > Pseudomonadati > Pseudomonadota > Alphaproteobacteria > Rhodobacterales > Roseobacteraceae > Ruegeria > Ruegeria sp. AM9. The sequence continues at coordinate 25,706 of NZ_JBQFWY010000011.1, forward strand.
CAGCGCAAAGAACCCCCTTGCGGCGATCGAGGTTTCGGCAAAGGCCTCGGGGGTTTCGACGGCGTCGTCTTCGGCGGCGATCAGACCGGACAGGGCCTTGGGCGTGAATCCTTTGGTATCCGGCCAGAACGCCAGCGCAAAGGCCCGGTCACCGGTTTCCGAGGGGCCAAACCGCAGATGGCTGACCAAAATCCAGCCGTCAAAGGCCGTGTGATAGGCCGCGCGCAAATCGGGTGACGTCGCGGCGCAATCGGTTCGCGCCGCCTGTGCCAGTGCCCCTGTTGTGTCTGAAAACGCGGCGAAGCCGGGCAGGACATGTTCCTGGGCTGCAGCGGTCAGGATCGGGCCCCGGTCCTGCGCCAGCGCAGGGAGGGGCAACGTCAAGGCTAGGGCAAAGGCAAGCAAACGCATGGGTCAGAGGCTTTCGAGAAAACGGATCAGGGCATCGCGGTCGGGTTTGGGCATCGCTACAACCGTATCACGGGCGGCCTGAGCCTCGCCCCCGTGCCACAGGATGGCCTCGAGCAAGGTTTGCGCGCGTCCGTCATGCAGAAACTGGGTATGGCCCGAGACCTGCCGGGTCAGTCCAATCCCCCACAGCGGCGGCGTACGCCATTCGCGTCCGGTGGCGCGGGCTTCGGGGCGGCCATCGGCCAGCCCTTCGCCCATGTCATGCAACAGCAGGTCGGAATAGGGCCAGATCAGCTGAAAACTATGCTCGGGCCGGTTTTCCATGCGATGGGTGACAAAGGCGGGCGTGTGGCAAGAGACACAGCCGGTGTCGTGAAACACCTGCTTGCCGCGCAGAACCTGCGCATCGTCCACGTTCCTGCGTGCCGGGACGCCCAGATTGCGGCTGTAGAAGGCCACCAGATCCATGCCCAACTGGTCAACTTCAAACACGCGGTCGTCGCCATCGCCATGCGGAGCGTTCACACAAGCCGCTTGCGCGTCGGTGCAGTCACCATGACCCGCAGGGTAGAGCGGGCTGGAAATGCCGATATCGCCGGAAAAGGCCGCCGCCGATTGCTCCATGATCGTGGGCATCCCCGCCTTGAGGCCGAACCGACCCATCATCGGCGCGCCGAATTCCTTTGACCAGACGATGTTCGGGCGCCCGGAAATGCCGTCCCCATCCGCGTCATCAGGATCGGCATTGGCCAGCAAATCCTCGACCGGGATTGCCTCGAGCAGGCCCAGGCCGATCATCTGCGGCGCCACCCGCGGGCTGAGCATGGCCCCGGGGTGCAGCGGGCCGTATCCCAGATCCGCCGCCTGATAGGTCGGCTTGCGCAGGGTAACAGTTTCGCCATCGGACAGGGTCACGGCGACATCTTCATAGGTAACGTCCAGCCGGTATTCCGCCGCGTGTCCGGGCAGGGCCAGATCCTGCATCTGGCCGCCATAGTTCGGCTCGGGTTGGGTGGCGATATAATCCTCGATCTCGTCGTGGCCGTCACCCCCCGGGATCGAGACGCGCAGGAACATGGAGGTCGCATTGTCGCCGGGCCCTGCGGGCGTATGGCCACGCCCGTCCTTGATGTGGCAGCGTTGGCATGAGCGCGCGTTGTAAAGCGGCCCCAACCCGTCCGAGGCCAATGTGGACGCGGGCGAAGACACCCAGATCTTCTTGAACAACCCGTTGCCGACTTTGAAGTCCAGCTCCTGCTCAAAGCTCAGGTTGCCGGAGGGTTGCGAAAACGCATCGGCATCGGTGCGGACGCGGACCGTGGCGGCCCCGGCGGGCAATTCCTCGAACCGTTGCGGCGCGGCGAAATCTTCCGGTGCCACGATGACGTTGGCGATCCGGATGCGCTCATCTTCGGTTCTGGGTTCGAAATTGAGGTGGAGATCCTGCAGGTCGGCTGCGAGGGATTGGGTGGCCGCAAGGGCGGCCACCGTCAGGACGGCAAGGTTACTCGTCCTCGTCCATTTTCGATGCGTTGAGTTGCGCATAATTGGCTTCGCCAATCCTTTCGTACAGATCAAGCTGCGTTTCGAGGAAGTCGATATGTCCTTCTTCGTCGCGGATCAATTCCTCGAACAGGGACATCGACGCATAGTCACCGGCCTCGCGGCAGTATTCGCGCGCTTCGACATACAAGGCTCGCGCGTCATTTTCGGCAGCCAGATCACATTCCAGGGTTTCCTTGGGGTTCTGGCCAATTCTCAGGGGGTCGAGCTTTTGCAGGTTGGGGTGACCTTCCAGAAAGATGATCCGCTCGATCAGCTTGTCCGCGTGGCCCATCTCTTCGATGCTCTCCTCGCGGCTTTTCTTGGCCATGTGGCCAAGGCCCCAGTCCTCTTGCAGGCGGTAGTGCAGCCAATACTGGCTGACCGCCGTCAGTTCATGCCGCAGAGATTTGTTGAGATACTCTATGACTTTGGGATCGCCCTTCATCTTCACTCTCCTGTGGTGCTCCGGTGCGTAGCGCCCGAAGTTGCATGGGGACTTCCAGATTATCGCTGGAACGCATCATGTCTAGGAAAAGCGGCATACAGCCGCCGCAATCCGCGGATTTCCCAAGGGCATGATAGATCTTGCCGGGGGTGATGATCGCCTGAGCATCTGACGTCCGCATCCAGTCGATTGCGGCGCGGATATCGTGGTCAGTTATGTTGGTGCAGTGACAAACGATCATAGCGAATCTAGGCTCGATAGGTTCCCTACTTAATTAGTAAGGTATTTTATTTCTGTCCAGTCACAAACTGGCGTGATCAGAGTGCCGGAAGCATGAGTTCGCCCACGCTTCCGGCCTAGGAGAGTTTACTGGAAGACCGCGTCGGGGTTATCCAGGCTGTCCGAGCCTTCAAAGCTGATCTGGTCCAGACCCAGAGTGGTCACGATCCGCTCGATGGTTTTGGTCTGGTCAACCAGTCCGTTGACACCGCCCATGATCAGCAGTTCACCGCCTTCATTGCCGCGTTCCAGCATCTGGTCGTAGGCGAAACCGGCTTCGGCGGTCGATTTCAGACGACCCAGCGCCTGCATGGTGTTGGCCAGCTTGACCTTCATTTCAGCGTCCAGAGAAGGATCAGAGGCGATCACCAGATCCGACAGCGACGCGCCGCTGACAGGGGTGCCGTCGATACGGGTGTAGCTGCCCAGATAGACATTTTGAATGCCCAGCCCATCATAGTAGTGGCTGTTATGGGTGTTGTCCGAAAAGCAATCGTGCTCTTCCTCGGGGTCGTTCAACATCAGGCCCAGACGCATCCGTTCGCCGGCCTGCTCACCGTAGGACAGCGAGCCCATGCCGGTCAGAATGGCGCTTACACCTGCGGTTTCATCTGCGGACAGCGCGGCGCGTGCCTCGCCCCCTTCAGCCCATTGAGCTGCCATCCATTCCAGATCGCTGACCAGCAGTTCCGTCACGGCGTTCAGGTACTGCGCCCGACGGTCGCAATTGCCACCGGTGCAGCCGTCACCCTGAAGATAGTCGGTATACGGACGGTTGCCCGCACCTGCACCGTGGCCGTTCATGTCCTGGCCCCACAGCAGGAATTCGATGGCGTGATAGCCGGTGGCGACGTTTGCCTCAATCCCGTCAGCTTCGTGCAGGGTTTCAGCCAGCAGCTCGGGGGTGATTTCGCTGGCGTCGATGGTTTCGCCTGACAGCTCAAAGCTGGGGTTGGCGACCACGTTCAGCGCGGCGAACTCGTTTTCATCCGTCGGGCCACCATAGGACGCGTCGACATAGTCGATCAGGCCTTCGTCCAGCGGCCATGCGTTCACTTTGCCCTCCCAGTCGTCAACGATGGCGTTGCCGAAACGATAGACCTCGGTCTGCTGATAAGGCACGCGTGCGGCAACCCATGCGGCGCGAGCTGCGTTCAGGGTTGCGTCGGACGGCGCAGCGATCAGGGCGTTCATGGCCTCTTGCAGGGCTTTGGCCGCGATCAGGCTGTCATCGTATTTGGCTTCGGCAATGTTCGCATAGGTGTTCAGAACATCACCCTTCGACGGGGCGTCGGCGGCAACGGATGCGGATGCGATGCCAAGGGTCAGAGCGCTGGTAGCGGCGAAAAATCGGGTCATGAAGGCGACACTTTCCTGTCAGGTAAAATTTCACAGGCGCCGCCTCTGCGACGCATACTTCCTGATACCTGAGTTATTTAGTCGCCTATGTCAACCTGAGTTTTATCCTCGGATAAGCTGATCCTTGCTCTCCCCTTATTTGGCGGGGTCGCGTGGTCCGGGCCGAGATTGCGCCAATTTAGAAACATACTAAAATAAACTCCGTGATTCCCTGGTAGGTGGTGCCTGTTTATGAGAAGCGCAGCTCTCGCTCTGACTCTGATCCCTGCGGTCGCCCTGTCGCAGACGCAAGCGGGGATTGAGCATGAACATGGCACGGGTCATCTGGACATTGCGGTCTCAGGGGCCGAGCTGTCCTTGTCGCTTGTGGTGCCTGCTGCGGATATCGTTGGATTTGAGCGCCCGGCGCAAACCGATGAGGATCGGGCCCTGGTCGCCGGAGCGATTTCCGATCTGTCCAAACCGCTGGAATTGTTTGTCCTGCCCGAAGACGCGGCCTGTTTTACGGCAGCCGCCAATGTCACACTTTTGGCAGAAGGGCTTGGCCCCGAAGCCGAAATCGCCCCGTCTGCTGATCAGGACCAGCACACCGAATTTCAGGCCGACTACCAGATACAGTGTCAGACGATTGACGTGATCGACGCCATCGGTTTCGCCTATTTCGAGCGGTTTCCGAACGCTTTGAAACTGGTTGTAAAGATCGAGCGGTCCGGCGAAGTCCAGTTGCATGACGTCACGCGTTCCATGCCGAACCTGCCGTTGTAGGCAACCAGAGCAGTTTGTGTGGTCGTTGTGTGCGGCTGCCCCGTGCCGGGGGTAGTTCAGACGTCGATACAGACGACCAGAGAACCTTTGACCTGTTGTGCCTTGGGTCATCTACCAACCTTTGAGTGACCACATCCGTCCTGACGCGTCGAGATATGTGGCAGCGGCTTAGGAGCATAAACTCGCAAGCAAACATCGCCGGTGTCTTAGCCCGTGCCAAATCAGTTTCTCGCATTGGCGGTTTGCAGCCCAAGCCCAACAATGCTGCACGACACCTCAGTGTCGGCTTGCGTTGTATTGTATTGGAAACCGGGATAGGTTCCCGGCGTGAAGTTTGCTCGAGCCATAACTGCATTGCTGCTTGTCGCTTTGTTGGTCCTGATGACAGGGCTCGGCGACCGCGCGCATGCGATGTTTGAGAACTGCAATGGCGGGCATTGCGCACATCACCTGAACACGTCTGCAGACGACCACCATGCCGACCATGCTTCAGTCGCGCCGGGCGAAGGTGCACCGCATCAGCCAGACAGCGCGGCGCATGAAGGTTGCAATCCGTTCCTGTGCAATGTCATCGCGCTTGCAACTCCGGCTTCCGATACCAAACTCAACCAATCAGCGGTCGTGTTGGCGTGGCAGGTTACAAGCCTCTCGACGCTTGATGAACCGGACAACCCGGACAGGCCACCTAACCCTTGAAACAGATTTCCGACGCTGTTCACCGCAGTGAACACGTTCCAGTGTGCTGCAAATTATTTGCGGCCCCACTCTGTTACACAAGGTTAGGACCAGTACATGAACCGAAAATACCTCGTAATCGGCGCATGCGCCGTGGCAGCCGTCGCTGCCTATATCACTCTACGCCCCGCCCCAGTTGACGACATCGCGCAGTCGGCACCTGCCGAGGGGGGTGCGATGGTGGCCATCCAAATGCCACCTATCGAAGGAAATGCGGCCATCGGACAACGTATATTCGAAACCGCGTGCGCCGCGTGCCACGGAACTAACGCGGTCGGCGTTGAAGGCGCCGGGCCGCCGCTGATCCATGTCATCTATGAGCCCAGCCATCATGCGGACGAGTCCTTTCAACGCGCGGTCGAAGTGGGCGTCAGAAGCCATCACTGGCAATTTGGCGACATGCCGCCAGTTGAAGGCCTGACCCGTGGCGACGTGGCCATGGTCATCGACTATATCCGTGAAATCCAGCGCGCCAATGGAATAGACTGAGGAACCTCCGAATGAAGAAGCTCGCTACAATTGCATTGATGTCCATGCTTGCAACAAGTGCTTTTGCGCATTCAAGCGTTGATACCACCACACCCGAAAACGGCGCAACAATTGCCGAAGTGCCCTCTGAGATCAGTTTCAATTTCGCAGATGATTTTCGCCTGACAAAAGTTGACATGATCCATCAGGATGTTCATGCCGTCACGCTCGATCTGGGAGATCAGACCAGTTTTGGCCGCACGTTCAGGTTGCCGCTTCAAGGCATGGGTGACGGCACCTATCGCATCGAATGGCGGGGCTTGGGTGCGGACGGGCACGCCATGCAGGGCGAGTTCACGTTCACAGTGGATTGACCATGCCCGACATCTGGGGAATAGGCGCAATACTGTCCAAGCTGATGCTCTATGTCGGCATTGGCGGTGCGACTGGTCTTTTGATCATCCGGGCTGCTTTTGCTGATATTGTGTCACCCCTCAGCGACAGGATGCGTGTGCAGGTCGCGCTGTTGGCGGGGCTTGCGCTTGTTGCCTCTGTCTTTGGTTTCATGTTGCGCGGTGCCGCCCTGACGGGCGGAGCCGATGGCATGACCGATCCGGAAATGCTGGGTCTGTTGTGGCAGACCCCGGTTGGCGACGTTCTCGTTTTTCGGATCATCGGGACGGTTTTAATCATCGTCGGCGTGTTTATCCCTCGTGTTGGGCAATGGATCGCACTTGCCGGTGGAATGCTCGCCCTGTGGTCCTTTGCCTGGATCGGGCATGTCCCGGAACTGGAGGTAACGGGCGTCCGTTTCCTGTTGCTTCTGCACCTGCTGGGGATTGCGTTTTGGATCGGCATCCTCGGTCCGCTGCATTTCTTGTCGCGACAGCCGGAACATCTGGGCAATGCGGCCACGTTGGGGCATCGGTTCGGGCAGGCAGCTTCGGTTATAGTTCCCGCATTGATTTTGGCGGGGCTGCTGATGGCTTGGTTGTTGCTGGGCGATTTATGGGCGCTGACGACAACAGGATACGGGCAAACGCTGCTGATCAAGCTGGCACTTGTCGGCGCGGTCCTGACGCTGGCAACTGCAAACAAGCTCTACTTCGTTCCCGCCATGCAGGCGGGGGACGAAAAAGCCGCGCGCCATTTGGCACGCTCCATTGAAATCGAAACTGCGGTCATTCTGGTGGTGCTTGCGGCCACCGCGACGCTTACCAGCGTTCTGACCCTGCCGAATTGAGGAAATCCATGAACAGACGAGACTTCCTGATCACATCAAGCGCGGCGGCACTGGCTCCGCGCATCACTCTTGCATCGGCATCCGTGGAGTTGGTTGCACAGCCGGTCACGGCACAAATCCTGCCCGCGGGCGATCCGGCGACCCCGATGCTTGGCTTTAACGGCAGAACACCCGGCCCAGTGCTTCGCGCCCGTCAGGGCAGTACATTCGATGTTCGGTTTCTGAATCAGATCGACGAAGGCTCGGCGGTGCATTGGCATGGGATGCGCATTGACAATGCGATGGATGGCGTGCCGGGAATGACCCAGGACGTTGTCGAGACGGGCGCAGAATTCGCATACAGCTTTCAGGCACCCGATGCGGGGACGTTCTGGTATCACTCGCACAACCGGTCGTGGGAACAGGTTGCCAAGGGTCTCTACGGCCCGCTCATCGTTGACGAAATAACGCCACCCGATGTGGATCACGATCTGATCGTAATCATTGACGACTGGCGCATGACCGAAAGCGGCACGCTCGCCGACGGTTTCGAGAACATGCACGATCAGGCGCATCAGGGGCGGCTGGGCAATTATGCCCGCGCGCTGGTAGAGCCAAATACGCCGGTTCGGCGCGGTGACCGCGTGCGTTTGCGGTTGATCAACGTTGCGACAGACCGGATATTCCCGATTGAGCTTGAAGGTATCGACGGCAAAATTGTTGCTTTCGACGGTATGCCCCTGCCGCGCCCGCAAGTGGGTTCCAATCTGGTTCTCGCACCGGCTCAGCGTGCAGATATCATTGCGGATGTCACGTCAGCCGGTCAGATCGCCTTTGTCTTTCCAACGCGCGACGATCCCTACCTGCTGGGTGAAATCCCGGTTGAGGGTGTGAATACCATGCGGCAACCATCCGGGATTCCCGCGCTGCCACCAAATGAGCAGAAACAGCCGGATCTCGACACTGCCGTGGCTCTGACGCTTACCATGCAAGGTGGGGCGATGAGCCGCCCCGCAAGTACGCAAACAGATATTTGGGCGTTCAACGGACAATCCGGCCTGACGGATATGCCGTTTCACAGATTCGAACGCGGGCAAACGGCGCGCATTCGTCTGGTGAACGACACCCGTTTCCCGCATGGCATCCATCTTCACGGGCATCATTTCTTTGAGGTCGGGGCGGACGCTAGCTTGGGCGCATTCCGCGATACAACGCTTGTGGATGCGGGCGGAACCCGTGACATCGTTTGTGTGTTCGACAATCCCGGCAAATGGCTGCTGCATTGCCACATGCTGGGGCATCAGGCGGCGGGCATGAAGACATGGGTGGAGGTCGCATGAAACGCATTCTGACCCTCGTCACCTGCAGTATCGCGACCGGCGCATTTGCCGGCCACGAACTGGACGGCCGGGATTTGACTAATGGGCAGGCTCAATATGCCGACCAATGCGCGTCCTGCCACGGGGCACATCTGGAAGGGCAGCCCAACTGGCGCACACCCGACGAAAACGGCGTTCTGCCTGCACCACCCCATGATGAGACGGGGCATACGTGGCACCACGACAATCAGCTGCTGTTCGACTACACCAAACTGGGTGGCGCGCAGACACTGGCAGCACGCGGCATCAAAGACTTCAACAGCGGCATGCCGGGTTTCGCGGGCATGCTGACTAACGAGGACATATGGGACGTTCTGGCCTATATCCGCTCTACTTGGCCCGACGAGGTTCAGCAAATGCAGGCCAGCCGCAACCTGCCGCACGAGTAGAACCGGGGCTGCTGGTGCAGATTGCGGTATTGCCAAGCCGGTATGTCGCGCACTCACATCGGACGGCAATGTCGTCGTGACGTAGATGCCCTACAGGTTTTGAAGCGCTAAAAATGGATGGGTGTAACGCGCGAAGTCACGAAGAGTGCGACCAGCAGGATCGCGTAGGTTCCAAGGACCCAGAGGAACATGGAGTGCAAAGGCAGCGTCTTCATGCTCATGCTGTGACCGGGCATGCCCTCGATTGCGCCATTGGACATACCATCCATCTCGGAAGATACGTGACCGTTGCCGGGCGCCGGACCATCGGCCCCCGGTAGGGTCATGCATCCGTGTTTCAGGTGATTAGCGACCAGCCAGTAATTGACCGGGTATGCAACAAAGCCGCCGACAATTGTTGCCAGGCTCATACGAAACCAGAAAGTCGGCGAGAGCGGATCTTCTGATTCAGGCCAAGCCGCCGCCAAAAGGACCATTGTCGGAATCATGCCCGTCATCACCATGTTCATCGACACGGTCTCTGCGAAAAACGTCTTTCGGACCGCTTGCGAATAACTTCCATACATCGAAAGCATCATAAGGGCCTGAAAGATGAAAAGCCCCGAGACGAAACCGAATATGTATTCGACGGTGATGTCCCATCCATTCTGTAGCGCGAGGAAATGAACCAGGATTGCAGCAGCAATGATCCCTGTGGCGTCTCCTGCCAAACAGTGCATTTCGCTGTTGACCCCTTGTTTCCAGGTCGCGCGCGTAAAGCGGTCATGCCCTCCCGGAAACGGTCGGCGGCAGGTGGTCAAATAGAAAAACAAGCCGACTGGCCCCGTGTAGACGGTCACAAGAATCCAGGCCATGCGCTGAACCCAACTGGTCACGCCATTGCTTACTGAATCCCAAACAACGAAACTCACGCTGGCGCCGGTCAACAAAAACCAGACAAGCATCGCACCGTTGAGCACATCGAACTCCTTAAATTGCGAACTCTGCTAATGGCACGAAGTATCGGCGCGGATGTGATGCCAAGCAATACAAGACACATATCGCGGTCAATGGGTAAAGAATTTTGCGCAAGCCGGTTGTTTGGCGGCTTTGATCGCTCGCTTTCGATGGCCGAATGGCAGTGAATGGCTGCTTTGGGAATACTGTCTTTGGCGGGGCAGCAGCTTCCGGACAATTTGGGATTGCTGAATGCCATTTCCACACTCAATGCGTTCTGCGGCTATCTATAGGATGCGCGAACCAACGAGATCGTCTGGGGCCAAATTTTGTGGATTGGTGGTAGCGGAGGAGGGACTTGAACCCCCGACACGCGGATTATGATTCCGCTGCTCTAACCAACTGAGCTACTCCGCCATGAGTGAGAGGCGATGTAAGGGAGGGGCCGGAGAGGGTCAAGAGGGAAAAGGCGGTCACAGTCGAATTCTTTTTTACCCCGATCAAACCGCCTTGGGCTTGGCGCGGGCGGCTTCGGCGATCTGGCGGATGAACGCGGCACAGGTGTCCGGCTTGGTGATCAGGATCATGTGACCCGCCCCGTCGATCCGTTCGTTGCTCAGGCCGAATTGCGCCATCGGATCGCCCTGTGTCCTCGGTGGCAGGATCGCGTCCTGCGTTCCGTACAGAATCCCTCCGGGCACGCTTAGTTCTCCGTATCGCGCCATCTGCGCCCCTAGGCTGGCGTCAAGGCCCACAACATCCTGCGACCCGGTAACAAAGGCCGACGGCCGCAGCCCCAGCGCGCCGCCCGCACGGTCGAGAAAATCGGCGGGCGCAGGTTCCGGAGCAAAAACCACGTCCAGCGTGTGTGGTGCGGTTTTGGCAGCCAGCGGCACGGCCAGAGTGTTGCCGATCAGGCTCCGCAGCCACTCGGTACGAATCTCCAGCGGTTTGAAGACCTGCGGCGTGGATGGCAGTTTGTGCGTCAAAGGCGCCAGCAGGGCCAGGGCCCTGATCTTTTCAGGTCGGTCCAGCGCCATCGCCAGCGAGACCGCGCCGCCCAGCGAATGGCCGACCAGAATCGCGTCAGTGATGCCCTTGGCGTCCAGAAGCTCCTGTATCATCCGCCCCTGTTCGGGCAGGCGCCCCAGATCGGCCGAATCCCGGGTCGAATACCCGCAGCCAGGCCGGTCGACTGCAATGACGTGGTAGTCATCGGTCAGCATATCGACCAGCGCATAAGTGAAATGCTGCAACTGTCCGGTCAGGCCGTGGATCATGACAATGGTCTGGTTCGACGGATCACCCCGCTCGACATAGTGAATGCTGCCGCCGTTTACGGGGATGATATCGCCCATCTGCGGGACTCGCTTTTGCCCATCGGTGGTCAGTTTTCGGGTCCACAGGTTCATGCCGATGAAAAACGCAACGATCAGAACGAGGATAGTCAAAAAAGTCATCTCAGCGGTCTCCGCCTTGAGGTGGGGCAGGGTGGTAATGTTCCAGCCCGGACCGGGCCATACGCTTTTCATACTCGGATACGGTGCCCGGCCAAAGTGTTGTATTGCGGCCCTCGTCGTCCTGATACCAGGAAGAACACCCGCCCGCCTGCCAGACGCTGTTTGTGTGTCGGTCTCGCATCTCTTGCGTAAAGGCGGCCTGTTTGGATGGGTCGGGCGTGATGGCGTGCAGCCCTTGGCGGTGCATCTGATCCAGCACGCGGCCGATATGGCGGACTTGGGCCTCGATCATCAGTACGACCGAGTTGTGCCCCAACCCGGTATGCGGCCCCAGCAGAATGAAGAAGTTCGGAAATCCTGCGATGGCGGTGCCCAGATTGGCCTGCATACCCTCGGCCCAGGCGGCGCGTAGGGTCAGTCCGTCCGCGCCGGTAATATCCAGACGCTCGGCCATGTCGGTCACATGAAAACCGGTGCCCCAGATCAGAACATCCGCGTTGAACCGGCTGGCATCCGACGCAATGATCTGATCGCCGTCAATCGAGGCCACCCCGTGCGGAACCACCGTCACGTTGTCCCGCGCCAAGGTCGGGTACCAGTCATTCGAACTGAGGATACGTTTGCATCCGATCCGGTAGTCCGGGGTCAGACGTTGGCGTTCTTCGGGGTCGGTGATCGCCTTCTCAAGCGCCTGGCGCCACATCTTCATGGCGAAATTCACCATCCGCTCTTCGCCGCGAAATACGCGGTGGCGGTATTCAAAGATCATGTAGATCAGCTTGCGCCTGAGACGGGGCAGCGCCGGTACGCGCCGATAGAGGGCGCGGACCCACGGCGCAATCGCCCCGTCCGGGCGGGGCAGGACATAGGGCGGCGTCCGCTGGAAGATGGTGACATGCGCGGCCGTTTTCGCAATTTCCGGCACGAACTGCACGGCTGAGGCGCCGGTTCCCACTACCGCGATGCGCTTGTTTGCGAGGTTCGTGTCATGGTGCCACTCGGCGGAATGGAAGCGCGGGCCGGGGAAGCTGTCGGCCCCGGAGATATTGGGAATGCTGGGATGGTGCAGCGCGCCGATGGCCGAGATCAGAAAGCGCGCCGTCCAGCGGTTCCCGTCGTCGGTTTCCACCTGCCAACGGCTTCCGTCCCATTGGGCAGATTTCAGCCGTTGGTGGAAGTGGCACAGGTCATACAGGCCCTCATCACGGCAGACCTTCTGCAGATAGGTCTGAATCTCGGCCCCGCCCGCATAGGCGCGGCTCCAGTCCGGGTTCAGGTGCGTCGCCATGGAATAGAGATGCGAGGGAATATCGCAGGCCACACCGGGATAGGTGTTTTCACGCCATGTTCCGCCGATGTCCCCCGCTTTCTCAAGGATCGCGATGTCGGTGATCCCGCGCTTGCGGGCCTCCAGCGCCATGATCAGCCCCGAAAACCCGGCCCCGATGATCAACATGTCCGTACTGCGCTCCATGCGCCCGCCCCTCCCAAAGCGACCGTGATGGTTCGGTCAGACTATAAGCCGGAAAGGCTTTGTGAACAGCCTGCCCTGGGGTCAGGGACGGGTGTTCGATCAGAGTTTTGCCATCGGACCCGACCCGACCCGGCCGGACTGTGCCCTGACAGCATTCCTGATGTGCAGGTGCTGTGCGGCGCGCACGGCGGGCGGATGATCGGTCGCCGTGGCTTTGAAATGCGCCCGGAAATCATGATCCGGGTGCAATGATCAAGCATCGCATGAGCCAGGCTAAGCCAAGTGTTAGAATTTTTCCGGGTAAAGTCCTGAGGCCAGTGCGTTAAAAGTGTATTTTTTAATCACGTCTGGGGATAGTGTCGCAAATCTACAGAATATGTCGGTTCCAAAGGGATCAGCCGGAAAACGTCGATATAGGCAAGAAAACCAGCAAGTGCATCGTTTGGGCGGCAATTCGGCCATTTTGCCCAAATGGAACGATCAGGGACCTGCCCCGCCAGAGGAATGGTGATGCACCGCAGGGGACCGGGTCGAAGACAAGATCAAGATTGGAAGCTCACGTAAAGATGAGTTCAATCCAGCTATACAGTCAACACGGAGGAAAACATGTCGCTACCCGAACCATTTACGGATGTTGAGATAGAAACGGCCGATGCCGGTTTCTATGAGAATTACAGCGTTCCCATCGCGCTGATCAGTAAGGCCATCATGGTTGGTCTGGTCCTGTGGGCGCTTGTGTTTCCCGCCAATGCCAACAGCACGCTGGGCAGCCTGAACGGCAGGCTGCTTGAGACTTTCAACAGCTTCTACGTCGTCATCGTAGGTCTGTTCTTCTTTTTCCTGGCCATTGTGGCCATCATCCCCGCCACCGGCCGCCGGATCATGGGGACGCCCGGGGAAAAGCCCGAGTTTTCGAATTTCTCCTGGTTTTCGATGATGTTTGGCGCCGGTCTGGGCGTGGGCCTGATGGTATTTGCCACGGCCGAACCGCTGGGCCTGTGGGGGTCGAACCCCGTTGTGGTATCCGGTGCGGTCGAGGGCAATACGCCCGAGGCGCTGCAATCGGCCTATCGCTTCACCTACCTGCACTACGGTTTCCATGCCTGGGCGATCTATGTCGTCACCGGCCTGTCGCTGGCCTACTACGCCTATACCCGTGACATGCCGCTGACGATCCGCTCGGCGCTGACACCGCTGTTCGGCCGTTTCGTCAACGGATTCTTCGGCCATGTGGTCGATGTTCTGGGCGTTGTCGCAACGATCCTGGGCGTGTCCGTGACCATCGGTTATGGCGTCAGCCAGTTCATCGACGGCCTATACGCTATCACCGGGATGGAGTGGGTCATGGATCTGGGCGGCGAGGTGCCGACCCCCAGCAAAGTGGGTCTGATCTCTGGTCTGGTTGTAATCATGAGCCTGTCGATCATCTCGGCGGTATCCGGGGTTGGCCGCGGCGTTAAGTACCTGTCGAACCTGAACCTGGTACTGTCGATCATCCTGCTGGGGACGTTCGTGGTGTTCGGTTCGTTCGTCTTTGCCATGACCACCTATGGCACGGCGATGGTCGATTATATCCTGCACTTCATCTCGCTCAGCTTCGGTGCCTATGGCCCGCTGTCGACCGAGGCCTTTGCGGCAGCTCTGCCCGAGGCCGCGCAGGCGCATGCCAACGACCTTGTGGGCGGCGCGACCAATGCCTGGGGCAGCTTTGCCGGGTTCAAGGAGGGGCTGGAAGGTGCAGCCGCCGAGCTGGACGAAGAAACGCTGGCCGCAGTCTATGCTGCGGGCGAGCAGGGCCGTCAGTTCGGCTGGCAGGCCGGTTGGACCACGTTCTACTGGGCCTGGTGGATCGCGTTCTCGCCCTTCGTGGGCCTGTTCCTGGCGCGCATCTCCAAAGGTCGCACCGTGCGTGAGTTCATTCTGGGCTGCGTCTTCGCTCCGGCGCTGGTGTGCTTTGCCTGGATGACCGTTCTGGGGGGCACCGCGATTGATCTGGAACTGGCCGGTGCCGCAGAGGGTGCGATCATCGGGGCCTCGAACACCAACAAGCTGTTCGTGACACTGTCCTACATGATCGACGGCGGGCTGCTGTCCATGCTGAACGTCATGTGCGTGATCCTGATCATGACCTTCCTGGTGACCTCGGCGGACTCGGGCATTCTGGTGATGAACACCATCATGTCCGGCGGCAGCCAGGAAACCGGCATCAGGCATCGCATCATCTGGGGCGTTATCCTGACGGCCGTGATCGGCGCGCTGATCCTGGCGGCGGGTGAAAACAACCCGATGGATGCGCTGCGCAATGCGATGATCATCGGCGCGTTGCCCTTTACCATGGTGATGGGCCTGATGTGCATCGCCTTGGGTAAGGCGCTGTTCCGCGACAGCCTGCGCGACAAGCATGGGGTTGAGGCACAGGCGGCCGAGTAAGACCTCGTCGAAGACCAAATCAGGCGCCGCCCCCTTGGGGGCGGCGTTTCCTGTTTCAAAAGCGGTGTCGCTTCCTGCAAGCAGATATCGCAATCAGTGAGGTGAAATGTCCGCGAATCCCCCAATCTGGGAAGCAGGATTGGAGGATTGCCCGTGAACATTCGAACCGCATCCCGTGCTGGTGGCCGTTCAGCCCGCCGCGCCCTGCGCACCGCCCCGAACTTTGAAATGCTGCCCGGCCTGACCCGCGGTATCCCCTTGTGCGAGGTGATGGACGGCAGTCAGGTTGAACGTATCGACAACGCCTCGATGGACATTCTCGAAAATGTCGGCGTCCAGTTTCGCGACGCCATCGCGCTGGAGGACTGGAAAAAGGTTGGCGCCAGGGTCGAGGGTGAGCTGGTCTATCTCGACCGCGGACTGGTGCGCGAATTGATCGCCACGATCCCAGGCGATTTCACCTATCACGCACGGGACCCGAAAAAGAACGTACGGCTGGGCGGGCCGCATTCGATCTTTGTGCCGATGACCGGTGCGCCGTTCCTGCGCGATCTGGACGATGTGCGCCGCAACCCGACGCTGGACGATCTGGCGATGTTCCACAAGCTGAGCCACATGATGCCCGCGCTGCATTCCAGTGCGCATCACATCGTCGAACCCTATGATCACCCGATCAGCCAGCGGCATCTGCGGATCACCTATTCCTCGATGAAACACTCGGACAAAACGTTCATGGGCATGACCACTTCGCCCAAGAACGCCGAGGATGTGATGGACATGTGCGCCATCCTGTTCGGCGAGGATTTTCTGGAGGATCACCCCGTCACCACCGGCAATTGCAACGGCAACTCGCCGCTGGTCTGGGACGAAACCATGCTGGGTGCGATGCGCGCCTTCTGCCGCCGCAACCAGCCGGTCCTGTGCTCACCTTTCGTGCTGGGCGGGGCGAACACGCCTGCCAGCGTTCCGGCCACGGTGGCGCAACTGAACGCCGAGGCGCTGAGCGCGCTGGCCTACACGCAGGTCATCCGCAAGGGGGCGCCTGCGATCTATGGCCATTACCTGTCGACCGTGTCGATGAAATCCGGTGCACCGATGGCGGGCACGCCCGAGATCAGCCTGATGAACTTCATGATCGGTCAGATGGCACGCTACTACGGCGTGCCGTGGCGGACCTCGAACACATTGGGCGGGGCCAAGACGTTCGACGCGCAGGCGGGGTACGAATCCGCCACCACGCTGCAGGCGGTGGTTCATGCTGGTGCCAACTATATCTGGCATAGCGCGGGATGGAACGAGGCCGGGATGCATTGTTCGGTCGCCAAATTCATCGTCGATGCGGAACAATGCGCCATGGCCTATCGCATGGCCGAGGGCCCGAAATGGCACGATTTCGATCAGGCCATCGCGGCGGTGCCCGATGTCGGCCCCGGCGGCCATTATCTGGGCCACCCGCACACGCAGGACAACTTTCAAAGTGCCTTCTTCATGCCTGAACTGTTCGACAACAACTCGATCGAACAATGGCAGGCCGAAGGCAGCGTTGAGATCACCGAACGCGCCCTGAACCGCGCCCGGTCGCTGCTGGCCGAATACCAGGAACCCAAGCTGGATGAGGCCAAAAACGAGGCGCTGCTGGACTACATCGCCCGGCGCGAGCGGGAAATCCCGGCCGCCGACGAGCTGAACCAAAGCTACTGAGGAATTCTCCCTGCACCTTACCCGCCCGGACCATCGGGCGGGTTTTTTCATCCGGAGTGAAAATGGACTTGAACGGAAAAACAGCCCTCGTGACCGGGGCTGCCGGCGGGATCGGTGCCACCATTGTGCAGCGTCTGCGTCGGGCGGGCGCGCGGGTCGCGGTGGCCGACCGTGTGACCGAGGGGATCGAGGCAGAGGCCCATCTGCCCGGCGATCTGCTGGACGCATCTTATGCCGATGCGCTGCCCCGCAATGCAGCCGAGGCCTTGGGTGGTCTGGATATCGTCATCAACAATGCAGGCGTCATTACGCGCGGTTCGGTCACCGAAACATCGGATCAGGACTGGGCGCTGTCGCTGGGCGTAAATGTCGAGGCCCCGTTTCGTATCTGCCGGGCTGCAATCCCGATCCTGGCCGCGAACGGAGGTGGCGCCATCGTCAACACCGCATCCTGTTGGGGCCTGCGGCCCGGCCCGAACCACGCGGTTTATTGCATGACCAAGGCCGCGATCGCCTCACTGACCCAGTGCATGGGCATGGACCACGCCCATCACGGCATCCGCATCAACGCCGTCTGTCCGAATGAGGTGAACACGCCGATGCTGCGCTCGGGCTTTGAAAAGCGCGGGTTCGATCCGGATACCGCAGTGGCCGAGCTGGGCCAGACCGTTCCGCTGGGTCGCATCGCCGAGCCCGAGGACATTGCCGATGTGGTGATGTTTCTGGTTTCGGATTCCGCACGCTATGTTTGCGGCGCGTTGTTGGAAGTGAACGGAGGGAAGCCGGTCTCATGAGCCGATTTGAGGGCAAAACCGCGCTCGTTACTGGCGGGCGCAGCGGAATTGGCCGGGCCATTGCCGCGCGGCTGAGGCTGGACGGGGCGCGTGCGTTCACGGCACAACGCGGCTCTGATCCCGATTTCGATGGTATCGCGGCCGATTTCTGTGATCCCGACAGCCCGCAAGCCGTGGTTGATCAGGTGATCGACCGGGCAGGGCGGCTGGACATTCTGGTCAACAATGCCGGGATGATGCAGGAGGCATCGGTCGTTGAGATGAGCCTTGAGGACTGGCAGCGCAACCTGGCGGTCAACCTCACCGCGCCGTTTCTGCTGATCAAGGCGGCACTGCCACATCTGCGTCAGGCGGGCGGCAACATCGTCAATATCGGGTCGATCGAAGGGCTGGGCAGCAATCCCGGCCACGCCGCCTATTGCGCGACCAAGGCCGGGCTGCACGGGTTGACCCGTGCGGTGGCGGTGGATCACGGGGCCGAGGGCATCCGCTGTAACGCTGTCGCGCCGGGCTGGATCGATACTGAACTGAACCTGGATTTCATCGCATCGATGCCGGATCCCGAAACGTTCCGCGAGGATATCAAGCGTATCCACCCCATCGCCCGAACCGGCGCACCCGAGGAGGTCGCGGCGCTGGTTGCTTTTCTCGCCTCGGACGAGGCCAGTTTTGTCACCGGGCAGATCTATACAGTAGATGGCGGGCGCATGGCCAAGCTGAGCCTGCCCTGATCACTCGTCCCGCGCCTTCCACTCCTTCCAGCGCAGAACGGCATTTGCGCCGATCTCGCGGAAAGGCTGCGGTGGCAGGCGCTTGGGTTGATCTTCGGCCTCGAAATACTCGGTGATGTCCGAACTTTGCCCGCAGGCGCGTTCTGCGGCTGCGATCCCGGTCAGGGTCCCGCGTGCGGTGCCCAGCCCGTTCTGGACGCACCCGGAATAGACCCCCGGTTCAATCTCACGCGTGACCGAGACGCTGTTCAGGCTCAGGCACAGGTGACCGGCCCAATGGTACTCCATCTCAATCCCCGCCAATTGCGGGAACCGCTGGTCGAACTTGCGCTGCATCACCCGCGAGGCCCGGCCCAGATCGCGCGTGGTTGCGGCCATGCCGGGGCGCAGCGCCGCGCAGGTGCGGGTGATGACGCGATTGCCGCCCTGTCCGCTGTCGATCCGCCGCATCGTGGTACCCATCGGATCGGACGGGGTCACACCCCATCGCGGCTGTCCTGCCAATCGGGCCAATGCGTCGGCGTCCAACTCCGGCGTCATCGCGGCAAACAGGAACAGTTGCATCAGGCGGTCCCGCTCGATACCGAAGCTTTCCAGATGGCCGTTGACCGTCAGGATCACCGCGCCGGTGCTGACCGATCCGCGCTGGGTTTGCACCTGCCACGCGCCGCCTTGTTTTTCGAACCCGGTGACAGCCGAGTTTTCGTACAGCCCCACGCCGTCCCCGACCAGCCCGGCTGCCAACCCGCGAATGTAACCCGCAGGCTGCAACATGACCGTGCCAGGTGTGTAGAGGCCGGACCGGTAGTGGCGCGAGCCGGTCAGGTCGAGCATCTGCTGCGGGTCCAGCATTTCGCTGGTTTCCCCCAGCGTCTCCAGATGTTGCGCATAGCTGACGTTATGGGCGTGGCCTGCCGCACTGGCCGCGCCATTCACCTTGCCCGCCGGATCAAAGAAGTTCGGGTCGATCCCGTATTGCTCGACCGCTGCGCGGGCAAAGGCGATCGCCTGCCTGTTAAGTGCGATCATCACCCTGTCGTCGCCCGCCCCGGCATAATCGTCCGAGGCCAGATCATGAGGCAGGTCGATCATGAAGCCCGAGTTTCGCCCCGCTGCGCCCTCGGCCACGCGTCCGGCCTCCAGCACGACGATCCTGGCGTCGGGTTGCAGTTGGGTCAGGCGCCGGGCCGCCGACAGCCCGGCGAACCCGGCGCCTACGATGGTGAAATCAGCGGTCAGGTCACCGTCCAGTTCCTGCGCGGGCGGCTGCGCGCCAAGGATGGCGCTCCACGCCGCTGGCCCGCGATGGACCGGCAGGGTTCTGGCGGTATAGGCGCTCAATCGACTGCCTCATCCGCGTCATCGGCCAGATCGATCCAGATGGTTTTCAGCTGGGTGCACTGGTCATGCGCGTGGACCGAGTTGTCGCGGCCACCAAAGCCCGACTGTTTGTAACCGCCGAAGGGCGTGGTGATGTCGCCCTCGCCAAAGCTGTTCACCGTCACCGTGCCCGCCCGGATAGCCCGCGCACCCCGGATGGCGCGTTTCGCGTTGGCCGTGAAGATCGAGGCACAGAGACCATATTCGGTGTCATTGGCGATCTTGATGGCCTCGTCAAAGCCGGAAACCTCAATCACCGACAGGACCGGGCCGAAGATTTCCTCGCGCGCCAGGGTGGAGTCGTTGCCGGGAACTTCGACCACGGTGGCTTCGACGAACCCTTTGTTGGCCTTGCCACCGATCACCACATTCTCGGCCTGATCCAGATAGCCGCAAACCTTATTGTAATGGCCTTCGCTGACCAGCGCACCCATGCGGGTTTCGGGGTCCAGCGGATCGCCGATATTCCACTGTTTGGCGTGGTGTCCTATGCGTTCCAGCAATTCCGCTTTCACGTCCTTGTGCACGATCAGCCGGGACGAGGCCGAGCAGTTCTCGCCCATATTCCAGAACGCACCGTTGACGATATGCGCGGCCACACGGTCGAGGTTTTCGGCGTCGTCCATCACGATGGCCGGGTTCTTGCCGCCCATTTCCAGCACCACCTCTTTGGCGTTGCTTTCCGCCGAATAGGCCAGGAACCGCTTGCCGGTGACGGTCGAGCCGGTGAAGGACACCATGTCGATATCCATATGCCGCCCGATGGGTTCGCCCACATCCGCACCGCCACCCGGAACGACGTTCAACACGCCGCGTGGCAGGCCCGCTTCCATCGCCAGTTCGGCCAGACGCAGCGCGGTCAGCGTGGTTTCCGCCGCCGGCTTCACCACCACCGTGCACCCCGCCGCCAGCGCAGGCCCGATCTTCCATGCCAGCATCAGCAGCGGGAAGTTCCACGGCAGCACCAGACCCACAACGCCAATCGGCTCGCGCACCACCATGGCGATGTGGTCGTCGCTGGCGGGCGAGACCTGATCATAGATCTTGTCGATCGCCTCGGCGTGCCATTTCAGGCAGTGGATTGTCTCGGGCACATCGACGGTTTCGCAGTCATAGATGGTCTTGCCGCTGTCGATGCTCTCCATCACCGCCAGTTCACGGGCGTTGCGGGTCATCAGTTTGCACAGCCGGATCAGTACGTCCTTGCGGTCCGAGGGGGGCAGTTTCGACCAGCGGCCATCGTCAAACGCCTCGCGCGCCTTTTCGACGGCAAAGTCCACATCCGCCGCGCCGCAAGCCGCAATGTCTGCCAGCTTGTCGCCGGTCGCGGGGTTCACCGTCTTGAAGGTCTCACCCGAGACCGCCGGACGGAACGCGCCGTCGATGAATGCGCCGGTTGGCAGGGTCAGTCCCGCGGCGATGGATTTGTATTCGTCCTGTGTCAGCAGATCCATGCTTTACCCCTCCGCCACGATGTCAGCGATTGTCTTTTTCAGCACGCGGGTCACCTGTTCCAGCGCGCGCTTGTCGTCCTTGTTCAGACCCTTCAGCGGAGCCCGCATTACACCTGCGTCAATCCCGTTCATGGTGACGCCGTGCTTGATGGTCTGGATGAACTTACCGCCCTGTTCCAGCACCCGCATCAACGGCATCATGGCAGACATGATCCGGCGGCCCTTGGCAAAATTGCCCTCGATCACGCAGGCCTGATACAGCGCCACGTGCTCGGTGGGCAGGAAGTTCGACCCGCCGCAGACCCAGAACGGCGCACCCCAGGCGAAGAACTCCAGCGCCTGATCGTCCATGCCACAGCCCAATTGGATATGCGGATAGTCGCGGGCCAGCAGGTGCACCCGGTTGATATCGCCCGAGCTTTCCTTGATGCCGCAGAAATTCCGGCTGCGGCCGACGCGGTCCAGGAATTCCTCGCCCATCATCGTGCCGGTTCGGTGCGGGTAGTTATAAAGCATCACCGGCAGGTCAGCGGCCTTGTCGATTGCCAGCGCGTTCAACGCGTTTTCGCGGTCGGTGGGAACCGAATAGGGCGGGCTGGCCAACAGGATCGAATCCGCGCCGATCTCACGCGCACCAGAGGCCAGCGCAACCGAATCCGATGTCAGCATCGCGCCAGTGCCAACGACCAGCGGCAGCCGGCCCTTCAGGCGCTTATGCGTGAACCGCGCCAGTTCCAGCCGTTCATCGACCGTCTGGGCATAGTTCTCGCCGGTCGAACCGCCCGAGATCAACCCGTGCACACCGTTCTCGATCAGGTATTCGATCACGTCGGACAGGGCGTCCCAATTCACGCTGCCATCCTCGTGATAGGGCGTGACCACAGGGGTATAGATCCCTTCAAATCTGAAAATCGGGTTCATTCCGTCCTCATGCAGGTTTCGAAAGCGGCGGGACGCCCATCGGGACATCCAGCGCGTCAGGCATCACGAACAGTTCGATCTGATCGCGTGACAGGTTCCAGTGATCCTCGGCCAGCTGCGCAGCAGCCGCCTCGTCGCCCGCCTCGATGGCGGCGATGATGGCGTCATGCTGGGTGCTTGCTTGGGATAGGTTTTCGGACATTTTGGCCGTCTGCGGCCGGTAAAAGGTCATCCCGATCCGGGCGTGATCGATCAGCAGCCGGTTGAACGACGGCAGCAGGTAGACATTGCCGGACATCGCGCCGGTCACGTCGTGAAACCGGTTATTGGCCATCGCCCGATCCTCGGGCGATCCGGTGCGCAGCGCGGCTTTGAAGGCCTGCTGCGCCTCTTTCAAATCCTCAATCTGCGCGCGGGTCGCGTTCTGAGCCGCCAGCCGCAGGACCGCGCCATAGACCATCGGCGCGGCCAGGAAAAAGTCGCGCAGTGTCGTGTAGGACATCTCGGACACGCGGGCGCTGCGGTTGGTGCGCAGGTCCAGATAACCTTCGCCCGCCAGTTGCCGGAACACCTCGCGCAGCGGTGTGCGCGAGAGGCCGAACGCATCGGACAGATGCGCCTCGTCTAGGTCCGCACCCGGCTTTAGGCGCAGGGTCAGGATGGACACCCGCAGATGCTCGGTCAGTTGGGCTTTGCGGGATTTGGCATCGTCTTTCATCCATCCCTCCTCAAATGTGTCGTGCGAATCGCATCGCAGCTTGCGTGCACATTCTGTACTCTGGAAAAATACATCTTGTATACAGAAAAAAATCATGCAGCATAGACCATCGACTACGCCAAGCTGAACGGAACGCCTGATGAGCCAGCCGCGCCACATCACATTCATTCTGATCGAGGAATTCTCGCACCTTGCCTTTTCCTGCGCGGTTGAACCGCTGCGAATCGCAAATCTGGTCAGTGGTGAAGACCTCTATGACTGGACCTTCCTTTCGGAACATGGCGATCAGGCGGTCTGTTCCAACGGATCGGTCACGCTGGTGCATGGTGGCTTGGAGACGCTTCCGAAGACCGACCAGTTGTTCGTGCTTTCAGGCATCCATATGCGCAACCATGTAACGCGTGCGTTGCTGGCAACCTTGCGGCGCGAAAGGGCGAAGGGAACGGCCATCGGTGCATTGTGCTCGGGCGCCTGGCTGCTGGCCGAGGCCGGTTTTCTGGATGGAATGCAGGCTGCGATCCATTGGGAGTACCATGATGCCTTCATGGAGGCGTTCCCCGAAGTGAACCTTGTGCGCAGCGTCTTTGTGGCTGACGAAAAGCACATCACGGCCTCGGGTGGCACAGCGACGGCCGACCTGATGCTGCACCTGATCGGGCGCGATCATGGTGAGGAGCTGGCGGTCGCTGTAGCCGATCAGATGGTCTATAATGCGGTGCGCAATGCCACGGCGAAACAACGGGTGTCTCTGCAGTCGCGCAACGGGATGCGCAACGCCCATCTGGCCAAAGCAATCCACATCATGCAGGGCTGTATCGAAGCGCCGGTGTCGCCGTCACAGATTGCCGAGGATCTGGGCATCTCGACCCGGCAGCTGGAACGGCTGTTCGGCAAATACCTCAACACATCACCAAAGAAGTACTTCATGGAGCTGCGCCTGGAGCGCGCCCAGAAACTGCTGCTGCAGACCGAGGCATCGGTGACCGAGGTCGCCATGGCCTGCGGGTTCGAAAGCCCCGGCCATTTCTCGCGCGTGTACCGGTCCAGTTTTGGCGTCACACCACATGCGCAGAAAAGCAAAATCGATTGACTGTAAGCGGCGGGGGGAGCTGCTCTGGCCGTCGGCGAGCCCGGTTGGTCAGGCGCTCACCCCCTGGTCCCGCTCGTACCCCCTCGTTAAATTCAAACTCGTAAACTGATCAGCAGGATTGAGCTTTGATAGACGCCAAAATGGGCATAACTATTACAAGAACGTGTCAGATATATGTAGGTTTTGGTCCAAATCACCGCGTGTGTCCCAATTCAGACGGCGGGAAAACCTGCACAAACAGACACATATTGAGCCCCAGAGACCACTTGTATTTGCCTTGAAGCCTGCTTTGTGGCATTTTTATTATGCCAGCAAAGGGACAATTTCTGCAAAAAATGGCGTTAAATCGCAACCGATTTATTTCGAGAGTTTCCAAGTCCTCATCAGGAGTTAACGTTGGAGGACGCGTATGAATTTGGAATCCCACCAAGCCGCCGTGGAATTTGCGCCGCGTATTATTTCTATTGCCAGACGTGAGCGGCAGATTTGCCAGGCCTCCAAAGCGGCCGAAATCGCGTTTGAACGTATCGCCGGTGCGGCAGCTGACGGCGTTGCGATGCAAAGTGAATTGCAGGATCGGGTTTTTTCCATCTTCCGCTGGTATTTTCTGTCGGCCTTTTGCACGCGCCTACTGACGGATGCCGCGCATCGGCTTGAGCATCAGACCTTGCAGGTGTCGGTAGATATCTTCAGCGCGGTCAAAATGGTTCTGACGGAAAGTGAAATCGAACGCTCGATGGCGTTGGTCAGTGTCGAGCGCACCTCCCCCACGGTGGTGCGGGCCAATGATATCGGCAGCCGCGGGCACACCGTGGGCTGGGTTGCCGCCGGGTTGCATGAAAAAGGCCGGGATTTCCCGGATGAAATTCAGAATGCCCTGGCCGGTGCGCTGGCGGCCTCTGCCCGGATCAACTGATCCCGCAGCAGTAATTGCCCTTACGTCAGGTTCCGACAGCGCAGTTTACACAAGCGCAAATCCTTGCGTACGATCCGGGTGAATTCTTCCGATTGATTTAACGCAAGGGTTTGTAACCATGTCAGAAACACTGGACCTGCATAAGTTCGAGAACCTAAGCCCCTTTCAGATCAAAGACGAACTCATCAAGCTGGCTCAGAAAGAGTCGCGCCAGATGGCTCTGCCTTATCTGAATGCCGGGCGTGGCAATCCCAACTGGATCGCCACCAAGGCGCGCGAGGCGTTCTTCCTGCTGGGGCAGTTCGCCATGACCGAAGCGCAGCGTCACCGCTATGAACCGCAGGTCGGGCTGGCGGGGATGCCGCAGGGGCCGGGCTGTTGTGACCGGCTCAAGGCCTATTGCGCCGACTCGGTTGCAAGGAACGGCCCCCCGGGCGCGGATACGCTGGCCGCCGTTGTGGATTTTGCGATTGAGAAATTTGGCTTCACGCCGGACGATTTCGTGCTGGAACTGACCGACGGCATCGTCGGCGACCACTATCCGATGCCAGATCGATGCATGAAACACAATGAGGCGATCGTCCATGAATACGTGATGTGGGCAATGTGCGCGGGGCATCGGCCGGACGCAAAGTTCGACATCTACGCCGTCGAAGGTGGCACCGCCGCGATGTGCTATATCTTCAAGGCGCTCAAGAACCAGCGCTTGCTGAACGCGGGCGACACTATCGCGCTGGGCACGCCGATCTTTACGCCTTATCTGGAAATGCCGGTGCTGGAAGACTACGGGCTGAACGTGGTGGATGTGTCTTCGGAAGAGGAAGATCATTTCCAGCTGACCGACGAAGACCTTGAACAGCTGGCCGACCCGAAGGTCAAAGCGCTGTTTCTGGTCAACCCGGGCAACCCGTCCTCGGTCGCGATCAGCCCCGAGGTGATGGCCCGGCTGGTCGAGTTCGTCAAAACCCGGCGTCCCGATCTGATCATCCTGACCGATGACGTCTATGGCACGTTCATTCCGAACTTTCAGTCGGTGATGGGGCACCTGCCCGACAATACGATCGGGGTCTATTCCTACTCCAAGTATTTCGGCTGCACCGGCTGGCGGCTGGGCGCGATTCTGGTGTCTGAGAACAACATCTTCGACAAGATGATCGCCGAAGCCCCAGAGGAGACCAAGGCCGTCGTCAACGCGCGGTACGAGACGCTGACACCGGATCCGTCCTCGTTCAAATTCATCGACCGGATCGTCGCGGATAGCCGCGATGTGGCGCTGAACCATACGGCGGGACTGTCGCTGCCGCAGCAGGTAATGATGACGCTGTTCTCGCTGGTCGAATTGATGGATGAGGACAAAGGTTATCAAAAATTCTGCTGGGGCATCCTGAAACACCGTTTTGATGAGCTGGTCGATGGGATGGGCATCGACGTGCCCGACAACCCGCTGTTCGACCGGTATTACGGCATCATCGATTTCGAATTCTGGCTGCGCAAATATGTCGGCGAAGAGGTGGTCGAGTGGATCAAGGAAAATGTCCACCCGCTGGATATTTCGTTCAAGCTGGCGCAGGACCACGGGATCGTGCTGCTGAACGGGTCGGGTTTTGATGCGCCCAATTGGTCAGCGCGGGTGTCCTTCGCCAATCTCGATGACAGCGCCTATCGTCAGATCGGCCGTGCGGTGCGGGCGGTGGCTGTGGGCTATGTGCAGGCCTATCGCGCCTCGAAAGGGTTGCCGTTGCACGGCTGAACAAAGGCGCAGGGGGAGGGGCCGAAATGGAAGTGATCGGGTCGATCTTTGGCCACCATCCTGCCCTGGCCCTGTTCTGCAGCCTCGCCCTTGGCTACGCGTTGGGCAAGATCACCATAGGCTCGTTCACGGTGGGATCGGTGGCCGGTTGCCTGCTGGCCGGCGTCTTGGTTGGCCAGACAGGGGTGGTGGTGTCGGATGACCTGAAACAGGCGTTTTTCCTGCTGTTCCTGTTTTCCATCGGTTACCGGACGGGGCCGCAATTTTTCCGATCCCTGAACCTGCACGCCTTGCCGCAGATTGCCGTCACCGTTTTGCTGTGTGTTGTGGCTCTGGTCGTGGCCGCGCTGCTGGCCCCGCTGATGGGGCTGTCGGTCGGTATCGCAGCGGGCCTTTTGGCGGGCGGTGTGACCGAAAGCGCCACGCTGGGGGTGGCGATAGACGCCTTTGCCAAAACCGGGGCCGACGAGGCCGCGCAGCAGATTTTCGATGGTGAGATCGCCACCGGTTTCGCCGTTGCCTATTTCGTCGGCGTGATCGCAACGATCTTTTTTCACACTCAACTGGCGCCCCGGTTCTATGGCCGGTCACTGAAAGAGGCTTGTGCGGAACATGAGGCCGAGCTGGACAACAATGGCGCGCCGATGGTGTCGGAACACCGCGATTTTGAGGCCCGCGCCTATCGTATCAATCCCGAATTCGCGGGCCGTCGCATATCCGAGCTTGAGGCCCGCGTTCCCGACCATGTCCGCGCCTTTTTCGACCGGGTGCGACGCGGGGACAAGATCCTGCCGACCTCGCGCGATATGGTTCTACAAGAGGGCGACATCGCCGCCATTGCGGGCGTGCGGTCCTATCTGATCGATCACACTGCCATGCTGGGGGAAGAGGTTGAAGACCCCGAGCTTCTCGATCTTCCCGTGCAAACCAACGATATCGTTGTGACCAATAAAGAGGTGGTCAACCAAACCCTTGCCGAACTGTCCGCCCGCCCCGAGGCGCGCACCATCTATCTGCGCGGTATCATGCGCAGCGGCGAGCGGCTGCCGATCTTTCGTGGCGTGACCCTGCACAAGGGCGATGTGCTGACCGTATCGGGCACCCGCAGCCATATCGAAGATGCCGCCGCGCGTTTGGGCTATCTGGACCGTGAAACCAACAAGACCGACATGGTCTTTGTGGCCTTTTTCATCCTGCTGGGAGGGCTGATCGGCATCCCTGCGCTGAAATACGGTGCGATCGAGCTGGGTCTCGGCACCTCGGTCGGGGTGCTGCTGGGTGGGCTGGTGGCGGGGTGGCTGCGCTCGGTCCACCGGACATTTGGCTTTGTGCCCGAGGCGACACTGTGGATATTCGACTCGCTGGGGCTGTGCGTGTTCGTGGCCTGTGTCGGCATAACTTCGGGGCCCAGCTTTGTGACGGGGGTGATGAAAAGCGGGCCATCGCTGATCTTCGGCTCGGTCGCGATTGTGCTATTGGCCCACGGATCGGCGGTGATAGTCGGCCGCAAGGTGTTTGGGATAAACGAGGGCGTTCTGGCTGGCACCTGCTGTGGGGCAGGGACCTCGGCACCCGGTTTGGCTGCCGTGCAGGAGGCCGCCCAAAGCCAGGTTCCGACACTGGGTTACGGCCTCGGCTACGCCGTGGGCAACGTGCTGCTGGCCCTGTGGGGCTCGGTCATCGTGATCCTGTTGATGTAGCTTACGGCACGAAGGCCACAACCAGCGGGCCCCAGAGCGTCAGGAAGATGTTCGCCACCGCATAGGTCATGGTGAAGGCGGGTGTCGGGGTTGCGTTCCCGGTCTTTTCCAGCAGCGTCGCGAAACCCGGATTGCCGGATCTGGACCCGGTTACAACCGCGCAGGCCTCGACCGGGTTTTTGATGCGCAGGACGAAATAGTTGATCGGGAACTGAACGATCATCGGCATCAGCGTGACGACGACACCCAGCAACAACAGGATGATGCCGTATTGCTGTATCGCCTCGAGCGCGGGCTTGCCGGCGTTCAGGCCAACGACCCCGACAAAGACCGCAAGGCCAAAGCTCTGCAGGAAATTCGCGGCACCCCGGTTGATGCCGCCGATCTTGGGCCGCCGGATACGCATGTATCCGATGATCAACCCGGTCACGAGGCATCCAAGACCAGACCCAAGCGCCACTTTTGTACCTGCGATGACAAAGCTGATTTCGCCGATCAGGTAACCGACAGCCACGCCGATCCCCAGCGCGATAAAATTCGTGACCGAGGCCGCGGGCGGCACATAGCCCGCAACTTTCGACACCCGGTTCAGATCGTCCTTGTGTCCGACGATTGAAACCTCGTCGCCCGCGTGGATTTCGGTGTTGTGCAGAACGGGCACGTCATGCCCCATGCGCGTGATCTTCGAGATATGGACCCCGCGGCGTTGATCCGCCGTCAGTGCGTCGCGCAGCTCTGACAGGGTCTTGCCTGCCAGCTTGCGGTTGGTGATGACGACATTGCGGCGCTCTTCCACGATAGTCAGTTCGGGCGGGTACTCTCCGATCTCGCCACTTGCGGTGCCTTCGAACTGCGTCAGGGTCGCAACCAACGCGGATACGACAATTACATCTCCGGCGCTGACGACAGTTTCGGGCGTTGGGTCAACCGGAGCACCGTTTTGCAGGAGCTTTTCGACAATCAGATCGCCGTCATATCCACCTTCGATGGCTTTCACCGTTTGCCCCGCGATGGCGGCGTCGGCATTCACCTGATAGGCGCGGGCGTCGAACCGGTTCATCGGGAGGAATTCGCCTTCCTCCAGCTTGCGGCCGCCGCCGCTGAGTTTCTGGGCCAGCTTGATCGCCTCTTGCCGCAGGTCGACGCGCATGATGATCGGGATGACGCTGACCGCAAGGATCGGGCCGATCGAGCCGAAGATATAGGTGACCGAATACCCGACCGCGATGTTGGTCTTGAGCTTTTCGGCCTTATCTGCGGCCAGCCCCAGCAGGTCGATGGCGTTTCCGGCGGTGCCGATGATGGCCGATTGCGTCAGCCCTCCGGCGGCCAGACCGGCCGCCAGCCCCTTGTCCAGCCCGGCTAATCGAGCAACGACTATGACAAAGAACAGCCCCCAAAGGGTCATCATGAACGCTGCCAGCAGCTTGGTCAGGGCGGTTCGGTTCAGGGCTGCAAAGAACTGCGGCCCGCCGTTGTAGCCGACCATGAAGATGAACAGCGAGAAAAAGACGTTCTGAACATCGGTGCTCAGGTTGATGCCGCCGATCTGGCCCACGAAGACTGCCACCAGCAGGGTACCGGCGATGCCACCCAGTTCGAACTTGCCGACCCGGAATTTGCCGACGCCGTATCCCAGGCCCAGACAAAGAAACAGCGCCATGATCGGATAGGTGCGAAGCTGTTCTGTGATCAATTCCATCTCAAACTCTCCAGGTTGCAAGTCTGGCTTTAACACCGCCGCAAAAGACGTCTCAGGACGCTGATAAATCTTGGAAATTCAGATTACATGCACCGCGCTGCGCTTAGGGTAAGCATCGACTTTGCGTTCTGTCAAATGGCCACTAAGACCCAGAGCGCGCGAGGGTGGCCGGAACCCGGACGATACATCCCGACCGTTGTATCAAAGTCCGATTGAAAGCCCTGCGGATATGCGGTTCCAGCCTGCGATTGCAGCTAGTCGTGACCGTCGCAGCAATGTGTCCTGTCGGCCTCAGCCCCGACTATGGCCGATGCTAGTATTGCGCAGGGCGAGCCTGTTTTGGCTGCGATTGATACCGCAAAGACCCGCCATGAAGTTTTGATCTCGGTTCCGGGCAAAAAGCGCCGTCTCCGGCTTAGAGGTGAAGCTGGTGTCGTCGGTCGCATGTTTGCCATTCTTGGTCCTTCGTTTCCTAAACATAATGATGGACCAGTTCGGTTGGAGAGGCTCATGTGTTTTTAGGCTGTTATTTAAAGCCAAAGTGATGGCGTATAAAAGAGATCGCTCAACATGTTCCCAATCGCAAACAGCGCTTGCCGCTGGCATGGGCCTAGCCGGTCCTTCTGCCAAAAGTGCCGGGCATCGACGTGCCGGCCGTATTCCAGTGCGTCTCTGGCAGAACGACACAATATTCCGGCACAGTTTTGGGCGGGGGCGGCCTAATTTCTTGCATTGGCGCGGAGTTTCAGAAGACGCCTCTATTTGCAAAAAAGCGAAATTAAATTACGATAATGTCGCATAATACGGATTGCCGCATGTAGCTCTTGAAGGGCGGCGTGCTGGCATGGTTCAATTTTCTGGCCAACCCGGCGCAGCAAGCCGCTGGCCAAGAAAACGGGGAAGTTTCGCCTTCCCGCTAATGTTCGCAAGGTGCGCCAACGTCCATTCAGGACACAAAAAAAGCATCACGAACGACCAACATGGAGATATCAGATGAAAAAACTTGCAACGCTTTTGGGAGGCGCATCGATGGCGGTCGCAGCACCGGCGATGGCTGCAGATATCGTGATCGGCGTGCCGAATTGGCCGTCGGTGAATGCCACTGCGCATATTCTGAAGGTGGCGATCGAACAGAACCTTGGGCTTGAGGTCGAGCTGCAGAACGGGACCAACCCGATCGTGTTCGAGGCGATGGATTCCGGCGCCATGCATGTTCACCCCGAAGTCTGGATGCCGAACCAGCAGAACCTGCATGATACCTATGTCACCGACAAAGGTACTGTTGCCTTTAACCCCAACGGTGTTGAAGCGTTCCAGGGCATGTGCGTCGACAAGGCGACTGCGGATGCCAACGATATCCGTTCAATCGAAGATCTGACCAACCCCGATGTTGCCGCGCTGTTCGACAGCAATGGCGACGGTCAGGGCGAGGTTTGGATCGGGGCGCCGGGTTGGGCCTCGACCAATGTCGAGAAGATCCGCGCCAAGTCTTATGGCTATGATCAGGTGATGGAGCTGACCGAGATCGACGAGACGGTGGCCTACGCCAATCTCGACAACGCGATCAAGGCGGGCGATCCGTGGGTCGGGTTCTGCTATACGCCACACTACGTGTTTGCCCTGCATGACATGCAGATTCTGGAAGAGCCGGCCTATGACGCGTCCAAGTGGAACGTGTTGCAGCCCACCGACGATCCGGACTGGCTTGAGAAATCCGAGGCCGGTGTAGCCTGGGATCTGGCCTATCTGCACCTGCACTATGCAAAATCGCTCGAGGATGAGTTCCCCGAAGTTGCCCAGTTGCTGGCGAACATGAAGCTGGACACCGACACGGTCTCGGCCATGACCTATGCGCTGGTGATCGAGGGCAAAGAGCCCGCAGCCTATGCCGAGGAATGGGTGGCTGCCAACGAAGATGCCGTTCTGGGCTGGATGTCTCAGTGATTGATACCAACCGGAATTGAATACCGGACAGGCCGTCGGACATGTCCGGCGGCCTGTTTTGCATCAAAGGGACAAGTATGACCGAAACAGTCGTAAAACTGACGGATGTGTGGAAGATCTTTGGCGCTCGGGCCGAAGAGGCCATGGAAGCCGTGCGGAACGAAGGCATTGGAAAGCCCGAGGTTCTGGAAAGATTCAATTGCGTCGTGGGTGTTCAGGGGGCCACCTTCGATGTGCCGCGGGGCGAGATTTTCTGCATCATGGGCCTGTCGGGTTCGGGTAAATCGACGCTGGTGCGGCACGTGAACCGCCTGATCGAACCGACCTCGGGCAAGATCGAGATTCTGGGCCATGACGTGTCGCAGATTTCCGAGGCCGAGCTGCGCCGCATCCGGGCGCAGCAGATCGGGATGGTGTTTCAACACATGGCGCTGATGCCGCACCGCTCGGTTCGCGATAACGTGGCTTATCCGCTGGAAATTCGCAAAGTGTCCAAGTCCAAGCGCTGGGCGGTCTCGGATCACGCGCTGGGTCTGGTGGACCTGACCGGTTACGAAGACCGTCTGCCCAAAGAGCTGTCGGGCGGGATGCAGCAGAGGGTGGGGATTGCCCGTGCGCTGGCCTCGGACCCCGAAATCCTGCTGATGGATGAACCCTTCTCGGCCCTTGATCCGCTGATCCGGCTGCAATTGCAGGATCAGTTCAAGGCCCTTGTGGCGCAGCTGCAGAAGACGACGCTGTTCATCACGCACGATCTGGATGAGGCCATTCGCATCGGCCACCGCATCGCCATCATGAAAGACGGGGTGATCGTGCAGATCGGTACGCCCGAAGACATCGTTATGAACCCGGCGGATGATTATGTGCGCGAGTTCGTGCAGGGCATCTCGAAACTGAAACTGGTAAAGGCGCATTCGATTATGGAGCCGATGGGCAGCTATTCCGGCCCGCTCGACGGGGCGCCGCGCGCCGATGAGGGCGCGGATCTGGACCAGCTGATCGATCTGGCCGTGAACACGGACATGCCGGTCGTCATAACCGATTCCGGCAGCGACGTAGGTATCGTGACCAAACCGCGTCTGCTGCGCGGAATTCAGGGAGGCAAAAATGACTGATGCAGCAATGGAAATGAAAGTCACGGCCGCCTCCGATATCGAGGTCGACCGCGAGGCACTGGACCAGTCCATTCACGAATTCGTCGGTCCGAATGGTGACTACTACGTCACCGCGTTTCACAAGATCCACGATGCCACCAGCGCATTGCCCAATACGTTCAATGTCTGGGCGGCGGTGCTGGGGCCGTTCTGGTCCGCCTCGCGGGCCATCTGGGGGATGTTCTGGACCTTCCTGATCCTGGAAATCATCGCTTGGGTCCAGATCGGGCGCGGCGCCTGGGGCAATCCCGGTGCCGATTTGGCCGAACGGGCCGAACGTCAGCAGACGCGCGCCAACGAGTTGCTGGAGCGTGCGGCGGCCGCAACCGAGCAGGCCGATATTGACCGGTTCAACCGTCTGGCCGAGAATATTCAGAAGGCAGCGGACAGCAGTCTGGCGCAAGCACAGGCGGCTCAGGCCGAGGCGTCGGGGATCATGATCACCGGACTTCTGATGCTGCTCGTGTTCAAGCTGGCTCAGGGGTTCTACGCGGACCGGGTCTATGAAAAGCAGTACTCGAAATGGCGGATCGATCCGACCAGCACGGAAAGTGGTCGGTCGACGCGCAATACGGTTCTGGGCGCGATTCTGGTGGCCGCGATTGCACCGCTGATCATCTACAAGTTCACGGTGAATGCGTCGCTGGCGATGTTAGATGCTTTCCCGGAACAAGAGGTGTCTGCGCTGATACTGGGTGAGGGCGAGGGCACGATCTTCTCGAACCTTGCCAGTTGGATGGAGGCACAGATCGACGCCGCCGCCGCCGCTGGTGGCGATGTCTTTGACGGCATTGTCGCCGGTGTCCGCTCGGTTCTGGATGCTTTGACGATCGCTCTGATCGGGTCGCCGTGGCCGGTGGTGATGCTTGTCATCTGCGTGACCGCGTGGCGTGCGGCGGGGCCGCGCGTGGCGATTTTCACCGCGTCCTCGCTCGCGTACATCGCCCTGCTGGGCTACTGGGATGTGGCGATGGAGACGGTTGCGCTGGTTGGAGCCGCGGTGTTGCTGTGCGTGGTGTTCGGCATCCCGCTGGGCATCTGGTTCGGTAAATCTAAGCGAGCCTATCGCGCGGCGGAACCGGTGCTGGACCTGATGCAGACACTTCCTGCCTTTGTCTATCTGATCCCGATCATCGCCTTCTTTGGCACCGGTAACCCGCCGGGCATTCTGGCCACAATCATCTTTGGCATGCCGCCGGTCATTCGCCTGACGGCACTGGGGATGCGAGGTGTACCGGAAAGCATCAAAGAGGCAGCGGTCGCCTTCGGTGCCTCCAAGTGGCAGTTGCTGAAGGATGTGGAAATCCCGCTGGCCTTGCCATCGATCATGACCGGCGTGAACCAGACCATCCTGATGTGTCTGTCGATGGTTGTGATCATCTCGCTGATCGGCGGCGGCGGTCTGGGCAAGGAAATCCTTGAGGCGCTGCAATATGCGGCCAAGGGTCCGGGTCTGCTGGGCGGGTTCGCCATCCTGTTCCTTGCCATGGTGATGGACCGGATCGTGCAGGGCGCCTTCCGGCGAGAAGACGAGAAAATCTAAAGCACACGCCCCCGGTTGCCGCCGGGGGCGTTTTTCTTAGACCGGGGAAGACAATGACCGATCGCTATGAACAGTCCATGATGGACAATCTCTATTGGTGGGGCGTACCCACCTTGTTCCGCTGCCCGAATGAGGGGCCCGAAGGGAAAGACATCGCGCTGGTGGGCGTGCCGCATTCAACCGGTAACGGCACGACCGAGCGGGATCAGCATCTGGGCCCCCGCGCCTTGCGCCATGTCTCGGCGGTGCAGCGCCGGGTGCATTCGGTGTTCGGGATCGATCCGTGGAACAGCGCGAAAATTGCCGACGTGGGCGACGTGCCGTTTCCGCGTGCGAACAACAACGAGGACTGCATCGAACGCATCACTGCCTTTTACAAGGATATCGACGCGGCAGGGGCGCGGCCGGTGTCTGTCGGAGGTGATCATTCGATCACGGGCGGGATCGTGCAGGCGCTGGGCAACGGCAAGCTGGCGGGTGGAGGACCGGTCAGTTTCCTGCATCTGGACGCGCATACGGACGTGTTCACCAAGGTTGACCACTTTCTGGGCGCCAAGAAATCGGCGGCCCATTGGGGAGCGTATCTGGCAGATCAGGGGCAGGTCGATCCGACCCGGTCAATGCAGATCGGGCTGCGGGGCCATCCGCGCAGTCTGGACTGGCTGCAGCCGTCCTATGACTATGGCTACAACATCGTCACCATGCGCGAATTCCGTCAGCGCGGGCTTGAGGATGTGGTGGCGCAGACGCGCGAGGTTTTGGGGGATCGTCCGGTCTATATCACCTTCGATCTGGATTGCCTCGACCCGACGGTCGCGCCCGCCGTGTCCAATCTGGAACCCGGCGAGAAGGGCTTCGACATTGACGAGGCGGTCGGTATTCTGCGGGCCGCGCGGGGCCTGAACATCGTGGGCGGAGATGTCGTCTGCATGATGCCCACCAAGGACAGTCCCAACAACATCACCGCCCTGACGGCGGCGGCGGTGATGTTCGAGATGATCTCGATGATTGCCGAAAACGTCAGTTAGCGGCGCGCATCCACCGCCTGCGCCAGCACGCAGAGCAGTTCGAACATCAGCGAGATGCCCAGCCAGGCCGTGCCGCCCTCGGGGTCGAAGGGCGGCGCGACCTCGACCAGATCGGCGCCGACCAGATTGACGCCCGCCATCTGGCGAATGACCTGCTGCGCCTGAAAGCTGTTCGGCCCGCCTATTTCGGGCGTGCCGGTGCCGGGGGCATAGGTCGGGTCCACAAAGTCGATGTCATAGGTGCAATAGGTGGGTGCGGTGCCGACAATGCTGCGCACTTCGGCCATCACGTCGTTGATGCCCCGGTCGAACAGTTCCTCGATCCGGATGATGCGGATGCCTTGTGCCTCACCCCACTCGATATCCTCGGTGTTGTAGGCGGTGCCGCGGATACCGACCTGAACAAAGCGTTTGGGGTCCACCAGCCCTTCTTCGACCGCACGGCGGAACGGGGTGCCGTGGGTGAATTTGTGGCCGCCGAAATAGGTGTCGAACAGGTCGGTGTGGCTGTCGAACTGAATCAGCCCCAGCGGACCGGATTTGGCCAGCGCGCGCAGGACGGGCAGGGTGGTCAGGTGGTCGCCTCCGGCGGTCAGGGGGGTGATACCGCGCGCCGTCAGATCGGCGTAGAAACGGGTCACCCGGTCCAACGTATCCTGGATATCCACCGGGTTCGGCGCGACATCGCCCAGATCGGCGCAATTGACCATGGAAAAAGGCGCAACGCCGGTCACCGGGTTCATCGCGCGGATCATCGTGGAATAGTCCCGCAACTGACGCGGCCCGTGCCGTGCGCCGGGGCGGTTGGTGGTGCCGCCGTCCCACGGAATGCCGACCAGAGCCAGCTCAACTTCGGCAATACGGTCGTGGTCCAGCGTCATGCTGGGTAGTCGCATGAAGGTGGGAATGCCGGCAAACCGGGCAAGCTCCATCGCCGAGACCGGCTGAAAAAACGAATTGGTCATGTGCTCCCCCTCACTGGCTCTGGGGCGAGCCTAGCGACAGTTTCAAGACTTGGGAATGGGTTGGCGCGTTCAGATCAGGATGCGAAAACGCTTGCGGATTTCGGCGTCCTGCGCGTCGGTCAGGTATTTGGGGTGATGGGAGGCCAGAACCTCTTTGGCCTTTGCGCGCGCGGATGACCAGGCGTCGGTTGCGCCTTCCTCTTCCCATGTGCGCGGCTCGTTCCTGTCGGCGAGGGATGGGTAGAAATAGTCCCGCTCCATCGCCTCATATGTATGGGTGCTGCCAAGGAAATGGCCGTCCCCCAGAACCGACTGACAGATCGCGTCAAAGCCCAGATTCTCTTGGGTCACTTCAATTCCTCGCAAGGCCCGATAGGTGTGAGAGTGCATTTCGTCGTCCAGAACAAACGCCTCGAAACTGGCCCCCAGCAGCGATGCGGTCATGCCTGAGCTTTCATAGATCAGGTTGCCCCCGGCCAGCGCGGCGGCCAGAGAGGTCATCGCCTTTTCAGCCCCATATTGCGCGTCGATGGCTTTGGCGTCGGTCATCGACGCGGCCACGCCCGAGGGCAGGCCCAGCCAATTGGTGATCTGTGCCGACGCTGCATTCAGAATGGCGGTTTCTCCGCTGCCCCCGGCGAAGGAGCCGGTGCGCAGGTCCACGATGAATGGCCAGTTGGAAAACACCATCGGAAAGCCGGGCTGGATCGCGTTGACCATCACAAGGCTGGCCAGCGTCTCTGCCAGAGACTGCGCCAGAAACCCGGCCAGAGTGGCGGGGGCCGTGGCTCCGGCCTGCGCGGCGGTTATGCAGGACATGGGAATGTTGTGGGCAACGCATTCATAGACCACGTCCACCGCATCCTCTCCATAGCGCAGCGGAGAAATCACCGGGCTGATATGGGCCTTCAGAAAGGGCCGCTTGGCAAACTCGCCTGGCCCCCCGGCCACGATATCCAGCATTTCGACAATGGGCGCGACGTTTTCGGCCAGCGTGAACGAGGTGGCCACCGGTTTGGTCGTGTTGCGCACCAGCGCATAGGCCGTGTTGATGTCCAGATCGCGCACATCGGGTACATCGGTCGCCACGCAGCAGCGGGTAAACCAGCTGACATTGGCCAGCGTATCCTGCAATCGGGTGAAGTCATGCAGATCGACCAGTGTGGACGGCCGGTACAGCCCGCTGTCGAGGTCCAGCGTCTGCACGGCCGCGCCTCCGGTGCCAAAAAAGACGCGATCACCGCCGACCTCGATCGAACGGGTTTCATCGCGGCCGTGGAACGTGAATGTCTTGGCAGCCGCCCTGACTAACCGTTCCACCATTTCGCGTGGGAAAACCAACCGGTCCTGTTCTCCCGACTGGGCGCCCGCCGCCCGTAAGTCGGCGGCCAGACGGTCAGGCACATTGCCCATGCCCAGTGTCTGGAGCAGACGCAGGGCGGTGTCGTAGATTTGCTCAAGCTCAGTTGGGGACAGAGGTTTGAACGCCCCCCCTTTCTGGCCGGGCGGGCAGGGGTCGACTACAGGCTTGGCCGCGCGCTGGGCGTGCCTGGCCCGCCGACCGCTTCGTTTGCCACCTTCCAAGGACATGCCGCTCCTTTCCCGCTCTCCCTTCGGGCACACTAAGCGGCGACTCTGCCCCGCGGCAAAGGGGAACTGCAAATTTCAGAAACCTCAATAGCAGTTTCGATTTTTCCATACAGTCACTGCCCCTATTGTCGGTTCAACCCGTTCTTACGCAAGACTTGTTCTGGACCAAAGGGAGCAGAGCCAATGAAATCGCGCACCAAAGTTGTTGTTATCGGGGGCGGGATTGCTGGATGTTCAACGCTGTACCACCTGACGCAGGAGGGGTGGGCAGATGTGGTTCTGGTGGAACGTAACGAGCTGACCTCGGGCACGACATGGCATTCCGCGGCGCAGGTGACGAATTTCGGTATGAACCAGACGATGGTCGGTCTGAAATCGCACTCGATCCAACTGTATAAGGAACTGGCCGAAGACCCGGACTATCCGATCAATTACCACCACGGAGACGGCGGAATTCGCCTTGCGAATACCGAGGCGCAGATGCAGGGGTATCGCCATTTTGCCTCGATGGCGCGCGGGATGGATGTGCAGTTCGAGGTGATCGACGCCGAGGAATGCGCCCGCCGTCATCCGCTGATCTCAACCGAGAATCTGATCGGCGGTTTGTGGGATCCGATGGATGGCGACATCGACCCGGCGCAGCTGTGTCAGGCGCTGGCGCGCCGGGCGCGCAAGGCCGGGGCCGAAGTTTACCGCAACACGCCAGTTGTGGCATTGACTCAGCACGGCGATGACACCTGGACCGTTCACACCGAACATGGCGATATCGCCTGCGATATCGTTGTGAATGCCTGTGGATACCGGGTGAATGAGGTCGGCGCGATGATGGGGGTGCACCATCCGGTCGCGTCTATGGAGCACCAGTATTTCCTGACCGAAGAGATCCCGGCCATTCGGGATGCAGGTCACAGGATGCCGCTGCTGCGCTGTCCGATCAGCGACTATTATTGCCGACAGGAAAAGAACGGGCTGTTGCTGGGGTTCTACGAACAGGACTGCAAGACATGGGGTATGGACGGGATTGACCCGAATTTCGTCAACGCCCTGTGCCCGGATGATCTGGACCGGGTGACCGATGTGTTGGAGGGCGCATTTGCCCGTATGCCCGCATTGATGGAGGTCGGGGTCCACACGGTCGTCAACGGCCCGATCACCTATACGATCGACGGTGCGCCTCTGGTCGGGCCGATCCCGGGCAAACGCAATGCCTTCTGCATCATCGGCCTGCGCGCCGGCTTGGGTGAGGGTGGTGGCCACGGCTGGCTGCTGGCCCAACAGATTGTGCATGGTGAGGCGTGCTATGACACGTGGTGTCTGGACCCGCGGCGGTTCACTGGCCATGCGAATGTGGAACTGACAGCGCTGAAGGCCATCGAAGATTATCAGAACGAGTTCCGGTTTCACTTCCCGCATGAACACCGCCCTGCCGGACGGCCTGCCAAGACGACGCCTCTGACCCCCGTTCTGGCCGCCGAGGGCGCAGAGTTCACCGTCGTCAACGGGTGGGAGAGGGCGGAGTATATCAAGCCCACCCCCGATTTCTCGCCGTCCCTCAGTTTCGATTTTGACGAAACATTCGATCTGGTCGCGGCTGAGGTCGCCAATGTTCAGAACGGCGTCGGGCTGGCCGAGGTGAACGGGTTCAACCGGATTGAGATCACAGGCGCGGACCGGCATGCTTTTCTGGACCGAATGTTCTGCGGTATCGTCACGCGGCGCGACGGTCGGGTCGGGCTGGGCTATCTGCTGAACCATCACGGCATGGTCAAGGCTGAGGCAACTATCGCCAACCTGCCCGCCAGCGACCGAGGGCCGGATCGTCTGTGGTACGGGTCCGCAGCAGCCAGTGAGTTTCATGACATGGACTGGCTGACTCAGCACCTGCGCGCCGACGAAGACGTGCACCTGCGCAGCCTGACCAACGACCAGACCATTCTGGTTCTGGCCGGCCCCAAGGCGCGCAATGTCTTGTCCGCCAGCGCGCGCGGCGACTGGTCCGCCGAAGCTTTCCCGTGGCTCAGCCTGCGCGAATGTTTCGTCGGCATCGCCCCGGCCACGGTGATGGGCGTCAGTTTCTCGGGCGAGCTGGCCTATGAAATCCATGTTCCCAACGCCTCGCTCTACGCAGCCTATCTGGCGTTGCGGCAGGCCGGAGAGGCCCATGGGCTGAAACTGTTCGGTGCGCGGGCGGTGGAGTCCATGCGTTTGGAAAAGAGTTTTCTGCATTGGAAAGCCGACCTGATTGCGGAATTTGATCCCTTCGAAACCGGCCTCGACCGCTTTGTGAAGCTGGACGAGGGCGATTTCATCGGACGGGATGCCTTGTTGAAGCGACAGGCCGGGGGGCCACGAAAAAAGCTGGTCGCCTTGCAAGTTCACGCCACGCAGCAACCTGCCCATCCCGGGGCGTCGTTGATGCAGGGCGAACGGGTTGTGGGCACGATCACCTCGGGCGACTGGGGGCATCGTACGGGCCTGAACCTGGCGCATGGCTTTGTGCAACCCGATCTGGCCGATATCGGAACTGAAATGGAATTGGATTCCTGCGGTCAGCGCGTGCGCGCGACGGTTATCCCTCGTTCACCTTATGATCCGGGTTTTGAACGTATCAGGGCGTGATCCTCCGGCTAACTTCGCCATTGCCGTTTGCATCAATCTTTGCTTGGGTTGTTTCGAAGAAACCGAAACAACGGGTGCGCGGTGTCCAAATCTCTGAGTCTTCGCTGGCTGGAAGTCTTCCGGCTGGTTGCCAAGTCGGGATCGATCCAGCAGGTCGCGTCGGAAACGGGGCTGTCGATCAGCACAGTCTCGAACCATTTGCGCAGTCTTGAGGGCGCGCTGGGCGTTGATCTGGTTGACCACGGGCGCCGCCCGATGGGGCTGACCCCAGCGGGCGAGGTGTTTGCGCGTTATGTCCGTGACGGGCTGACGGTGCTGAAACGGGGCGAGGCCGAAATCCGTTCCGGCAACTGGAAGCACGCGACAGACCTGCGGCTGGCCCTGATCGACGATTTCGACAACCAGATCGCGCCGGACCTGTTCCGCTTTCTGGCGCACGCTCTGCCGCGTTGCAGCTTTCGCCACTACACGCGCCCCAGTCATGAGATCCTCACCAATCTGCAGGAACATAAGCTGGATGCCGGGGTCGCCACGCGTCCCTCGGAACGGACTGACGGCCTGATCGAATACCCGCTGATGCGCGACCCGTTTATCGTGATCCTGCCCAACACGTTCCGCGGTGAACCCGAAGACCTGCTAAAACCGGATGCGGAATTGCCCTTGCTGCGCTATTCGCGGGACTACATGATCGGCAAGCAGATTGAAATTCAACTAACCCGCAGCAAGTACAACCTGCCCAACCGGTTCGAGATGGAGTGCAATCACTCGATCATCGGTCTGGTCGCCGAGGGCAGCGGCTGGGCGATCACGACCGCCGCCTGTTTCCACCGCGCGCAGAGGTTCCATGACAGCGTCCGGGCGCTTCCGTTCCCGGGGCGCAACTTTGTCCGAACAGTGTCCCTGTTCACGACCGAGGTGTATCCCGAGACGACCTCGAAGCTGATCCAGAAAGTGATGGCAAAGCTGATCCGCCAGCATTTCACCGACCCGATGTGTGAAGCCCACTCCTGGTTAAAGGACGATTTCCGCACCATGGAGGCCGAGGCTGCTTAGGCGCTGGCCGGTGGGCCAAGGGATTGACGTTCAACAATATGCGTAGCCAGCCGTGTGCCTGTGCCCGGGGTCCGGCTTTCCAGCATATCGACCAATGCCACCGCCGCCCGGCGACCCATTTCCCGGTGGGGCACATGCACGGTGGTCAGCGCAGGGGTGGCGACCTGGGCCAGTTCGATATCATCAAACCCGGTGACTGAAACATCCTTGGGCACCTTCAATCCCATCTCGCGCGCCCGATGCAGCGCACCGACGGCCAGAACGTCATTGCCGCACAGAATGGCCGTCGGTCGGGTGTTCTTTGACATCAGTCTGGAAAAGGCCTCGGCACCGTTTTCGATCTGATAGGGGGTTTCGAGGATCGTCAGATTCGACGGGGAAAGCCCGCTGTGCCGGACCGCGTCCCGTATGCCCTCGACCCGCAGGCGTGCGCGATCATTGCCTGCGGTGATGCCGGAAATCACCCCGATCCGTTGATGGCCCAGCCCGATCACGCGCTTGGCCAGTTCGGCCATCGCCGCGCGATTGTCAAAACCGACCGACGCAATCTGCGCTTCGGCCAGAAAGGACCATGCGATCATTACCGGGATGTTGCGGCGCGCGAGGTCCTTGTAAATCTTGGGGCTTCGGTCATGCCCGATCAGCAGCACCCCGTCCGCACCGCGCGCGACCAGCGTCCGTATCTGCTCTGCTTCAAGGTCGGGGTCGTAGGCCGAGCTGGAAACCAGCAGGGTGTAACCGCGCTGATGCAGTTCTTCCTGAAAGGCCTGCAGGCCGCGCGCAAAGATCGCATTCTCCATGGTGGGAATGATCGCGCCGATCGTCCAGGATCGCTTGGCCGCCATCACCCGCGCGGCAAAGTTCGGCGTGTATCCCAGCCTGTCCACTGCCGACAGAACGCGCTGACGCGTCGCCTCAACCACCCGCTCGGGATCATTCAGACAGCGCGATACTGTCGCTGTCGAAACGCCAGCCAGCTTGGCGACATCATCCAATGTGGGCGCGGATCGAAGTTTCGGCATTTTCAAACCTGAGATTTGCTTTTGCCAAAAAGCCTAACCTCAAGTGAAACTTAAGAAAAGTGGAAATGTAAGCGCTTGCATTTTTGATGTAAGCGCTTACAAATCTCGATGAGCCGAATCCGGGAAAAGGCCAAAGAATAGGAACCGCTGCCCATGCCTCGTGACTATTTGAAAAAAGCGACTTTGACAGCGCAATCCCATGCCTCTGAGGTGCATGATACGGTCAGGACCATCCTTGCCGATATCGAGGCAGGCGGTGATGCAAAGGCGCTGGAATACGCGGCCAAGTTCGACAAGTTCGACGGCAATGTCCTGATGACTCAGGACGAGATCGACGCTGCCATCGCAAAGGTTCCGGAAAAGCTGAAGGCCGATATCCGCTTTGCCCATGACAACGTGCGCCGCTTTGCCGAAACGCAGAAGGCAACCGTGGCCGATGTGCAGACCGAAATCGTTCCGGGGTTCGTTGCTGGCCAAAAGGCAATCCCGGTGGACGCGGCGGGCTGCTATGTGCCCGGCGGGCGCTATAGCCATACTGCCAGCGCGATCATGACTGTCACGACCGCCAAGGTCGCCGGATGCCGCCACATCACCGCCTGCTCTCCGCCGCGCCCGGGCGAGGGGGTTGCGCCCGCGATTGTCTATGCCGCGCATATCTGCGGGGCCGACAGCATTCTGGCCATGGGCGGGGTGCAGGGTGTGGCGGCGATGACCTATGGCCTGTTCGGTCTGCCGCGCGCCAATATTCTTGTGGGTCCGGGCAACCAGTTCGTGGCCGAGGCCAAGCGCATTCTCTACGGCAAGGTTGGCATCGACATGATCGCAGGCCCCACCGACAGCCTTATCCTTGCCGACAACAGCGCGGATGCGCATGTGGTTGCCACCGATTTGGTCAGTCAGGCCGAGCATGGGTACAATTCTCCCGTCTGGTTGGTGACGGATGACCGTGAATTGGCGCAGAAGGTTTTGGAATTGGTGCCGGTACTTATCGATGACCTGCCCGAGTTGAACCGCGAAAACGCCGCCGCCGCGTGGCGCGACTATGCCGAGGTGATCGTCTGTTCGGATCGCGAAGAAATGGCCGCCTGTTCAGATGAGTACGCGCCCGAGCATCTGACCGTTCAGGCCGAGGACCTGGATTGGTGGCTGGACCGGCTGACCTGTTATGGGTCGTTGTTTCTGGGGGAAGAGACCACCGTGTCTTATGGTGACAAGGCCACCGGCACCAACCACGTTCTGCCGACCTCGGGCGCGGCCAGCTATACCGGGGGGTTGAGTGTGCACAAATACATGAAGATCGTCACCTGGCAGCGGGCCACGCGCGAAGGATCAAAGCCCGTCGCCGTTGCAACCGCGCGCATTTCCCGGCTGGAGGGGATGGAAGGTCACGCCCGTGCCGCGGATGTGCGTCTGGCCAAGTATTTCCCGGATGAGCAGTTCGACCTGCGCGCAGATGGGTGAATCCCGGATGCCCGTTGATCCGTCGATGCGGGAGGCTCAGAGCCGAAAATGCACCGCACTGCCTTGCGGGAAATCACTTTTTTCGGCACCGTATACACTTACGGCCGAGGATTTCCGGCAGACCGCACAGGCCATTTTGACGGCCGTCTGTGGACCAAGGTCCGACAGAAACGGAGGGTTCCATGTATAAGAAAATTCTTGTTCCAATGGCGCTGGATCACGGCATTTCGCAGCATACGCTGGAAGTGGCCCGGGCGCTTTCGGCGGAAGACAGCGAAATTATTGCGCTGCATGTTTATGAGATGCCGCAGGGCTCGGTCAGTGCATATCTGGACAAGGACGCGGTGGCTGACGGGTTTCGAGCGGCGACC
This sequence comes from Ruegeria sp. AM9, assembly GCF_056540565.1. Classification (NCBI taxonomy): domain Bacteria; kingdom Pseudomonadati; phylum Pseudomonadota; class Alphaproteobacteria; order Rhodobacterales; family Roseobacteraceae; genus Ruegeria; species Ruegeria sp. AM9. The sequence goes on from NZ_JBQFWY010000011.1 coordinate 70,610, forward strand.
AATTTGCTGCGTAAAAAGACCGAGGAACTGGAGGGCATTCAGCCCGAGATCGTCAAGGGCCATACCGCCCGGACCATCATCGACTATGCCAACTTCAACGGCTTTGACTGCATCGTCATCGGCTCGCACAAGCCGGGCCTCAGCGACTATTTCCTGGGCTCGACCGCATCGCGGGTGGTGCGTCATGCTGGCTGTGCCGTGCATGTGCATCGCAGGATCTGAACCCACAATCGCGCCCCGGCGCCCCAAGCAGGACGGACAGACCGGATATGAACATAGACAAGAAGATCACGGATGATCTGGTCGCAAACGATATCTCGTTTGTCACCACTGTGCCGTGCAAGCAGCTGGCCGGGGTTATCGAGGAAATCGACAAGCGCGATGGTATCTATCACATCCCCTCGAACAAGGAAGACGAGGGCATGGGTCTGTGTGCGGGGGCATGGATGGGTGGCAAGCGCCCCGCCATCATCATGCAGAACACTGCCATCGGTGTGACGATCAACACGCTGGCGACGCTGATCCAATATTACCGGATGCCGCTGCCCATGCTGATTTCCTATCGTGGAGAGTTGCGCGAACCCATCGCCTGTCAGGTGGAAATGGCGGTGCATACCAAGGCCCTGCTGGCGCAGCTGAACATCCCGACCTACCACTTCCACCATCAGTCGGATGTGGCTGAGCTGGACGCGATCCTGAAATACACCTTCATGTGCAACAAGCCGGTTGCCATTCTGACCGACGCCAATTTCTGGGGAGGCTATGGCGACCAATGATCCGTTCTGAAATCCTGAAGGAAATCGCCCCGATCCTGCGTGATCAACTGGTCGTCTGCAACATCGGCATCCCCAGCCAGGAGCTGCACGCCATCGATGACCAGCCGACCAATTTCTACATGCTGGGCACGATGGGGCTGGCCTCGTCCATCGGCCTGGGGCTGGCGCTGTCGCAGACGAAGCCAGTGATCGTGATCGATGGGGATGGATCCATTCTGACCAACCTAGGCACGCTGCCGACCATCGCGAACAACGTGGCCGACCACTATATTCTGTTGATCATCGACAATGGCTCTTACGGGTCAACCGGAGATCAGCCGACCTATGCCGGGCGGAAAACCTCGCTGGCGAAAATGGCCGAGGCTGCAGGCTGTGACCACGTGATCGAATGCCCCGCCGAGGACACCGGGCGCGTGCTGCAAGAGGCGTTGGATGCCAGGCAGATGACCATCATCGTCAGCAAGTGCGAAAGCGGCAACGCCAAGATGCCGCCGATTACGATGGACCCGGTGGTGATCCGTGATCGGTTCATGAAGGCCGTTCAGACGTGAGGAAATCAAGGCGCGGAAATGATGCTTCTTCCGCGCCTTCAGGGCCGTTTTACCGCGCGTGTTCCAATAGCTGACCGAACCCGGTGATAGGCTCTTTGATGTTCAAAAGCTGCATAGCCTGAAACAGCATCGCCTGATTTGAGCTGATCACGGGCTTGCCGACCGCGTCTTCCAAGCGGGCCAGAGCCTCGACGCTGCGCATGTCGGTGCAAGACAGAACCAGCGCGTCGGCCTCGGGGTGATCCGCCGCGCGGCCCAGTTCAAAGACGGCCTCGGGGTCCAACGCGCCCTGGCCTTCGTTATCCAGTGCCTCGGTCACCTCGGAGCGCTGGATGGTCTCAAACCCCAACTCGGCAAGGAACCCAATCGCCATATCGTTGATCGCCGGAACATAAGGCGAGGCAAATCCGATGCGCCGGGCACCCAGCGTGGTCAGGGCGTGAACCAAAGCCCCGGCCGCAGTGACCGTTTTGGCTCCGCTTGCGGCGCTGATCCGTGTGGCCAGATCACGGTCAAACTCGGGGCCATGGGTCAGGGTGGCCGAGGTGCATCCGTAGAATACCACATCCGGCTTTGCCCCCATCAACAGGCGCAGGGGTTCATCCAGATCGGCGGCCCCCAGATCGTGCATCTGGGCCTCGTCCGGGATTTCGTCTTCGTCATAGCCGCCCATCCGGGCCACATGCAGCGAAATGCCCGGAGGGGCCATCAGCGCCAGATCGGGTTCGAGATTGGTGTTGGTGAAAGGGACAAGAACCCCGAACCGGGCGCGGCCTCTGGATGTGCTCATGGCTGCTCCTCCTGTTTCCATAGTTTCAGGGTGTCTACTGCCGTCTTCATCGCGTCCTGTGGTCCGACGGTCATGCGCAGGGTATGAGGCAGGCCCGCGCCGCCCTGCGGGCGCAGGAAGACGCCTTCGGAACGCAGCTTTCGGTCGGCACTTGCTGCGGCCTCGGGGCTACCCATGTTCAACAGCAGGAAGTTGGTGAAACTGGGGTAAGAGGCGAATCCTGCGTCCCTCAGGCTGGTTGCCGTCTGTTCGCGCAGAGCAGCCGTCATCTCGCAAGTCTCCCGCATATAGGCGTCGTCCCGCACCGCCGCTGCGGCGGCGATTTGAGCGCTGGCGGGGATGTTGTTCGGGTTCATCACCTTGCGCAGTTCTTCGGCGATGCCCGGCGGGAACAGTCCCCAACCGACGCGAAATCCGGCCATGCCGTATGCCTTGGAAAAGGTGCGCAGAACGACCGTGTTACCGTCGGCGACCATATCAAAACTCGGCTCGCCCAGATGGTCTGAGAACTCACCATAGGCTTCGTCGATCACCAGCAGGATGTCGGGCCGCAAACTTTGCCTCAATCGGACGAGTTCGGCTTTGGCGATGCGCGTGCCGGTCGGGTTGCCCGGATTCGCAACAAAGACGATTCCGGTGTCCGGTCGGACCGCTGCCAGCAAGCTATCGACACTGACAGTGACATCTGTTTCCCGGGCGGTGTCGAACCGCGCATCAGCCATACGCGCTGCCGTTTGAAAGAACGGATAGGCATGGGCCGGGGCCAGCACCGCCCGTTCCGGCCCCGAGAACACCCGGGCGAGGCAGCCGATCAGGTCGAGCGATCCGTTGCCACATAAAATACCATTTGCATCGATCCCGTGCAGGTCCGCCAGAGCGTTGCGCAGGTCCGTCCAGTCCGGATCGGGATACAGCATCGACGTCCCCATGGCCTGCGCCGCTGCCTCAATCGCTCTGGGGCTGGGCGGGCGCAGGCTTTCGTTTTGGGACAGCGAGATAAGGGGTTTGCCTTCAGGCGCTTCAAGGTCGGCAAGTGCATAAGGCGACATGCGCGCAATATGCGGGTGCGGGCGGGTCATGTTTGCCTCCGGTATTGGGTTCGGGCCATGTCCTGACTGATCAGGCCCGCGCGAAGGTCGTTTTGCATCGCGTCGTCCGAGCGTTCCTCGGGCGGGCCAAACCCGCCTCCGCCCGGTGTTTCGAACATCAGTGTTTCACCGGCTTTGATCCGAACCTCACCTTTGCCGGGCAGTTGGCGGTTGCCGGGCTGCACGGTGATACGTCCGGGCGCACCGTCCAACCCGCCGTCACGGCCCTTGGCGGGGTTCTTGATCCGCTCGACCGACAGAAACAGCATCAGGTCCTGATCTTTTGAGGCGCTCAGTTCAATTTGCTGCCCCAGACCGCCCCGCAGACGCCCGGCACCGCCGGAATTCGGCCGCAATTCACGGCGATGAAACAACACCGGGGCGACGGCCTCGGTGGTTTCGACCTGACTGCCCCAGACGCCGCTGGGAAATGCCGTGGCCGACAGGCCATCCAGCCGGGGCCGGGCGCCGGTGCCGCCGTTGAACACAAGCTCAAGCGCAAACAGGTCATCGCCGCGGTCAACCGCCTCGGGCGCGTGGCGCAGGGGCAGGTCGTACATGCAGGATGCGCCCTCGGCCGGGACCCTGTCGAGCAGGGCCTGCGACAGGCAGCCATAAACCAGATCAGGTGTCATCTGTCCCAGCGTATGCCGCATTGCCACCGGGGCCGGGGGCTGTGCATTCAGGATACAGCCCTCGGGGCCGGTCACCCGGAACGGATCGAGCGAGCCTGCATTGTTCGGAATATCCGCCCCGATGATGCAGCGCAGGGCAAAGACGGAATAGGCCGTGGCATAGTTCAGGGGCACGTTGATCCCCTTGCCGACGCAGGGTGCTGTGCCGTCGAAATCCAGCAGCAGGTGGTCATCTGCGATGGTAAGGGCGGCGTGCAGTTCGATCTCTTCATCATAGCCATCGACCTTCAGCACATGTTGCCACGTGCCCTTGGGCAGGGCGGCGATGGCCTCCAGTGTACCGCGCCGAGAGGTGTCGATGATGTAATCCGACAGCCCATTCAGATTGGTGAGACCGAATTCCTGCATCATCTGAACCAGCCGGGTGGCCCCGGCCTCGCAACAGGCGATCAGGGCATAGATGTCGCCTTCATTGGCGATAGGCTCGCGCGAGTTGGCTTTGACGATGTCCAGCAGCAGCGCGTTGACCTCGCCCTGACTGACCAGTTTGCAGGGTGGGATCAGCAGGCCTTCGTCATAGATATCCGATCCCTCAGGCCCCATACCCAGCCCACCCAGATCGACCAGATGCGAGGTGCAGGCGGTGTAGCCGATCACCGTGTCCTGATAGAACACCGGCATCATCAGCAGAAAGTCGTTCAGGTGCCCCGAGGCGATCCATGGGTCGTTGGTCATGTAGATGTCGCCGGGTTTCATCTCGCTCTGGGCAAAGCGCCCATGCAGGGTTTTGACCGCTTCGGCCATGGTGTTGATATGCCCGGGCGTGCCGGTGACGGCCTGTGCCAGCATCCGGCCTTGCGCATCGAATATCCCGGCCGAGATATCGCCGCATTCGCGCACGATCGGGCTGAAGGCGGCACGGATCAGCGCCTGTCCCTGTTCCTCGACCACGGCCAGAAGCCGGTTCCACATCACCTGCAGGCGTGTATCTGACTGGATCATGCTTTGTCCTCCTCTTGCCGGGTCAGCCAGATATTGCCCTGGCCGTCCACGCTGGCGCTGAAATCGGCGCTGACGAATGTGGTTGTCTGGGCCTCGACGATCAGCCCCGGGCCGGTGAGGGCCGCTCCGGGCGCCAGGTCAGAGCGGTTGAACACGCCCGCCGGGCGCCACGTGCCGGTGACGTCGCACAGGATTTGACGTTGTTCGTTTGCCGTGGCGGCGTGTTCCGCCGGACTGTCGGGACAGGCCTCATGCGCGGGCGCAGAGGAAGAAACAGACAGCCCCCAGTTCAGGATTTCGATGGTCATACCGGGTACGATCCGGCTGAATTGGCGGCTGTATTCTGCTTCGAAAGCCTCTCGCAAAGCGGTGAGGTCGGATGCGGTCAACGCTCGGCCGGGCAGGCGGATTTCGATCTCGTGACCTTGCCCATGATACCGCATGTAAGCGATCCGACGTTGCAGCAGCGCGCCCTCGGGCGCTCCGGCGCGGACAACCTGTTCTGCCTCAGCCTGCATGGCGTCGAAAAAGTGATTCAGCCCGTCGATATCCAGACTGTCCAACCGGGCATAGCGTGATCGGATGACCTCATAGGATACGGGCGCGAACAGGAAGCCGACCGCCGAACCCACACCCGGATCACGCGGGATCAGCACTCGCCGCATCCCGGCCCGCCGGGCCACGCGGGTGGCGTGCAGCGGGCCGTTGCCGCCAAACGCGATCATCAGCCGGTTGCCAAGGTCCTTGCCGGATTCGACCGCGTGCATCCGGCCTGCGCTGGCCATGCTTTCATCGACAATCTCACTGACCGCAAAAGCGGCCTGATCGGGGCTGAGGCCAAGGGGATCACCGACATCCTGCGCCATCGCCTGCGTGGCGGCTTCCGGATCGATCTGCAGCCGCCCTTCGGCAAAACGCCCCGGCTCGATCAGGCCCAGCGTCAGGTCGGCATCGGTGACCGTGGGTTTGTCGCCACCCTTGCCAAAGGCCGCGGGGCCGGGGTCTGATCCCGCGCTGTGCGGACCGACCTGAATGCGGCCCAGGCGATCAACGCTGGCGATCGAGCCGCCGCCCGCTCCGATCTCGATCATCTCGATCACCGGGATGCGCACCGGCATCCCTGATCCCTTGATGAAACGCTCGGCCCGCGAGATTTCGAACTTGCGCGCGGTCTGCGGGCGATAGTCGTCGATCAGGCACAGCTTGGCCGTGGTGCCGCCCATGTCAAAGGACAACACCTCGGCCTCACCTGTTGCCTCGGCGATGCGGGCGGCCAGAACAGCACCTCCGGCGGGGCCGGATTCCACCAGACGGATAGGCAGCCGGGCGGCTGTGTCCAGCGTGGTCATGCCACCCCCCGCCGTCATCATCAGGATCGGGCAGGCCAGCCCCATTTGCCGGAAGCGGGCCTCGAAGTCCTGCAGGTATCCAGCCATCAAGGGCTGCACATAGGCGTTGGCGATGGTGGTGCAAAGCCGGTCGAACTCGCGCGCTTCGGGGCTGACCTCGTGGCTGAGCGAGACGACCAGATCGGGCATTTGCTGCGCCAGCAGGTCGCGCAGCGCCAGCTCATGTATCGGGTTGGCATAAGCGTGCAGCAGGCAGATGGCGACGGCCTCGACCTCGAGCGCCCGCAGTTCGGCCACCAGGGGGCCGATACCTGCCTCGTCCAGCGGTTCCAGCTCTTGCCCGTTGGCGTCCATGCGTCCGCCGATGGTCAGCGAATGAGTGCGCGGCACAATCAGGTCGGGTTTGACCAGATCGATGGCATACTGGCTGTAGCGCCGCTCGTACGCGATTTCGAGGATATCGCGAAACCCGCGTGTGGTGATGGTGGCCGTAACGGCCCCCCGGCGTTCGATCAGCGCATTGGTGGCCAGAGTGGTGCCGTGGATGAACCCGGTCACCTGATGCCAGTTAGCACCAGCGACCTTCAGCACATGCGTTGCGCCCGCAACTGCGCCAAGGGTGGGGCGGTGCGGCGTGGTAGGGGTTTTGGTGGTGGCCACCACCCGAGATGCGCTGTCCAGCAGGACGGTATCGGTGAACGTACCGCCGATGTCGATTGCCATGCGCAATCCAACTGTTTGATTCATAGAGGTATCAGCCTGAAAAGGTGGAACAGACCCGAAGGCGGGTCAGGTGAAAACGGACTGTTCCCCGCGGGTCAGGCGACCAGATCGCACCCGGTTTCGCGACGCATCATCGGTTGTCGAAGGTTGGCAGTCACTGCTTCAGTTCTCCGTCATCTGATGGCCATGACATTGGGTGAGGAAAGCCCCCTCCGTCAACACTTCATTCGGGGGAGGCGCAGGTTTGGTGCAAAACCCGGAATATGATAAGACGATGAGCGCGGCGCATCCCATTCTGAAATGTCACGCAGTTTCATCAAAAGGGGGTAAGTCATGAAACTCATTCATTTAAAACAAAGCATTCTGATCGCCACGGGCCTGATACTGGCGGGCCTGTCTCCGGCGCTGGCACAGGATCGCGAGGAAAGTCAGGGCATGGTGCTGTTGCGCGGGCTGCCGACGCTGGACACCAGCCACAGCATTGCAATCATCGAACTGGACCCGGAATCGGAGCAGTTCGGCGAGATCCTCAGCGAGGTAGAACAGCCCGAGATGGTGCATCCGTTGCACCATCTTTACTACAGCCCCAGCGGTCGGCTTTATGCCACGGGGCTTGATCCGTCCTGCAGTCTGGCCGAGGTCGGGCTGTCCCGAGATGCGGGCGGTGCGCCGGTGATGTCCGGCTTTACCTGTCTGGACACGCAAGGGCAGATGGTTGGAGAAGACATCATGTGGACCAGCTCAAACGGGCAGGAATACATGTTCGTGACCTTCCTGGGCGGAACCGGAGGGGATGACGGCGGCTCGGTCGGTGTGTTCGATGCGCAGACCAATGAGGTCGTCAAGGTTATCGAAGCGCGCAAAAGTCAGGTCGGCGAGGGCGCGCCATATATCATGTATCCGCATGGCATCTCGGCTTTTGACGACCGTATGGTAGTGACTTCGACAGTTCATCCGGACCTGGCCACCGGTGTCGGCAATGTGCTGACGATCATTGATCTGAACACGCTGGAGCCCATCGAAAACATCACCATCGAGAAGGAAAAGCCGCTGAACTTCCCGTCTTCGCCGGTCGAAGTGCTGTTTGCGCGCCCCGACATGCACCCGGATATCGAACCGGCCATTCTGGCCAACACGATGTTTGGCTTCGAGACGTGGAAAGTGCCCTATGATGCCAGTTCCAAGACCTTTGGCGAGGCCGAAGTGATTTATAGCGGCGTTGCCAATGACACCGCCGTGCCACTGGAATTCTATGGCACCGAAGACGAGCTGTTCATCTCACATGCTCTGCCCGGCGTGGTGAAACGCTATGATCTGGCGGCTTTGCCTGAGCTGGTATCCAGCGGGCCGGATATCGTGGCCGATCCGGGCGCGCATCACATGATCTTTTTCACCTCGGCTTCGGGGCGTGATCTGATCGCAGTGCAGAACAATCTGCTGAATCTGGGCAATGGCGCTGACAATGACCCGACGGATGTGGATTTCATTGCAGGTCTGAACAGCCATACGATCTCGGTCCACGATCTTGAGACCGGTGAGCGTCTGGCCACGGTCAATATCAAGGATCGCTACAACAAGGGGATTGAGAACCTGGAAGGCCTGTTCGGCTCGGGCTTTGTCCATCACCATTAGCGGCCCGGAGGGGTTTATGCGCTGGGTGCTTTTGATCCTCGCCACTGCAGGGCTTGCGGTGGCGGGGTGGGTCGTCTGGGATCGCACGCGCGGCCCGGTGGCAACGCCGATTGCCGATTTCTCGGCACCGTTTGTGTTCGGTCGCTTTGCCGTTCCGCTCGACAATCCGCTGACCGAAGAGGCCTTCGCGCTGGGCCGGCACCTGTTTTATGACCCGATCCTGTCGGGCAATAATCAGGTGTCCTGCGCCACCTGTCACGTGCAGGCGTTGGCCTTCACAGACGGGCGCGCGAGATCGCCGTCCATGTCGGGCGGTGAACTGGATTTCAGCGCCATGAGCCTTGCCAACCTTCTGTGGGGGCAAGAGCGGTTTTTCTGGGATGGCCGCGTGACTTCTCTTGAGGAACAGGCGTTGCTGCCGATCCAGCACCCGGATGAGATGGGGCAGGATATCGACGCCCTGATGACCGAGCTTGAGGCGTCCGGCACCTATCGCCGCATGTTCCGCCAAGCCTATGGTGCGGTCACGCCTGAAAACATGGCCAGGGCGCTGGCCACCTTCATGCGGATGCTGATTTCGTCCGAATCGAAGTATGACAAGTACCTGCGCGGCGAGGCCCGTTTGACCGCGCAGGAGGAACATGGGCGCAAGCTGTTCATGGCGCATCCCGACACCAAGGTCTCGCTGCGGGGTGGCAATTGCATCGACTGCCACAGCCAGTTTCTGACTTCGGGCTTTCGCGATGCGCTGGACGGGTTCTCAAACAACGGTCTGGACCCGGACGATACCCTGCCTGATGGCCTGATGGCGGTAACGGGAAACCCGGCGCATAAGGGGTTTTTCAAGGTGCCAACCCTGCGCAACATCGCTGTCACCGCGCCCTACATGCATGACGGCCGGTTCGAGACGCTTGAGGACGTCATGAACCATTACAATGACGGCATCGTGGTCAGTGATACGCTCAGCCCCTTGATCCTTGAGGCAGACAACGCGCCCGAGGCTGGGCAGGACACAGTCGGCCTGCGCATGACGCCCGAGGAAATGCAGGCGATCATCGCCTTTCTGCACACGCTGACGGATGAGGCATTTCTGACCAACCCGAAGTTTTCCGACCCGTTTGACGGAGGTTCCTGATGAGACTGATCCTAGGAGTATTGGCCGTAGCAGCCCTGACCGCCGGGTGGTTCCTTCTGGGCTTCGGTCGGCAGAAAACCACCCCGATCACCCTGACATTTCACGCGCAAATGGGGGACCAGCCTCTGGTCTATGATCAGTTCGTCTATGACAACCCGGGTGGGGACGGGCAGTTCAGGGTTCGGGATTTCAGGTTCTACCTCAGCAATCTTTCACTGGGGCAGGGTGATGAAGCCTATGCGGAACCGGACAGCTATCACCTGTTGCGTTTTGACAATGAGGATAGAACGCATTCGATCACGCTGCCCGAGGTGCCCCTGAAATCCGTCGACACCGTGCAATTCCTGATCGGGGTTGATCCTGAAGCGAATGGCTCGATCGAGGTGCGGGGGGATCTGGACCCCAACAGCCAGATGGCGTGGAACTGGGAGGTCGGGTATAAATTCGTGGTCGTGGAAGGCGCGCTGAAACAGGGGGAAGACGTAGTCCCGCTGGTTTATCATGTCGGGTTCTCGGAAAATGCCCGCGAGGTCGAATTCATGTTGCCGCCGGACGTTTCTGCGAGCGATGACCCCGAGGTGCACTTGATCGTCGATCTGGCGAAGTTCTTCGACGGGACGGCGCAGGTGGACATGCAAGCACTGCCGTCGGTCAAATTCAACCGAACGGATGCCGAGATGCTGGCCGACAACTACGCCATCATGATCACTCTGGCCTTCTGAGGCGGGCTATTTTTGGGAAAATTCGGCGGTTCAGGTTGAAATTGCCCTCGACGGCGGGGGTGTGATCGGTGATTGTTTGCACGATTGGCCGGGTGGAAAAAGACCGCCCCGTCAGGGGAATAGACTGAACGCCGTGAAGGCGGACATAAGTTGCGTCGAAAAGACCAGCGAAGGGAGATGAAGATGAAAAAGTTTCTAGCAGCCGCTGCGGTTTCCGCGCTGTGCGCCACCGGCGCCTTGGCCGAGGTCAAGGTTGGCATGATCACTACGCTTTCGGGCGGTGGAGCAGGGCTGGGTATCGACGTGCGCGACGGGTTCATGCTGGCGATCGCGCAATCGGGTCGCGATGACATCGAAGTCGTGATCGAGGACGACCAGCGCAAACCCGACATCGCCGTGCAACTGTCCGACAAGATGATTCAGTCCGAGCGGGTTGATGTGATGACCGGCATCATCTGGTCCAACCTGGCGATGGCGGTTGTGCCTGCGGCCGTGAACCAGAACGTGTTCTACCTGTCGCCCAACGCGGGCCCGTCTCCTTTGGCCGGAAAAGGCTGCCATCAGAACTATTTCAACGTCGCATGGCAGAATGACAACCTGCATGAGGCCGCTGGCGCCTATGCCAATGGCGCGGGCTACAAGAACAGCTTCATCCTGGCGCCGAACTATCCGGCGGGTGTGGATGCGCTGACCGGGTATAAGCGGTTCTTCGAGGGCGATCTGGCTGGCGAGGTTTATACCGAGCTGGGGCAAACCGACTACGCCGCAGAGATCGCGCAGATCCGGGCCAGCGATGCGGACAGCGTGTTCTTCTTCCTGCCCGGTGGAATGGGGATTTCCTTCCTCAAGCAATATGCCGACAGTGGCATCGACAAGCCCGTGGTCGGTCCGGCCTTCAGCTTTGATCAGGGCATTCTGCAGGCGGTCGGCGATGCGGCGATGGGTGTGGTGAACACTTCGCAATGGAACAAGGATATCGACAACCCGACCAACGCGGCGTTTGTGGAAAGTTTCCAAGCCGAATATGGTCGTCTGCCCTCGCTTTACGCCAGCCAAGGGTTCGATACTGCCAATCTGCTGCTGTCTGCGCTGGACAAGGCCGATCCTTCAGATGCGAGGGCCTTCCGCAACGCGCTGCGTCTGGCCGAGTTCGACAGCACCCGCGGCGATTTCAAGTTCGGCCCGAACCACCACCCGGTTCAGACCATCTATGCCCGCGAAGTGATCAAGGAAGGCGATGTCTTCACCAATAAGATCATCGGCGTCGCGCTGGAAGAACACTTTGACGCCTACGGGGCCGAGTGTAAAATGTAACGACCTTCTGCCTGCCCCGGCCAACGGGGCGGGCAGACCACCGGAGTTTCCATGTCCTCGATCCTGATTATCGAGCAGATCCTCAACGGGCTGCAGTTCGGCGTCATGCTGTTCCTGATGGCGGCTGGCCTGACGCTGATTTTCGGCGTCATGGGGCTGATCAACCTCGCGCATGGCTCGCTGTATATGGTGGGGGCCTTTGCCGCCGCTGCCGTGGCAGGGGCGACTGGGTCATTCCTGCTGGCACTGGTGGCCGCGCTCGCTGCTGCGGCGCTCGCTGGCGCGATTGTCGAGATGGTTGTGATCCGAAGGCTTTATAATGCGCCGCATCTGGATCAGGTTCTGGCAACCTTTGCACTGATCCTGATCTTTTCGGAAGGAACACGCTGGGTTTTCGGGTCTTTCCCGCTGTTTCTGGACATTCCTGACGCGCTGTCGGGGCCGGTTACTTTGCCCGGTGGCATCGAATACCCGCTCTATCGCCTGACCCTGATCGGCATCGGGCTGGCCGTGGCCGTGGGGCTGTGGGCGTTGATCGAGCGCACCCGGCTGGGCATCCAGATACGCGCCGGGGAAAATGACCGGGAAATGATCGCGGCGCTGGGTGTCGATATCTCGAAGCTCTACACGCTGGTCTTTGCGCTGGGCGCGGCGCTGGCCGGATTGGCTGGCGCTTTGGTGGGTGCGATCCAGTCGGTTCAGGTGGGGATGGGAGAGCCGGTTCTGATCCTCGCCTTCGTGGTCATCGTTATCGGCGGCATCGGCTCGGTACGCGGAGCCTTCATCGGCGCGCTTTTGGTCGGGTTGACGGACACGCTGGGCGGAGTGTTCCTGCCCGAGATGTTCAAGCTGTTCATGGACAATGGCGCGGCGCAGAAAACCGGCTCGGCGCTGGCGTCTATGGGGATTTACGTGCTGATGGGGCTGGTGCTGATCTGGCGGCCAACCGGCCTGTTCGGAGCACGCGCATGAGGTTGAATGAAAGGTATCTGAACGCGCTGGTGATCGCGGGCTTGCTGGCGTTGCCGCTTTGGGCGGTTGTAGCGGATCAGCCGTTCACGATCACGCTGGTGACGCGGGCGGTGATCCTTGCGCTGGCGGCGGTGGGGCTGAACATCATCCTCGGGATCGGTGGCATGGTCAGCTTTGGCCACGCCGTGTTCTTCGGGATCGGAGGTTACGCGATGGGCATCCTCGCCTACCACGCGCAGACCTATACGGCGCTTGATCTGGGGCTGTTTGCAACCGGCGGCACCAAGTCCATGCCGGTGATCTGGCTGGTGGCGATGATCCTGTCGGGGCTGGTGGCGTTCTTCATCGGGTTGTTGTCACTGCGGACGTCCGGCGTGTACTTCATCATGATCACGCTCGCCTTTGGGCAGATGTTCTTCTACTTCGCGATATCCTGGGCGCAGTACGGCGGAGAGGACGGGCTGTCGATCTATGTCCGCAACGGTTTTCCCGGCCTGAATACGCTGGCGCCGATCCAGTTCTATGCCGTCTGTTTCACGCTGCTGTGTATCGTGCTGTTTCTGTTTGCGCGCCTTCAGGCCTCACCCTTTGGGCTGGCGCTGAACGCCGCGCGACAGACGGCCACGCGGGTCGAGACCGTCGGTTTGAACCCGATGCGGCTGAAACTGCTGGCCTTCGTGATTTCGGGCGCGATCACCGGTCTTGCGGGAGCGCTGTTTGCCGACCTGAACCGCTTTGTCTCGCCCTCGATGTTCAGCTGGCAACTGTCGGGGGAATTGATCGTGCTGATTATCATCGGCGGGGTTGGACGCCTGATGGGGCCGGTCATCGGAGCCTGCGTCTTTGTCGCCTTGGAGCATTTCCTCGGCGAACTCACCGATTTCTGGCACGTCTATCTGGGCGTCGCCCTGCTGTGCATCGTGCTGTTTGCCCGAGGCGGCCTGATCGGCCTGCTGACAGGGAAAGAGGGCGCGCATGTCTGATCCCGTTCTTGCCACGTTGAACCTGAACAAAAGCTTTGGGGCGCTCAAGGCCACCGACGAGGTCTCTATTGATCTGAGGCCCGGAGAAATCCACGCTATCATTGGCCCGAACGGGGCCGGCAAGTCGACATTGATTCAGCAGGTATGCGGTGGGCTGACACCAGATTCAGGGCAGGTTCTGCTGAATGGTCAGGATGTCTCGGGCTATTCTACTCAGGCACGGGCGCAGGCCGGGCTGGGGCGCACTTTCCAGATTTCTCAGCTTTGTATGGAGGATACGGTGCTGGAAAACGTGGTGCTGGGTGCAATGGGTGCGGAACGCATGGTGTGGCGGTTTTGGCGGCCCGCCCTGAAACGGCCTGAACTGCGCGACCGGGCCGAGGCCGCGCTGGAGCGGGTGGGCCTCAGCGATGAACGTGACACGCGCTGCGCCAATCTCAGCCACGGCCAGCGGCGGCAGTTGGAGGTCGCGGTGGCGCTGACACTATCGCCAAAAGCCTTTGTCATGGACGAGCCGATGGCGGGGCTTGGCGCCGAAGGCTCGAAACGGCTGACCGGGTTTCTGGACGGATTGCGTCGGGAAGCGCCGATCCTGCTGGTGGAGCATGACATGGATGCGGTTTTCGCTCTGGCCGATCGGATCAGTGTGCTGGTTTACGGCAAGGTCATCGCCACCGGTACGGCCGATGAAATCCGCCACAGCCCCGAGGTGCGTGATGCCTATTTGGGGGATGAGGCATGACCCTGCTGCGGCTTGAAAACCTGACTGCCAGCTATGGTGACAGTCAGGCGCTGTTCGGCGTTGACCTGCAGATGGCGCAGGGCGAGGTGACCGCTCTGATGGGCCGCAACGGGATGGGTAAGACCACCACGGTCAAGGCAATCTGCCGGATGATCCGGTCACAGGGCGGGCTGAAGCTGGACGGGCAGGACCTGCACGCGCTGCCCAGCCACAAGGTGGCCCGCAAGGGGGTGGGGCTGGTGCCCGAAGGCCGCCGCTGTTTTGCCGATCTGACTGTGCGCGAAAACCTGATCGCGGCGGCACGGCCCGGCGACTGGACTCTGCGCCGCGTGACCGAGCTGTTCCCCCGGTTGGGCGAGCGGAAGGGCCAGCGTGCCGCCTCGCTGTCGGGGGGCGAACAACAGATGCTGGCGATTGGCCGGGCGCTGATGACCAACCCACGCCTGCTGATACTGGACGAGGCCACCGAGGGCCTTGCCCCTATTGTCCGGCAGGAGATCTGGGCCGCTCTTCATCGTCTCAAGCAAGAGACGAATGTGGCAATCCTGTTGATCGATAAATCGCTGAAAGAACTGGCGGCGGTGTCTGACCGCGCAGTCATTCTGGCACGGGGCCGCACGGTCTGGTCCGGTGCAATGGCGGAACTGACCCCGGAGGTTTCCGAGAAATACGTGGGGGTCTGATCGCCCCTTTCAGAACCTGTAGGTGGCGCCCAGCACGGGCCCGGATTGATCGAATGTGTAGTCGTTGCCGTCAATGTCGTGATCGAACGAGATATAGCGATACCCGCCGCGCAGCAGCCATCTGTCGTTGATGGCGTAATCGGCCGTCAGCAGGACAGACCAGGTCTGGCTGCCGCTGCGAAACCCTCCGTAATCCACATAGGCCGTGCTGGTCCATGCATCGGACAGGGTGAACCGGGCGCGGACACCGACCACCGGATCGAACCAGCTGGCGTCGGCAGAACTGGTCTGCGATGGCGCTGCGCCCGGGGTCAGGGTGAAGTCCGTATCGGTGCTGTACCACCTGAAGCCGCCCGCCAGATCAACCTTTACGGACGGGTCATTGCGCACCCGGTATCCCAACAAAGCAGTAAGAAACTGCGTCTTGACCGAGGTTTCCAGTTCTGAGCCCGCTGGGCCGGGCGCGGTATTTCCAAAGGTCAGGTTTGTGTAATTATAGTCGGCCAGCACGCTCCATTGACCGTTTGTTGCGGCCAGCGCGCCCATGAAGGCAAAGTCCAGATTCTCCAGCGCGTCGGAAAAGCTGAGTGTCCCGTCAAGCGTGCCGGACGGGGTTTGAATGCTGGTCTCGGTCTCGGGCATGAACAGATAGATCGTGGCCTCGTAGGACCATTCGGATTGCTGCGCCAAAGCCATCGGTGCCACTGACGCAAGCAGGGCCGCCGCCGCACACCCGTTCAATCTTTGTTTTAGTGCCATTCCGTCCCTCCGTTTCGTCTGTGTCGCCCGGGGCGTGCGAGGTTACGCCGCCACGGTGCCGGCTGTTTCCGCGCGCTTGCCCACGCGATTGATGTCGGTGTTCGGGAAAAACTCGGACCAGACATGCCAGAACACACCGGCGCGCAAGGTCTCGACCCGGCGCAATTGTCCCTGATCCGACATACCCCAGAAATCGCAGCGGGTGACGGGCTGGCCGCTGTCATTGTACCAGACCCCGAGGCTTTCGTATTTCGGATCCAGGCTGACGACGACATCGCGCCCGCCAACGGTGGCGTTGACGATCCAGTTGTTGTCCACGACAAAATCGTCGGTCCAGCAGGCAGCGTCGGTGCCGATGGTGATCCCCCAGACATGGGTCTTGTTTGGCAACCGGTCGTCCGAGCGGTCCATGTTGTCCATCACGGGCGCGTCTTCCTGATGCTGGCGGCCGATGCCCCAGCCAAATGTGATCTCGGTCACCATGTCCAGCAGCCGCAGCAGAGGGTTGGTCGCGGGCATGTTCAGAAAAACCTCGCCATCGGGAAAGGCCTTCTGGAACCCGCGGAATGTCATCCGATAGGTCGGCCAGGGCTTCATTTGCGCCTCGGGGCGTATGGGGCAGGCGGGGCCATCGGCATTCGGGTCACGGTCGGCCTCGCGGAAGCCATAGATGTGCTGGATCGGCTCACCGGTTTCATTGTCACGCAGGATCAGATTGTTGCCGTGCTGGGCCAGCACTTCGAGATCCAGCCGTTTGCCTTCGATCCGTGGGGCGTAGCCCTGACCAAGATTGGCCATCGCGCAATAGGTCATGACCACGTCCTGTCCGCCCAGCCCGTCCGCGTCGCCCGCCAGATGAGGCCGCATGATCTGCGCATCGGGGTGCGCGCGGGCGTGGCCGTTATTGTCGATCACGATGACCGGCGCAGTGGGGCCGACATGTTTCTGCGCCTCGCTGATGGGAAAGAAGGCGGCATCATTCATCTGGTTGCGCAGGCCCAGATGCACCCAGACATAGGGAAACCCATACAGAAACAGCACCAAAAGCGCGGATATGATCCACAGCCAGAGCGGCCCACCACCCAGGATGAAATGTGCCAGAGTGGTGATTGCAAACGCGCCAAGTCCGATCCCGATTAGCCGGTATTCATGCCGGATGAAACGCACCATGTTCTGGCGTTTCACCTTCATCAGCATCTGCGAGATGTCACCCAGATCACGGAAATAGACGAACCCGATCCCAAGCGAGACAACCAGGCCAAGAGCGAAGAGTATATTGCCGACCATATGCACCTCCTGATCCGGTTTTTATTGCTGCGGTGAGGCGCGTTTGATCAAGAACGCCTCGACCGCCTGTTGGGTTTCGGGGCGGATGTTCTCGATCCCCTCATAGGGCACGCCATAGGCGGGGGTGGTGTCGGGGAATTTCTCTTTGCGCGCCATGTGGCGGCCCAGAATCCGTGCAAATTCCTGTCCGCCCCATGCGCCGACCTCGGTCGAAACCGAATACTCTTCACGCGTGTCCCGGTAGAGGTCAAAGAACTTTGCCAGAATCGCGCTTTCGCCGGGTCCGGGCAGTTTCAGCTTAAGCTGGTCTTTCACGATCGCCTCGGGTTTGTTCACCGAATAGACGATGACGTGGTCGCGCCGTGCCTTGGTTTCATCTGCGAACAGCAGGGCAGCGGACTGATCCACGCCATCCACCAGCCGGTCGCGCGGGATGTACTGATCCGCCCCGGCAAAGCGTGACAATGTCGTGTAAAGGTCCGAGACATGGATGATGCTGTTCAGCAGCCCGTCGGCCTCGATCATGCCGGGCCAGCGGATGAAGGCGTCGACGCGGATGCCGCCTTCGGTCGTGTCGCCTTTGCCGCCCGCGTAGATCAGCGGCGTAAACCCTGATTGCGGTGCGTATTTGGTGAAATGGCCATTGTCACCCATGACGACAACCACGGTGTTGTCCGCCAGCCCCAGATCGTCCATCCGCGCGAACAGATCGCCCAGCCATTCATCCAACAGCTGCATCTTGTCCACGTAGAGACCACCATTTACGCTTTCCGGTCCAGAGCGCCCCGCGCGGGTGTTATCCAGCGGGATCATCGGCCAGTATTGCAGGAAGAACGGCGTGTCTCCGCCCGCGAGACGGTCCAGTTCCTCCAGCGTCTTGTCCTGAAAGGCCTGGTTCATTTCGTCATATTTGGCGGCGTTCCAGCGCTCGCCGGGTTCCATGCGAATTTCGCGGATCGGGCTGCCGGTTTCGCCCTCGATCACGGTCATCATCGCGGCTGAGTCCGGACGGAACCAGCCGTCCAGCGTGTATTTTTCGTCATAATCCCGGATCGCGACCGCGACCTGTTCCTTGATCGCATCGTCGTTGAAGATGGTCAGCTGGCCTTGCTGATGGATGGCGTGCTGGGCGTAATCAAAGCCCTGATTCATGGCCCAGCTTTCGGCGATGTCGCCCATATGCCACTTGCCCACATGACTGGTGGCGTATCCGGCCTGTTTCAGCACTTCGGCCAGCGTCACCTCGTCCCCAGGCAAGCCAAAGCCGGCAATATCGACGGTGGTGTCGCCCATGCCCATCCGCACCGGCAGCCGCCCGGTCATCTGCGCCACGCGGGTCGGGGTGCAGGAGGGTTCGGTATACATCCGCACCATCCGCATGGCCTGATCCGAGAAGTCGTTGATGTTCGGTGTCTCGTATCCCCGCACGGCGTTCAACTCGGGGATGCCCATGTCGCCGAACCCCATGTCGTCAATCAGCACACTGACAATGTTCGGAGGCCTGCCCCCGTTGCTGTCGCGAAACGCAGCCAAAGCCTCATTGACGGCGGCGTCATCCTGCGCCCATTGCTCACCATGTTGGGCCTGAAGAATATAAAACTCTGCGTCGTGCTGAATGGGATTTTCCTGTGCCACAGCCGGTACAGCCGCAAGGCCCGTCGAAAGCGCAATCATCCAATGCAATTTCATTTTGTGTTCCCCCCCTTGTCAGACGCACCTTGCTGCCGACGCCGCAGGGTGACCTCACATTGAAACATTATGATATTTGCGCCAAGAATTCTACGGACCTGCATTCCTGCCGGTTTCCAGGCATGTTGCGGTTCAGCGCAGGGGTCACAGCCGCGCAGTCAAGTCGCGCGGCTGTGGGAAGGTTCAGGGGCGAAGAGGTCGCTTAAGCGGCGACTTCTTCCATCGGCAGTTTACGCGGGTACGGATCACCGCGCTTGTACGACCCGGCCGCGGTGAACAGAACATCGGTGGACGAGTTCAGACCGGTTTCCGCAGAATCCTGCAGGACGCCGATGATAAAGCCGATGCTGACCACTTGCATTGCGGTTGCGTTGTCGATGCCGAACAAGCTGGCCGCCATCGGGATCAGCAGCAGAGACCCTCCGGCCACGCCCGAGGCCCCGGTTGCGGCAATCGATGCGATGACGCTCAGGAACAGGGCTGACAGGAAATCGACCTGAATACCCATGGTGTGAACGGTTGCCAGCGTCATCACCGTGATGGTGATCGCGGCACCGGCCATGTTGATCGTGGCGCCAATGGGAATGGTGACCGAGTAGGTCTCCTCATCCAGATTCATGCGGCGGCACAGTTCCATGTTGACCGGAATGTTGGCGGCCGAGCTGCGCATGAAGAACGCGGTGATGCCGGATTCTCTGAGGCAGGTGAAGACCAGCGGATAGGGGTTCTTGCGGATGCGCAGGAACACGATCAGCGGGTTCACGACCAGCGCCATGAAGGCCATACATCCAATCAAGACCAACAGCAGGTGACCATAGCTGGCAAGCGTCTCAAAGCCGGTCTCGGCAATGGTCGAGGCCACGATGCCAAAGATACCGATGGGGGCCACGCGGATGATGGCAGCCACGATCTTGGTGATCGCGCCATCCAGATCCGACATCAGCGTTTTGGTCGAGTCGCTTGCATGGCGAAAGACCAGCCCAAGGCCGACGGCCCAGGCCAGAATGCCGATATAGTTGGCCTGCGCCAGCGCATTCACCGGGTTGTCCACGATTTTCAGCAGGATGTTCTTTACCACTTCGGCCAGACCGTCCGGGGCGTCCATCAGGTGGGGGGTGCCGGTCAGATGCAGAGTGACCGGGAACATGAAGCTGGCCACCACCGCAATCAGTGCGGCCGCGAAAGTGCCGAGAATATACAGCAGAACCACGGGCCCCATGCGGGCCTGACTGTCTTTCTTGTGGTTGGTGATTGCGGCGCAGACAAGGATCAGCACCAGCACGGGTGCGACGGCCTTCAGCGCGTCGACAAAGAAGTCACCCAAC
Organism: Ruegeria sp. AM9; assembly: GCF_056540565.1. Taxonomy (NCBI): domain Bacteria; kingdom Pseudomonadati; phylum Pseudomonadota; class Alphaproteobacteria; order Rhodobacterales; family Roseobacteraceae; genus Ruegeria; species Ruegeria sp. AM9. The sequence continues at coordinate 90,767 of NZ_JBQFWY010000011.1, forward strand.
AGACCGGCAGCCGAGCCAGCGGCAGGCCAGAGGGTGGCAAGAAGGGCACCGGCCACAAGGCCGATGATGATCTGAGTAACCAGGCTACCGCGTAGAATAAAATTCATCGGGACCATCCTGTTTGACTGGGGCCTGCCGGGGATTGGATGCTCCGGATCAGGCGCGGTTAAGTTTCAAGATTGGGCGCTATATGGGCACTTTGGATCCAATTTAAACATCTGGACTTAACAAATAGGTCCAGATTGGGTTTTACGCTTACCGTTCGGGCGTTCCACATGGTCTGACTTTGGGGGTGTCCGTGGACACCCGTTTGAGGCTCCATGTGCAGGTTTGAACGGTCAGGCCGGGAAGGTTTGGCACCTGATCCGAGGCCCAGACACTGGTAACCGAAAAGCTGAACGGCGTATCTGTGGCGGCGGGGAACAACCGGGCGAGTTCCTTTGATGGAAAGGTGCCGCCGCAGGATTCAAAATACCCGCTGACCAGCTTACCATCAGGCGCCAGAGCAATCGAACCGGTATAAAGGGAATACTCGGCCCCAAGCTCTTGTTTGTCGGTGTAAAGCAGGTCGATGGAAATGCGGTCCCCGTCCTGAACAATTCCGGCGCGCATCGGGTCGGACCAGCTTGACGGCACGCCGTCCGTGGTGCTGTCGCAGGCATACATGCCCTCATACTGGCCGGTCAGTGAAAAGTTTTCTGCGTGCGCTGGTGCGAGACCACCGGCCAGAACAAGGGAAATGGCCTTAGTTACAGGAATGTATTTCGAGGTCATAATGGGCTTTCCTCTCCAATGCGGACAGGGATTGCGCCGTCACAAAATATCAGAGTGCTTCTCAATCACCTGGCCAAAATGATGCCGCCAGAGGTCCACGCCCAACGCGCCGCTGCGATCCAGCGAAGACCCGACGACCGTATCCGCAATTATGGTCGGTTGCAGCCCCGCGTCAAACAGGGCGAATCCTGCAGCCAGAACACAGGTGTCGGCCTGTATGCCGCAGACCAGAACGCGGTCGGCCTTCCAGGCGTGAAACTGGTCGATCACCTCCGGCGGTGGGCCGTAACCGTATTTCAGCACGGTGTGGTCGGCCTGAACAAGGCTTTCATCGACCGATCGGGGCTTCCATCCCAGTTGCCGAAAAAAGGGAACTTTCGCCTCGTCATGGCGTTCGACCGTGGCGATGGACGGGAAATGCGACGCCAGTAACTGGCTGCGCTCGATCAACCAATCCGGCGGATCAAAGCTGGGTTGAACATCGACAACCAGTACGGCCTGTTTCAAAACGCGCCTCCGACGTTATTCATACCGCCTGATGGACCTCGATGATATTGCCCTCGGGGTCGTGGAAGAACAGCTGGTGCCATTCCTTGGCGAAGGCGGTGCCATAGTCCGAATAGGGAATGCCGTTGTCGTCCAGCAGCTTCTTGAACGCCTCAATATCGTCGGTGCGAAAGGCGATATGGCCGCGTTCGACGGGGTTGATCGTCTCGCCATGTTTGAACGCGACGTCGAGGTTTCTTTCGGCCAGATGCATCTGCATCCCGCCATCGGTCGCGAAACGGATCTTGCCGCTGTAGCCTTTGTCGTCGGTTTCGTCGGGGCGAGGGAAGTTCTCAATCGGGATATCATCCAGCCCAAGGACCTGCGTGTAGAACCGGTGCAGCCGGTCGACATCCTCGGACACAAAGTTGATGTGGTGGAATTCGAGCTTCATGCGGGGCTGGCCCTTTTGGTTGGTGCGCGGCGCCAGAAAATCGCAAGAACCGGCAACTGGCAAGCCCTGCGTCAAAGGGTTTGATATGGCAGGAAAATGCGCAAGTGGACGCGCCCAGAAAACCGTTGCGCCAGTGCGGGGATGCGAGGATAGTTAAGGTATTACAAGCTCCCGAGGGTCTTATGAAACCTTCTGCCCTGTTTGTTTGCGCATTGATCCCCCTGTTTCTGCCCGACCCGGCAGCGGCCCAGTCCGACGCGGCGCCCAGTGTGATGGTCGCTCAGGTGATGCTGCAGGACCTGCGGAAACAGGATCAGTTTGTCGGTCGTGTCGTGGCGGATCAAAGCGTTGATCTGCAGGCCCGGGTCGAGGGTTTTTTGGAAGAGGTCAGCTTTACCGAAGGAGGAACGGTTGCCAAGGGTGACATGCTGTTCCGGATCGAACGGAAGAAATACGCGGCCAGTGTGGCCAGCGCGCAAGCGGCGCTGAAAAGTGCGCAGGCCAGTGCGCAGTTGGACAAGGCTGCGTTGGACCGGCAGCAGGAGTTGTTCGATAAGGGCGATATTCCGCAGGCTGTTCTGGACACGGCTTTGGCGACCTACGCCGCCGGACAGGCCGCTGTGGATGAGGCGCAGGCCGATCTGAAGATAGCGCAGATTGATCTGGACTATACGGAAATCCTCAGCCCGCTTGATGGGCGTATCGGGTTGTCAGCAGTGGATGCGGGTAATCTGGTAAGCTCGGATACCGGCGTTCTGGCAACGGTCACCAGCGTTGATCCGATACTGGTCAGCTTTTATGTCAGTGAGCCGGTTCTGCTGCGTGAACGGCGCAAAGGTCGGATCACGCCGGGTGACATCAAGCTTACCACGGACATCAAACTGGCGGATGGTGAGACCTATTCCACCCCCGGCAAAGTGATCTTTGTCGGCGACAGCGTCAGTCAGGACACCGACACGATCGAGCTGCGCGCCAGTTTCGCCAACCCTGACGGGGTGCTGATCCCCGGCCAGTTTGTAACTGTCAGCCTGACGGGGTCCGAAGACCCCAAGGTGCTGACCGTGCCGCGCAATGCGGTGCAGTTCGACAAACAGGGGTATTTTGTGTTCGCGGTCGACAGCGACAGCAAGGTCCACCGGAAGGATATCGAAATCGGCACCCAGACCGCGACCCGCACGCAGGTCACATCCGGGCTGTCCGAGGGCGACCGCGTGGTGGTGCAGGGGCTTCAGAAAATACATGACGGGCTGGTCGTGAAAGCGGTCGACAGTCAGGGATAGGCCGGTTTGATCGCGCGTTATTTCATCAACAGGCCGCATTTCGCAGCCGTCATCGCGATCTTGATGGTACTGTTTGGTGCGGTTTGCGTGCGTCTGATCCCAATCACCGAATACCCCCACATCACGCCGCCGCAAATCTATGTCGATACCTCGTATCCGGGGGCGGATGCGCAGGTCATTCTGGAATCCGTCGCCACCCCCATCGAAGAACGCGTGAACGGCATTCCGGGCATGTTGTCCCTGTCCTCCAAAAGCTCGAATAACGGCAGCTATATGCTGAACGTATCTTTTGAGCTGGGTACCGATCCCGACGTCGCGGCCGTTGAAGTGCAGAACCGTATCGCGCTGGCCAGTTCCGAATTGCCCTCGGCCGTGTTGCAGCAGGGGGTCGAGGTAACCAAGCGGTCGGGCAACATGATCATGGTGATCAACCTGACCTCGCCCGACGGATCGCGGGATGAGCTGTATCTCAGCAATTTTGCCGCCGATTTCCTGCACGACCCGTTGCAGAGGTTGCCGGGCGTGGGGTCGGTGTCGCAATTCGGTCAGTTGGAATACAGCATGCGGGTCTGGATCAACCCGGTCCGCATGGCGGCGTTGAACATCACCGCTGCCGAGGTGGCCGACGCGATCAAGGATCAAAACGTTATCGCCGCCGCCGGTCAGGTCGGGGCGCCCCCTTTTGCCGACGGGCAGACGGATTTCCAGTTCAAATTACGCGCCGAAGGCCTGCTGCGCGATGCCGAGGAGTTCGGGCGGATCATCGTCGCCTCGGACCCCAGTGGTTCCGTCACCCGGCTTGAGGATATCGCCCGGATCGAGCTGGGCGCGGCGACCTATTCCGGCTCGACCAAGCTGAACGGCAAGGACTCGGCCACTGTTGCGGTCTATCAGGAAAGCACTGCCAACGCGCTTGAGATTTCCGACACCCTAAGCGCGCTGATGAAGGAGCTGTCGGCGAAGTTCCCCGAAGGTGTCTCGTACGAGATCACCTATGACGTCACTGACGCGGTGCGCGTGTCGATCCGCGATATCATGACCACGCTGGCCCTGACGGCGGGTTTGGTGATCGGCGTGACCTTCCTGTTTCTGGCCAGCCTGCGCGCCACCATTGTTCCAGCCATTGCCATACCGGTGTCGCTGCTGGGTGCGGTAGCGCTGATCTATGCCATTGGGTTCAGCGCCAACATGATCACCCTGTTCGCGTTGGTTCTGGCGATTACGCTGGTGGTGGATGACGCGATCATCATCATCGAGAACGCCGAACGTATACTGCGGGACGAAGGCTTGGATCCGCGCGATGCGACGCTGAAAGCGATGTCGCAGGTCAACCGGCCGATCATCGCCACGACTTTTGTTTTGGCGGCGGTGTTTGTTCCGGTGTGTTTCTTTCCGGGCGTGACGGGCACGATCTATTTCCAGTTCGCGCTGACGATCATCTTTGCCTTTGTCCTGTCGGCCGTGAACGCTTTGACCCTTGCGCCGGTTCTTTGCGCGATGATGCTGAAGACCGACAGCAAACCCATCGGGCCGCTGGCCGTTGTTCCAACAGTGATCGTTTGGGTACGGCGTCAATACCTGCGCCTTGTGTCGCTGATGCTGCGCTATATGGCGGTGTCCCTGCTGGTCTTTGCCGGGGCCGTGGGTCTGACGGTGTACCTGTTCAAAACTGTCCCCACCGGCCTGATCCCGCAGGAAGACAACGGCGTTCTGATGGCGTCGATGGAGCTGCCAGACGGGGCCTCGCTGCAGCGCACGCAGGCGTTCATGGACAAGGCGGGCGCGCTGATCGAACAGACACCGGGGGTCGAGGACGTCACCGTTGTCTCCGGCCATTCCATGCTGGCCGGGGGGCGCCCGAACGCGGGCATGGCCATCGTCACGCTGAAACCATGGGATCGGCGCACCAGCCCGGATCAGCAATGGTCCGCGATCATGCACAGCCTTGAACATCAACTGGCCGCGCTGCCCGAAGGGGTGTCCTACGCCTTCCCGTTCCCCACCATTCACGGGTTGGGCTCGACCGGGGGGATTTCGGTTGAACTGCTGGACCTTGGCAATGGGGACGGGGCGCAGTTGGATGCGGTGATGACCGGTTTTGTCACCGCCCTGAACGCCGCGCCCGAATTTTCCCGCGCGCATGGCAATTTCTCGGCCCAAAGCCCGCAATTCAAACTGTCCGTCGACCGCGACCGGGCCGAGACGCTGGGCGTCAGCGTGGCCGATATCTTCACCGCGTTGCAGGCCAATCTCAGCTCGTATTTCGTGGACAACTTCATCCTGAACGAACGTGTCTATTGGGTGGTGATCTCGGCCGATGCCGAATTCCGCCAGACGCTGGACGATGTGGACAACATCTATGTCAAAAACAGCGCCGGAGAGTCTCTGCCCCTGCGCAACTTTGTCAGCAACGAACCGGTTCTCGCGCCGGATACGGTGCCGCGCTACAACCTGTTCACGGCGGCTTCGGTCAGTGCGCAGCTGGCGGATGGGGTCAGTTCCGGTGACGGCATCATCGCCATGCAAGCGATCGCCGACAACACCCTGCCGGATGGCTTCAGGATCGACTGGTCTGGCGTCACTCAGCAAGAGGTAAAAGCGCAGGGGCTTGTCCCTTACATCATGCTGTCGGCGCTGGTGCTGGCCTACCTGTTCCTTGTGGTGCTGTATGAAAGCTGGATCTTGCCGTTTTCGATCATCACCTCAGCCGTCTTTGCGCTGTTGGGTGCGCTGATCCCGCTGGTGCTGCTGCCGTTTCTGAACAGCAATATCTTTGCGCAGGTCGGGATGGTGCTGCTGATCGGGCTGGCGGCGAAAAAGGCGATCATGGTGGTCGAGTTTGCCAATCAGCAACGCGAAGGCGGCGCCAGCATCCGTGACGCGGCCCTGATAGCGGCGGAAATCCGGTTCCGGCCCGTCACCATGACCGGCCTGTGTTTCATCGTGGGCGTTCTGCCTCTGGTGTTGTCCAGCGGGGCAGGGGCGGCAGCGCGGGTTTCCGTCGGTTATCCGGTTTTGTTTGGTATGATCCTCGACAGTACGCTGGGGCTGCTGATGATCCCGGTGCTGTATGCAGCGTTCCAGAGCCTGCGCGAATGGTTGGTCACTCTGGGGCAGGTTCGCCGCAAGACCTGAAAATTGTTGCAGTCTTTCAGGGTTTGCCGGATGCTGAACGGCACCGGAACCGAGGCGGGCGCAAGCAACATGTCGCTGCAAGACCCCTTTACGGACTTGAAAATCGAACGGCAGGACAGCGGGTTTTACAAGGGCTACAACCTGCCGATTGCGCTGGTCAGCAAGATCGCCGTGTCGCTGCTGGTGCTTTGGGCGCTGGTCTGGCCGCTCAGCGCCAATGACACCCTGCGGTCATGGAAATCGGGCCTGCTGAGCGAGTTCAATATTTTCTACGATCTGTCGGTCGCGCTGTTTGCCTTTTTTCTGATCGTCATAGCGATCATTCCGGCAACCGGTCGGATGCGGTTGGGGGGTGATGACGAACGGCCCGAGTTCACCAACTTCTCATGGTTTTCGATGATGTTCGGGGCAGGGCTGGGTGTCGGCCTGATGGTCTATGCCACCGCCGAACCACTGGGCCTGTGGGAAACCAATCCGCTGACCGTTTCGGGCGAGGTTGCCGCCAAAAGCCAAGAGGCGATCACGGGGGCCTACCGGTACACGTTCCTGCACACCGGGTTTCACGCATGGTCGATCTATGTGGTGACGGGGCTGAGCCTGGCCTATTACGCCTATACCCGCGATATGCCGTTGACGATCCGCACCGCGCTGACGCCTTTGCTGGGGGAATATTCCAACGGTGTGGCGGGGCATGTGATCGACATTCTGGGCGTTGTGGCCACGATCCTCGGGGTGGCGGTGACCATCGGGTACGGGGTGTCGCAGCTGGTGGATGGTGCGTTTCTGATCACCAGCGCGGACTGGCTGATGGATGGAGTGATGAAGCCATCCACTGCAGGTCTGATCGTGGCTCTGGCGACCGTGATGGTGATGTCGACCCTGTCGGCGGTCTCGGGTGTGGGGCGCGGGGTGAAGTACCTGTCGAACCTCAATCTGGTCCTGTCGCTGGTCCTGCTGGCGGTGTTTATCATCTTCGGCTCGTTTGCCTTTGCCCTGACGACCTATGGGCAGGCGTTGGTGGATTACATCATCAATTTCGTCCCGCTCAGCCTGCAGGCCTATGGCCCGATGTCCGAGGCCGAGTTTGCCTCGGCCCTGCCCCCCGAGGCCGCCCCTTTCGTGGCCGAACTGTTTCCCGCTGCAACCGACGCTTGGGGCACGCGCGACAGTTTTCTGGCCGGGCTGAGCGGTGAAACAGCCGCCTTGCCTGACACCGCGAAACATGCCGCTTATGAGGCCGGAACACCGGGGCGGTTGTTCGGCTGGCAATCGGGTTGGACCACGTTCTACTGGGCATGGTGGATCGCCTTTTCCCCTTTTGTCGGGCTGTTTCTGGCGCGCATCTCACGCGGGCGCACGGTGCGTGAGTTCATTTTGGGCGCGGTGATCGCGCCGTCGCTGGTCTGTTTCGCATGGATGACCATTCTGGGCGGTTCGGCCATTGATCTGGAGCTGCACGGAGACGCCAATGGCGCGATCCTGTCGGCCTCGACCACGGCAACATTGTTCGTGACCCTCAGCCAGATGATCTCGGGGCACATGCTCGTGATCGTCAGCTTCATGTGCGTGGTGCTGACGATGACCTTCCTGGTGACCTCGGCGGATTCAGGGATACTGGTGATGAACACGATCATGTCGGGTGGGGCCGAGGAAACCGGGGTCATGCATCGCATCCTGTGGGGCGGCCTGCTGACGCTGGTGATCGGGACGCTGCTGATCGCGGGCGGCGGCGGGCTTGAGGCGCTGACCAATTCGATGATCATCGGCGCGCTGCCCTTCAGTGTCGTCCTGCTGCTGATGTGTGTCGCGCTGGCCAAGGCCATGATCAACGACCTGCGCCGCGCGCGCTATGATGAAAGCCCCTCGGAACGTTAAGCCCGTCTGAGGTTTTCTTAATCTTTCCGCCGGGGCGCGCTTCATGAAGATTGCGTAACTTTGCATGGACTGTCCCACGCGGGGCGAAAGGATCGGAGGTCTCGGGCATTCCCGGCAAACACAGGAAAGGGGCGCGTCATGGCGGACGTTCAAGGTTACGCACCACTTTTTGAACCCATTCGCCTGGGTCCCGTTACTGCGAAAAACCGCTTCTATCAGGTTCCCCATTGCACTGGGCTGGGTCACGTGCGCCCCCGGGCCGAGGCCGCCCTGCGCGGGATGAAGGCCGAAGGCGGCTGGGGCGTCGTTTCCACGCAAGAGACCGAGATCCACCCGACCTCGGATCTGGCCCCCTTTGCCGAAGGGCGCTTGTGGGACGCGCGCGATATCCCCGCGCTGCGGCTGATGACCCACGCGGTGCATGAACATGGTGCCTTGGCGGCCGTTCAACTGGTCCACAATGGCAGACATGCAACCAACCTGCTATCCCGCGCGCCGGTACTTGCGCCCTCGGATATGGCGATCTCTGCCTGTCAACCGAAACAGGGGCGGGCGCTGGACAAGGCCGATATTCGCGCGCTGCGGCGCTGGCATCGTGAGGCTGCTCTGCGCGCCAAAGAGGCCGGGTTCGATATCATCTATGTCTATGCCGGCCACGGGATGACTCTGGCTCAGCAGTTCATGCTGCCCCATCTGAATACGCGCAGCGACGAATACGGCGGATCGCTTGAAAACCGTGTGCGCCTGACCCGTGAGCTATTGGAAGACACCCGCGATGCCGTGGGGGACACCTGTGCCGTGGCCTTCCGGTTCGGCATAGATGAGATGCTCGGCCCCGACGGGATGCAGGCGGCCGAGGAAGGCCGGGGCGTGGTCGAGCTGTTGGCTGATCTGCCCGATATCTGGGACGTGAATGTCTCGGACTGGGCCAACGATTCCGCGACCACCCGGTTCCAGCCGCAGGACGGGTATCAGAACGACTATCTGTCTTACGTCAAACAGGTGACCGACAAGCCGGTTGTGGGGGTCGGGCGGCTGACCTCGCCGGACATGATGCTGTCGATGCTGCGCAAGGAGATCGTGGACCTGATCGGCGCGGCCCGCCCCTCGATTGCTGACCCGTTCATCCCACGCAAGATTGAAGAGGGCCGCATTGACGAAATCCGCGAATGCATCGGTTGCAACATCTGCGCCGCTTCGGACGGGTTGGGCATTCCGATCCGCTGCACCCAGAACCCGACCATCGGCGAGGAATGGCGGCGCGGCTGGCACCCCGAACACATCGCCGCTCGGGGGCAGGCGACGCAGACACTGGTCGTCGGTAGTGGCCCCGCCGGGCTGGAATGCGCCATGCAACTGGCGCGGCGTGGATACGAGGTCACTCTGGCCGAAGGCGCGATGGACTTTGGCGGGCGGGTGTTGCGGGAAAGCCGGTTGCCGGGGCTGGCGGCCTGGGGGCGGGTGGCCGATTACCGGCTGAACGACCTGCACCAGCGCGCCAATGTGCAGATGTTCGCAGAAAGCACACTGGATGCGGATCAGGTGATCGAACTGGGCATCGAACATGTGTTTCTGGCAACCGGAGCCGCATGGCGTGCCGACGGCATGGGGCGCAATACGCGCCGCTCACTGCCGCTGATCGACTCGTCGGCTTTTGTCTACACGCCTGACGACATCATGGCCGGGTCCGAACCCGAGGGCCGGGTGGTGGTCTATGACGATGACCATATCTATCTGGCCGGTGTGATCGCCGAGAAACTGGTGCAACTAGGATGCGAGGTTGTCTTTGTGACACCGGAAAGCACGGTATCGAGTTTCTCGGCCTATACGTTGGAACAACACCGCATTCAGGCGCGGCTGATCGAACTGGGCGTGGATATTCGCTGCAACCAAACATTGGGCCGCATTGCACCCGACTGTGTGACCACGGCCTGCGTCTATTCCGGGCGGGTGTCGCGGGTTGAATGTGCGGCGACCGTGCTGGTGACCGAACGGCAGCGCAACACCACCCTTTTTGATCAGTTGCAGGGTAAGGGGCTGATAACGCTTGAGTTGATCGGGGATGCCGCCGCGCCGGGCCTGATTGCCGATGCGGTATTCGACGGCCACCGCGCCGCGCGCGACTTTGAACGGCCCAAGGAGGCCGCCGAACAGGACTGGTTCCGCCGGGAAATCACCGATCTGCGAAAGGAGGCACCATGACCCAGACCATTGCTCCCAAATCCCGCCGTCGCGGCGGCGGCCGCGCGGCGCGTATCGCGCAACAGCAGGCCAGCACCGGAAATGAGGCGGTGCACGGCGGGCTGCCCGGTGGCCGCTATCGCCCTCTGTCTCAGGCCGATATGCAGGCCATCCACCGCGCGGCCCTGACCGTGCTGGAGCGGACAGGTCTGGCCGATCCGTTTCCGGAACTGCTGGATCTGGTGCTGCCGAAAGGCGCGGTTCTGAGCGACCACAACCGCCTGTGCTTTCCGCGCGCGCTGACCGAAGATCTGCTGTCCAACGCCGCGCGGGAGTATTATGTTCATGCGCGGGGGGAACGCGCGGGCAAGGATGATATGCACTGCACGGCGCAAAGCGTGTATTTCGCCAACTCCGGCACCGCCGTCACAACTTTTGACGCGCAGACCAAATCCTATCGCCCGTCCACGCTGTGCGATATCTACGATTTCACCCGGCTGGTCGATAAGCTGGACAATATCCACATGCTGGGGGCCACGGTGCTGGCCACCGATGTGACCGACGATTTCACCCATGACATGAACATGGTCTACGCCATGCTGTCGGCCAGCCAGAAACCGGCCTGTCTGGCGTTCCGGAACCGCAGCCACATTCCGCACGCAATCCGCATGTTCGATCTCGCCTCGGGCGGTGAGGGGTCGTTTCTGAAAAAGCCTTCGGTGGTGTTTGGCGGCTGTCCGATCGTGTCGCCCTTGCGCATCGGTCGCGAGAATATGGAGATACTGATCGACACTGCCAAACTGGGCCTGACCGTCGATCTGGCCGTCCCGCCGCAGGCCGGGGCCACCGCACCCGCGACACTGGCCGGAACGCTGGTGCAGGCGGTGGCGGAAACGCTGGCCTGCGTCGCCATTGCCAACCTGATCACACCGGGCTGCCCGGTCAGCTTTGCGGCCTGGCCCTTCATCACCGATCTGCGCAGCGGGTCGTTTACCGGTGGCAGCGGCGAGCAGGCCTTGATCGGGGCCGCCGCCGTACAGATGGGCAATTTCTACGGCCTGCCGACCTCGGTCGGGGCGGGGATGACTGATGCCAAGCTGCCCGACGCGCAATATGGGTTGGAAAAGGCGCTGACATTTTCTCTGGCCGCCCATGCCGGGGCCAATCGGGTGTGCGAGTTCGGTGGTATGCTGGGCAGTCTGATGGGGTGCAGCTTCGAAAGCATGGTCATCGACGATGAGGCTGGCGGCATGATCCTGCGGTCCCTGCGCGGCATCGAGGTGACCGACGAAACCATGGCCGTTGACGTGATCCACAAATGCGCCATCGGCCCGGGTCATTTTCTGGGCAACCCGCATACGCTGAGCTTTATGAACTCGGAATTCCTATACCCTCAGCTGATGGACCGCGAACGTACCGATACGTGGGAAAGCGCGGGCAAGGTCGATCTGCTGCAGCGTGCGCAAGACAAGGCGCAGGCTATTCTGGGGGCGCATTTCCCCAACTATTTCGGCGCCGAGGACGCCCGGGTGCGCGATGAATTCCCGATTGTTCTGAAAGCGGAACAGATGCGAGGCCGCCGGAGTTAGGGCGCAAAACGGCCCCGGCCTATCTGAACTCGAACCAGATCGAAAAGGCCGCGCCGTTGGTGGCGGGCAGCAGGGCAATATCCCCGCCATGCGCGCGCAGCGTGTTGCGGACGATGGCCAGCCCCATGCCGGTCCCGCCCTGATCGCGTTTTGTGGTGAAAAACGGGTCAAACACGCGGGCCGCGTTTCCGGTAGAAATCCCCTGCCCATCATCGCACACCGTCAGGGCAATCTGCGTCTCGTCTGGCGCGGCGGACAGTTTCACGACCTGCGCGCCATGCTCCGACGCGTTGCTCAGCAGTTGCCGCAGCACGACTTGCAGACCTTTGGGGCCCATCGGGATGGTCACATCACCACCGTCGATCCGCAGGTCGAGGTCGGGGAAGTCGCTGCTCAGCCCGTCCTGTAACTCGTTCAACGAGGTCACTCCGTCATGACGCGACTCGCGCGCGCGGGCGACCTGCCGCATGGCGTCGATCTGGTGCTCCATCTGCACGCCCGCGCTGGCGATCTGATCGACCAGACGCAGGTTCTCGGCCGAGAGGGTATCATCATCGCGCAGCAGTTCCGTCGCCGCGCGGAGGGTCGCCACGGGGGTTTTCAGCTCATGCGTGACGTGGTCCGAGAAACTGCGGATCGTTGTCTCGCGATTGCGCAGGGTTTCGGCCATGTCGATGACGCTTTGGGCGGTGGTGCCAAGTTCCCGGGTGCCGAACCGCGCAGGCGGCGACAGGGGGTCGGCGGGGTGCCGAACGACCTGGGTGGCAAACCGTTCCAGCGCAAAGATCGGCCGCAGCAACAGCCGGACCAGCAGCCAGCCCAGAACGGCGGTGGCAGCGGTGATGATCAGTGCCAATAAAACGGCGGCATTCCGATAGCCCAGTTCCGGTCCCAGATAGCGAAACGTCACCAGCCCGGTCAGCGACAGCAGCAATGTGCCGCACAGGGCTCCACCCAGTACGAACCCAAGGCCCGGACGCCACTTGCGCCTCATTGCGCGGCACCCTGAATGCGGATGCCGACGCCGTGCACGGTTTCGATCACGCCTGAACAGCCCGCCTGTGCCAGTTTGCCCCGCAGGTTTCTGAGGTGGCTGTCCAATGTGCGGTCCGAGACCTGAGACAGTGCGCCCCAGACCGCCTGTATCAGCTGCGCCCGGCTGTGCACCTGGCTGGGGCGCTCGATCAGCGTGGCCAGCAAGGTGAACTCGGTTGCGGTCAGGGGCACGGTGGCCTCATCAAACCTGCAAATATGCGCACCGGGGTCCAGCGTGATCCGGCCGTGGGTCAGGATCGCGTTGGGGCGCGGCCCGGCCGAGCGTTTCAGGATTGCCCGCACCCGCGCCACCAGCTCACGCGGGCTGAAGGGTTTGGTGACGTAATCATCGGCGCCCATTTCCAGCCCCAGTACCCGGTCGATCTCATCATCCCGCGCGGTCAGGAACAGGATCGGCACCTCGGACCGGGCGCGGATGCGGCGGCAGACCTCAAACCCGTCCATCTCGGGCAGGCCGATATCCAGCACGATCAGGTCCGGTGCTTCGCGGGCGGCGTGGGTCACCGCGATCTGGCCGTCGCTGGCCGTGACCACCTGAAACCCCGCCCGTTCCAGTGCCAGACTTACCAGCTCGCGCAGGCGGGGGTCATCGTCAACCAACAGGATTTTCATTGCGCCTCGCTTTGCGTGTTTGCTGCAAGATAGCCATTCACGCGCGCGGTGCGAAAGTCCCATTCGCGCCAGTTTGGGTCGGTTGGGTCGGGATGCACACAGCTTTGCGCCCAGTCCGGGATATGCGGGATCGGTTGCAGCGCCACCTGTGTCGACATCGCTTTGGCCGCAGTATGCCCAAGGCTGCACAGATAAAGCCAGTCTGTAGGGATCGTGTTGTCCGAGTCCGACGCGCGCGAGAGTGTATCCGTTGCAATCAGGGCGGCGAAATTGATGAACGCGCAAGCATAGAGTGTCCCAGCGCCCAGAGCGGCGACCCGCAGCATCAACCACGCCGAGGACCGGCCCCGCTGCACCTGCCATGCCACCATCGCCAGACCGATCGCCACCAGCCCCATCCAGATCACCGCATAAACGCGCAGATAGGTCAGGCCATAGGAGTCGATATACAGGTCCAGCCGGAACGCGGCCGACAGGGTCAACAGCACGTTTTGCGCCAACCAAAGCAGCAGAAGGTACTTCAGCGCCGGGCTTCGTTCCGAAAACGGGCGCGCTGCCAGCGCAAAACCTCCGGCCAGCAAGGCGGTCGCCAGCAGAGGATAGGCGCCGCGGTGTGCGTAGGTGGCATAGCTCATCCCGTCGGGCAGGGACGCGCCGCCGAACAGGATCGAGAAATCCAATACGCTTTGCAGGGCCAGCATGAGGTTGAACAGAACCAGCGCCCGAAAGACCGACCCGGCATTCAGAAAACGCGGAACATTCCAGCCGGGTAAGGTCAGCGCGGTTGCCTCGTCCGGAGCGGGGGCGGTCAGGACCGGCCAGATCAAAAGGGCCAGTCCGATCCAGAACATTGCACGTCGCAGCAGTACGAACAGATCGAAATCCACCCGAAACACTCGTACCAGCATATGTTCAAGCACGGGGTTCGCGCTGATCAGCAGGGCGCTGAGGACCATTACGCCGCCCAGCGGAAACGCCCAATTGCGGAGGAACATGTGGACCGAGGTACGGCTGGAAGAGCTGTGAGAGGCAACCCGAGTGCGCCAGCCCCGGATGTGGGTCGCGCAGGCCAAGACGCCAGCAGTTGGAATCCGTTTGATCAGGCCGAAGACGGCGCTTGTGAGCCAGGGCAGGCTCTCACGGGCTTTGAGCTCGGGCGGTATGCGCAACAGGGCCACGGAACCAAGTAGCCCGGCGACAAGGAAGACCAATGACAGAAGTTGGACATGTTCCAGAATGGGTAACGTGGCCAGCAGCAGCACCCCTTCAGAGACCAGCAGCCTGCTGCGGGTCGGGTTGCAAAACCTGACCGCCACAAAGATGCCCCATGCAAAGAGGGCCAACGAAAGTCCGGGCCAGTACCCCCAGAACAGAAAATCTCCCAGCAGAACAAGAAGGATCAACGCGGCAAATCGGGGGGATTTGCGAATATGTTCCAGTATGTCGCCCGGTGGGGCCGAAGGAGGCGTCTGGTCCAGAGATGCGCCGCCTTCACTGGCCAGCCACCAGCCGTCATGGGCAAGCGACCGAGGCAATCCACGGATGATGAGTTCTTTGGGCATGTCGTTCTCCTGCTCGGGTTTCCCCAAGCGTGAACGCGCGGCCTGCAGATAATCCGCACCAGTTGTGCAGATTTCGTGCAGATATGCAGAAAACCGTCTTTTGCCTTAGTGCGTGTGGCGGTGCCCCGACAATTCCCCGGCAAATCGCCGGTTTCGGACGTCTGTTGTGGTCAGGTTATACTGCGCCCGAAACGCTCGTCCCAAGGCAGCGGCGGATGAAAACCCGGTCGCCGTGGCAATCTCGGATTGCGGCATGTTGGTGTGTCGCAGCAGACTGTGGGCACGCTCCAGCCGAAGCTCTCGATACGTGATCAGAAGCTTGACGCCCGTCTTGCCCAGAAACCGCCGCTGCAGCTGGCGGGTGGATGCGCCAACAGTCTGAGACAGATCTGAGATCTTCAACGGATCTTCAACATTTTCCAGCATTGCTCCGATCGCCTGCCGCACCATAGGATCGGCTCCGGACCGTTGGATCAGGCGGGCGGCAAGCTGGCTGGAACAGGTACGGTCCGGCTCGGTCAGGCCGATATAGCCGCGCAGGGTATCGGCCAGATGCTCGCCGTGATCCAGCGCCACGCAGTCGGCCAACAGCCGCAGCGCGCTCAGCTTGGTCGCGGCGCTGTGCACGCGGTTGTCGGGGGATCTATGCGTGCCTGTTTGGCAGTCAGCAAGGCCGATTTCCTGTGCCGCTGCCGCAAAGTTCGGGTGGATGGCGGCGGTTGTTTCACCGGCCCGCCCGGTCTGTGCCAACAACAGCACCGCCCCGCCAACCAGTATGGACCGCGACGCCAGGTTCAAAATCTGCGATATCCGGGCTTTGTCTGCCGCGCCGCAAGGCCAGGCTTTGTGGATGTCTCCCCAGAATATCGCCGTACGACCCGCCCAATGCAGAGGGTCGCCCGCAGCGCCCGTCGCAGCAGAACGGACATTCACGACATAGATGTGGTCTTCGACCAGATCGTTCAAAGCGTCGAAAAACTCGGCAATCATCTCAGTCGACGCTTTTGCCTTGGGATCATTCAGAAAAACGTCGATATACCGCGTTCGTTCAAACGCTCTGTTGGCCGGCCGTGCTTGGTCGTTTCCGAGGACATAATGTTTCATCGTTCCTCCACCTGCCATTCATGGGGTCGTCCCCCGCCAGTTTCCCGGCGGGGGGTGTTTTTTCACTCGGCTGCGTCTTTGTATGCGTCCATTGGAGGGCATGTGCAGACGAGGTTTCTGTCTCCGTATGCGTTGTCGACGCGGTTGACGGGGGA
>NZ_JBQFWY010000012.1:0-79721 GCF_056540565.1 Ruegeria sp. AM9
CTCGATCTCGTCGCGCTGGCGGCCCAGCTCGGATGTGATCGAGCCAAAAAGCTCAGGATCACGGTCCGAAAGCGATTGGGTGAAAAAACCGTCGGTACGGTGCGGGGCATTCACGGGGCAAATCTCCTGTAGAAGAGGGGCCGATGCCGCCGTTTAGGTCGCATCGGTGTTCATGTCTTGGGGTTTAGGGTGATCTCAGATCACACGGTCGCGCGGTTCAAAGCCCTGGAAAAAGTCGCTGAGGTTATCCAGCACACGGAACCCCATCGCTTCACGCGCTTCACGCGTGGCACTGCCCAGGTGTGGCAGCATCACGAGGTTGTCGCATTGCAGAAGATCCGGATTGATGCGCGGCTCGCCGTCGAACACGTCCAGCGCAGCCCCTCCGATCATGTCGAAGGACAGCGACTGAACCAGAGCTTGCTCGTCAATCACTTCGCCGCGTGCCGTATTGATCAGGAACGCGTCGGGTTTCATCAGGTCCAACCTACGAGCGTTGATCAGATGGCGGTTTGCGGCGCCACCGGGGCAGTGCAACGAGACGAAATCGCATTGTGGCAACAGCTCATCAACCGTGTCCACCTGGGTCGCGTTGCACTTGGCCAGAACGTCCGGGTCAATTGGGCTGCGGTTGTAGACAAGGATATCCATGCCGAACCCGTGATGAGCGCGGCGGGCCATTTCCTGACCGATACGGCCATAGCCGATAATGCCCAGCGTCTTGCCGCTGACCTTGGTGCCGATCAGATGCGTGGGGCGCCAGCCGGTCCAGTTGCCAGCGCGCAGCTCGCGCTCACCTTCTCCGGCACGGCGGGCCACCATCAGCAGCAGGGTCATGGCGATATCGGCAGTGCATTCGGACAGCACGTCAGGCGTGTTTGTCACTGTCATACCCAGCCCGCGTGCCGAAGGCTCGCAGATATGACTGTAGCCGACGCCATAATTGGCGAGGATCTTTGTCTGTGCGCCGGGTACGTCCAGCGCCTCGGCGCTGAGCGTATCGGTGACGGTTGGCAGCACCGCGTCATAGGATTTCAGTGCTTGCCGGATTTCGGCCGGGGACATTGGTTTGTCCCCGGTGTTCAGGACGGCGTTATAGTTCTCGGCCAGCTGCGCCTCGACGGCGGCAGGCCAGCGACGGGTAACAAGAACCGAGGGTTTGACCATCACGCGGCCTCCATCACACGGGCGATCGTTTCACCGATCACGGCAGGGTTTTCTGCAACGGTGACACCGGCAGCGGACAGGATTTCGACCTTCTCGCTGGCGCTTTCGCCAAAAGCCGAGATGATCGCGCCCGCATGGCCCATGGTGCGGCCCTTCGGGGCGGTCAGACCGGCGACATACGCCACCACCGGCTTGGTGATGTGATCGCGGATGTATTCTGCGGCTTCGGCTTCCTGCGGGCCGCCGATCTCTCCGATCATGGCGATGATATGAGTGTCTTCGTCCTCTTCGAACCGCTGCAGGATGTCCTTGAAGGACGACCCGTTGATCGGGTCGCCGCCGATGCCGACACTGGTCGATACACCGATCCCGCGCTCTTTCAGCTGTGCGGCGGCCTCATAGCCCAGCGTGCCCGAGCGTCCGATGATCCCCACGTGACCGGGCAGGTAGATATGCCCCGGCATGATCCCCAGCAGAGCTTTACCGGGCGAGATCGTGCCCGCGCAGTTCGGCCCGGTCAGCACCATGCGCTTTTCCTTGGGGTAGCGATACATGTATCGTTTCACCCGGATCATGTCCTGCGCCGGAATACCGTCGGTGATGCAGACACAGTACCGGATACCGGCATCCGCGGCCTCCATGATCGAATCCGCAGCGAATGGCGGCGGCACGAAGACAAGGCTGGCATCGGCACCGGTTGCCTCGACAGCTTGCTTGACGGTGTCGAAGACCGGAACGCCTTCGACGGTTTCCCCGCCCTTGCCGGGAACGACGCCGCCGACAACGTTGGTGCCGTATTTCAGCATGTCCTTTGTATGGAACCGCGCCATACGGCCGGTGATGCCCTGTACGATGACACGCGAGTCACGATCGAGAAGAATGCTCATTGCACAGCCCTTATCTTGGTGCCTTGAGTAAGGTCGTTTTTCCATGCGCCCACGGCGCGTTCTGCGGCTTCCATAAGTGTGGTGGCGCGAATGATCGGCAGGCCGGATTTGGCAAGGATTTTCTGACCTTCCTCGACATTCGTGCCTGCCAAACGGACGACAACGGGGATGTCGATATCCAGTTCCTTCAGCGCCTGTACGACGCCTTCGGCCACCCAGTCACAGCGGTTGATACCGGCAAAGATGTTGACGAGGATCGCCTGCACGTTGTCGTCGGACAGCACCAGCCGGAAGGCTTTGGCCACACGTTCGGGCGAGGCGCCGCCACCGATATCGAGGAAGTTTGCGGGCTCTCCCCCGGCCAGTTTGATCGTGTCCATCGTCGCCATTGCCAAACCGGCGCCGTTGACGATGCAGCCGATATTGCCGTCTAGGCCCACGTATGACAGCCCACGGTCCGCCGCGCGGCTTTCGCGCGGGTCTTCCTGGCTCTTGTCGCGCAGTTCAGCAATCTGCGGGTGGCGGAACAGGGCGTTGTCGTCAAAGCTCATCTTGGCGTCCAGCGCCAGAACGCGGTCGTCCCCAGTGATGACCAGTGGGTTGATCTCGACCATGGTGGCGTCCAGATCGCTGAAGGCGGCGTAACAGCCCTGCAGCGTGCGTACCATGTGCTGCACCAGTTTGGGTTCCAGCCCCAGTTTGAACGCAATCTCGCGCGCCTGGAATTCCTGCAGGCCCACCGCGGGTTCCACGATCGAGCGGACGATGCTTTCGGGGCGCTCGGCCGAGATATCCTCGATCTCCATCCCGCCCTCGGACGAGGCCACGATCATCACCCGCTGGCTGGAGCGGTCGAGCACGAAACCCAGATAAATCTCGCGATCAATCGGCACCGCGGATTCGACATAGACGCGATAGATGCCCTTGCCCTCGGGGCCGGTCTGATGCGTGACCAGTTTGCGGCCGAACAGATCATCACAGGCCTGGTGGATTTCGTTTTCGGTGTTGCACAGCTTGACCCCTCCGGCCTTGCCGCGCCCTCCGGCATGGACCTGTGCCTTGACGATCCATTTGTCGCCGCCCAGTTCGCGCGCCCGATAGGCCGCCTGTTCCGGGCTGTAGGCCAACGCGCCCGAGGGCACGTCGACACCGAAATTCGAAAGAAGCTCTTTCGCTTGGTATTCATGGATATCCATCTGCAATCCTCCCGTTCATGCAGTATGATTAAGCGGCGATCGACGTGCCGTAACGGCTTTCCAGCAAGGCCTCGATAGCGTCCTGATCGACCTCGGCACCCAGCTCTCGCAGGGCTTCGGCGAACAGACGTACGATCCGGCTGACGGCCTGTCGGTTCAACTGGTTCAGGATGCCGATGCGAACCTGCACCGGTGCGCTGAGCGTGGGCCAGATTCCAAACCCGCGGGCGCGGCAGTTCTGCACCAGCTCCATTTCACGGCCCGCCAGTTCCGGGGGCAGGTTCAAAACGACAAGGCTGGGCATGTCCGAGGTCACCTCGCATCCCATCTCGATCACGGCGTCGCGCAGAACCTTTTCGTGGGTCCGGTAAGACAGCGAGCGCTTGGCCAGACCTTCTTGCAGGGTCAGGCGCAGGGATTCGTGGAAAGCCGCGACCGCGTACCCCGAATGGGTACGGTGATAGGTGCCTTTCTCGACGTCCTGACCATCGACGATACCCCAGTGGCGGGCCTCGAAAATCGGATTGTGGACGTAAGTATAAGCACCGGTTGTTTTCAGGGTTTCGATGTAAGCATCGGTGAAGCTGACCGGCGCATAAGTCAGCGGCAGGCAGCACAGGCCTTTCTGCGGGCAGGAAGCCCAGCCGGCGATGCCGGGGAAGTCATCAATCGAAAAGTCATCGACGCCCAACGACGAAACCGCGTCGATCAGGCCCATCGCACCGTGGCGTTCGCAGGCGTCCGAGAACCCGCGCAGGTCGTTGATACGACCCGAGCCAGTTTCCCAATGCGCCATGAAGGCCCATTTCGGTTGATGCTCGGCCAGGGTGCCTTCGACCAGCTCACCCGTCACCGGCTGGCCGTGCGGAACCTCGACCACGGTGACGCTGGCGGCCTGCGGGTCCAGCGGGTTGGCGGCGTGTTCCTCAGGTGTTGCGGCCTTGATCCGCAATGTCAGCGCATCGATGCCCGAGAAAGTGCCGTTGGTAAACGCAACCACCTTGTCGCCGGGCATCACGGCCGAGAACATGGTGTCCAGCGCACTCCAGCCGGTTCCGGCCACGGCGAAGGTATAGGCATTTTCGGTGCCCCAGATCTTGCGCAGCATGTGCTTGCACTCGATCATGCCCCGCAGCACGTCGCCCTGCATGTGGTCCGCGACGCCTGCATTGGCGAATGCGTGCAGAACGCGGGCGTCGGTGTTGCCCGGCCCCGGACCCGCCGCAAGCGTATCGGGAATTTCGAGCGGTGGGAAAATCTGAAAGGTCATTGTTAGATATCCTCGGCAGTTGGTCGGGCGCTGTGGCCTGTTGTGTTACGTTGCCGATTAGAAAACGCGGACTTGTCCTGTAACGCAACGTAACTTACTACTGCTTTAGGATGGCTAAATTGATGGGGAATAACCTACCCATTTAGGTAAAAATACCAAAGTATACCAATTTTGAACCTACCCAAACGGGTGGTTCTGGACAAAAGCAGGGTGAATAAGATGGCTGCTACCGCTAACGCTCCGATTGATGTCATGCTGGCGGACAGCAATCCATTGGTCCTGTCTGCCATGTCAGAAATCTTTGAACGCGACCCGCGATTCTCGTTGGTGGCGACCTCGGCGACGGCCGAGGGGTTCTTGGGAACCGTGATGCGGGTTCCGGTTCAGGTCGGCGTGGTGGACTGGAACCTTCCTGTTCTTGGGGCGGCGAAACTGATCGAAGTAATGCGCGAACAGGCCAACGCCCCGCGCTTTGTCGTCTATGGGGAAACCACCGGAGAAATCCCGCGCTTGGCGATGCAGGCCGGGGCGGCAGGCTTTGCCGCCCGATCCGGCGAGGTAGAGGGCCTGTTGGAAACCTGCGCCGACGTGGCGGCGGGAAAAATGGTGTTCCCGTTCATCGACGTCCGCAAAATGCAGCAGGATCCGATTCAAAGCCTGTCCCGCAAAGAACGCGCCATCCTCGAGGCGCTGGCACAGGGCATGTCGAACCGGGACCTGTCGAAAGAACTGCAGATCTCGACCAACACGGTCAAGTTCCACCTGTCCAATATCTACGAGAAACTGGCGGTGAAAAACCGGGCCCAGGCGATTGCCTTTTACTATTCGTCGCAGATGACCGGCGGCTAGGCGACCGATCGGACGCTATTCTGCCTTGATCACCTTGCGCGACAGCACCGCCTTGTTTGCAAGGTCCAGCAGCCGAATCTCATAGACGCCGGGCTCATCCGGCAAGGTCATCTCGATCGGTGAATCGCCGTTGATCTTTTGCGCTGAAATCCAGGTAAAGATGGCCTGTTCGCTGCGCGCCAGCGTGATGCGCTGATCTGCGCTTTGACTGTCGGATTGCCACCCGACCGAGATACTGCTGCCTGCGGGGGCACTGTCGGGGGCCTCAAGCGATGCGCCGGTGTCCAGCGCCGCGTCCGCGGCCAGAACCTCGACCGTCTGACGAGCCAGCACCCGGTTGCCTTCGCGTAACTGATACCGGACCTCGTACAGGCCGGTTTCAGCCGGGGCTTTCAGATCAAGCTCGGTCTGCGCGCGCACTTGGGCGTAGACGCCGTAATCACCATCCGGCGTGCCCATCGGCACCAGATTGATGTAGTCATTCGTACTGACCGTCCCGGTCCAGAACACCCGCAACGTGTCGCCCGCCCGCACTTCGTCAACTGTGGTGACCGTCACCTCGGGGTCGGTCACCTCAACCATGGCCGTTGCGATGGTTTTCGACCCTTCGCGCAACACATAGCGGATTTCATACAAACCCGTCTCGGCCGGGGCCTGAACATCGCCGCTGCTGTTGTCACGGACCACGATGTAGTTGCCGTATTTCCCCTCTTCGGTGCCCGCAGGGACGATATTGATATAATCCTGCGCATTTGCGGCGCCGGCCCAGGCAACCTTGAACTTCGATCCCGCGATGACAGTGTCCGGCGCGTCGATTGTAACCTGCGGGGATATGATTTCGATCGTCGCGGTCGCCAGTGTTTTCGACCCCTCGCGCAGGATATAGCGCAGCTCATAGAGGCCCGGTTCGGCCGGCGCGGTCAGCACTGCGACATCGCCGTCCCGCACCACGGCGTAATTGCCGAAGACCCCGTCATCCGACCCGGCGGGGACAATGGCGGCATAGTCCTGAGTGTTGACCCGACCGGTCCAGGACACCTCGAACTTTGATCCGGTCACAACCTGTTCGGGACCCGATATCGAGACCTCGGGGGTCGTAATCTCCATCGCTTCGCGCGCCAGCGTTTTGCTGCCTTCGCGCAGGACATAGCGCACCTCGTACATGCCCGGTTCGGCAGGCGCCTTCAGCTTGCCTTTCGAGGCATCGCCGACAGTGACGTAATTGCCAAACTTGCCTTCATCGGTCCCAACCGGGACGATGTTTATATAATCCTGCGGACTGACGGCGCCGCCCCAGGCAACCTCGAATACGGACCCGGTCAGAGCACTGTCAGGGGCCTGAAGAACGACCTGAGGATCGGTCACCTCGACCTGTCGCGACGCCACCGTGCGCTTGTCCATATTCAGGATATAACGCAACTCATAAAGGCCCGGATCGGCGGGAACATTGAGGGTTGTTTCGGTCGTGCTGCCGACAGCCTGATAATTGCCAAACGTGCCGGAATCGGACCCCGCCGGGACAATCGCCACATAGTCGCGCCGGTTGATCACCGGTGACCACGCGACCTTGAGTTTCGCACCAGTCTGCACCGTATCCGCCGCAGTCAGCTCAACCTCGGGCTTTGTCACCTCAAGCGTGGCCTGTCCCAAAACCTCTTTGCTTTGGTTGTGCAGATACCTGGCTTCATACAGACCTTCGCTGCCGGGGACGGTTACTGTGACCTCTTCGGCGTCACCGATACGCACATAGCTGCCAAAGACAGCTGGATCGGCGCCAACCGGGACAATGTTGATATAGTCGCTTTCCTCGACCGTCGGCGTCCAGCGCACAACCAAGTCAGATCCGCCCACGGCCGTCTCGGGCGCCTCAACCACAACATCCTGAACCGCAGGCTCGGGTTCGGGGGTGGAGGCTGCTTCTGCCACTGCGGTGCCCACGGCGCTGAGCGCGGCGCCGAGTTCCTGGGAATTGGCGGCGGTGATATACTGACCGCCGGTATTTTCGGCGATACAGGCCAGCGAGCTTGCATCTTCATCCGCACCCAGCCCAAACCCCACCACATGCGCTGTGAAACCTACCCCTCCTTGCTCCAGCGCCTGCGCCAAGGCGCAGGGATCACGTTCGCAGCTTTCCAACCCGTCGGAAATCAACACGACGGTTGCCGGTTGATCGGTGTAGGACAGCGCCTTGGCCGCAGCCTCGACCGCGTCGGTCAGAGGGGTCTTTCCGATCGGCGATATCGCGTTGATCTGATCCAGAATGACCCCACGCGCCTGCTGGCCGGGTTCGACCAGAACCTCGATGTCGCCGCAATCACCCCGGCGTCGATGGCCATAGGCCATCAGCCCAACATTGCGGTCCTCGACCCATTCTCCCAGCAGGTTTTCCATGACGCCCCGCGCGATTTCAATTTTTGCCGTGTCGTCGATCTGACCCCACATGGAATTCGAGCCATCAAACACCACCATCACATTCTCATCCGCCGCTGCCGCTGAGCCGGTCAGCATTACGGTGGTCAAAACGGTTGCGGGAAAGAAATCTTTAAACATAGCATACTCCTGAAGCGCATGAGCCGCCCGGGCCGGGCCTTTGTCCTATGCTCACTGCGCGAAACCTCCGCCATTTGATCCAAACACTGATGAATCGTGCAGTTTCGACGAAAAATACTGCCGACCACTTCGGTTCACCCTCAAATCTCTCGTCGACTATACCAAAGCCCGCGCGCGAATGGGCCTTTGGTTGCCCTAGCGGCACCCTTTTGCCGACGCAGGGTCCAAGGGGGTGATGACGGTGGCAGACTATCTGATGTCGGCAACGTGAAAGATTGCATCCTCTCTGCCAGTGACGATGATTGCCAAAAGCTACCGCGCTGCGCTTTATGCAAACCTACAGGACCGACCCATGATTCAGAACAACCCCGCCCTGATCAACGCCATCCGCGACCGGTTTGCCCATGTGGAAAACTGTCCATTTCAGGGCGAGCGTATCTTCTTTGAAAACGCCGGCGGTGCGTTGACGCTGAAATCGGTGGCGGCGACCTCGGCATTCTATGCGGCGATCCCCGACAATCCCGGCCGTATCAATCCGGCGGGGCAGGGCACCCAGCAGGTGATCAACAAGGCTAAGGGGGATCTGGCGCTGTTCATGAACGCCGCGACCGGTCAATTCTTTGCCGGTGAAAGCGGCACCGAGCTTCTGTTCCGCCTGATCCGCACCGCCTGTCTGGCCGCACCGAAAGGGGCCAGGGTGATCGGGTCGTCCATCGAACACCCAGCCACCCGCAGCGCCGCGCGCCGCTGGGCCGGGATTGCCGGGCTGGACTATGTGAACGTCCCTCATGACAACGAAACCGGTTTGGTCACGGCCGAGGATTATACCGCGCGACTGACCCCGGATGTGGCCGTGGCGACGATCCTGCACGCGTCGCCCGTGACTGGCATGGGCATGGATGTGGCGGCGATTTCGGCCGCAATCCGGGCGGTTTCGCCGGAATGCATGATCATCATCGACGGCATACAGCACGCCGCGCACGGGCAGGTGGATCTGGACGCCTATGACATCGATGGCTATGTGATTTCGCCCTACAAGGTGTTTTCGCGCCACGGTTACGGCATCGCCTGGATATCCGACCGGCTGAGCGCTACGCCCCACGACATGCTGATCGACGCCCCCGCCACAGGGTGGGAGTTCGGCACCCGTGACACCGGCTCTTACGCGACCGTGTCGGACGTGGTGGCCTATTTCGACTGGCTGGGGGGTGAGGTTTCGGATGAGGGTGACACCCGGAAGCGGATCGAAGCCGCGGGCCGCGCCATCCACACCTATGAAACCCACCTGACCAACACAGCCATCAACGGTACCGGCAACTTGCCGGGCCTGCGCGACATGGACCATGTCACAATTCTGGCGGGGGCCGACAACCCGGCGCGCGAGGGGCTGGTTTCTATTGTGATCGAGGGCAAGGCCTCTGAAGATGTGGTTGAAACCCTGAACCAACAGGGTATCCGCACCCACACGCGCAAGGCTGACCACTATTCCGGCAACGTGCTTACGCCGCTTGGCCTGACGGACTGTATCCGCATCTCGTTCTGTCACTACAACACCGAACAGGAAATCGCCCGCCTTCTGGCTGCAATCAAGATGCTCGGTGACGGTGGCTGAGCAAGCTGTACGGAACGCGCGGCTGGATGTGAGAACTGGGCTTGTGTTTCAGCAGACCAAGCCCGCAGTGTAGTTGGGATAATATTAACATAAGATAGATTACAAGGATTAATCTTGATCCCACCAGTGTTTGGGACAACGCAATTAATGAAACCGAATTACTGAAACTCTTCCCCTCAAGAACTCAACACCTTAGCAATTCTCGTTTTTTTTGCGTGCTTCGTCGCTCCAGGTGTTTCAAGTCGATGCCAATACGCGGTGGAACGGCTGCCATCAGGCGAGATTTCCGAATTCAGGCGTGCTCTGGATCTTTTGAGCACGCCTGGGGAAGTTTGGGCTCTGTTCCTTTTGAGCTACTTGCCAGCCTGCAAAAGTCAGAACCACCGGAATGCGTCACGACCGTAACGCAACTCCACATGGAAGAGATCACGGTTCAGCCCGATATCTTTCAGCATACGGTCATCAAGCCGGGAAACATGTCGGTAGTCCCGCCGAATGCGGTATTCACGAACTGCCGCATCACGCAGGCGCTTAAACAGGTTGGCCAATATCTGCGCCAGAGAGCCTTTTTTGTTGCTAGGCCCATATGGCGCTTGGGTGCCAATCGGTCGAAACAACTGGCTTCGAGGGCTGGGAAAAGAATTACGTTCGATATTCATCTTTCTCTCCTGATCTTGTTGCAACAGCACCAATTGTGTCCGAGCATTTGCAGGGCCAATCGCGCTGGCCCTTCACTCCTGTCGCGAAAGTTGGCGGCAATGGTGGGCTCTACCGCTGTCAGACAGCGTTGGCTTTTGGTTGCTGTGTGGCCATGCAGACATGCTCCACATGCCGATGGTCCGTGCCGCAGCAACCGCCGATCACGGTCAGATTTGGTAGCAACCGTTTAAGTTCTTGATGAAGCGCGCCGAATTCCTTCGGATTGCCGTCATCCAACTCCTCAGCTTCGTCCAGCTCGGCATGGGACAGGCGCGACGCGTTGGCCCGCACCCCCATGATCCGCTTTGTCCAATCGCCGCCTTGCTCCAGAACAAAGCGAAAATGATCGGGATGCGCACAGTTGATCATGAAATACGCCGCTTTACCGTCTGTGACTCTGTCGACTTGCTCAATTGCAGCGCGCAGATCCTGGCCCGAAGGCAGGCGGCCGTCGGTTTCAACGGTGAACGAGATAACCACCGGAATGCCCGCTTTCCGCGTGGCGTTTACGATACCGATTGCTTCGTCGACATAGGTCATGGTGATCGCCGAAACCATGTCTGCGCCCATCTCGGCAAACCAATTGGCCTGCGTCTGATGGTAGGCTTCGGCTTCGGATGCGCTCATGATTTCCGTCGGGGCATAACCGTCGCTGTGCGGCCCGATTACTCCGTTGATCACAAAGGGGGAATCCGGGGTTTCATGTTCGTCCCGCATCTTCACAAGCGTTGCGATCACCTCGCGGTGAATCTCTTTGAGCTGATCACGGTCCACCCCAAGCTCGGCTGCCCATCGGGGGCTGGCACGCCAGGTAGGAGTGTCCATAATGAAACCCCGGCGATGATCGACAGCCAGACGGGCGAACCCGCGCATATATCTGTCTATGGCATCGATGCCGTCCTGGCGTTCCAGTGCCTTGAAGGCTGCAAACAGCGGCAGGTCGATCCCGTCGTGAAAGACCAGTGTGGTTTCAAGGCCGCCGTCAGCCACCATCTGGGTGCCGTTCAACTGCGGCAGGGCATTTCGGTATTTCATTGCTATTCTCCTGTTTCTGAGCCGCAAGACGGGCCGTTAAGGATGAAACGGGAATAGCAGCGCCACGGTTTTGAACCTCGAGCTGCATCTGAGCTTTTCCTGAGAAAGTCTGAGGGATATGCTCGTTTAAAGGCAAAAGCGTTTGAAACATGATCGGTTTCGGGACATGAAATACGCGTTTAATGATTGTACGATTGATACAGACCTCTTTCAGATATCGCGCGGTGGGGTCTGTGACAGCCTGACCCCGCAGACCCTGCAAATTCTGGAATACCTCATTACCAACCGGGACCGGGTGGTTCTGAAGGACGAGTTGGTTGAACAGGTGTGGCAGGGTCGTTTCATCACTGACGCCACTTTATCGACCGCGATGAAGGAAGCCCGCGTGGCGGTTGGTGACACGGGGCGGGATCAGCACACGATCCGTACCGTGCATGGGAAAGGGTTTCGCTTTGTCGCGGAAATCGACATGCCCGCGGTCAACACACAAGACACACAATCGCCAGAGGGCATTGTTCTTGCGGTTCTACCCTTCAGAAGCCTGGGCACATCCCCCAACGACGGATTTCTTGCCGAAGGACTGACGGAAGACACGATCACAAACCTGTCCCGGTTTCGCGAACTCACCCTGCTGTCACATCGCACGACCTCCCGGCTGGCTGCCGATAAGGTTTCAAACGCGGAGATGTCCGGCAGACACGCGGTCACCCACGTTGTCGAAGGCAGTATCCGAAGGTTTCAGAACCAGCTGCGGGTGACCGTACAAGTAACCGAGGCCGGCAATGGCAGGCTGGTCGCGACCGAGCAATTCGATCGCGGCGGCGGGCCCGAGCAGCTGTTCGATATTCAGGAAGATATTGCCGCGTTGATCGCCGGACGGCTTGGCAGCCGCCACGGATTGATTGCGAAACAGGTGGCAAGGTCCCTGCCCGACGGGCGCACACAGTCCTGGGACACTTATTTTCTCGTTGCACAGTTTTACGAGTATTACAGGTCCTACGATCATTCTTTACATGCAGACATTCGGGACAGGTTGAAGGACGCACTCAAAACGGATCCGCGTTCGTCCGATGGGTGGGCGGCCTATGCCATGCTGCTGCTGGAAGAGTACCGCTATCACGTAAATCAGCGCCCGGATGTGGACGCTCTGGCGCTTTCGGCGGATGCGGCACGCAAGGCTGTGGACTGCGACGCGCTGAACGCATTTGCACAGATGACACTGGCGCTGACCATCTTCTACCAGATGGATATCGCCGGGTTTCGGGTCGCCGCCGAACGGGCGCTCGAGCTGAATTCCGGGCATTGCGATGTTCTGGCCGAGATCGGGTCATGCCATTTGTTTCTGGGTGAATTTGATCGGGCGGTGGAATTGCTGGACCGCGCGATTGACCTCAGCCCGGTGCATCCCGGATGGTATCACTATGCGCGATGCTGGCTCTATGCATCGCAGGGCTTTACTGAGGCCGCGCTGGTCGAGATTGAGAAATTTCCGATGCCCGAGTTCTTTTGGTACCAGGCGCATCTTGCCTGGCTTCATGGTGAGTTGGGCAACTCTGAAAAAGCTCAGGCCGCAGCCGAAGTCATGCGAGAGATGTTTCCGGTCTTTGAGGACGTCGTCTATGAAGAGCTTGCACTGACCGGGATCACGCCGGAACGCGGCGAGATGGCCGTGCGGGGATGGCGCAAGGCAGGGCTCAGAATTCCGGAACATCCGAATTCGGACGCTGGCGCGCCATAGCTGGAACAGCGATCAAACCCGAGGCCACAACGGCTGCGGCCAAAGCCAAATAGCCCCCCACGGCAATCGCAAGGCTTCCTGTCACGCCTCCCAACGCGAAACCCAGCAGATAGCGTGCCATCCCTGCCGCTGGTGCATCCGTTCGATCCAGATACAGCGGAAAAAACAGGAACAGGCCGAATGCATTGATCAGAATAGTGATGCCGATCACCAGTTCATTCGTCGATAAATAGGTGAGCCCACCTGCAAGCGCGGCGAGCAGCAGACCCACTATGCTTGCATGCAGGCTCAGCCGATTGGGTATGAAGCCGGCACAGCAGGACCCCATACCGGACAGCAACAGGCTGCCAGCCAACCAAGCGCTGAGGCTGCCCAGGTCCAGTTCGACCGAAAACACTTCGAGAAAAGCCCAATACGCGCCCATGCAGATGAAGAACGGCAGCAAGCTCATGTCCTGCTTCCAGTTGAAATGCACGACCCTGAGTTTGTTTTGCTCGGGCCATTGCCGCCCCAGCAAGACTATCTGTATCACCGCAAGAACGGCCAAAAGGGGCAGTAGTGAAACCCCTGTTACATGAATCGCCGTGAGCAGAACGAACGAAGCGGCGCACCCGACCGCCATTCCGTTGCCGATCATTTGCACAAGTCTGGTATCCGTCAGACTGCGTGACAGGGGCAAAGCCAGAACGACACCCAATGACCAACCGACGCCAACAGCGCCGATGAACAAAGCCGTGGTCGAAATAACCTGCGCTATCGCGGCGCTGGCGATACCGATACCCGCAACAACCCCGGCCCCAAAAGGTAAATAGTTACGTGCAGCGGCTGTCCCCATCGCGCACCCAACGGCCGCAGACAATAAAACAACACTGGCCAGCAGGCCGACAGCCACTTCGGAAATGCCGCTTTTGACAGCCAACTCGGCCAGCCAAATTGGCATTGTATTCAAAACGGTAACGCCTAGTGCAATGATGAACAAACGTATCAGGTGACCGTCCTTGCCAAGCCAAGTTGTTATTCCAACCCGATGGTTGTTCAAACTCAACTATTGGTCAACATTTACAGAAGCGAGCTTCGCAGATGCGCTGCGGCCTTCGAATTCAATCGGACGGTCCCTGAACCACTTCCGATGGGGGGGGCTCTTGCAAGGAAATATGCGCGGCTTAGCTTTGCTGGCGCGTCATCGTCCGAATTGTATTCATCACATCCGTTGCCAGCCCGGTGTTCAGGGCCGCAGGATGCGGATCGGCGAACGCACCATTGTCATTGTCGAAATAGCGCCCTGACGCATTTGAGAACTGATCGCTCAGCGCGGCCGCGATCAGAATGTCTGCACCGATGTTGAGGTCGTTGCCCGCAACCCCAAAGCCATCCTTGACCATTTTTGACGCCAGCAGCGAACCGGGGTTCACGGCGATCAATGCCGGTCCCTCGGCCAGTTCCCTGGCCCACTCGCGGGTCCAGATGGTAATTGCCAGCTTGCTTTGCGCATAGGCTTCCATATCAGACAGGCGCGTTTTGCCCTGCATGGCGCCTAGATCCACTGCGGCCTGAGCGGCAGACGACAGGTTCACGACACGGCCGGATTTGGGGATGATTGGCAATAACAGTTCAGTCAGCAGATAGGGCGAAAACGTGTTGACGACAAAGCGGATATCGAGCCCGTGCTCGAGCACCGGTTGCGGCGCCTTCAAAACACCCGCGTTGTTGATCAGTACATCCAGTGTCTCGTGTCTGGCACGGATGTTTGCGGCCAACGCGACAACGGCCGACATCTGAGAGAGATCAGCGCTGTATGTCTCTGTTTCACCTCCCACGTCTTTTTGGACGGCCTCCAGCTTTGCCGGGTTACGGCCGTGCAGAAGAACCCGGTGGCCGTCTGCCGCGAGCTTTGTGGCGGTGAGCAGTCCGATGCCGTCGGTTGCACCGGTGACAAGAATGGTTTTGGCCATTGCAGTACTCCTTCAGGAAAAGTCCGGCAGAATGTCGTCGTCGGACGTTTGTGCGTTGTTTTGATGGATCTCTGTCTAAATCTCAGGTGGATCATGGGCGTTGGTATTCGCGTTGGACCGGGATCATCCACCGGCACTGTGGGATTAATGACCAGAACCTCACGGGTATTCAGCTTTCCTGCCAAAAGCTGCGTGATTTCCTGATCATAGACCCGGTTCCCTTGTTCGCCTGAACACGCGTTAATAGAACGTGGGGAATAGTTGACCTCAAGCCCGTCTTTACCAAGCCGCAAAGGCTGCACTGATCCATGCCTGCCGCCCGGGCCTGTGGACATGGTCGTTTACGATACCAGTTCTTTGCATCCGATTTCTTCCTGTTTGCCCCGATTGGGCAGCCTTCGCGGTTTTGCGGCGGTGTTAGAACCAGCTTACCGTTTCGGCCATCGAACGACGGGTTTTGGGAAATTGCGGGTCGCTGACCCGATGTCCGAATGCGAACATGACCGCTGGCTTCCACTTGGTCGTATCCACACCGAAATGTTCAGACAGCGCCTCGGTGGTCAGTTCCATATCGAACCCTTCGATCGGACAGGAGTCGATCCCCATCAGGGCGGCCGCCGTCATCATGTTGGCAAGGACGATATAGGCCTGCTTGCCGGACCAATCCGCAATCTCACGCTCGGATGTGACACGATGGTCCGTCGATTGAAATTTTCCGTAGGCGCCGTTGAACAGCTCGATAACATCATCGGGCAGCTGCTTCACCGCGCGATAGTGATCCTGCAGATAATCCGATCCCGCAGTCATGGTTTCCGCGGTACTGGCCAGAAGGATACCAAAATGGCTCGCGGTGCCCAATTGGCCCGTGCTTCCATTCATCATTCCGTTTGCGCCCCAGGAAAATTCACGAAAGTGCTCACGCATCTCGGGCGACTGGATGACCAGGACTTTGAACGGTTCGTGCCCGAATGAGGTTGGCGACAAACGCCCGGCCTCCAGAATGGTTTCGAACTCGGAATCGCTGATCCTCTTGTCCGGGTCAAAGATCTTGGTCGCATGCCGAAAGTTGAAGGCTTCGATGATTTGTGACTGAACGTTTGAAGGGGCTGACATCTGTGGCTCCATTTGGTGTGTGTTGTGTTGAGCGCCAAATAACACTTGCAGAAATCGATAAAACTGGGGAAAACGAGTTTCAGTTTTCGTGTTTTACATATAATCGAGTTATGGACACCCAGGCCCTTCGTCTTTTCGTGCTTGCTGCGGACAAGCTGAACATCTCGGCCGCGGGACGTGAACTGGGCTTGGTTCCGGCCGTGTCCAGTGCTCGGCTTGCCAAACTCGAGCACCAACTGGGCGTTGAGCTTCTTCATCGCTCGACGCGCAAAGTGTCCCTGTCGCTGGAAGGCGCCGAGTTCCTGCCTTATGCGCGTGAGATTCTGGCGCAGGAAGATGCTGCCATGGCGGCTTTGGGGCAAGGTGCGGCGCAAGCCACTGGCACCCTGCGCTTTACCGCGCCCAGCACCTTTGCCCAGCTGTACATTGCATCGATCCTTGCAAAATTTCAGGCTCAACAGCCGGGGATTACCCTGGATTTGCGCCTGTCTGACACGCAATTTGACCTGATCGAAGGAAGCTATGACCTTGCCCTGCGAAACGCGCCTTTGATCGACACCAGCCTCAAGGGGAGAAAGCTGGCGGATGACAGGCGTATCCTGTGCGCGTCACCTGACTATCTTGCGACATTTGGTGAACCCGAAACGCCGGACGAGCTGCTGCATCACAAACTCATCGCATTTAGGCATATCCGGGCTCGGGCGTTGAAGAGCGTGCATGGCGCCGCAGCATCGTTCGATCCGGGTGCAACCAAATGCCCGCTGATAATGGATGACGGGCTCAGCCAAAAGCTCGCGACGGTCGCTGGCGCGGGGATTTCGATGAATTCGCTGTGGAGCGTTCAGGAAGAGCTTGCATCGGGTAGACTGAAGCATGTCCTCCCCGACTATGAGGCCGCCGAAGACAATGTGTTGTGGCTGATCTACCCGAAATCGAACGTGCTATCGCCCAAGGTGCGCGTATTCATGGACTTCCTGATTGCCGAAATTGCCACGTACCCACCGTGGGAGAAACAGGCGGTATAATTCGGGCGCAGAGCGCGAAGGCACCTAATCGACCACACTTAGTGCCGTATAAACACCGCGAAACCGCGTCAATCGTTGGGACAGCGCCGCCATGTCAGCGGGCTCGAACCGGTCCGTTGTTGGGGGTTGAAGAGCCAGATCAGAATTTTCCAACGCGCCAACACCACAGGCTGCCAGCCGGGCCGCACCATAGGCCGGACCGGAATCCGCCCCCTTAGACCGCACAATGGGTTTCCCGGTCACCGTCGCGATCAGGCTCAGCAAAAGATCAGATCGGCTGCCGCCGCCGATGGCGGCCAGTTCCGGCAAGTTGTCTATCGTTTCGCCGAAACTCTGCGCTGCATCAGCAAAGCAAAATGCAATGGCTTCCACCACGGAACGGCAGATGTCCGCGCGTGTGGTCGAATCCTCAAGGCCAAAGAAGCAAGCCCGGATATGCGGATCCCCAAGCGGGCTGCGCTCACCGGTCAGATATGGCAGGAAGATCGGCACACGATCACCGCTGACCGTTTCGGCCAGCGTTACAACGTCGGCAGCAGACAGCCCAAGTTGACCGCCAATCCATGAAATCGGTCTGGCGCCGTTCAGCATTGCTGCCATTTGATACCAGCGATCAGGCAGCGTGTGCGCAAAAGCATGAACATAGCGTTCGGGATTGGGATTGTACTTGCGATCCGCCACGAACAGCTGGCCGGACGTCCCCAGCGAGATAAAGCCACGCCCCGGTTCGGTAGCCCCCAGAGACACCGCCCCGGTTGCCGCATCCCCTCCTCCGGCCACGACGGGTACGCCGGGTTTCAACCCAGTTTCAACCGCCGTTTCTGCTGTGACCGTCCCAACAACATTGTGACCGTCGCAAACCTGCGGCAACCAATCGGGCTCGACACCAGTGGCTTCAACAATTCCGGCATCCCAATTGCGTGACACCTGATTCAGCCACAGGGTCCCGGCAGCATCGGACGTGTCGGTTGCCAACTCGCCATGCAGGCACAAACCGATATAGTCCTTAGGCAGCAGGATATGGGCAAGTCGGGCATAGTGGTCCGGCTCGTGTTGTTTCAGCCAGGCGATCTTGGGTGCCGTAAAGCCCGGCAAAGGGAGGACGCCGGCGATTTGACCTATCTGCGGTTGGGCCGCGCGCAATTCATCGCATTCACGTGCCGCCCTGCTGTCATTCCAAAGGATGGCCGGTCGGATCGGACACAGGTCACGGCCCAACAAAACAGCCCCGTGCATTTGGCCGGACAAACCGATGGCTTTCACCTCGGACAGCGTGATTTTCCCCGCAAGTTGGTTCAATGCATCGCGTGTTGTCTGCCACCACATATCCGGGTGCTGCTCGGACCAGCCGAGTTGCGGCGAGGATGTCTCCATTCCTACCGAAGCCGTCGCAAGTATTCGATCTGTATCCGCACAGACAAGCTTGACCGCCGACGTTCCGATATCGATCCCGAGATACATTGAAACCCCTTGCTTGCAGAAACGTGCGGAAATTGTCTGGCTATTGATTTTTTAGCGCGCGCAAAGAATATGTAAAAACAGGACAAGATCAAGGCGGCTAAGATCCGCAGGCAGACTGGCATGACCAAGATAAAGAACATGGAAGAGTTCGCAGCCCTCAGCGGCATCTCGCGACCCACGGTATCCAAGTACTTCCACGATCCCGACAGCGTTCGCCCAACGACAAGGGCCCGGATAGAAGAGGCGCTCGAACGGTTTGACTATCGCCCGAATATCTATGCTGTGAACCAGAACCGAAAGCTGACCAAGAATATCGGTATCGTCGTACCCTACCTGGCCGATCCGTTCTTTGCCGAAATCGCGCGGTATCTGGAGCAATCCTGCATCGCAGCGGGGTATCGCCCGTTTCTTTTCAGCTCTCATGGTGAACAAAAGCTGGAAAACGAAATTCTGGACGGTTTGCAATCCCTGAAACCCGCTGGCGTGTTGTTGGCGCCGTTGGGGCGTATCTCTGACACGTCTGCGATTGAGAAATTTTGCGCCAGCGTGCCGACAGTTCTGTTCGACAGCAACCTCGACGGTCTGGGCGCGGCGTTTATCGGGTCCGACAATTTCAGCTTTGTGTCCCAGACCGTGGAATACATGACCCGTACCGGCGAGCCGCCTTCCTTCTTTGAGATGCGCACACCCGCAAACCCAAATGCCAACAAGCGGCGCAAAGCCTATGTTGAAGTGATGGAGCGTCTGGGCTTTGAGCCGCATGTCATCAAAATCGAAGGCACTGGCTGGGCCTTCGAAGAGATTGGCCGGCAGGGTGCGCTGAAGGTGCTGGATCAGCGCGAGCTGCGCACAGATTCAGTTCTGTGCAGCAACGACCGGCTGGCGATCGGCTTTCTGGCGGCGTGCTACGAACAGGGGATTCGTGTCGGGCGAAAGGACGATTGCACATTGCGGGTTGCCTCAAACGACGATCATCCTTTTGCAAAATTTACGTGCCCATCCCTGACGACCGCAGCACATGATTACGACAACGTGGCGGCGCGAAGCGTCGAAACGCTGTTTGAACTTATTGAAAACGGTGGAAAATTCGACAAGCGGACGGAAACCCTCTTCCCTGCGCGGCTGGTCTTAAGGGAATCCGCATAGTTATAAAATTTAACGCGCGTAAAGTTTTTATTGACGGCGCGACAATTATTAAACTAGGCTCTCTGCACAGCATCCAAGCTCAGGGAGGACAGGGATGTATCTGAAACACGCACTTCGTGCGGCGACTGCGCTGACTTTCGTCGCCACGGCCGCGGCCCACGCGCAATCCATCACCATCGCCACCGTGAACAACGGCGATATGATCCGGATGCAGGGCTATACCGACAAATTCACCGAAGCGACCGGGATCGATGTCGAGTGGGTGACACTTGAAGAAAACGTGCTGCGTCAGCGCGTGACCACCGACATCACCACCAAGGGCGGCCAATTCGACATCATGACCATCGGTATGTACGAAACCCCGATCTGGGGCGCCAATGGCTGGCTGGTGCCGTTGGAAGGCATGTCTGCCGAATATGACGTGGACGACATTCTGCCCGCGATGCGCAACGGGCTGAGCCATGACGGAACGCTGTACGCCGCACCGTTCTATGGTGAAAGCTCAATGGTCATGTACCGCACCGACCTGATGGAAAAGGCCGGGCTTGAAATGCCGGACGCCCCGACCTGGCAATTCATCCGCGAAGCCGCCGCCGCGATGACCGACCGGGACAATGATATCAACGGCATCTGCCTGCGCGGCAAGGCTGGATGGGGTGAGGGCGGTGCCTTCATCACCGTGACCGGGAATTCGTTCGGCGCGCGCTGGTTCGACGAAGACTGGAAGCCCCAGTTCGATCAGCCCGAATGGAACGAGGCGCTGACCTTCTTCGTTGACATGATGGCCGAGTCAGGACCTGCAGGCTATGCGACCAACGGCTTCAATGAGAACCTCTCGCTGTTCCAGCAAGGCAAGTGTGGCATGTGGATCGACGCCACGGTTGCGGCCTCATTCGTAACCAATCCCAACGACTCGACTGTCGCGGACAAGGTTGGTTTTGCGCTAGCTCCGAACTCGGACGGTGTTGACAAGCGGTCCAATTGGCTCTGGGCCTGGGCGCTGGCCATCCCGGCGGGCACACAACAGGAAGATGCTGCCAAGCAGTTCATCGAATGGGCCACGTCCAAGAATTACATCGAGCTGGTGGCCGAGAACGAAGGCTGGGCCAACGTCCCGCCGGGCGCGCGGACCTCGTTGTATGAGAACCCCGAGTATCAGAAGGTGCCATTCGCGCAGATGACGCTGGACTCGATC
This sequence comes from Ruegeria sp. AM9, assembly GCF_056540565.1. Classification (NCBI taxonomy): domain Bacteria; kingdom Pseudomonadati; phylum Pseudomonadota; class Alphaproteobacteria; order Rhodobacterales; family Roseobacteraceae; genus Ruegeria; species Ruegeria sp. AM9. Next base: position 20,896 of record NZ_JBQFWY010000012.1, read on the forward strand.
CTGTCAGCGGACCCGAATAACCCGACGGTGAAACCGGTGCCCTATGTTGGCATCCAGTTTGCGGCCATCCCCGAGTTTGCAGGTATCGCCACGCAGGTCAGTCAGGAATTCTCGGCGGTCTATGCTGGTCAGCAATCGGTGGAAGAGGCGCTTGAGAAAGCGCAGGCCTTCACTGCAGAAGAGATGGAAGCCGCAGGGTACTGAGGTCTTCTCCCCGCGGGTGGGCAGAGGTCTGCCCCCCGCCCTACCCTTCCACACCCCGTGTTTTTCTCGCAGGCTGGTATGCGCCTGAACAGAGAGGTCTTGCGTCATGGCAACTCAACATTCCCGATCCGTTGCGCGCCTTATGATGGCACCCGCCGTGGTCCTGCTTCTTGGCTGGATGCTCGTACCCCTGACGATGACGCTGTACTTTTCCTTCAAGAAATACCTGCCGCTGAGGGGGGGCGATCTGGGCTGGGTCGGGTTCGACAATTACGTCCGGTTTGTGTCCTCCAGTTCATTCTGGCCTGCGGTGCAGGCAACATTGGTCATCGTGGGCGGTGTTCTGGTGATTACGGTCATCCTCGGCATCCTTCTGGCGATGCTGCTGGATCAGCCGATGTGGGGTCAGGGTGTTGTCCGCATCCTCGTAATTGCGCCCTTCTTCGTCATGCCCACCGTATCCGCGCTGGTCTGGAAGAACATGTTCATGGACCCGGTCAATGGGCTTTTGGCGCATCTGTGGCGCTTTTTCGGGGCCGAGCCGATCTCCTGGCTGTCCGAGGCGTCGATGACCTCGATCATCATGATCGTCTCCTGGCAATGGCTGCCTTTCGCCACGCTGATCCTTCTGACCGCGATCCAGTCGCTGGACAGCGAACAGCTGGAAGCGGCTGAAATGGATGGCGCCCCGGTTCTGAAACGGTTCTATCACATCATCCTGCCGCATCTGAGCCGCGCGATCACCATCGTGATCCTGATCCAGACAATCTTTCTTCTGTCGATCTTCGCCGAGATCTTCGTGACCACCGGCGGCGCCTTCGGCACCCGTACACTCACCTACCTGATCTTCCAGCGCGTGCTGGAAAGCCAGAATGTCGGCCTCGGATCAGCCGGAGGTGTCTACGCCATCATCCTTGCCAATATCGTTGCGATCTTCCTGATGCGCATCGTCGGCAAAAACCTGGACGCGTGAGGAGGAACGAACATGGCCCGCGCCGTCACAACCCGCCGCAAATCGCTGAACACTGCCCTTGCCTGGGCTATCGGTCTGCTGATCTTTTTCCCGATCCTCTGGACCATCCTCACCAGCTTCAAGACCGAGGCGCAGGCCATTGCCAGCCCGCCGCTATTCCTGAATTTCAACTGGACGCTTGAGAACTATGCCATCGTGCAGGAACGCTCGGACTATATGCGGTTCCTGTGGAATTCGGTCATCATCGCGGGTGGCTCGACCATTCTTGGGGTGATCATCGCGGTGCCCGCCGCATGGGCGATGGCCTTCGTGCCCTCCAAACGCACCAAGGACATCCTCCTTTGGATGCTGTCAACCAAGATGCTGCCTGCGGTGGGCGTGCTTTACCCGATCTACCTGCTGTTCATCCGGCTGGGCCTGCTGGACACACGCGGAGGGTTGGTCGTTGTCCTGATGCTGATCAACCTGCCGATCATCGTCTGGATGCTCTATACCTATTTCCGCGAAATCCCGGGCGAGATTCTGGAGGCCGCGCGGATGGATGGGGCGACGCTGAAAGAGGAAATCCTCTATGTCCTCACGCCCATGGCCATTCCCGGCATCGCCTCGACCGTGCTGCTGAACTTCATCCTGGCTTGGAACGAGGCGTTCTGGACCCTCAACCTGACCGCAGTTGACGCGGCGCCACTCACTGCCTTTATCGCCAGCTATTCCAGCCCCGAGGGCCTGTTCTTTGCCAAGCTCAGCGCGGCCTCGACCATGGCAATTGCGCCAATCCTCATCCTCGGCTGGTTCAGCCAGAAACAACTTGTCCGCGGCCTGACCTTCGGCGCTGTGAAATAAGGAACACGACACATGGGACGTATTCAACTCAAGTCCGTGACCAAAAGCTTCGGCGACGTTGAGGTCATTCCCCCGCTGGATCTGACCATCGAAGATGGCGAGTTCACCGTCTTCGTCGGCCCCTCGGGCTGCGGTAAGTCGACCCTGCTGCGTCTCATCGCAGGGCTGGAAGACATCACCTCGGGCTCTATCGACATTGACGGTTCGGATGCCACCGATGTACCGCCCGCGAAACGGGGATTGGCAATGGTATTCCAGTCCTATGCGCTCTATCCGCATATGACAGTGCGCAAGAACATCGCCTTCCCGCTGCGCATGGCGAAACTGGACCAGGCCGAGATCGACAAGCGCGTCGAAGGGGCGGCCAGCGTGCTGAACCTGACCGATTATCTGGACCGCCGTCCGGGGCAGTTGTCAGGCGGGCAGCGTCAGCGCGTCGCCATCGGCCGCGCGATTGTTCGCGAACCCGCAGCGTTTCTGTTCGATGAACCGCTTTCAAACCTGGACGCGGCGCTGCGGGTCGGTATGCGGCTGGAAATCAGTGAACTTCATGAACGTCTGGCGACCACGATGATCTACGTGACTCACGATCAGGTCGAGGCCATGACAATGGCCGACAAGATCGTTGTTCTGCAGGCCGGTGTGATCGAACAGGTCGGCACCCCTCTGGAGCTGTATCGAACGCCGCGCAACCTGTTTGTCGCGGGGTTCATCGGCTCGCCCAAGATGAACTTCATCGAAGGTCCCGAGGCGGAGAAACACGGTGCTCACACCATCGGTATTCGTCCGGAACACATCACAGTGTCCGAGACCGAAGGCGAATGGTCCGGCGTTGTCAGCGTCTCGGAACACCTCGGCTCGGACACGTTCTTTCATGTGCACGATACCGGTCTTGCCGAAACACTCACCGTCCGCGCGGATGGCGAGGTTGGCTTCCGCCACGGGGACCGCATCCACCTGACGCCACGCGCGGACGTGATCCACCGGTTTGACGCACAGGGGCTGCGGATCGAATGAACCGCCTGGCCGGAAAAATCGCCCTCATCACAGGGGCCGCACGGGGCATAGGGCTGGCCTTTGCCAAGGCTTATGTCGCCGAAGGTGCGCGCGTTGCGATTGCCGACATTGACGGCCCTCGGGCTCAGGAGGCCGTCGCCAAAATCGGCGATAGCGCCGTGGCCGTCGAGATGGACGTGACCAGCCAGCACAGCATAGATGAGGCCGTCGCACGCACGGCTGCACATTTCGGCCCAATCGACATTCTGATCAACAACGCAGCCATCTTTACGGCGGCCCCGATTGTTGAGATTGAGCGCGCCGACTACAACCGCGTTTTCGACATCAATGTCTCAGGTGTTCTGTTTACGATGCAGGCCGTTGCGCGCCACATGATCGAACACGGAACCAAGGGTCGGATTATCAACATGGCCTCGCAGGCCGGGCGACGGGGCGAGCCTCTGGTCGCGGTGTATTGCGCAAGCAAGGCGGCGGTCATTTCTCTGACCCAATCGGCGGGGCTGAACCTGATCTCTCATGGGATCAACGTGAACGCAATTGCTCCGGGTGTTGTGGATGGCGAGCACTGGGACGGCGTAGATGCGTTCTTTGCAAAACACGAAGGCAAACCACGTGGCCAGAAGAAACGCGAGGTGGCCGCAGCCGTCCCCTACGGCCGGATGGGTTGCGCCGAAGATCTGACCGGGATGGCGGTGTTTCTCGCCTCGGACGAGGCCAAGTACATCGTCGCCCAAACCTACAATGTCGACGGTGGAAACTGGATGAGCTGATGGACCCTCTGGCACACGCAAAACCTCCGAAACGGCTGGGGCGGGACAACCTTGCAGAGCTGCCTGTGAGCGTCAGGACCCCGGCTTACGCGCGTTCCGACCTGACGCCGGGCATTGTCCATATCGGGCTTGGCAATTTTCACCGCGCGCATCAGGCCTGGTACCTACACAAGTTGATGCAGCAGGGTCAGGCCCACGACTGGGCCATCATCGGGGCCGGTGTGCGAAGCTATGACGCCGAGATGCGAGAGAAATTGCTGGCGCAGGACTGCCTGACAACCCTGATTGAGCTGGATCCGAACGGGATGTCCGCCGAGGTTACAGGCCCGATGATCGACTACCTGCCGATTGAGGCGGGCAATACCGCTCTGATCCGGAAGATGGCCGACCCATCCATCCGGATCGTGTCGCTGACAGTAACCGAAGGCGGGTATTACCTGGATTCCAACTCCGATGCCTTCGACACTGATCACGAAGATATTCGTCACGATGCGGCAAACCCCACCCACCCGCGCACGGTCTTCGGCGCCCTTGTTTCGGCGCTCGGGCAACGCCGTGCAGACGGCCTCAACCCTTTTACTGCGCTGAGCTGCGACAACCTTCAGGGCAACGGGACGATCTTGCGGAACTGCGTCGTTGGTATGGCGCGCCTGTCCGATCCTGACCTGGCCGCCTGGATTGACCAGAATGGTGCGTTCCCCAATTCGATGGTGGATTGCATCGTGCCCGCGACGGCCAATCAGTTGGTGTCGCAATGCCGCGCGCTTGGCGTCGATGACCGCGCGCCGGTCTCGCACGAGAACTTTCGCCAATGGGTGATCGAGGATGACTTCTGCGCCGGGCGCCCGCCGCTTGAACAGGTCGGTGTGACGCTGACCCATGATGTTCATAGCTATGAAGCGATGAAACTGCGCATTTTGAACGGCGGTCACCAGCTGCTTGCAAATGTCGGGGAAATTCTGAATGTCCCGACAATTGCAGACTGTATGCAAGACCCGGATATCGTGGCGTTTTTCGAGAAAGTTCAGGCTGACGAAATTCTGCCACATGTCGAGGCTGTCCCCGGAACGACGGCAAAAGAATACCTTGCCCTGGTCAAGAGCCGATTTGCCAACACCGCGATTCACGACACAACGCGCCGGGTTGCGTTTGACGGGTCGTCGCGGCATCCGGGCTTTCTGCTGCCATCGCTGCGCGATGCGCTTGCGGCTGGCACTTCCGCAAACGGGCTTGCGCTGGCCGAGGCGTTTTGGTGCAGGATGTGTGCGGGCATTCGTGAGGACGGCTCAGAAATCGCCCCCAATGACCCCCAATGGGAGACCCTGCAGAAAACAGCGATGGCGTCCAAAGCCGACCCGGAGCTTTGGCTCAAACAACGCCAGTATTGCGGTGAATTTGGCCGGGGCACACAGTTTTCCGATGCCTTCGCCCGGTGGCTGACCGGGATCTGGCAGAGCGGCAGCCGGGCAGTTTTGGCCGAGTTTATCGCCACCGATTCATTGCCGCACTAAATCCGCGCCCCTCGGATCAATCGGGCGCAGACACACCATGCTATGACGGCGGCGCGGCTTAGCCACTCTGGCAGGCGTTTCACTTATTTCGAGCGTCTCGGTACAGCATTGCCGCCCTTTGCTGCGGCAGCGCGTGCCCGGTTTTTCTTGCTGTTTGGCTTACCCTTGGGCGGTGGCGGGCCTTTCGGACGGTTCGACTTTTTGCCAATACGATCACGTTTGGGCTTGGCGTCCGCTTTCACTTTGTCCGCGGGTTTGGGCGGTGTCTTTTTTCGCGCCTTGGCAGGTTGCGGCTCGGCGAGGCGTTGCGGTTTTTGCCCGGTCTTTTCCCAGCCTCTCTTGCCTTTCACACCCTGCTTGGGGCCTTTTTTAGCAGAACCCGAAAAATCGGGGGCGGCGTCCAGCTGCACGATGTCTTTTGTACGCTCGATCTTCATCTCAGGTCCGATCGCGTCCAGGAAGCCAGCAACGCTGCTTTCGCGAATTTCGATATAGGTTTCGCTATCAGCGATACGGATCGCACCAATATCGGATTTGGTGATGTTGCCCGCCTTGCAGATCATGGGAAGAAGATATCGCGGCGACGCATTGTCGTTGCGCCCTTCCGAAAGCGAAAACCAGACGCTCGGGCCAAAGGGCACGTTTGGCTTTGGCGCAGCTTCCTTGACGTCGCTCAACTCTTCCGGTGCGGAATGCTGTCGCTGGTATTGGCGGACATAGGCCGTGGCAAGTTGCTCCGGCGAGAACTTTGCCACCAGCTCATCAACGGACATGCGTTCGGCCTCTGTCACATCCGAAAGCCAGTCGTCCGAGCTGAACATCCGCTGCATATCCTGTGCGTTGACCTCGTCTGCGGACGGTGCAGCCCCCCATTCGGCGGTCAGCTTGGCGAATTTCAGCAGACGCTGCGCCTTTTTGAACGACGCCGGTGGGACGATCAGGGCACTGACCCCTTTGCGCCCTGCCCGCCCGGTCCTGCCCGAGCGGTGCAGAAGGGTCTCATGACTATTGGGCAGCTCGGCATGGATCACCAGATCCAGGTTCGGCAGGTCGATCCCGCGTGCGGCGACATCGGTTGCAACACAGACACGGGCGCGCCCGTCGCGCATGGCCTGCAAGGCGTTGGACCGTTCGCTTTGGGTCAGTTCACCAGACAGCGCCACAACCGAGAACCCGCGGTTCGACAGGCGGGCGGTCAGACGGCTGACCATGGCACGCGTGTTGCAGAAGACGATGGCGTTCGGCGCCTCATAGAACCGTAACACGTTGATGATTGCGTTTTCACCATCACGCGGGGCAACATTCATCGCGCGGTATTCAATATCGGCGTGCTGCGTCCGTTCACTAACGGTGCTGACACGCTCGGCATCGCGTTGGTACCGGGCAGCAAGGCTGACAATGGCGCGGGGAACCGTGGCCGAGAATAACAGCGTCTGGCGATCTGTCGGGGTTTGCTCGAGAATGAACTCCAGATCCTCGCGGAACCCGAGGTCGAGCATTTCATCGGCCTCATCCAGAACTACGGCGCGCACGGCCGTCAGATCGATCGAGCCGCGCATGATATGGTCGCGCAAGCGCCCCGGCGTTGCGACCACGATATGCGCCCCGCGCGACAGCGCCCTGCGTTCATCACGCATATCCATGCCGCCAACGCATGAGGCAATGAACGCCCCCGCATCGGCGTAAAGCCACCCCAATTCGCGTTTGACCTGCATCGCAAGCTCTCGCGTTGGCGCGATGACCAAAGCCAAAGGCGCATCCGCTGTATCAAAAACCTGCGCGTCGCCCAGAATGGTCGGTGCGATGGCCAGGCCGAACCCGATGGTTTTCCCCGATCCCGTCTGCGCCGAAACCAACAGATCCCGCCCCTGCAACTCGGGCGCGGTCACGGCCTCTTGGACAGGGGTCAGGGTGTCATATCCTTTGCGCTTCAGCGCATCTGCGAGTGTCTGTTTCATGGCTCAGCTTTCCTGGGTGATGCTGTCACCCTCAGAGCGTCCAACACACGGATCAAAATCGAAGCACAGTCCATACCGAGAGAGAAACCGGATGTATAGGGTGGAAAATGAAGACCCACCGCGCTTACGCGATTACCAGCCAAGCAACAGGAGGCGGAACGCACCATAGCGACATTCGGTATTCACGAATGCCACCTGACGTTTGCTTACGCCCCCCATCAGCGCGGGCTTGTGGTTCTTCCAATCAGAGAACGTTTTCTCTCATTATCTGGGCTTATTGCAGGTCAGAGGTTTTCGCCCCGTGTCCTCCAGCACCCAACATTCTGTTCCTTCGAAAACCGCAGCGGTCAGCGGTTTGCCATATCCTGCCCCGGTATCGATGTTCACACGGTTTCCATGGTGTTCAGGGGTGGCGACGTGGGTATGGCCGTGAACAACCAGCCATGGGTGAGGGTCCGGGCAGTCCAGAAACTCTTCTCGAATCCAGATCAGATCGTCGGGGTCCTGACGATGCATGGGAACCCCGGGCTGGATACCTGCATGCACAAACAACAGGCCTTCGTGCATATGGTAAGGCACCAGACCCGCCAGAAAATCGACATGGGCCTGCGGAACAGCGGCTTTGGCCCTGGCGTGGACCTGATAGGTTCGATCTCCTTCACTGATCTCAACGCCATAGGAGTTCAGCGTTTCGACGCCCCCTATCCGGGGATGCAGCCAATGATACCCGACCAGCAGGCGCGCATCGTTGCGTGGGTAATCCTCAAGAAACATGGCGCACATCTGGTCGTGGTTGCCGCGCAGGAACGTCCAGTTTCTGCCTTCGGACTGCCCTTTTATCAAAAGGTCCAGAACCTGCCGACTGCGGGCGCCGCGATCCGTATAGTCACCGATAAAGACGATTTGGGCATCAGGCCCGCCGTCCTTTTCGATGCGCGCCAACGCGTCCTCGAGCATGTGCAACTGACCGTGGATGTCGCCAATGGCATAGACAGGTTCTGGCATTTCGCAGGCGCTCTTATTCAGACCAGTCGATGCGGAACTCTTCGCGAAAGGCAAAACGCTCCAGATGGGCCTCAATCACATTCTTCCAACGCGCCAAATCCCCGCGCGGACCGGTCGCAGCGGTTATTGTCAGGGTGCTGTCAGTCGCTTCGAGGTTCACACTGTCGCCATCCGGGAAGGCCACGCTGCCGTTCGTTTCGTCAAAGAACACCTCGGCCTTGTGCGACCAGTGTTTGCAGAGCTGCTGCAGGTATTTGCTGGCCGCAGCGGTTTCGGCGACGCCCGAGGCGGTCTGGTCCGGCAGCAGGCTCAGCCCGGCTTTGGCGGCGTTGCGCATAGCGTTTGCAAACAGGGTCACGTCGATATTGGTGGCCACAAAGCTGGCTCCGATACCCAAGCATTTGCGTTGCATTGCCGGATCAAGGGTCAGGATACCCGCCGCCTTGCCCGCAGCCACGATGCGGGTCAGCGCGTCCAGCACGGCTTGAACCACGTCAGGGTGACCGGCATCGCCGATATGGCCCATATCGGCGGCCAGATCGGATGGGCCGATGAACACTCCGTCCACATCGGTGGCCAGAATATCGTCCAGCGCCGCCAGACCCTTTTGGTTTTCCACCTGCACCAGCAGGCAAATCTGTTCATCCGCCGTTGTCAGGTAATCCGGGATCGCCGCAAACCGCGAGGCCCGCGCCAGAGCCGATCCCACGCCCCGCACGCCATGCGGCGGGTATTGCACCGCCCGCACCAGTTCACGCGCCTGATCGCCGCTTTCGACCATGGGCACCAGGAGGTTCTGCACGCCTGCGTCCAGATATTGCTTGATCATCCAGGTCTCGCCAATCGGCAGGCGCGCGACCGGGGTGCTGCCCGATCCTTCGATCACCTGCACCTGTTCAAGGATGGAGCGTAGATCGTTCGGCGCGTGCTCACCGTCGACCAGCAGCCAGTCGAACTGCGCGGTCGCCGCGATTTCGGCGGTATAGGCGTTGGCCATGCCGATCCAGCAGCCAATCTGGGGGCGCCCGGCCTTGAGCGCGGCTTTGAACGTGTTCTTCGGCGCAGGCATGTGCGGTGTTCCTTTCAGGCGAAATTGATATCGACCGAGCCGAACGGCCCGAAATCAGCATGAATCTCAGTACCGGACGGGCATTCGACCGGGCGGATAAAGCTGCCGGACAGGATGATCTGACCGGGTTCAATACTCTGGCCGTATTGCGCCATGCGGCGTGCCAGCCAGACAACGCTCTCAACCGGATCGTCCAGCACGCCCGCGCCCAGACCGGTTTCCTCGATCTCACCATTTCGGAAGGTCAGCGCACCGACCCAGCGCAGGTCAAATGCATCCACGGCGTGCCGTTCCGCGCCCAGCACAATGCCTGCATTGGCCGCGTTATCGCTGATCGTGTCGAACACCGTACGCGCTTTACCCGACTTGGGGTCGACCCTTTGAATACGGGTGTCGAGGATTTCGATCGAGGGCGCGACGTAGTCCGTGGCGGCGATGATGTCGTCGCGAGTGACGTTTTCACCACCAACCGCGGATTTCATCACAAAGGCGATCTCGGCTTCGATCCGCGGCTGGATGAACCGACCCGCGGGAACGGTTCCGCCGTGCTCAAAGGCCATGTCATCGAAAAGGATGCCACTGTCGGGAATGTCGATGTTCAGCGCGTATTGCATGGCTTTCGAGGTCAGGCCGATCTTCCAGCCGATCACTTTGCGCCCTTCGGCCAGTTTCTGGCGATAGATGGCGTTTTGCACCTCATAGGCGTCGTCCATGCCCATCTCGGGATGGCGCAGGGTCAGCAGGCCGATCTGCTCGCGCGTACGCCCCGCCTGCAGCAGATCAGCGGCGGCGCGTGTGTGGTCCTCGGGGGTCATGGCTGTTCGTCCTCAACCGTGTTGCGCAGCGTGCCGATGCCTTCGACCGAGACCTCGACCACATCGCCCGGTGTCAGATATTTCGGAGGATCAAACCGCGCCCCGGCCCCGGTCGGCGTTCCGGTGACGATGATATCACCCGGCTGCAGGGTCATGAAGGTCGAGATATACTCGATCTCGCGCCGGATCGGGAACATCATGCGGTTCAGGGTGTCGTCCTGACGCAGCTCGCCATTCACATGGGTCTGAATGCGGGCGTCATCCAGTTGGGCTGCGTCCGTAAAAGGCACCAGCCATGGGCCGATGGCGCCGGTGTTGTCCCAGTTCTTGCCCTGGGTGACGTTGAACTTTGCGTGGCGCACCCAGTCTCGGATCGTGCCTTCGTTGCACAGGGTCAGGGCTGCAATGTGATCATAGGCATCCTCTTGCGAAATCCTGCGCCCGGTCTTGCCGATGACAATGGCAACCTCGCCTTCGTAATCCAGCGTATGGTTCTCCGGCGGGCGGATCAGCGGGCGGTCATGACCGGTAAAGCCGCTGGCAAAGCGCGGGAACAGAGACATGTATTTCGGCTGCGCGCTGCCATCCTTGTATTCCGCATTGCGATCCGGAAAGTTCACCCCGACACACAGGATGCGGCGCGCGTCAGGCATCACCATCTCGTAGGTGAAATCCTTGTGCGTCACGTCCCGGCCAGCAGCGGCTGCGGCCAGTTGATCGAACGCCCCGGCTGCGATCACCTCATATAAACTGGCATGTTCCGAAAATTCGCTATTCAGTGCGATGGCGCCGGCATCCGTGATCGCGCCAAAGAATGTTTCGCCATTGGCAGAGTATGTCGCAAAGCGCATCAGGCCTCCTCGGCGGCGTCGATGCCACCCATGCAGATGTATTTGAGTTCCATGAAATCATCGAGCCCATAGCGTGAGCCTTCACGCCCCAGACCCGACATCTTGACGCCACCAAATGGGGCTTCGGCGGTTGAAATCAGGCCGGTGTTGACGCCGACCATGCCGTATTCCAGCCCCTCGGACACACGCCAGACACGGGCCAGGTCGCGGGAATAGAAATACGAGGCGAGCCCGAACTCGGTATCATTGGCAGCAGCCACAACCTCGCGTTCGGTATCGAACTTGAACAACGGTGCGACGGGGCCAAAGGTTTCCTCGGTCGCCACCGCCATGTCCGAGGTCACTCCAGTCAGGATGGTGGGTTCAAAGAAGGTACCGCCAAGCGCGTGGGCTTTACCCCCAAGCGCCACCTTGGCCCCTTTCGAGGTCGCGTCTTCGACATGTTCGGTCACCTTGTCCACGGCGGCCTGATCGATCAGCGGGCCAAAGATGATGCCCTCATCAAAACCGTTGCCGGTCGGCAGGGTCGACACTTTGGCCGCCAGTTTTTCGGCGAAGGCGTCATAGACCCCGGCCTGCACATAGATGCGGTTTGCACAAACGCAGGTCTGGCCGTTGTTGCGGAACTTGGCGATCACGGCGCCTTCGACAGCCGCATCCAGATCGGCATCGTCGAACACGATGAAAGGCGCGTTGCCGCCCAGCTCCAGCCCCAGTTTCTTGATCGTCGGGGCACATTGCGCATAGAGCATCGCGCCAATCTCGGTCGATCCGGTGAAGGTCAGCTTTTGAACGATCGGACTCGAGGTCATTTCGCCGCCAATCTCTCGTGCCGAACCGGTGAGGACCGAGAAGAGACCCGCTGGCAGCCCCGCGCGCTCGGCCAGTATAGCCAGTGCAATTGCCGAGAACGGTGTCTGGCTGGCGGGCTTTAACACCATCGAACAGCCTGCCGCAAAAGCCGGACCGGCCTTTCGGGTGATCATGGCGTTGGGAAAATTCCACGGCGTGATCGCGGCCACAACGCCGATGGGTTGTTTGACCGTGATGATCCGCTTGTCGGGCGCATGGCCGGGCGTGACATCCCCGTAAGCGCGGCGCGCCTCTTCCGCGAACCACTCGATGAAACTGGCGCCATAGGCGATTTCACCCTTGGCCTCAGCCAGCGGCTTGCCTTGTTCGGCAGTCAGGATGGCACCTAGGTCATCCTGGCTTTCCATCATCAGTTCGTACCAGCGGCGCAGAATCTGGCTACGCTCCTTCGCGGTGCGTTTGGCCCAGCCTTTCTGAGCACGCTGTGCATCGGCAATCGCCTCGGCCGTTTCCGCAGCCCCCAGATTGGGCACCCGACCGATCAACTCACCCGTAGCCGGGTTCGTCACATCAATCGCGCTTTCAGCCTCGGTGGCATCCACCCATCTGGACCCGACCCGAGCCATTTCGGCAAGCAGGCTGGGATCGTTGAGACGCAGTTCAGTCATTCGAATTTTCCTGTGTTTCTGGCCTTAGACCGAGAAGCTGATATTGGCCTGACCCGTTCCGGAGCTTCCGAAATACGGGGTGTAGATATCGATCTTGCCCTTGTAGCTGCCCCATCCAAGGGCGCCGAACAGCAAGGCGGTATCGTTCATGGCGCATTCGCCGGCGCATTTCTTGGCGTAGTCGGGCAGGAGTTCGAGGAACTCTTCAAACCGGCCCTGCTCCCACAGATCCAGCACCCGCATGTCCATCTGTCGGTTGAACTCTCCGTTCACCGAATTCAGACCATCGACCGAGCGTTCATTCGGCGTGAAATCATGGCTCAACGATCCCGAGGCCAGGATCGAGACGTTCCGGTCAGACCGCCGGATACCTTCGGCGATGGCCTCACCCCAAACCCGGTTTTCGGCGATCGACGAGAACTGGTTGACCGCCACGGGCAGAACCCGCGCATTCACGCCGTCATTGATAAAGTGCATCGGCAGCAACGTGCCGTATTCCATGCCCATATCGGGATGCGAATGCCCCAAGGCCCGCTCACCACGCTCACGCAGCACATCAAGGATGGTTTCGCCCAGCTCATGATCGCCGCGATAGTCGAACTCCATATCCGCCAGCATGTGCGGTAGCTCGTGGCTTATGAAGCGGCCCTTGTGGTGCTCTTTCGTGTTCAGGTGAAAACCCTGATTGGTGATCCAGTGGGTGTCGAAAACGACGAAGGTGTCGACCTTGCGGTCAATCGCATCCTGACGCAGGCGCGCATAGCCATCAATGGCAGGCTGGCGGATGCCTTTGTATTTCGGCATCGTGTGGGACATCCAGATGCTTGGCACATGCGTAATCTTCGCGGCCTGTACAATCTTTCCCATGATCGTCTCCTCTCCATAAATGCATTGCGCGCCTGTCAGCCCGTTCAGGTCACCGGGAAGATCACGTTGGTTTGTCCGGTTCCGGAGGACGGAAAATACTCGGTGACAACCTCGCATTTCGCATCATACGCATCCCACCCCAGCGCGCCGTAGAGCATGGCGGTGTCGTGCATCGAGCCTTCGCCGCAGCAGAAATTGGCATATTCGCCCAGCATTTTCAGGAATGTAGCGTGATCCCCGGCTTGCCACATGTCCAGAACGTGCAGATCGACCTGGCGGTTGAATTCCGAACTGATGGTGAATGTACCATTGTTTGCGGCGTAATCCTTGTTGGGCCAAATCTTGTGGCTCAGCGATCCGGAGGCGACCAGCAAAACCTTGCTGTCGCTGGCCTCAACCGCCTCGCGGATGGCTTCGCCGACAAGGCGGCTTTCCTCGTGGCTGTGAACGGTGCACCAGGCAGCAATCGAAACCACCTTGAACTCCGCCTCGCGACTCATGAAGCGCATCGGGACAAGGGTTCCGTATTCCAATTCCAGGCTGTCGACCTGATGGCTGAGCGTGTGCACGCCCTTTTTCGTGGCAATATCCGCAATGGCATCCCCCAGCGCCGGGTCGCCGTCATATGCGTAAGGCAAGTCCTTGATGAATTGCGGGAATTCGTTCGAGGTGAACAGCCCCTCGAAATGTTTGTTTGCATTGATATGGAAACCGGCATTGACGACCCAATGCGTGTCGCAGATCACCACGGTATCTGCGCCCAGCTCTTTTGCCCGTCGTGCAATTTCCCGGTGCCCGTCAATCGCGGCCTGACGCGCGCCTTTGACCGGACCATCTTGTTCCGACATAAGCATGGTCGGCACATGGGTCATTTTGGCCGCAAGAACGATTTCTCCCATTTCTTCCTCCTGCAGGTTGCGGTGCGCGCGTTTCCGGTTTCTGCAAGGGCAGGCCGTTACAGCTTGCCCAATTGCATGATCTTGTGCTGGCCGGTGGCAAAGCCGATGTGCTTTTGTTCCATGTAAAACTCGAACGACCAGTCACCTCCGTCCCGGCCGATGCCGGATGCCTTGACGCCGCCAAAGGGCGTGGGCAGATGACGGACGTTTTCCGAGTTCACCCAGATCATTCCAGCCTCGAGCTTGTCGGTGAACCGCAGCGCCCGCGTCAGGTCATTGGTCCAGACATAACCGGTCAGACCGTAGGGCGTATCATTGGCGATCTGCAGCGCCTCTTCCTCGGTCGAGAATGGGATCGAGGTCAGGACCGGGCCAAAGATCTCTTCGCGCGCGATGCGCATCTGGTTGGTGGCGTTGGTGAACAGGGTCGGTCGGATGAAATAGCCTTCGTCGCCCAGTTTCTCGCCCCCCGCCGCAACGGTCGCGCCATCCTCTTTGGCGATGTCGAAATAGCTGGTGACCTTTTTGTAGTGCTCTTCTGTCACCAGCGGACCGATTTCGGTTGCCGGGTCCAGCGGATGGCCGACCTTGATGTTATTCACCCGCTCGATCAGCCTGGCCTCGAATTCATCCTTGATGCTGTCCTGCACCAGCAGGCGCGAGGACGAGGTGCAGCGCTCACCGTTGATCGAGTAGATCATGAAGATCACCGCATCCAGCGCCCGATCCAGATCGGCGTCGTCAAACACGATGACCGGATTCTTGCCACCCAGCTCCAGGTGCATCCGCTTCAGCGTATCTGCCCCCTGCTTGGTGATAATGCTGCCGGTGCGGCTTTCGCCAACAAAAGCGATGGCCTTGATCAGAGGGTGCTCGGTCAGCGCCTTACCCGCATCCGGGCCAAAGCCGTTCACGGTGTTCAGCACACCCTTGGGTAGACCGGCCTCTTCTGCAATCTCGACCAGCAGGCGGGCTGACAGGGGCGAATCTTCGGCGGGCTTGTGAACCACGGTGCAGCCTGCTGCCAGAGCAGGCGCGATCTTCCAGGTCGACAGCATGAACGGCGTGTTCCACGGGGTGATCACGCCAACCGGCCCGATCGGCACGCGGGTGGTGACATTCATCAGGGTCGGTGATTTCAGATGCTGTCCGTCCCGCGCCTGCACCACCTGATCCGCGAAATAGCGGAAATTCTCAGCCCCACGCAAAGCCGCCTTGGACATAAAGCGCAGCGTCTGGCCCGTGTCCCAGCATTCGCACAGCGCGATTTCCTCGGCGCGCGCCTCGATGGCGTCTGCCACGTTCAGCAGAATGCGGCGGCGTTCGGTGGCGGGCATGTCGCGCCATTCGGCAAAGGCCGCATGGGCTGCCTCGGCCGCAGTGTCGATGTCCTCGGCGGTGCCATGTGCAACATCGCAGATCACCGACTTGTCGACCGGCGAGGTGGATTGAAACACACCGGCAGACCCCGCAACGTCTTCACCCGCGATGCGGTTTTTGATCCCTGTCTCTTTGAACCGCGCCAAAAAGCCCGCGAGTTTTTCGATGTTTGTGTCCAATGCGCTCATGATTCAGGTCTCCTGCATGGTCGCGCCAAGGTGATCGCGGATCGTACCGGTCTTGGGCGAAAGCTTGGGGTCGATGTCGCGCATCTCAAGCGAGAGGGCGATGGAATGGTGTAAGAAGGCCGACGCCAGATACGCGCTGACGGCCTCAAATATGCGCTGCGCGGCGTCCTGTTTTGCGTCGTCTGGTCGACCTGCGCGCAGGCGGATCGAGATGTCGATAAAGCCATGCGCCGGATTGCCGTCTGCAATGGCATAATGATCAACGCGAACGGCTCGGACGCGAATGCCCGGCATCGGAAAGGTGTCGATCTCGGCAGCCGTGGCCCGGATGCATTCACACAGGCCACCCATGTCGACCTTGTCCTCCAGGTTCCCGGAATACTCGACGTGAAAATGTGGCATGTGCTCTCCCTTATTAATTAACATGTTTACTATTTCACAATCACGCTGTCAAGAACTTGCCTTGTTAATCTTTGCAATTTCCAAATCGGCGTTCTAGAAGGCCGCATGACCACGCAAAGCCACACAAAAAGCACGTCCCGATCCCTACCGATTGCGCTGTTGCGCGCGCGGGAAACCGTCATGGCGCCGATCCGGGATATGCTTCATGACATTCAGCTCACCGAACAGAAGTGGCGCATCCTGAGGGTTTTGGACGAGCTGGGCGAGGTTGAGCAAAGCGCAATCGCCCACGAGGCTTGCTTGCTGCTGCCCAGCCTCACCCGCATCCTGCGCACGATGGAGGCCGAAGGCCAGATCACCCGTCGCCAGGACAAAGAAGACAAGCGCCGCACCATGGTTCGGATCACCGATGCCGGTCGCGCGGTGCTGGAAGACAACCTTGCCACGTCGTTGGCGATTTCAAAAAACATCGAATCGCAGATGGGCCGCGAAAAACTGAACCAGCTTCTGGACCTTCTGGAAGAGCTTCAGGCGGTCAAAGTCTGACCCCGCCCGGGGTGGGCGAGGTCAGGTGAGCGGCGGTTAAAGAGTCGCCAGACCGGTATCCAGCGCCGACAGGATCTTGGCCACATCGTCGGAGGTGATGATCAGCGGCGGAGACAGGATGATGTTGTTGCCGGACACACGCACCATGACACCATCTTCGTAAGCCGCTTTCTGAACCTGTAGCGGCAGGTGCTTGGCAATAGGTGCCTTGGTTGCCCGGTCCGAGACCAGCTCCAGCGCGCACATCAGCCCCTCGCCACCGCGCACATCCCCGATGACATCGTATTTCTCGGCCAGCTTTTGCAATCCGGCAAACAGCTCATCTCCGCGTGCGGCCGCGTTTTCCCAGACACGCAGGCGCTTGATCTCGGACAGTGCAGCCAGGGCCGCCGCCGCGCCGACCGGATGGCCGGAATAGGTATAGCCCTGATCAACCGACGCCTTGCCGGTGGTGTCGCTTTCGAACACCTCGGCGACCGCACCCGAGATCATTGCTGCCCCGAAGGGGAAATAGCCATTGGTGATCGCCTTGGCGGTGGTCATGATGTCGGGCTGCACCCCCCAATGCCGCGCGCCGCTTTCGCTGCCGGTCCGGCCAAAGGCGGTGATGATCTCATCCGAGATCAGCAGAATACCGTGTTTTGAACAGACCTCGCGCACCATCGGCATGAAGCTCTTGTGCGGCGGGATCACCCCCCCTGCCCCAAGGACCGGCTCCATGATAAAGGCGGCAACGGTGTTTGGCCCCTGAAACGCAATCTCGGCCTCAAGCGCTTTGACACAGAGTTGCGCCAGACGTTCCGGATCGGTCTCGTCAAACGGGTTGCGATAGGTCCACGGGGCGGGCACATGGAAACAGCCCGGCATCATCGGCTCATAGGCCGCGCGGAACTTCTGATTGCCGTTGACCGAGGCCGCAGCAAAATGGGTGCCGTGATAGCCCTGCTTCAGGCTGATGAACTTGGTCCGCCCGACCTCACCGCGCACCTTGTGGTATTGCCGCGCCATTTTCAGCGCGATTTCAACCGAATCCGAGCCGCCCGAGGTAAAGAAAGCGCGGATCAGGCCGTCTGCCTCAAAGAACTGCGCCAGTTCGTAGGACAGCTCGATCGCCTTGTCGTTGCTGGTGCCGCGGAAAGTCGAATAATAGGGCAGCGCGTTCAGCTGATCTGCGATGGCCTGCTTCACCGGCTCGCAGGAATAACCCAGATTGACGTTCCAAAGCCCCCCGACCGCATCCAGCGCCTTGTGACCGTCGACATCGATAATGCTGACACCTTCACCGCCGTTCAGAATGGTCGGCGGGTTTTTCTGACTGTCGGCGGGATGCGCCATCGGGTGCCAGAAGTAACGCGCATTATTTTCTTTCAGAAAGTTCGAGTCTTTCATGTCTCGGGTCTCCGGGTTTGTGTCCACCCGCTCAAAGGTGGAATTCGGTTGGAAAAGTGTCGGGGAGCTGACCGCCAAAGTTTGCGGTCAGGTCAATCGAAAGGGCGTGCAACGCAGTCAGGATTTCCGGCAGTCGTTCGTCGCTGGCGCGGCCTTCGGGGACGGCAATCGCAATAGTTCCCAACGCCACCTGATCAATGCCGAATATGGGTGCCGCATAGCCATAGACGCCATTTTCGTAGCTTCCATTGCTGTTGGCCCAGCCGGCTTGGCTGATTGCTGTGACCCGTTCTTTGATCTTTGCCGGGTCGGTCAGCGTGGTGTCGGTATATCGCGCCTGCTCTTCCTGACCGAGACGGTCCAACAGGAAGGACGGACCAAAGCTGAGCATACACAGGCCCGACGCGGTCGCATTGATCGGAAGGATCTCGCTGGGGTCGAGGCTGACACGGACGCTGTGCCGCGTCGTTTCAACTACCAGCGCGGTTTGAAGCGACTCCTTTTCAAGCAGCGACAGATGCAGGCTTTCGCCGACATCCTGCATGGCAGCCTGCATTCTCTGGCGGGCGCTTTCGATGCCGGGACGGGCGATCTGGCGCAACGCGGCCAGGCGCAGCGCGGCGGGTCCGACCGCATAGGACTTGGTCATGGGGTTCTGTTCGATCAGCCCGTATTCTTCAAGCGCCCGCAGGTGGCGCAGCGCGGTGGCTTTGTTCAATCCGGACAGCCGCGCCATCTGACTCAGCCCGATCTCTGGCCGAGCGTTTGAAAAGTAGTTGAGCATTTTCAGGGCGTTCAGGGCTGTACCCATGTGACTCACATCCTCCCGTTAAGGTAATACTTGACAGAACAAGCTTAACAAAGCAACATTAATCTTGTTAACGCGGATCAAATAATGAACCACTTACGGGAGGTGTCAATGAAGAAAGTTCTAACAGCCGCCGCTTTTGTTGCTTCTGCAACCGCCGCACTGGCGGAGTATCCAGAGAAGCCGGTCTCTTTTGTCGTTCCGTGGCCTCCGGGTGATCTGGAAGACGTTCTGACGCGGATCATCGCCGACGAATTCCAGGCAATGTACGGCGTTCCGGCTGCGGTCGTGAACAAGCCGGGTGGCGGCGGCGGGCCGTTCCCCGGCGCTGTCGAAGTGGCCACTGCCCCGGCAGATGGCTATACCATCGGGTCCTTCGTGACCGACGTACCCATCGGCGGCCCCCAAATCGGCATCCCCGAACTGTCTCCCAACCCGTTCGAGCCGATCGGCATCTTCATGACCTATCCCTTCGTGATTGCGTCAGGCAAAGACGCCCCGTTCAAGAACTGGGAAGAACTGGTCGCCTATGGCAAGGAAAACGATGTGGCGCTGGGTCACTTCGGGTCGTTCCTGCCGCCCACCCAGGTGACATTTGCCGCCGCAATCAGCTCGGGCTTTGACTTTGCCAGCGAAGCTGCATTCGACGCGCTGGACTGCAACACGCTGGCCTCTGGTGACGTGGACGTGATCAACACCACGTTGCAGCTGATCCTGCCCTGCCTGGATGACGTCAACGTTCTGGCCAGCATTGGCAACGAGCGCATCAGCCTGACACCGGACACGCCGACCGTCAGCGAACTGCACCCCGATCTGAATGTGGCGCTTTGGAATGGCCTGTTCGTTCACAAGGACACTCCGGCAGAAGCGCGCGAGAAAATCGCGGCCGCTGCGCAAAAGGCGCTGCAAACCGAGAAGGCTCAGAACCTGATCGGTGAAACTGGCGTTCTGATCTATTGGCTGGATGCCGACGCATCAAACGCGCAGATCGCAAGCGACAGCGAAACGATTGGTGCCATCCAAGCCCTCGTGGGTGAATAAACAAGCCGCAGGGGTCGCGCGGGCGTTTCCTGCGCGGCTTTTTCATCGGTCAGGGAGGGGACTATGATAGCCAAGACATTGCAGGACATGTTCAAACGATATCGCCGGCCCGGCGATGTTGTTTTTGCTTTGGTCTTTCTGGTTTTTGCCGTTTTTCTCCTGACCCAACTGGGTGAGCAGACCAAGGTCGTCAAACGGACCAAGTGGTTTGCGCAACCCGGCTTCTGGCCGATGGTCTCGCTTTGGACCATGGCCATCTTTGCCTTTTTGCACTGGCTCAGCTCGGCTATTTCAGACCGTATTCCGGGACGCTGGCCCGAGGTGGCGTTTTGGCTGCGGTCCTTTGAATACGTCGCCTATTTTCTGGTTTATGTCGCGATTGTCCCCCTTTTGGGATACCTGCCATCCACCGTTCTGTTCGCGGTTTTTCTTGCAATCCGCACCGGGTTCCGGAGCGCCGGGGCCATTGGCCATGCGGCAGCGTTCGGTGTTGCGGTGACGGTCATTTTCCGCGCCTTTCTGCAGGTCAAAATCCCCGCAGGTGCCGTCTATGAATACCTGCCGGAAACCGTACGCGCCTTTGCGCTGACTTATCTCTGAGGGTCGCTATGGAAACGTTTCTGTCCGGACTTTCTATTCTGACGCAATGGCAGGTGATCGTCGCCCTTCTGATCGGCTCGATCGGTGGGGTCATCATCGGTGCTCTGCCCGGAGTTGGTGCGGCTGTGGCCATCGCCATTCTTTTGCCCGCAACTTTCGCCTTTGAACCCATCGTGGGCCTGACGCTGCTGCTGGGCATCTATGGCTCGTCCATGTATGGCGGCGCCATCCCCGCCATTCTGATCAACACGCCGGGAACGGCGGTGAACGCGCTGACCACCTATGACGGCTATCCGATGACCAAACGCGGACAAGGGCACCGCGCGCTGTCTCTGGCCTATTCCGCATCCTTCTTTGGCGGCGTTTTCGCCATCATCTGCCTGATGATCCTGTCGCCGGTTCTGGCGTTGATCGCACCACATTTCGGCAGCCGAGAGATTTTTCTGGCCGCCCTTCTGGGGATAATTCTGGTGATCCTCGCCCACCGCGGACAGATTTTTGCCGCCGGTATGCTGGCGGCCTTCGGTATCTTCCTGAACACCGTCGGACTTGAGCCAGTCAAATACACCCGCCGCTTTACCTTTGAGCAAAGCTGGCTGGCCTCGGGCGTCGATCTGATCGTGGTCGTGCTGGGCCTGTTTGCCATCAGTCAGGCGCTGCTTCTGTTGCTGGAAAAGAACCACGCACCGGGCGAGGCGCATGTCAGCGGCAACATCTTTGCCGGTCTCAAGGAACTGCTGGGCATCAAACGCGTCGCTACCGTGTCCTCCAGCATCGGCGTGTTCATGGGCATGGTGCCGGGAACGGGTGAGTTCACCTCGCAATTCCTCTCCTACACCTATGCGCAGAAGACCTCGAAAGACCCCAACAAGTTCGGGGATGGCTCGCCCGAGGGGTTGGTGGCGTCCGAGGCCGCCAACAACGCCGTTCCTGGCGCGGCCATGATCCCGCTGCTGGCGCTTGGTATTCCGGGTGAGGCGCTGACCGCGATGATGCTGTCGGTGTTCTATGTGCACAACGTCATCCCCGGTCCGCAGCTGTTCGAAAACCAGATGGACTTTGTGATGGCGCTCTATATGGCGCTGATCCTGCTGAACGTCATCGTTCTGGTATTCCTGCTGTTCTCGACCAACCTGCTGCTCAAGATCATCCAGATCCCGACCCGGTTTCTGGGCATCATGATCCTGATCCTGGCCTTTGTCGGTGTCTACAGCCTGCGCAATTCGATCACCGATTGCGCCATTGCCGCCGGGTTTGGCGTGTTCGGCCTGATCCTCAAACGGCTGGATCTGCCGATTGTGCCGATCATCCTCGGCATGGTTCTGGGCGGCATCATGGAGGTCAAGCTGCGCAGCGCCATGGCACGGGTCAAAACACCGCTCGATTTCGTCGACCGCCCGATTGCGGCGATCCTGACGGCGCTGATCGTACTGATCCTGCTGCTTCATTTCCGCACGCTGTACTTTGAATTCCGCAACAAGCTGAAACCCGAGCCGACCGCGCTACCGGTCGATTCCGATCACCCCAATCAGCAAGGGTAACCCTGCCATGAACCAATCCGATATTGACGCCCTGCGATCTCAGGTTCTGTCCCCCCGTTCGCACTTCATCGGGGGGCGCTGGGTCGCGGCTTCGGAAGGTGGCCACCGGGATGTGCTGTCGCCGATTGATGGTGGGGTTCTGACCCAGATTGCCGAAGGCACACCAGCGGATATGGAGGCCGCGATTGCCGCTGCCCGAGCAGCATTCGAAGATGGCCGCTGGTCGCGCCAACCCCCGGTCGAGCGCAAGAAAGTCCTGCTGAAACTGGCCGACCTGATCGAAAAACACGCGCTTGAACTGGCGGTTCTGGGTGTGCGCGACAATGGCACCGAGATCACCATGGCCATGAAGGCCGAGCCGATGTCGGCCGCTGGCACGTTCCGCTATTACGCCGAGGCGATCGACAAGGTCTATGGCCAGATCGCCCCGACGGCAGAAAGCGTGCTGGGCCTGATCCACCACGCACCGGTTGGGGTGGTTGGCGCGATTGTGCCATGGAACATGCCGCTGATGATTGGCAGCTGGAAACTGGCTCCGGCGCTGGCCACTGGGAATTCCGTGGTGCTGAAGCCCGCCGAAAGCGCCTCCTTGTCGCTGCTAAAACTGGCCGAACTGGCCGCCGAGGCCGGAGTGCCTGATGGGGTGCTGAACGTCGTCACCGGCTCGGGCCGAGTGGTGGGCGAAACTCTGGCGCTATCGATGGACGTGGACATCATGGTGTTCACCGGCTCGGGCGCCACAGGTCGGCGGCTGCTGGAATACTCGGCACGCTCGAACATGAAACGCTGCTATCTGGAACTGGGTGGGAAATCCCCCAACATCGTTTTCAACGACACCCCGGACCTGAGCGAGGCCGCCAAAGTTTCGGCGGGTGGTATCTTCCGCAACGCGGGCCAGATCTGCATCGCCGGATCGCGCCTGCTGGTGCAGGAGGACATCCACGACGATTTTGTTGCAGAACTGGTCCAACACGCCGAGGAGATGCGTGTCGGCAATCCGCTGGACCTGGACACGCAGATCGGCGCCGTTCATTCACTGCCCGAACTGGAGTCCAACCTGGACTTCGTCGCCAAGGCCGAGGCCGAAGGCGCCGAGCGCCGCACCAGCGGCGGGCGCATCCTTGAAGAAACCGGTGGCTATTACATGGCGCCGACCGTGATGACCGGGGTCAAATCCACCGACAACCTGTTTCAGAACGAGGTGTTTGGCCCGGTTCTGGCGGTGACGCCCTTCAAGGACGAGGAGGAAGCGATCCGGCTGGCCAACTCCACGGTCTATGGTCTGTCCTCGGGCGTGTGGACGTCGAACCTGAGCCGCGCACACCGCATGATCGCGGGCATCCGCGCAGGCGTCGTGCACGTGAATACCTATGGCGGGTCTGACCTGACTGTGCCGCTGGGTGGGGTGCGCCAATCGGGCAACGGGCATGACAAGTCCCTGCATGCGTTCGAGAAATATCTCGACCTGAAAACCGCCTGGATAAAACTCTGACCAAAGGCCGACCGCATGACGCTTCCCCCGAAATCCGCCGCGCTTGTCGACCGCCGGGCCAGGCTGCTGGGTCCGAATGTCTCGACCTTTTACGATGAACCCATTCATATCGTGAAAGGTGAAGGTGTCTGGCTGTGGGATGCGGACGGGCGCAAATATCTGGATTGCTACAATAACGTCCCGCATGTCGGCCACTGCAACCCGCGCGTGGTCGAGGCGATCTGCCGCCAGGCGTCGACGCTGAACACCCATACGCGCTATCTGCATGACGGCATTCTGGACTATGTCGAAAAGCTGACCGGCACGATGGATGCCACGCTGGACACCGCCATCCTGACCTGCACCGGGTCCGAGGCAAACGACATCGCCCTGCGCATGGCCGAAGGCATGACCGGCAAGCGTGGTATCATCGCCACGGATGCCACCTATCACGGCAACACCTCTCTGGTCAGCCAGCTGAGCAAGTCAAACGTGCCGACGATTGGCTTTGGTCTGGATCAGTATTTTCGGTTTGTCGAGGCCCCTGACAGCTATCGCAATCCGGACCCGGACGGCCGCAAGTTCGCCGATGCCGTGGCCGAACAGATTGCCGAACATGAAAAATCCGGCATTGGTTTCGCCGCCTTGGTGGTCTGCCCATACTTCCTGAACGAAGGCTTCCCCGACCATCCCGACGGCTGGCTGAAACCCGTGGCCGAAGTGGTGCGCAAGGCCGGTGGCATGCTGATCTGTGATGAGGTGCAATCCGGCTTTGGCCGCACCGGCACCCATATGTGGGCGCATCAGAAAATGGGCGTCGTGCCGGATATCATGACCATGGGCAAGCCAATGGCGAATGGCCATCCGGTGGGCGGTGTAGTGACACGCAGCGAAGTCCTGACAACGTTTCGCAAGGGCTATCGGTACTTCAACACGTTTGGCGGCAACCCCGTGTCCTGCGCCGCGGCGATGGCGGTGCTGGAAGAGATCGAGGAAAAGAACCTTGTCGCCAATGCCAAGGTTGTGGGCGATCATGCCCGCGCACGCATGTCGGCATTACAGCAGAAATATGATTTCATCGGCGACGTGCGCGGCTCGGGCCTGATATTCGGGGCCGAAATGGTGCTGGATCGTCAAAACAAGGAACCGGCCAGCGAGTTCACCGATCGGGTAATCAACGCGATGCGGCACCGAGGGATCATCCATTCGAAACTCGGCCGCCACAAGAACACGCTCAAAATCCGGCCGCCCATGCCGTTCTCGAAAGAAAATGCCGATCTGCTGTTCGACACGCTGGACGAGGTTTTGGCCGAAACCCCGCTGACCCTATGATCCCGATTGTCGAAAAGGCTTTGACCCTTTGGGGCATGGACGGTGCTGAATGGTCGCTCGTCGCGGCGCGGGAAAACCATGTCTACCGCGTGCAGATCGGTGAGAATAGCTTTGCCCTGCGCCTGCACCGTCGGGGCTTGCATTCGGATGCCGCCCTGCGGTCCGAGTTGCGGTGGATTGCCGAACTTGGCGCAAAGGGTGTCGGCGTGCCTACACCCGTACCGGCCACGGACGGCCGTTATCTGCATCTGTTGGGCGGCGTTCAGGTCGATATGCTGGACTGGCTGCCCGGTCGCCCTCTGGGCTCGACGGGTGGAGGAATTGATCACGAAGACCGCGCCGGGGTTTTTCGAGCCCTCGGGCGTGAGATGGCAAAGCTGCACAAGATCAGCGATGCCTGGACCCGGCCTGATGGCTTTGCACGCTGGTCCTGGGACCGTGCAGGGCTGCTGGGCGATGCCCCTCTGTGGGATCGGTTTTGGGAGAACTCCACGTTAACCGCAGACGATCGTGCCCTGTTCATCGCGTTCCGCGAGACAGCGAACAGTCACTTGCAGCAGATCGAAGGCCACCTGGATTACGGTCTGATCCACGCCGATCTGGTGCGTGAAAACGTTATGGTCCAGGACGACAAGCTCTGGCTGATCGACTTCGACGATGCCGGCTTCGGGTTCCGCCTGTTCGACATCGCCACGGCGCTGCTGAAAAACCTGGGCGAACCGGACTATGACGTTCTGCGAAAGGCCCTGCTTGAAGGATACCGGTCGGAACGGGCGCTCGACGTCGAACATCTCGATCTGTTCATGGCCCTGCGCGCGGCGACTTATGTGGGCTGGATATCGTCCCGAATGGGCGAAGACGGATCAGAGACACGCAATATGCGGTTCATTGAAACCGCCCGGGGCCTGCTGACGCGCTACCTCGGACAACACGCATGGACGGGAGGAAACCAATGACCAACAAAACGATCCTGCTGATCGGGACATACGATACCAAAGAGCCCGAGATGCGGTTCATCGAAGACACCGTACGGGCGCAGGGTGCGGATGTACTGACGATGGACGTGTCCGTTCTGGGTGACCCGGCAAAACCGACCGATATCTCGAAACACGATGTCGCCGCCGCCGAAGGCATGACCATCGACGAGGTGATCGCGCTGGGGGACGAGAACAAGGCGTTCCGCGTCATGTCTGCCGGTGCCGCCAAAGTGGTAGCACAAGCCTATGCCGATGGACGGTTTGACGGCATGCTGGCCACCGGCGGCACCATGGGCACCGATCTTGCGCTGGATTGTGCACAAGCTCTGCCGATGGGGGTGCCGAAATATATCGTTTCAACCGTCAGTTTCTCGCCGCTGATCCCGCCGCATCGGTTGGCCCCGGACATTCAGATGATCCTGTGGGCCGGGGGGTTGTACGGTATGAACTCGATCTGCCGATCCTCGCTGACCCAGGCCGCAGGGGCCGTGGTCGGCGCGGCCAAAGCCGCCATCGCGCCGGATCGCAGCAAACCCCTGATCGGCATGACCAGCCTTGGGTCGTCCTGCCTGCGTTACATGAAAACCCTGAAACCAGCATTGGAAGAGCGCGGCTTTGAGGTCGCGGTGTTTCACTCGACCGGCATGGGTGGCATGGCCTTCGAGAAACTGGCCGCCGAGGGTGCGTTTGCCTGCGTGATGGATTTCTGCATGCAGGAATTCGGCAACTTGTTGGCAGGCTCTGTTGTCTCAAGCGGAGAAGATCGCCTGACCAATGCGGGGCGCGTCGGCACACCACAGATGGTGGCCCCGGGCGCGCTCGACCTGCTGGACTTTGCTGGCTGGCAAGAGATTCCGGACCAATATGCAGATCGTCCTTTTCACGAACATAACCGCCTGATCAAAAGCTCGGTCTTCAATAGCGAGGAACGCCGGGCCTGGATGCGGGAACTGGCAAACCGGCTGGACGCTGCAACCGGGCCGGTTCATTTCTTCCTGCCCGTGCAGGGCGTCGAGGCATGGGACAAGGAAGGCGAAGAAGCCCATGACCCCAAAGCGCTTGCCGACATGGTTGACGAGGCCCGCAAGGTCATGCCGGGCCGGGTGCCAATGACCGAGCTGAATGCCCACATCAACGACGCAGCATTTTGCGACGCCGTTTTGGCCCAATTTGATGAGTGGGTCGAAACTGGAATTGTCAGCCGAGGGTGACAGGCGGTTTTACCTCCGCAAGACTGGTCCCAAAGTTTACCCGGCGATTGCAGCTTTGACAGTAGACCGGTTGAAGCACGGGGTTGTGCACCCCGTGCGACCGGCCGCTCCGGATATTGCCCGCAATGTGGTGGTGATGCCCGCCTGGCGCGTAGAAAGCTGCACTGCCCTCAGTGGCCATCAGATCCTGCCCGAGATTTTGGGCCGCAGGCAGCACCTGCCCCGGGTTTCGCGTCCGAAGTGCTTTCCCAAGCCGTTGATAAGAAAGGGTCAGCAGGCTTCTTTTCGGTATAATCTGATTTTTCGTTGACTTTCGTTTCAAATGAAACAAGATTGTTGCAAATGTAACGATATGGCCGATTCCGTGAAAAACGAACCAAAATCCGGCTGCATCGCGTCTTTGGAGGATACACATGGCCAAGGCATTCGCGTCCCAGGGGGACATGTCGGAAAAGAAAATTTCGTTCACCGAGGTCGGCGAGGGCCTGTATGCCTTTACCGCAGAAGGCGATCCCAATTCGGGCGTGATCATCGGCGATGACAGCGTAATGATCGTCGAGGCGCAGGCCACACCGCGTCTGGCCAACAAGGTGATCGAATGCGTTCGGTCCGTCACCGACAAACCGATCACCCATGTGGCGCTGACCCACTACCACGCGGTCCGCGTGCTGGGCGCCAGTGCCTTCGGGGCACAACAGATCCTCATGTCCGACGCGGCACGTGCCATGGTTGTGGAACGCGGCAAAGAGGATTGGGACAGCGAATTCCAACGCTTCCCCCGTCTGTTCGAAGGGCATGAGAGCATTCCCGGCCTGACCTGGCCCACCACCACCTTCAGCGACACGATGACCGTTTACCTGGGCAACCGTCGGATCGATCTGATGCATCTGGGCCGCGCCCATACCGCGGGTGATATCGTCATCCACGTACCCGATCAGAACGTGATGTTCACCGGCGACATCGTGGAATACCACTCGGCCTGCTACTGCGGCGACGGGCATTTCAGCGATTGGGGCGATACGCTGGATGAAATCAAGTGGTTCGACGTCGATGCCATCGCACCAGGCCGCGGGGACGCCTTGATTGGCAAGGACATGGTCAACGCCGCCATCGAAAACACCCGTGACTTCGTCGAAAGCACCTACCGCCCTGCCGCAAAGGTCGCGGCGCGCGGAGGATCGCTGAAAGAGGCCTGGGATGCTGTTCGTGCCGAATGCGATCCAAAATTCGCCGATTACGCGATCTACGAACACTGCCTGCCTTTCAACGTCGCCCGCGCCTATGACGAGGCTCGCGGTATCGATACCCCCCGCATCTGGACCGCACAGCGTGATCTGGAGATGTGGGAGGCCCTGCAAGGCTAAGGTAAACCACCCGGCCGATTGGCCGGGTTTCCTGAAAACGAAACGCGCGCAGCCAGAGGACAAAACCGATGTTCGATGACAGATACACGCTTGCCTACAAGCGTTATCCCTACAAGAAATCGACCGACCAGGACGCCGCGGCTCCAGTCCGCCACCCCGTCGTTGTCATGGGCGGAGGGCCGATTGGCGTGGCAACCGCGCTTGATCTTGGGCGTCAGGGTATTCCCACACTGGTGCTGGACGACCACGAAGGCGTCGGCATGGGGTCCCGCGCGATCTGTTTCGCCAAACGCTGCCTTGAGGTTGCGGGCCGCTATGGCTGCGGCAAACCGATGGTCGACAAAGGGGTGGTCTGGAACCTCGGCAAGGTCTTCCACAAGGACGACCAGGTTTTCGAGTTCAACCTGCTACCCGAAGAAGGCCATGAATACCCCGCCTTCATCAACATGCAGCAGCCCTATTACGAAAGCTACCAGCTCGACCGGTTTGAAGAGCTGCAGGCGCAGGGCGCACCGATTGAGATCCGCGGCAAGAACCGCGTGGATGCGGTTGAAGTGCATGACGATCACGTCACCCTGTCGATCATGACCCCGGACGGCCCCTACACGCTTGAGGCGGACTGGCTGATCGGGTGCGACGGTGCCTCTTCACCGCTGCGCACGATGCTGGACCTGGATTTCACCGGCAAAGTGTTTCAGGACAGCTTCCTGATTGCCGACATCAAGATGAAGAACGATAGCTTCCCGACCGAGCGCTGGTTCTGGTTCGAACCGACCCACGGGTCAGGCGCGTCCACCCTGCTGCACAAGCAGCCCGACGACGTCTGGCGCGTGGATTTCCAGATCGGCTGGGATGTCGACCGCAAAGAAGAGATGAAAGAGGAAAACATCCGCCGCCGTCTCGACGCGTTCCTGGGCGACGGTGTCGAATACGATATGGTCTGGTCCTCGATCTATACGTTTCAGTGCAAGCGCATGGACAGCTTCCGCCACGGTCGCGTGTTCTTTGCCGGGGACGCGGCGCATCAGGTGTCGCCCTTTGGCGCGCGCGGTGCAAACTCGGGCATGCAGGATGTCGACAACCTCGGCTGGAAACTGGGCATGGTCATGCGCGGTGAAGCTCCTGAAAGCTTGCTGGATACATATGACATCGAGCGCATCCACGGTGCGGATGAGAACATTCTGAACTCGACCCGTTCGACCGATTTCATCACCCCGAAATCCGAGACCAGCCGCCTTCTGCGCGACGCCGTGCTGTCGCTGTCCGATAAGTACGAATTTGCGCGCCCGATGGTGAATTCGGGCCGCCTGTCGGTGCCCTGCACCTATGACGGCTCGCCGCTCAACTCGGCGGATGCTCTGGACGGCCCTGCGCGGTCACGCCCCGGATCGGTTTGCCCGGACGCACCGCTGGGGGACGATTTCCTGTTGTCCAAACTGGGTGACACATTCATCCTTTTGACCATCGACGCTGATGCCCCCGACATGATCGAGGAAGACGGTGTGCAGGTCACCCGCCTGGCCCTTTCGGTCAAGGACGACAAAACCGGCGCCCTGAAAAAGCGGTATCTCGGCGACGCCGAAAGCGCGGTCTACCTGATCCGCCCGGATCAGCATGTGGCCGCCCGCCGCCCCGGCTTTGACGAAAATGCGATCCGCGCTGCAATCCGACGCGCGGTCGGCAAGGAGTAAGCCCCATGACTGACCTGATCCTGACCCCAAACATTGATGGCGTCGATGACTTCTATGCCGAGCTTCTGGCCGCCCATGACGGTCTGGAAAAAGACCAGAGCGACGCATTAAGCGCCCGCCTGATCCTGATCCTGGCCAATCACATCGGCGAGCGCTCGGTTCTGAGCGCTGCAATCAAAGCCGCCGAAATCTGACACTTCATAGGGAGGAGACTATGAAAATGACCCTGAAAACCCGCGCTCTCGCCTGCGTTGGCGCAACAACCATCGCCCTGTCGCTTGCAACAAGCGCAATGGCCGAAACCACCCTGGCCCTGTCCAGCTGGCTGCCGCCGCGCCATCCGATCGTATCGGGCGCGATCAAACCCTGGGCCAAACAGGTTGAAGAGGTCACGGAAGGGCGCGTAACCGTCCGTGTTCTGGCCAAACCGCTGGGCCCGCCGCCCGCGCATTACGATATGGCCGCAGACGGTATTGCCGACATCACCTATGGCCTGCATTCCTTTACCACGGATGACCGTTTCACACGGTCGCGGATCGGCCAGTTCTCTTTCATCGGCGATGACGCCGTTGCGGGTTCCAAGGCGTTCTGGAACGTTTACGCCGGCCCGCTGGAAGCACAGAAAGAGCATGAAGGCACCAAGCTTCTGGGTCTGTTCGTGCACGGCCCCGGTATGCTGCACAACAACGTCCGCAAGATCGAAACAACCGATGATTTTGCCGGCCTGAAGATCCGTGTTCCCGGCGGCTATATCTCAGATCTGATGTCGGGCATGGGCTCCACGACGCTCTTCATGTCTTCTGGTGAAGTCTACGAAAAGCTGTCGCGTGGTGTGATTGACGGGGTGACCTTCCCCTATGACGCCCTTGCTGCCTTCAAGCTGACCGAAGACGTCAAATACACCATGACTGTGCCCGGCGGCCTTTATAACACCACCTGGTTCATGGTCATGAACGAGGACAAGTGGAACGAAATCTCCGCCGAGGATCAGGCCGCGATCGAAGCGATCTCGGGCGAGGCTTTTGCCGCGCTGGTGGGCGAAGCCTGGGTCGGTGCCGATGAAAAAGGCAGCGCAGCCGCTGAAAAGGCGGGGATCGAAGTCTATGACGCCCCGGCCGCCGTGGTTGATGCGATCAAATCTCAGGCCGCAGATGCCGAAACAGCGTGGTCCGAGGCGATCTCGGCTGACGGCTATGACGGTACGGCAGCCCTGCAAGAACTGCGCAAGCAGGCTGGCGTGGACTTCTGATCCATGGAGCGGCTTCGCCATCGTTTCCCAGACCAGCCCCCGGAAGAGGGGCTGGATATCGGGCTGCTGCTTGACAGGACGCTTGGTGCCGGTGCCGCTCTGATCCTGTTCTGCCTCATTCTCATCACCTGTGTGGATGTGATCGGGCGTTACTTCCTGAATGCGCCGCTGGCAGGCGCGTTCGAACTGACAGAAATTCTGCTGGCTGCTCTGGTTTTTCTGGCTTTGCCACTGACCACAGAGCGCCGCGAACATATCGAAGTCGACTTGCTGAACATGGTTCTCGGCAAGCATACCCAGCGTCTGCTGTCGGCCTTTGCCGGGCTGTTTTCCGCGGCCCTGCTGGCCACCTTCGCCTGGCGGCTGTTTACCCATGCGGCCAAGTCCGCCCATGACGGTGCAGTCAGCAACGCGCTTGAGATCCCGCTGGCCCCCTTCGGCTATCTGGCCGGTGTGTCCTGTATGGTCTCGGCCTTCATCGCCTTTCTACGCGGGTTGCAGCCGCCGAAACAGCGTGACACCGATCAAACCCCTCCGGAGGCTCTGCCATGATTGAATCGCTCATCGGTTTTGCCGTCCTGCTGGGGCTGATCCTAGTGCGGGTGCCGATTGCATTTGCCATGGCAGCAGTTGGCGGGTTCGGCTTTGCCTATATGCGTGGCTGGGAACCGGCCTGGGCGATGACCGGCCAAGTGGCGTTCGACACTGCGCTGTCCTACAGCCTGTCGGTCATTCCGCTGTTTATCTTCATGGGCAACGTGCTGGCCGGATCCGGCGTGGCCCATGGCCTGTTTGCCGGCGCTGACCGGCTGTTCGGCAAGCTGCGCGGCGGCCTTGCCATGGCGTCGGTCTTTTCATGCGGTGGCTTCTCTGCCGTATGCGGGTCCTCGCTGGCGACGGCGGCGACCATGTCCAAGGTGGCGATGCCCTCGATGCGCAAGTTCGGTTATGATGACAGACTGGCCACCGGGTCGATCGCAGCGGGTGGTACGCTGGGCATCCTGATCCCGCCTTCGGTGATCCTGATCATCTATGGTCTGCTGACCGAAACCAACATCGCCAAACTGTTCATCGCCGGGATCATCCCGGGCATAGTCGGCGTGGTGCTGTATCTTGGCGCGGTGATGGTCGCGGTCCGCGTGAACCCGGCGTTGGCGCCCGAGGAAGAGAACACCGAACCGATGAGCCGCACCGATCTGGTTGGCGTCTTCTGCGTGCTGGGCCTGTTCCTTTTCATCATGACCGGGATTTATGGCGGGTTCTTCACGCCGACCGAAGCAGCGGGCATGGGCGCAGGCGCATCGGTGCTGATCGCTGTGGCCTTGCGGTCGATGACCTGGAGCGGGTTCTTCGCCGCCACGATGGATTCCATCCGCGCCACGGCGATGATCTTTGCCGTCATCATCGGGGCCGAGCTGTTCACCAATTTCATCAACTTCGCCGGATTGCCCGACGCGCTGTCCAGCTTTGTGATCAACAACGAAATGCCGGTCTGGGCCGTGATCGTGTTCATCATTCTGGTCTACATGGTGCTTGGCTGCGTGCTGGAAAGCCTGTCGATGATCCTGCTGACGGTGCCGGTCTTCTATCCGCTGATGTTCGAGCTGGAGTTTGCCAACGAACTGCTGCTCGATCCCGAAAACGCACTGATCTGGTTCGCCATCGTCGTCGTGGTCGCAACCGAGATCAGCCTGATCACACCGCCGGTCGGCATGAATGTCTTTGTGCTCAAAGGCGTGCTTCAGGACGTGTCGCTGGCGACCATCTTCAAGGGCGTACTGCCCTTCTGGATCGCTGACATCCTGCGGCTGGCCCTGCTTATCCTCATCCCCTCACTGTCTCTGTGGCTTGTGGGACTGATGTGAACCGCGCTGACTTAACCCCTTCGGAAAGGAGGACACGATGAAAATCGAGAAAATTCACCACGTCGCCTATCGCTGTAAAGACGCCAAGGAAACCGTCGAGTGGTACGGCAAGATGCTGAACATGGATTTCATTCTGGCCATTGCCGAGGACCACGTGCCCTCGACCCACGAGCCGGACCCCTACATGCATCTGTTCCTGGATGCCGGTGACGGCAATGTTCTGGCGTTTTTCGAACTGCCCACAAAACCCGAGATGGGCCGCGACCCGAATACGCCGATCTGGGTGCAGCACATTGCGTTCAAGGTCAAAGATCGCACGACCCTGATCGAGTTCAAAGAGCATCTCGAGGCCAACGGCGTCGAGGTCCTTGGGGTTACCGACCATTCGATCTTCCACTCGATCTATTTCTTCGATCCCTCCGGCCACCGGATCGAACTGGCCTGCCCCGATCCAGAGGAAGAGGCGATGCTGGCGCGAATGGACGAAGTGAAATGGCTGATGCTTGAGGATTGGTCGAAAACCAAGAAAGCTCCGAAACACGCCGACTGGCTGCACGCCAAAGAGCTTAACAAAACCACCTGATGCACTGCCCCGCGCCGGGTGTCCGATCTGGCGCGGGACATGATTGCCGACGGATATTGGCAGTACATAAGGAACGACTGGGTGAGGTCATGAAACTCTACTCCTATTGGCGCTCGACGACCTCATACCGGGTCCGAATTGCGCTGAACCTCAAAGGTCTCAGCTATGAAACCTGCCCGGTCAATCTGGTCGCCGGAGAGCAATGCGCCCCCGACTACGCCGCCCTCAATCCCGGCAAGGGTGTTCCGACCCTTGTTCTTGAGGACGGCAGCGTTCTGACCCAGTCGCTTGCGATCATTGAATATCTGGACACCACGGTGCTAGAGCCGCCGCTATTGCCCGCTGAACCGCTGCAGCGTGCCCGCGTTCAGGCCGCCGCGCAGACCATTGCGATGGACATACACCCGGTCAACAACCTCAAGGTTCTGACCCACCTCAAGACCCAAATGGGGCTTACGGCCGACGGCCAGCTTGACTGGTTCCGCCATTGGATGACCGAAGGCTTTGCCGCCTATCAGTCCTTGCTACCAAAGGGCACGGCGTTCAGCTTCGGGGACAGCCCCGACCTTGCCGATATCTGCCTTGTTGCCCAGCTTTACAACGCCCATCGCTGGGGCGTTGACATGTCTCCCTACCCCCGCCTTCTCGAAATCGAGGAGCGCGCCCTTTCCATAGCGGCGTTCAACGACGCGCGCCCCGAAAACCAGCCCGACGCGGCTTAAAGGTGTAACGATGACAAACCTCCTGCCCTCCTGGGTCGAAAGCGCGAACTCTGCCACAACCGACTTTCCGCTCAACAACCTGCCCTACGGCGTATTCAGAACCGAAACGGACGCGCTGCACTGTGGCGTGGCTATTGGGGACATGGTCCTCGACCTCACGCGGATGGAGGCGGACGGTAAACTCGATCTGCCCGAGGCGTCCGTGTTTGCAAGCGAATCTTGGAATGGCTTCATGGCGCTAGGCGCCAAGGTCTGGGATGAATTCCGTGCCATGCTAATCGAAGCATTGTCTGCGGGTTCGGCCCGTCAGGGCGAACTGACCGCCTACCTTGTGCCGATGGCCTCGGTCACGATGGCAATGCCGTTCGACGTCGCCGAATACACGGATTTCTACGCCGGCCGCAATCACGCGTTCAATGTCGGCACCATGTTTCGCGGCCCGGAAAACGCCCTGCCCCCGAACTGGCTGCATATCCCCATCGGCTATAACGGCCGGGCATCCTCGGTCGTGGTCAGCGGCACCGATATACGCCGCCCGTGGGGGCAACTGAAAAGCCCCGATATGGAGGCGCCGATCTTTGCCCCTTCCCGGCGATTTGATCTGGAACTGGAAATGGGCGCGATCGTTGGGCAACCTTCGAACGGTCCAGTTTCGGTTCAACAGGCCGACGACATGATTTTTGGCTATGTCTTGCTAAACGACTGGTCTGCACGCGATATTCAGGCGTGGGAGTACCAGCCGCTTGGCCCGTTTCAGGCCAAGGCCACCGCAACCACGATCAGCCCGTGGATCGTGACCAAAGCAGCGCTGGAGCCCTTCCGCACCTCAACGCCCGAGCGTGAAAAGGAATTGCTGCCCTATCTGCAAGAGCCCGGCCCGATGCTGTATGACATCGCGCTTGAGGTCGGCCTGCAACCCGACGGTGCGGCAGAAACGGTCATCGCACGCACCAACTACGACGAGATGTATTATTCCACGGCCCAGCAACTGGCCCATCACACGACCAGCGGCTGCCCGATGCGCGTGGGTGATCTGCTTGGGTCGGGTACGATTTCCGGCCCGGAAAAGGAAAACCGCGGCAGCCTGCTGGAACTCAGTTGGGGCGGCAAAGAGCCCCTGACCCTGGACAGTGGAGACGAGCGCAGCTTCCTGGAAGACGGCGATACCCTGACCTTGCGCGGTGCGGCGCAGGGCGACGGTTATCGGATCGGATTTGGTCCCTGCACCGGCACACTGCTTGCGGCCATCGACCAGCAGTGACAGAAACGGGCAGAGGCCCTTTCGGCCTCTGTCCTTTTTTAGTCGGTTTTGGCCACTTTCATCAGCGCCGATATACCCCGCTCCAACGCTTCGCGATCCTCGGGGGTCAGTGCGTCAAGCATACGGTTGGCCTGTTCCCGTACCTTTGGCTCCAGATGCTGAAACTGGCGAAACCCTTCGGAGGTACAGCGATAAACCCGGATTCTGCGGTCCTCGTCCGAGGTCTCGCGAAGGATCAGCCCCTTTTCGTCAAGGCGCTTGGCCGCCCGGCTGACCTGCACTTTGTCCAGAGTCGTGCGCCGCGCAAGGTCCAGAGACGTCATGCTTTCCGCGTTTGCCAGCAGAAACAGCAATCGCCATTCCTCTCGCGAGAGACCCAGTTCACGCTCATAGACGTCTGTCAGGTTTCTGGAGAACGCTTCAGACGCCACAGCCAATCGGTATGGAAAAAATTCATCGAGTTGCATACTTTGCACAGAATAAATCAATATCGTTTCATCTGCAACGATATGTTTGTCTACAACCCGTACCCTCATCGCGAATTTGGTAATGTTTGCTGATAACGGCTTTGCAGGGGCTTTCGTGCTATATTGTTGGTATCGGTGTCAGCCGCACCCGGCTCGCACCTTTGAACGTGTCAAAAGGAGCGCTCATGAGACAGCCTATCGGTACACGTAGGAAAATGCTGACCGGGCTGCTGGCTCTGGGCGGGAGTGTCGCGCTGGTCAAATCCTCCGAAGCGGCGGCGCAGACCCCGCGGGCCAGCGAAGGTCCGTTTTACCCCGAAGCGGACATGCGGTTTCCTGATGTCGACAATGACCTCGTGAAAATCTCGGGGCTGGTGCGTGAAGCCGGAGGCGAAATCTTTACGCTCAAAGGACGGATTATTGATGCCGCCAGCAATCCGTTGGCTGGGTACAGGATCGAAATCTGGCAATGTGACATGAACGGAAAATACCTGCATACCGGGGATAACCGGGCTGTAGAATATGACCAGGGGTTTCAAGGATTTGGCCACGATGTCACGAATACTGAGGGGTTCTATTCCTTCCGCACGATCAAACCGGGGAAATATCCCGGCCGCACGCCGCATATCCATGTGAAAGTGTTTGATGAAACCGGGCGCGAAAGGCTGACCACGCAGTTTTACGAGGCCGGAAATTCCGAAAACAGTCGCGACGGCCTGTTTCGGCGCTTGTCGGCCACTCAGGCCGAAAGCGTATCCATGATCTATGAAACCGGACCGAAGGGGCTTGAAGCCACCGTCAATGTTACCCTTGCGTAGTCAGGTGCAATTGACGGTTTTTGCAAATCCCACGTTCCAACGGGTTTAATCGCGCTGTGCAAAAGCCCCCCCCTTTTGCGCCTTCAGCAGTAGCGTTCAGGCCCGGCCCACTGAGCATAGGAATACCGGTCACCATGCGCCCATCCCACCGGAAGGATCGTGTCGATCTTGTCCAGCACGTCTTGCGACAAAACCAGTTCCCCGCCCTTTGCCAATTCGCGCAGGTGTTCCGTCTTGCGGGTGCCCGGGATGGCCAGAACATGCTCGGCGCGCTGCAATACCCAAGCTATGGCCAACGTTGCAGCGGGCACGCCCAAGTCGGAGGCAAGCGTACGGAACGCTTCGGTCTGCGCGACATTGACGCTCAGGTTGGGTTCGTTGAACCGCGGCGTGGCCTTCAGAAACGGCATCTCAGCCACGCGGTCGATCGTATGTGGCCGATCAGTCAGCAATGACCGGCCCACCGGTGAAAACGCCACCAGCGCGGCCCCGATGTCTTTGCATGTCTGGATCAATCCCAGATCCGGTGCCCTCGTTGACAGGGAATATTCCGATTGCACCGCCGACACAGGGTGCACGGCATGTGCACGTCGCACAGAGGATGGTGCCACCTCGGACCAGCCCACGGCCTTGACCTTACCCTCTTTGACAAAACCGGCCATGGTCTCAGCCACGTCCTCAATTTCAAAGCGCGTGTCGCGGCGGTGGACATAATAGAGATCGATTGCCTCGACGCCCAGTCGGGTCAGACTGCCCTCAAGTGCTTCACGCAAGTGCGCAGGATCGTTGTTGAAGAGCTGATCGGGGTTTCTGGTGATGCCGCCCTTGGTGGCGATGGTGAACGGGCTTTCGCCACCGCGCTGTTTCAACCAATCGCCGATCACAGATTCCGACCGGCCCATACCATAGACATTGGAGGTGTCGATATGGGTGATACCCAATTCCAAACATGCATCCAGAATCGCCGCCGAGCCCTTATCCGTTGCAGGACCGTAGAAATCACTGAATGACATGCCCCCACACCCTACAGCACTGACGCTGGGGCCACTTCGTCCAAGTTTGCGCATTTGCATCTGGTCATTCCTGTGATTGGGAAAGCTGACGTAAAAGGCTTTGCATGCAAGTCGGCTTTCACGCAAGGGACGTGCAGAAATACTCTTCGATAGGCCGCCGAATTGTCTTTGGCCTTTCGTATTTTAGAAGCCCTGTCGAAAAACTACACCAGCGGTTCGGAATGTCACTCGGCCAACACGGCCGAAAGCTCATCCGCCCCTTTTTGCAGTATCTCCAGAAACGACATCAGGCTGCTGACATCATGACGTTGCGTTGGGGCGTGAACCGAAAGCGTGCCAACCAACCTGCCCTGCCCATCTCGAACGGGCACAGCAAGGGCCGTCATTCCGGCCATGAATTCCTCGTCATCCGTAGAAAAATCATTCTCCGTGACGCGCCTAATTTCCGCTCGCAGCGTCTTGGGATCAGTCAGGGAACGTTCGGTATGCGGTCGCAGGTTTCCTGCGGAAAGGAACCCGTCCAGCGTTTTCTTCCGCAGTGTGGACAGGTACATCTTGCCACTGGCGGTGCAATGAAACGGCACCTGAGTACCGATCGGCAGCTGAATTCGCAGCGGCCACTTTGTTTCCACCCGGTCAAGGTAGATCATTCCCTCCCTGTCCGGTATGGCGAGATTGCAGGTTTCACCAACTTCTTCGGCTACGCTACGCAAGATTGCCAAACGCGCCGTGCGCAGATGCTCGGACGACATTGTATTGACCGAAAGCCGCCGCAGCCGGTGCCCCGGACCATACGAGCGCCCGTCCAGATCGCGCTGCAGGAAGCCTTCGGCTTCTGCGGTTTGCAGCAGGCGATGGACGGTCGGCTTGGCCAGACCCAACGTCTCAATCAGGTCCGATGGTTTGACGGCGACCCCGCGCCGCGCCACCTCCTCAAGGATGAGAAGAAGGCGCAAGTTGGTTGGGATCTGAGTTTCTTTGTCTTGTGTTTCCGCCTCGGCCATCCTGCAACAGTCTAGTTATTTGGCAACAGGATCAAGGCCAGATCGGGCACAAGCGACACCAAAATCCACACCGACAGCAACGCCACCAGATAGGGTACCGTATACCGCAGCAGCCGGAAATAAGGCACGCCGGTCACACCCGAAGCCACATAAAGGTTCAGACCGTAAGGTGGCGTGATGAACCCAATGGACGCCCCCACAAGAAAGATCACCGAGAAATGGATCGGGTCAATTCCGACCGAAGCCGCAATCGGCGCCAGGATCGGGGCCAGGATGATGGTTACAGGCAGGCTTTCCAGAACCATGCCCGAGAAGAAAACGATCACCATCGATGTGAACAGAACCGCATGGTATCCTCCCATCGAGGTCACGAAATCCCCAATGGTCTGTTGCGCACCTAGCAAGGAAAGGATCTGCTGCATGACCACCGAAATCGCAATCAGCGGTGCAAGGATGCCGGTGATCTGAGCCGAGCGGATCACGATTGAGGGGATCTCGGGAATCGTGAAACCTTCGACCACGAACATTTCGGCAAAGCTCTTTTCGGTAGGCGGAATGTCGTTCCGAGCCCCCATCAGGCGGTTGATCGGATAGCTGATCAACCCGGCAATCACGCAGAAACCCACGGTCACACCCGCCGCTTCGGTTGGAGAGAATTTGCCCGTATAAATACCCCATAGAACCAACCCGATGGCGAAAAAGCCAAGCCACGCCCCGAACGCGGTTTTCAATACGCGGTTCAGTTGCAACGGGATCAGATGACCCCAGCCATTCATACGGCAGATGATCCAACAGGCGAACTGCATCCCCATGACCATCAATGCACCGGGCAGAATACCGGCCACGAACAGCTCGGAAATCGGCAGGTTCATCAGGAAACCGTAGACGATGAAGATAATCGACGGAGGAATGATGATCCCAACCGTGCCGCCAGCCGCCGCGGTGGCCGCGCTGAACCGTTCGTCATAGCCACCATTGACCATCTCTGGATGCAGCATTGACCCGATTGTTGCCGTTGTCGCCGAATTGGACCCCGAGATCGCCGCGAACAATCCGCACGCGCCAAGGGATGCCATCGCCAGCCCGCCGCGTATCCAGCCCAGACAGGCATATGCAAAATCGCTAAGACGCCTTGCGATGCCCGACTTGTTGATCAGGTCGCCGGTCAGGATGAACAATGGCATCGCCAGCAGGGCGAACCCTTTGTTGAACACGTTCAGCAGCTCTGCGCCCATATTGTCCAGCGTCAGGCCCAGCACGAACGAACAGCCGATGACCCAATAGCCAATCACCAGCAGGACCGGCACGCCCAGCATGAACAGAAAAGTGACCCCAACCGAGATCAACGTGACCATGGTGCCATCTGCCATCAGTCTGCTCCGATCACGGCCTGCTGGATCAGCGGCTCACCCGTTTTCCAATTGTGCAGATCATCCGCAAGATTCTGAAACACGCGCCCGACCATCAGAAAGAAGGACAGCGGCGCGGCCAAAAGGAACCACCATTGCATGATGTTGTCGGTACCCAGAACGATCTGAAAATTCGACGCCGACAACGCCACCAGCCGGGTCGTGGTCACGATGACGATCACCGCAAAGATGAACCACAGTACCGCGTCGAGGATCAGGCAGGCCAGTTGACCGCCGCGCGGCATGCCCGTGCGAAACTCGCTGAAGCTGAGATGCGTGCGCAGGCGGACATTGTAAGATGCGCCGAACCACGCCATGACCATGAACAGCAATGGCGGGATTGTGGTTGACCACGGCTCCTGATCGTTGAACACGAAACGGTCGATCACGCCCCAAAAGATAATCAGAGCAATCGCTAGGTAGGAATACACCATCACTGACCGTTCCAGATGGCGTTCGACAAAGGGAACTGACCGATAGATCAGCATGATCACGAACCCGCCAATCGCTGAGACCACCGCCCCCAAGACCCAAGTCGCGTCGGACTCCAATGCGGATTGAATCTCGAACGAATCCTGACTGAGAAAGGCGCTGAAAATCGTGCCTATATCTGCCCAAAACGTCATCTACCCCGTCCTCCCAGTCGGTGTGTTCCGGAACCGGCCTGTTTGGGGCCGGTTCACCAAAGCTTATCAGGCCTCGCCCATCCACCAACGGCGCGGCTCGACGTTTTCCGGCAAGGTGTCTGCCGGGATCTCGCGCGCAATATCGTAGATTTCCTGATAGGTATCGATTCCGCCTGCCCATTTGTTCAGACGCTCGCGCCACTGCTCCCACGGTTCAGGGTTGTAGTTCGGGGCGCACATCTCTTCGGCCAGCTTGATCTGATCGTCGGCCAGGAAGGCGGGACGCACGTCGTTTTCAGCAAAGATCGTGTTGGGCAGTTGCGGGTCCGAGAAGCCCACGGTGTTCAGCAGCGCTGCTTCATTCGCGCCCTGAATCAAAGCCTGTGTGAAATACGAGGATTCCATCACCGCATTCTGCAATTCTCCGCTGAGGCTGTCGAACACCTTGGCCGACATAGACGTATGCTCGGTCCCGCAGAAGAATTTCAGGTTGACCGACTGCGACACCACGGGCGCCATGTTGGCATAGGCCACGGCCGAGGCCCAGGTTTCGGCCCCGTCGATCAGACCGGTTTTCAGGGCGTCCAGCGTTTCCTCCCACGCCACCGGTACCGGGTTCAGGTTCAGCAGCTGCATCGCGATCCGTCCCAGCTGCGTACCCGTCACGCGGTTCTTGGTGCCGAACAACTCTTCCAGCTTGGTAACGGTCGGTTTGTCGGCAAATGTCGATCCCATTTGCAGGCCGCGCAGTTCGCAATGCGTGAACAGGAACTTCAACCCGTGCCGTTTTTCCAAAGGATCACGCAGGATGCGCTGGCTCGCAGGGCTGTAGAAGAAATGATACTGCGCCGCGCGGCTGGGGAACATATAAGCATAGTCCAGAACGTTCAGATAAGGCGCACCACCGGCCGAGTTCTGAGTCGAGGCCGCATAGATGTCGACAATCCCCTGCTGGGTCTTCTCGACACAGCTCAGCTGCCCGCAAATCTGATTGTCGCCGATGAATTCAATCCGAATCTCGCCATCGGTGCGTTCTTCCAGATCACGCGCGAACTCGATCGCACCGGCGCGTTCGATCAGCAGGTTACGGGTGTTGAAACCCGAAGCGCCGAATTTCAGCGTGTGTTTCGGCTCTTTCGAAAAGCGCTTTTCATAGGTTGATTCGGCGGCCTGTGCCAGATTCGCCAGACTCATCGCACCCCCGAACCCACCTGCAGCCAGCAGCGTCGAGCTCATGCCGTAGCGCCCCGCAACACGGAAGAAATCCCGCCGCGAAATACCACTTAGTTTCCGACCGATCTCCATTGCTTACCTCCCTGATTGCAATTATTGAGACGTTTTGTATCAAAAAATGCTAGTATAATTCTTGCATCTTGCATAGAGTTTTTTCGGCGGCGTGAGGAGGAGGCAGTCATGGAAGTGGATTATGCGGTTGTTGGCGCGGGGTCTTCGGGCTGTGTCATTGCCAACCGGCTGAGCACCGACCCCACCACAACCGTTGCTCTGCTCGAGGCTGGTGGCCGCGATACCAACCCGTGGATTCACATCCCCGTTGGCTACTTCAAAACCATGCATAACCCCTCGGTCGACTGGTGCTATCGCACCGAACCTGATCCGGGGCTGAACGGGCGCTCGATCGACTGGCCGCGCGGTAAGGTGCTGGGCGGGTCATCGTCACTGAACGGATTGCTTTATGTTCGTGGGCAGAAAGAGGACTACGACCGCTGGCGCCAGATGGGCAATGAAGGCTGGGGATGGGACGATGTGCTGCCCCTGTTCAAACGCTGCGAGGATCAGGAGCGGGGTGAGGATGAATTTCACGGCGTCGGCGGGCCTTTGTCCGTATCGAACATGCGCATCCAGCGCCCCATCTGCGACGCGTGGGTGGCCGCAGCGCAGGCGGCCGGTTACCCGTTCAACCCCGATTACAACGGCGCGGAACAAGAGGGCGTGGGGTATTTCCAACTGACCACCCGCAATGGCCGCCGGTGCAGCGCCGCCGTGGCCTATCTGAAGCCCATCCAGAGCCGCCAAAACCTGAACATCATCACCAACGCACTGGTGACACGCCTGGTTCTGGAGGGAAAAAAGGCAACCGGTCTGGTGTACCGGGACCGCTCTGGTGTCGAACAAACCCTGACGGTCCGCCGCGAAATCATCCTGTCCGGCGGGGCGATAAACTCGCCGCAGATTCTGATGCTTTCGGGGATCGGAGACCCGGACCACCTGAAGGAAAACGCCATCGACCCGCTGCACGCCCTGCCCGGCGTCGGCAAGGGTCTGCAGGATCATTTGCAGGCGCGGCTGGTGTTCAAATGCAATGAACCGACACTGAATGATGAAGTCCGAAGCCTGTTCAATCAGGCACGCATCGCCCTGAAATACGCGCTGTTTCGTGCAGGTCCGATGACGATGGCCGCCAGCCTTGCCACGGGCTTCATGAAAACCCGCCCGGATGTAGAGACGCCCGACATTCAGTTCCACGTCCAA
The DNA here is from genome assembly GCF_056540565.1 of Ruegeria sp. AM9. Lineage (NCBI taxonomy): Bacteria > Pseudomonadati > Pseudomonadota > Alphaproteobacteria > Rhodobacterales > Roseobacteraceae > Ruegeria > Ruegeria sp. AM9. Next base: position 64,607 of record NZ_JBQFWY010000012.1, read on the forward strand.
CCCTGGTCCGCCGACAGCCCCGGCGAGGGCGTGCACCCGTTTTCAGCCTTTACAATGTCGGTCTGCCAACTGCGCCCGGAAAGTCGGGGGGAACTGCGTTTGAACGGCCCGGATCCATCCAAACACGTCAAAATAATCCCGAACTATCTGTCCACTGAAACGGATTGCCGAACCATCGTCGACGGCGTGAATATTGCGCGCAGAATTGCCAAACAGAATCCTCTGGCCTCGAAGATTTCAGAGGAGTTCCGGCCCTCGGCTGACCTGAGCGTCGACGACTACGAAGGCACGCTGGATTGGGCCAGATCGAACACCGCCTCAATCTACCACCCCACCGGCACCTGCGCGATGGGTCACTCAGAGGCATCCGTTGTCGACGCGAAACTCAAGGTCCACGGAATAGGCAACCTGCGGGTAGCCGATTGCTCGATCATGCCGGAAATCGTCAGCGGCAACACCAATGCACCAGCGATCATGATCGGAGAAAGGGCCAGCGACCTGATAATGGCGGAGGCCTGACACACAAGCTGTCGTACCCGAACGACATGAAAATCACCCCGTTCTCAAGGGACAGCAGCCCTTGCAACCCCGCCTTAGCCGTCCCATTCGGTGATGCGACCTGTTTCCCAAGGTCGGTGGGTCATAGCCGCGAGAACCACGAGCGTGACGCGCACAAGGTTGCCGAACCCCTCCAGCGATCTTTGCTAGGGTAGGTCCCGAATTGGAAATTCTGCTTCGGTGGTATCCGTGATGCCGAACTCGGAACGCCGGTCCATGAACGTTCCTTGACGCGCCGTGTCGCGGGATGCGGCGTCCCATACCATCGATGCGCGCTGGGGCAAAAACGCGTAGGACGGAACCCAGCCCGACCCAAGATAGGTCACCGATTCAGATCCGACCCAACAGGTTTCTTCGCAATTGGTGTAGCCGAGCACGATTTCGAACTCCATATCATCTTCGTTATCTGCCCCCGCGCCCATCGCTTTCAGGACTGTGCCGTTGGGTAGGAACTCCACATGTGCGCCTCCGGCAAGCTGCGTACTGACCACGTAGAAGTCATCAAGGTACTTTTCCGTCTCGGGGGGCGGATTTTTCAGGTCGCCTGCGAACAATTCCTCAATATAATCCCCGGCTTTCTCGACAAGCCTGTCCCACGGCTCCTCACATTGCACGGACCGGGCGGCCGCTTCGGCGTTCGGGACCAATCCGCGCCCGGCAGCGGCGGTGGCAACGGTGCGGCTCCAGCCCTCAACCTCGTCCACATTGAGCTGCAACGGTTCGACAAAGCTGTCCGCGGGACCACAATCGGCGTCTGGCAGAGACTCTCGCACGCCGTAAGACAGAAGTATCGTGTCGGTGTGGGTTTCATCAGGTTTGATGTGGGTTCCAACTTCGTGCAACGCCAGATAATCTCCGTCGCGCCCGATGCGCAGGTAATGGGTCGGGTTGCCCGATTGCTGCTGACAGCCCTCCGCCTGCAGGGCTCCCGCCAGCGCACTGTCGAAACCCGCCAGCAGCGCAGCCAGCGCCGCTTCGGAGCGTACGGTCCAGTGTGGAACGTCGTGGCGCTTGGCGGCGACGACATGGTATTTCCGGATCAGATCGATCACCTCGGCCAGGCCGTCACTTGAGAGGGTCAACAGAGACTTGTCAGCGAACTTGCCGGGCTCTACCGTCAACGCACAACCCTCCGACGCGCTTTCCTGCGGTCGCTGGAACTTGTTCCCTGCTGTGATCTCGGATTCCGGTGTCGACGACACCAGGCCTGCCAGCGGACGCAGACGGCCATCGGGGTCGTCCAGGAACAGGCTGCCCTTGTGCCAGCTATTGTTGCCGTCTTGTCGCCGGTGTTGCAGCAGGCGCAAGGTGCCTTCCGCAGCGGGTTCGTCCAGAGACGTCAGGAAGTCCTCGAAGTCCAGAATCGTTGCAGCTTCATCCGGCCCTGTTACCTTTGTTTCGTCACTCCAGGTGATCTCGATTTCACCGGCAGCATCCGCTGTTCCGGGAATCCCAAGATTTTCCATGTCAAGCGCTGGGGCGGTTTCACAACTTTCCGCCTGCGAGTCGTCGGCGAAAGCTCTTAAACAGATCCGGTAGATCGTTCCTAGGGGCCCATCCAGAAGTGCCGTCTCGTCACTGCTGCCGGCGTCATCCACGGATCGACCAGGGTCGGATCCGGCCGCGATGTGCAAAACGGCATCGTTGTCAGGTATACGCGCGGCCAATCGCAAGTCCCCCTCAACCGGCTTTCGAAACAGGAGCGGTTGGGCAAGCGGAATGCCTCTGATGACCGGCGAAAAGGCTTCGGCGTCAATTTCAGCACAGTCTTCGGCACTCTTTCCCTTCTCATAATTCGGCTGTATGGTCGGCACCCCCGTGGCGGAACTCAGGTCGTCGACCCGCGTATTCCAGAACTCCTCATCCTTAATCGGTACGGCGCCGCGCTGAATATCCGGAATGCGGTAGCAGAAGTTGAGGCTTGGCTGCGCAGTCCACCCATTCACCAAGCGCGCGCGCGCAACGCCGGATTGGTCGTCAACCTCCATCACTTCGAAAATCCCAAACGAACCGTTTGTGCCGGACTCGAAGAATACCTTCTCTGGCCAGGGGTTACGGCCGGTAAATACGGCCTTGATATCCGCAAAAGCCTCGGGCTTGTCCAGCGCTGCAATCATCAGGTCGTGTGACTCAAGGCGGTCCCTGACTCTCTGGGTTAACTCCATGTAAACCCGCAACTTGCTGACCTGCTCGCGCGTCACCTCTTCTGCTGGAAATCCGACCAATGACGCCGGGGGCTCGGCGTTTGGCTGCAGGCGATACACAACTTGATCGGGCCGCCCGGTGCCCACCAGACCGCTGACGATCGCCAACGAGTTGCCGTTCTGTGGCCAGAAAACAAGGCTGCCCCGCCGCACGCTCAGCGGTTCGCCCTCGCTACCAATGACGACCGGCAGCACAGTATCAGCGGTGGCCAGCAGGAAATCCGAGCTGCCCTCAGGCGACAGGCTCGCGGCCAGCGCATCGAATGCCTCGACTGTACTCTGCCGATCATCATTATCACCGGGATCCTCAATTCTGACCCGCAGGTAACCGGTGGGCGTGGCGATGCTTTCAACATGTAAAAGCTGCTGGGTTATGAGCTCCCGAGGCCAAGCTGGCGCCTTGTCGGCAATGTGAGAGGTGAGGCCTTCGGCAAATACGCGGGCCGGCACGGTTTCAGTTTCAGTCGAATTCGTGGTACACGCCTCGTTGCGTCCGGATGGCCGCACGCAGATATCGTATTGTCCCGGTGTCAGGTCAAAGATACCGAATCCGCCTGGTGTCGCCGAACCCTGCACCCTGGGCGCGACGGATTGGTCCGGGCGATCCACTGACAGAATCGCAAGGGTATGGCCACTACCTTCGCCGGCGGGTTGAATGTTCACCGATTGCTGAACACCAATGTTTATCCGCCTGATTTCGCTGACCGGCAACAGCTGCAGCCATTCGCTATGTCTGGGATCGAATAGGAAGTCTTCGCTAAACGAGTCGTCGAACAACTCGTCGCGGTCTGTGACGGCCGGCCTCACCGAAGCCACCCCGGCAAGCCCCAGTGCAACCAAGAAACAAGCGATTGGCCAACGTGCAAACGAGCTGTCTACGGCCGCCGCATCCGGATCGACGTTATCGATTATCGAGAATGCGATCGCCAGGGACAGCGACACGGGAAGTCCCAGGGCAAGTGTCGCGATTTCCAGAACCCTGCCGTCGTCTCTATGCAGGATCACGACAGCGAGGAAGATGAAAACCGAGGGCGCGATCCCGATCACGATCTGAAGCAGCACGCGCACTGCACGGTGGGCGGACAGCCCGTATGCCACAAGTGTAGCGGGACGTACTATGCCGAGGCCAAGGGTCAAGAGCCCCAGTCCCTGCCAGAAACCTTTGCGGAAGATGTGCTGGGCGCCGTCCTCCATTAACGCTTGGGTGACGAGAAAACAGAAGACGCCAACCAAAAGGCCGAATAACAAAGCAACGGCGGTCTGACCCGGCAGGGCAGCCAACCGATCCGGAGAGGCATGGGCCGGTGCAAACAGCGCCAGCGCGCCCCAAGTGGTCAGGAGCGCCGTGAAGTAGACCAGGAAAGGCGCAGCCAGCAGGTCCGAGGGATCCACGACGCCAAGGTTGAACGGCACCGACAGGACCATGGCCATGGCAAGCGCAGCAGCTGCCGTCAGGGAGGCAGTAGCCAGCTTACGTATGCCCGAAATCGAAAGTGCGCCCATAATGGCCGCCAGCTTGACCCGTTTTGCCAACGGAACGTTGTCCAGCCTGTCAGGCGACCTGCCGGAATCGCGCTTCAACCGCCCGATCAGCTGCCACAGGCGCTTGTCGTCGATTTCCGTGGCAAGGCCCGGCACCGCTTGCCGCAGCCAGCTGTCGTCCCGAGTCCACTGCGCGCTTGCCTCCGCAAGGGTAGCCTCTTGTACCGCCTTGTCCTGCGAAAAGGCCAGATCGAGAAAACGTGACCACGAACGCTTTTTGTCGGAAGTTGGAATTTGGCACATTGCCAACGCAGCCCGCGCGCGGGCGCTTGGATCCGCCGTCGGCAGATCCGTTATCTGTTCAAGTTTCTCGGCTCGGGTAACCTCGTCCAGGTGTTCGCATGCGATCAGGTAGTTCAGTTGTTGCCTTTTCGAGAGCTCTTCGAAAATCGTGCCCGACAGCAGGCGATCCAGCAGCCGGGAAATCTGACTCGTGGTCATTGCTTTACCTCCTGTAGGACTTTCGAAAAATACTCGGGATCGCTGTCAAAGAAGAGGCTTCTCAAGACCATCTCCAACGGCGCTTCATCTACCAGTTCTGCCAATTCACGAAGGGTATCGGATGTGATGAGATCGGGGTCATCGAAACTACCCTTTTTGACCAGTATCCCAATATCCTGACCATCCAGTGTGCCTGAGTGTCGACGGTCTTTGGATTTGCCGGCCCAATACCCAAGCCGATCCGGACCTTCGGACGCATCGCTGTTCGAAAGCGTCGTCTCAAGGAACATCCGGTCCGCAAGCCAATCGGTGACTTCCTCGTTGTCCAGCATCTCGCGGTACCAGTAGACGGCGTCGACCTGTTCGTCGGTCAGGGATGGTCGCCAGGGATGCACAAATTCGCCGACCCCGCCCGAAAGCCGTTGTAGCGCCCGGCCAAGGACTTCCCATCGCGGCTCGAGGCGTCTGGCGGCTTCGGCAGCATCGTGAATCGGTGACAACAGGCGTTCGTGCACGATTTCAACCTGGTCCCCGCCACGCCGCCGTTCCACCCGCACAATGGAAGCGTCCTGCAGGCGGCGTAGCAACTCTTCGCGGCGCTGTGGCGAGCGAGGGGGCTGCGCGATCAGGTTTTCCTTGAGTTCGATCTTTCGCCGCCGCTCGCCTGTATCCAGCCTGGCGAGCATATCGAACGCCTCGATTTGCAGAAGCTCGCTTTCAAGTCCGGCGAAGAAGTCTTTCACGTGATTGTCCAGAATGCTCTCGATGCCATCCAGCCTGTTAATGTCGTCCATGACGACCAGGTTCTTCGTCGCGAAGGCGTGCAAGTTAGGTTCTTCCATCCCTGCCTCGTCAGCATCAACGCAGCTCTGCTGGAACAGGGTTTGGCCGCACTCCTCCCAGATGCGCGTGCAAACGATTTGAACCTGGCTTGGTTCAACGTATTTTTCTTCTTCGACCAGAACATCACTCATCGCTTTGATGACGTCACTGTCGTAGCCATAGCCAAAGGCGCGCGCTGGCATTGCAACGACACCCTGCAGTGAACGCGGAGTGAGTGTTGACAGACGGTACCGCGGCCGGGCCTTGGTGCTGTCTTGAAAAGCTTCGATATCGTCCAACCGCCCCAGATACTCGTCGCGCAGGGAAAACAGCACGTGCAGCGGCTCACCTTCGCCGGGTGAAACGTTGATCACCTGCGCGAGGTCGCGGAAAAAGCGGTCTCTGACGCGGTAGTCATAAACGCCTGATCGGTCAGAATCTCCGAAACGGGTGAAGAATTCCTCGAACTGGTCGATCACCAGGAACACCCGATGCACACCGCCTTCCGGCGAGAAATAGAGATCGACAACCCGAAAGAACTCGGAAAGGCTATCGCCCATCGTGCGCAGCCTGTCCAAAAGGCGCTGATGAATGGTGTTGAGCTCAGGCGCTTCAAGCGTCGAAATCAGCTCGGACACGGGTGTCTCTGCCAATACCTGCAGGGCTTTCGCCCGAGTATCGGGTGCCCTGTTGTCGAAGGTCAGCCCGCAATGAACAGCGAGTAGTTGGATATACTGGGCCAAATGAGGATTTCCGTTGCGAAGCGCCAGATAGCGCGACACTAGCGGTGTGCTCGGCGGTCCGTCCGGAAGAAACGCGGCGTTGCGTTCGATATGTCCGGTCAGAGACAATCCCAGGCGTTCGTGCAAAGGCTGCTTTCGATAGCGCCGCTGGATGCTGGCCAACGTATCGGACGGGGTTGCCCCTGCTAGTTCCTGCACGATGTGACCAATCGCAGCCGCTTCGGCATTCGGAGACGGCAGCAATCGGGCCAGTGTCGCCCGGCGCACCTCAAGACCCGGGTCCTTGTCCGGCCGGCAGATGATCAGCACGCCACCTTCCTCTTCCAGCGCGCGGGTCAGCCCCGCCTGCAGCAACGACGACTTCCCAACGCCCGACGGCGCATGCAGGATCGAAAGCCGGTTGAGCGAAATCAGGGCCCGAATTTCCAGAACGTCGCTCTCTCGGCCAAAGAACAGTTCGCTGTCTTCCAACCGATAGGATCGCAGGCCGCGATAGGGCGATATGCTCGGTGTCTCGGCGGTCACGTCAATCCACCAGCCCGTGACGGTAGAGTTCCGCAAAGAACGCGTCCGGTCGAGCACCGCTCACAACCCGCAATTGAGGAAAGCGAAAATCCAGGTAACCACTGTCAAGTTTCGCGCCCAACTTTTTGTCGACAAGGTCGTACGGGTCCCCCGAGGGGCGCGTCGCGTCGCGTGCGTGTTCAGAATTGGTGTCGTCTTTCTCCATCTGGCTCGCGGCAGAAATCAGGTAACGCCAAGGTCCCATGGTGTCGCGTTCCCATCGCAGCATGACAGAGTGCAGAAGGCTGGGATCCGCCATTGAATAACCGACCAGAACCGTGCCCGCGTTTAAGAGTTTGTCTTCAATCTGATTTGGCAGCCAGTTCGCCGAGCGAACCATCTTGAGCGTGCGGCCTATGTCAAATCCGACATCGTCGCTTTGTTCATGCACACAGCCGAATAGCTTCAAAACGATCGGCACACGGTTCTTGAAGCACCAATCATGCACCGGACCGAATTCTGTCGCGCTGCCAGCATCGACGATCACCGAGGAGGTCTCGACGTGTTCGCGAACCATCCTGTCGATTTCGCAGAAACGCCACAGCTGTTCATCTTCGAATTCTTCTTGTTGCGGATCCATGTTGCCGCGGTATTTGTCAAAGTGTTTCATGTCCTTGCGCTCCGCCGGCGTGTTCGGGGCCGTGACGGCAATCAAGTTGAAGGGGCGCTCTGTCTGCTCCTTCTTGGCTTCGAAATACTCGCGGCTGAAAAACAGATGATCGTCTTCGAGCCCCGAAAGCTTGTTGTCGAGGCGGAAATAGTCATCATCGCGCATCACGTTGAAATGCGTCTGCCGCCATGTACCATCGGCGATCGGCGACACCAGCACGAAAGGAACCTGCGACAAGACAAGCTGCCGCTCCAGAAGGCTGTCGGTGTTGCTCGTCGCCAGTATCGTGGCTTTCGCCGAACCACCTTGCTCTTTGTAATCATCAAGCAATGTTCGCATCCGATTGCAGATGGCGACATAGTCGGTCGGCGCTCGTAAAGCGACCTTTTCTCTAATCAGGTCCCGGATATCTTCCTGCGGACTGGCGTCCCGCTGCTCAAGCCGCTTGTAGATGCTGAACAAGGTCGCAGCCCGATCAAGCGAGACGACCGCTCCGCTGTCAATTCCGCATTTTCCAAGCAATTCTTCGGCCAATTCGCGCGGGTCGAATACAGAGGCAAGCTTGCGGTCGGGCCAAACCGGGCCGACAAAGATGGCAAGGCCGCCGCGGCGAATGTCTGCGGCAAGCATCTTGGCTGCATCGACGGCGTTTTGGGCCAAGGCCACAGTTGCCGAAGACTCGGGTTCCGAAAAATCCTGATCCCGGTCAGGCAGCGCGTCCCCGGCCGTGACCCGTCGTATCGCAAGCGCTATTTCCCGCACTGACGGCATACCATCGCGCTGAGGGAAGCTATAGATCAGACCTTGGCGCAGCCAACCATCCCAGTCATCGGGCAACGTATCGCGGGTGATATTGTTCCCCAAGCACATGGTTTCCGCCAGCGGCAGCTTGGTCGCCCCGCTGAAAGCTGCGCGCAGTGAGCGCACGAACTCGATCTCCTGACGCTGATAAGGACCCAACACCGGAACCGCCCCGGGTTCCGACCCTTCACCTGGTTCCCCGACACACATCAGCACGAGCCGACATCTCTTCAGGGCGTTCTGGATTTCGTCGTCAAGACCGCGCTCTGTTCTGGTTGGCAGGTCGACTTCGTCGATGAACACCTTCAGATTGAGCAACTTCAGCGCCTTGGCCAATTTACGCGCCCAAACACTGTCGCGCGAGCCGTGGCTGTAACTGATGAAGACGTCCAAATCAATTTCGGTGTTGTGTTCTGCCAATATGTGCTCCGTGACAATCTTGGGTAATAGACAAAACGATTAGTGCAATTAGAGGCATCTGACAGGGGCCGGTCAAGTTAAAGCGATTACAATTCTAGGACCGGACCCGGCGATCATTGTGTTATTTTTGATGATCTCGATGCGGCTTGCGGGGTTTGAAAGCCTGCAAACTCAGGGGAATTCCGGGCTGTCAAAGCACATCCATTTGGCAAATCTATTGATATCACTACATTCAGAAGCTGATGCGCAATCGATTTTTTCGCCTTTGACACTGATGTCCTAAAGTGACGAAAAACGAAGGTTTCGCGCCGCATAGAACATATTATCGCACGTTTACACGCCATTTCAGCCGTGTTTAGAGTTTTCGCTGAACCCCTTTGAAAATCGACCGGGTTATGACTGCTCATTTTCCGCGATTAATTGTCAATCATTGAAATACCTGAGCCTGCATGGCTTAATCTCAGTGCGTATTTTCAGCTAAGGCATTCTCTCATGGCACAAAAATTCAATAGCAAGGACCCAAATGCACGGGCCGCCCATGTATTTGTCATAGAATTGCGCACCCGGATTGCCTCGCAACACCTGCCCTTTCAACACGGTGATATGCAAACCGCTCTGATCAGCCTTCGCGACCTGTTCGGGATCGCGCGGCGCACCATGTGCGCTCATCCAGGATGCCAGAAGTTCGCGGATGAAGTGATCCCGAAGTTAAACCAAGATTTGCGCTGGATGACAGCCAAGTGGCACAGGTTGTCGCTTGCTGGTGAGCTGAAGACACGCGATGGCGCCGTAGCGTTTCGCCGCGATTTGATGCAGGTGCAAGAGGAGCTGCGCAAGCTCGTCGTCAGCCTGAATGAAATGGCCTACGGACCTCCGGATGCAGAGTCCCGCGACACGCAAGACGTGGCAGAGCAGGGGAAAAGGCGCAAAACCGGCGCCTTAACTAAACCCGATACATTCGGAGGTAAGCTTGAATTCGGCATTCCAGCAGACGGGCATATGCAAGACGCGGACAGACGCCAGATCAATGCTGCTGAGGCCGAGGAAATTGCAAAGCGGCGCGCGTTGCAAAACACTTCGCACCCACCCGGTGAAGCGGCTCAGAGCACCAGCGACACCGGCCTTAGCGATGCCGCAGGTCTGGCATTCTCCGGAGGAGGCATCCGTTCTGCCAGTTTTTGTCTCGGCATCGCACAGGTGCTTGCGGACAAGAAGCTTCTGACACAGTTTGATCTCCTCTCCACAGTATCAGGTGGCGGATACACCGGGTCTTTCCTGGTACGCCGCATTGCGGATGGATCTCAAGAGGACGTTGCCGCCCCTAACGGGCCGGACGCCGAAGCGATCCAGTACCTTCGCCGTCGCGCCGCTTATCTGGATGCAGGCAGCTTGCGCAAAACGCTTCCTCAGGCCCTGACCCTGCTTGCCGGCATGATCCTGAACTGGACGGTGCCCGCCGCAATCGTTGCCGCGCTGACGATGCTCTTGTTTTTCGTCAATCCCTTGACGATTTTCGGCGTGAAAATCGGGAACGTCTGGGAAAACGCGCATTGGATTTCCTTGGTCTTCGCGGTTGCCGCGCTCGCTGTATACGCTTGGGTGAATCGAGATTGGTTGAGGTTGCGGCATTTCTTGCTCTGGGGGCTGTGGGGCCTTGCAGGTGGCTTCCTTCTAGGCGCGCTTCTGCTCTGGGGCTACGAAAAGCTCTACACCGCCGGTGGCGAAACCCAATCCAATATCACCCCGGTTGCTACGGCCGCCATTATTTCTGCCGGGCTTCCCTTGTTTTCGCGCTTATTGCCGATGATAGGAACGGTCTGGGTTCGTCGCGTCGGAAACAATATCGCGTTGACGCTAGCGGCTATTTCGATTCCGCTGCTCTCGATACTGTTCGGGTTTTGGCTCTATTCTTTCAGCGGCACTACCGGTCCGCTGTTTTCAAACTCAACCCATCCCATTCTGGCAGGCGTTACGTATACCGGCGCCGCGGTTGTTCTGACCTCTGTTTTGGTCGCCACAGCAATGTTCCGCGTGGACATAAATTGGACAGGCCCCCATTGGCTTTACCGGGAAGGGCTGCGACGGACCTTTGTACAACTGCCGGAACCGGATGACCGGACAGCGACACGCGAGCCAGACGCAAAAGGCATCAAGGCCGTTGCCGCAAGGTGGAAGGCAAGTGTTTCGCAACTCATGCACGCGCGGTCCGGCGAAAACAGGAACAATATTCCCATCTCAGAGATCGACCCACAGGGCAAAGCCCCATATTTGCTTATGAATGCAGTGGTGAACTTGCCCTCGAGCAAACTGCCCGAACTACGTGAACGCAAAGGGGATTTCTTTTTGTTCTCGCGGCGCTTTTGCGGCTCGCCTGTCACGCGGTACACCGAGACGCCTAAATGGGTTTCGCGGAACGAAACGCTTGATCTGGCAACAGCTGTTGCGATTTCCGGTGCTGCCGTTGCACCACAAATGGGACTTCTCAGCATCTCAGCCGCGCGGGCCCTTTTGTCTTTTCTCAATGTGCGGCTGGGCTTCTGGGTGCTCAATCCACATCTGACCTACAAAGGGTTTCGTAAAGTACCCGGTGCTTGGCAATTGCTGCGCGAAATGTTCGCGTACCGGATGGATGCCGACGAACCCTGGGTAATGCTGACAGATGGCGCACATCTGGAGAATTCGGGCGTCTACGAACTCTTGCGGCGGCGCTGCCGATTTATCGTCGCCATCGATGCGAGTGCCGATCCAAACGGCAAATTCGATACGTTGCTCACCCTTGCGCGGCACGCGAGAATTGACTTTGGCATTCGCATCGAACCCAAACTTGACGACCTGCGCGTTGATCCTGATACCGGATTAGCTCCGGCTCATGGGATCATGTGCGATGTTATCTATCCCGATCTCATCAACCCCGACGGGTGCAAGGCAGTCATGCTCTACATCAAGACTGCTGTCACGGGGAACGAACCCGCACTTATTCAAGCATATCAAGACGCCAACCCGGCCTTTCCGAACCAATCCACCCTTGATCAGTTCTTTGACGAGCATCAATTCGAAGCCTATCGGAGACTGGGGGTGCATTCCGCGGAAAGCTTGTTCGAGGATGTTTTGATCGGCAGCGGCAAAATACCGGACACGGTGCGCGAGTGGTTGTTGCGTCTATACCTGCGCATCCCACCAGAAGCACCGGACGACCGAACGGCGCTGTGACCCGGCATGCCAAAGTTGCACTTGCCGTACCGATTGTAGGAGTAACGGTTTGCCGGGGCCGAACTGGACTCCGATAGGATTCGAGCCTACGCTGAGACATCAATGTTTGGCTTAATTGTTTACTTCGCGAGGCTTCATGTGTCGTGGATCAGAGTTTCAGTAACTGCTTTATTCCTTTCAATGGTCTACCCGCTGATTGCCGACGGGATAGCGCTGGCCGCCGGCGAAAAGGAAAACCCCGCCCCCCCTAGCGACGTGATTTTTGTTCCGCCTGAAATCGGCACACCAAGGGATCGAATGGGCGCGGGAACCTCGATGTGCTCGAGAAAGGCTTGTGCGTAAGGGCTGTTTCGACCGTCCCCGTCCAGCGCCAAAGTCCCGCCACGCGCCGAATAGCCCACAAGAACACCGCTGGGATCGATACGGCCCAGCCCTTGTCCGATCGACCGGGTTGCGGTGGTTCGAACCATATCCGACACAAACGGATTGTTCCGGCAGGCATCAACAATCACAAGCTTCAGACCTTTCGCGGTCGATACAGCATTCAGAACCGTCTCAAGCCGGATTGCCTCAAATTCTACATCCTTGTCACTCCTGAGTTCGGCATTTGTCGGTATCAGGTAATTTGTGTTGTCGATTTCGATCCCATGGCCCGCAAAATAGACCATGGCCATCTCGGCATCGGCCATTTCCTCAGAGAAATCCCTTAATGTCAGCCGCATTTCGCGGTAGTCGAGATCGTTTCTTGCGGTGACCTCAAAGCCGATCCGCGCAAGAGCGGCGGCAATGTCGTTGGCGTCGTTTGCCGAGTTCGGAATATTCGATACATGCTCATATTGTGCGTTTCCGATCACGAGGGCCACGCGTTTTGCATGAGACATTTCAGCAAGCGCCGCACCCAATCCGAACACCAAAACGAAACTCAGGTGCTTCCACGATCCACAAAAGCCTAGGAGCAGTTGGCGCGCTAACATGGTAAATTCGTCCGCTGAAATCGAAACCATACTAGCACAAATTGGATTGCGGCGCGACTTTGCCGTCAAATTGAGCGTCCATACCCGGACCTCAATAAGTCGTTTTGCAGATACATAAACGCCGATCCATGGGATGGCTCAAAACGTCATCAAGAAATGAAAGGTTTGACCCTATTGGCGGATTTCAGATAATTCCACTTATGGCTCATCACCCGATCTTATGGACGTTCCGCCGCTGCCCATATGCAATAAGGGCACGCCTCGCATTGGTGAGCTCAGGTGTCAAAGTCGAGTTGCGTGAAGTTCTCTTGCGGGACAAACCAAAGGCTTTCCTGCAGACATCACCATCCGGAACAGTGCCGGCGCTTCGCCTGCCCGACCACGTTGTTGACGAAAGCCTGGACATCATGATCTGGGCGCTCGAACATAACGACCCGCAGCGGTTGTTGGACATGCCGCGTGAAGGCTGGGACCTGATCGAGGCAAATGATGGTCCATTCAAGGCTGCATTGGATCACACAAAATACGCCACGCGATACCCGGAACTGGACGCCAATACAGAGCGTAACAGGGCGGCAAGCTACCTGCTGAACCTCGAAGAACGGCTGACCGGGCAGCCTTGGCTTTTCGGGGATCGCCCCACCCTTGCCGATCTGGCGCTTCTGCCATTTGTGCGCCAATTTGCCCATATAGACCGGGCGTGGTTTGATGCACAGGAGTGGCCGAATTTAATAGCATGGCTGGATCGCTTTCTGCAAAGCGAAGCCTTTTCGCAGGTGATGAACAAATACTCACCGTGGTCAGAAGGCGATACCCCGACCTGGTTCATAGGTCGAGCCATGAGCGTGATTCCAACTGGTATCTGCGACGCAGACTAATCCAACATGCTGACAGAATGTGAAAACGCCATTCCCACTTGGCGGAATGTTGAGTAGCAGATCACGCTCTCGGACCGCCGATAAAGCAGCGATCAGACTTCGCCCCAATACAAATTCCCGTCTTCCAGCCATTGTAGCGGAACAGGTCAGGCGTCAAATCCGTCATTCGCTGACACCGTGCAGGTTGCGCCTGGATTGCCGGATAGATTCCCCATATTCCTGAATGTAAATTTTGTTGAAATGCGAATAGCTTTCGAAACCACTCGCGGTCGCAATTTCTCTTGCTGAAAGCTCTGTATCAAGCACCAAACTTCGGGCACGTTTGAGACGCAAGAGGCGATAGTGTTTTGCTGGCGTCGTCCCAAGCTGGCAGGCAAATTTTCTCTCAAGTTGGCGAACCGACAGCCCCACTTCCTGCGCGATATCGGCCATTAGCCTTGGTTCTTCTATGGAGGCTTCCATAATTGAGATGACACGCGACAAATGCGCATCCAGAAAATTTCTTGTGGAACTGGCGCCAAGAGGTTGTTCAAGGCCAGCGCTTCGGGCGCGCTCAAGGACCAGCAAACTTGCAAGTTCAGCCAAATCCTGCGCGCCAAGAACTTCCGAAAGCGCTCTCAGCATCAGTTCGACGGTATGCCCAGAGCCCGCACATGTTGTTATGCCAGCGTTCTCTTCAGCAAGGCTTTTCGTAAGCGTGGGAAAGTCACCTTGCATATGCAGTGAGTAAGCATCTTTCCAATGCGTCGTAATTGGCCCTTCGAAAGGTGCACATGCCTTGATGAAGGCTGTAGCGGCTTCCGACAGCAGATAGACGGGCTTTCTGCATTTCTGCATCGCCCTGACCCGCTGCATCCAAACACTGTCGCCGCAAGACATACCCCCAACAACGATCAGGCAATCTGGCAATAAGCTCGCCTTAGTGGCTGGCCCGGCCCGCACGGCAAGCTCACAGTCACTGGCAATCAGCCCAGGTGTGTCGGATGCGATTGTCCAGTTCAGGGACACATCTTTGGACAGCGTATCTGCCAGTTTCAGCACACTGGTGACAGAGGACACCTCCAGCGCAGAGAACCCGTTACGGACGAAAATCTCAAAGCTCAACTTACGTTTGCCGATAGACGAATTGACCCTTGATGCATTGGTCTGCAGTTTGCTCATTTGGGACAAGTGGGTCATCTTGCTCTCCATGCTTGGGTTTTTTTGAGGATCCCCTTTGAGGCGATGAGGTGCAGGATGCGTGCTGCGGCGTTGGTATAGAAGATCATCATTCCCATTGCCGCTGCCGGTGCGATATCGCCTGCATCGTCCATGTTCAGCACCGCGATCGAGGCCAGTGTTGTTTTCG